>NZ_JBHUBS010000002.1:541293-699376 GCF_042788835.1 Streptomyces sp. NPDC056883 | reverse complement strand
GTTGGGGGCGGGGGCAACGTCTGGCGGTTGCGCGCTTTCGGCCGCTGTGTTGGGGGCTCTCATGGGCGGATACCTCAGGGGGTGGGGTGCGGGCCGGGGCGGCGAACCGCCTGGGCCCGAGGTGACCTGGTCAGTGACAGGTCGTGATGCTCAGGCTGCTGTCGCCGCAGAGCAGCAGGCTGGCCCGGCTGCCGCCGCCACCGCCGCCGCCGGTCAGCTCGGTGGCCTCTTCCTTCGGGGTCTCCATCGACTGCAGGTCAAGAAGCGTCATGTCAGGTTCCTCTTCTTCCGTCGAGTGGTGCCATGGGTCACGGCCCCGGACGGGGCCGGCTCTGGGGCCGCCGCGCGCTCGCGCAGCGGCGGGAGGAACGGCAGGTGCGCGCGCCCGCCGGGCGCCGCGCTGCCGAGGGCGAGGAGAACGCCGGCCGTGCCCGTGGAGAGGTCCATGGACAGCCGCATCATCTGCTCGCCGGGGAAGGCCAGATGCCCCTGGTACGGCACTGCGTGCCGGGCCAGTGCGTCGATCTGGCGGGCGACGGCCTCGGGTCCGGTGCCGGGGCCCGGCGTCGTGGTCCGGGCCAGGTGGAGGATCATTCCGGCGGCGCCGCGCATCAGCCCGGGCTGGGCGTAGAAGGTCGCCTGCGCCGCCCGTACGATCTCGCGCCGGGCCTGTTCGAAGCGCTCGTCCGGGCCGTGCTCCAGCCAGTCGTCGATCACCATGCCGATGCCGACGCTGCCCTCGCCGAGGTACGGCATCGTGCGCCAGCCCTCGTTCACCTGGAGGGTGCCGAACGCGCTGGTGACGCAGCGGTCGAGGTCGCGGTGGAGCGCGCGGGCGGCCTGGCTCAGGAGCTCCTTGTCGCCGGTGCGTTCGTAGAGCCGCAGGAAGAGCAGGGCGGGGCCGGAGTCGCCGTACAGCAGTCCCGCACGGGCGGGGCGGTGCTCGGGGCGGGCGAGCAGCTCGGCGCAGCGCAGGGCCGCCGTGTGCAGTTCGCCCTCGCCGACCGCGGTGCCGAGCGCGTCCAGGGCCAGGCCGATGCCGGCGAGTCCGCCGTGCAGGTCGGGCCCCGAGCTCTGCCAGGGCTGGTGGAGCAGCTGTTCGGCGAGGTCGAGGGCGCGGCCCGGATGCCCGAGCCGGTGCAGGGTCCAGGCCGTGCCGGCCAGGCCGTCGTAGAAGCCGAGCGGGGTGCCGGACGGCGGTTGCCCGGCCCGGTCGAGGAGCCATTCCTCCGCCTCGGGCCAGGGCCCGGCGCCGGTCTCGGCGAGGGCGTGGAGCACTCCGGCGATCCCGTGGCCGAAGCCGGTTCCGCCGCCGGCGGTCGCGAACTGCGCGATGTCGCCCGGGACGAAGCGGTCCTCGCGCTCCGGGGTGGCGCTCGCGCGCACCGCCGCGGTCATCGAGGTACGGGCGGCGGGCCAGTCCTGCGGCCCGACGGGCAGGTACGGTACGGCCGGTGCGGGCGGGTGGCCGCCCGGTGCGCGCTGCGGGACTCCGGCCATGATCTCCTCGACGGCCTCGTCGAGGAACTGCCGTGGTACGGGGAACTGTTCGGCGATGACCGCAGCCAGGTGGGCGGACTTGGCCCGGTCGAGGACGAGCAGGCTGGTCAACGGGAGGAAGAGGGCGAGCCGCAGGCAGGCGAGGGCGTAGCGGTCGCCGGAGAAGCCGCGCCGGTCGGCCGGGGCGACGAAGGCGGGGTTGGCGACGGTCTGCCGCAGCCCCTCGTCGACGTGCGCGGCCGCTTCGAAGTCCAGCAGCGAGACGGAGGGGTCGCCGGTCTCGTCGTCGGCCACCATGATGTTGAAGAGGTGGAGGTCGTTGAAGACCACCCCGCGGGCGTGCACGGCGTCGAGGGCCTCGGTGACCTTCCGGTGGATGGTGAGGGCCCACTCGGTGTACGAGGCGAGCTCCGCCGGGTCGGGGTCCGCTTCGATCAGCGGGTGGCGGCGGGCGAAGTAGGTGTTGAGCGGTTTGCCCGCGAGGTGCTCCAGCACCAGGAAGTGGTGGTCACCGACCGTGAACCTGCCGCGCACCGCGGGGACGCAGTCCAGCCCCGTCAGCCTTTCCAGCGCGGCCTGCTCGCGGTGCAGCCGGGTGACGGCGTCGGCTCCGTCGGCGGCGAGGCCCGCGTACGGCCGGGCTTCCTTGAGGACGACGGACTCGCCGGTGCGGGTGTCCTTGCCCACGTAGACGCCCCCGCCGTTGGAGAAGTGCAGCGCCCTCTCCACCGTGAAGGGGAGACCGGCCAGGGTGAGCCCGGAGCGCGCTTCGAGGTGCGGCTCGAGGAATGCCGGCAGTTCGAGCCACTCGGGCGGCTGGAAGACCGGTCCCCGGCGGTCCGGTACGAGCCGCCCGTCGGGGGCCTCGATCGCCGGGACCAGCTGGCCGCGCTCGTCGTAGCAGTGCCGCAGGGTGAAGCTGCCGTAGCGGAGGTGGACCGGTCCGGCGCCCCAGCGCAGGTCGCTGAGGATGTACGGGCCGGCCGCGCCGGCCAGGGCGGCGTCGAGGTCCCCCGCGATCCGCCGGCACTGCTGCTCGTCGGCCGGGTAGACGGTGATGAACTTCCCGCTCGCCGCGCGGTCGGCGTACTTGGCGTTGCGCAGGTGCAGCAGGTAGCGGCTCGGGACGAACTTGAAGGCGATGCGCCGGGCGGTGCAGTACTCGTACACCGTCGTCAGCAGGGACTCGGCGTTGTCCAGCGTGGCCGAGACGTGGATCTTCCAGCCCTGCGCGGGCAGTTCGGCGTCGTCGGGACGCAGCGCGAGCCAGTCGCCGCTCCGGTGGGAGCGCCATCCCGGCGGGACGGGGGCGAGTGCGGTCGGGTAGTCCTCACCGGCCCGCCGGTACGGCGCGTCGTAGAACCACCGGTCGGCGTCGCAGAAGGCGGCGTACCCTTTGTTCACACCTGCTCCCTCGGTCGGTTGCAGTACCGACCGTGTCACGTCCCGCGGATGCGGCGACAGTCACCGCTGTCATCGACGGGGTGTGCAGTACGCACGAGTCACTTCCACCAAGGGCCTGCTGACGGTCCGGCACTCCGCCTGCTGACGGTCCGGTAGATTCGCAGGGCAACTGATCTTCAGGGGAGCGGCGTGATGCCGCGTGTGCGACACGGGGGCAGTGGGTGCGGAGCGGACACGCGCAGGACCGTCGGCGGGAGGCCCTGCTGGAGTGCTGGCGTGCGATCGAGCTGTTCAGTCCACCGACCATCCCCGCGCTGCCCCGGCGGCGCTCCGCCGTGCGGTCCGGGCCGAAGGACGAGTACGTCAGCGACCTGACGCCGGAGCCGGGCCGGGTGCCTCCGCTCCTGCCATGGGATCCGGAGCATCCGGAGACGGGGGCACGGCGGGCGCGGGCCGGATACATGTGGCGGCACGAGGTCTACGGCGGGGTCTTCGAGTTGGAGCTGCTCCGCCGGGCGATGATCGCGGTGCTGCCTGCGGGGACCGATCCGGACCCCGGCGTGCCCCAGAGCGAGCTGGTGCTGTCGGGCCAGAGCGCGATGTTCGCGCTCGTCCTGGACGACGAGGGCCGGCCGCTCGAGGACACGTCGGTGATCTCCGCGTGCGGCTGGGCGACCGGCCGGCTCTTCGATCCGGGGCCGTCCGTACCGGGGTGGCTGAACGGATTCGAGGAGCTCGACGACGCGTTCGGCACAGCGATCGACGAGCTCACCGCCATCGCCATCCCTTACGGCCCTACCGCCCCGGGCGCCGCAACGGCGTACGGACGGTGGCCCGGCTCCGGGGACGGGCCGGGAACGCCGGCCGCGGCCGGCGGCGGGAGCTGGCAGCGGCTGCTCGCCGAGGTGCTGGGTGGCGCCGCCGTCGGCGCGGTCGGGGCCCTGTTCGGCGAGGTCGCCGGCGCCGTGCTGCAGGGCGCGGCGGAACCCCTGGTGCGCCGCGCCGCCGACTGGGTCGCGGCCCGCCGGCCCGCCGAGGAGCAGCCGGAGCCCGGGCGGCCGGAGGGCACCGGGGGCGTGCCCGAGCGGGCCTCGGCCGCCGGGCCCGGCACGTCGCCGGAGGCGGAATCCGGGGCCGGGTCCGGGTCCGGGGCAGATCCCGGCTCCGGCGCCGGTCCCCGTGCGCTCGGGTTCGCCGACCTGGTCGCCCTGACCGCGCAGATCGCCGACCTGTGCGGAGTACGGGATCACCTGCGGCCGCAGGTGGTCCGGGTACGCAGCAGGCTGGTCCGCCGGCCGTCGGACCCGCGGACGAAGGTCGCTGCCACAGCGCCCTTCCTCAACAGTCTGCTCCCGCCCGATCTGGCCCGGGTGTCCACGGCCCTCGACAAGGGAATCGGACCGGCGCTGGAGGCGTACCTGACCGAGCTCGGCTCCGTCGCCGTGGGCGCGCGGACGGATGTGCGCGGGGAGCGGGGCGTCGTCCTGGAAGGGGTGGCTCCGGACCTCGTTCCGGCCGGGCGCTGGCCCGCACCGGCACGGTTTCCGCTCGCCCTGAGCCAGCAGTTCGCGGTCGACCGCCTGCTCGCCGACCGGGCGGGAACCGAGGGCGGGATGTTCTCCGTGAACGGCCCGCCGGGCACGGGCAAGA
This sequence comes from Streptomyces sp. NPDC056883, assembly GCF_042788835.1. Taxonomy (NCBI): domain Bacteria; kingdom Bacillati; phylum Actinomycetota; class Actinomycetes; order Kitasatosporales; family Streptomycetaceae; genus Streptomyces; species Streptomyces sp. NPDC056883. Next base: position 694,822 of record NZ_JBHUBS010000002.1, on the reverse strand, counting down.
CCACGATGCTGCGCGACCTGGTCGCCGCACTGGTCGTCGAGCGGGCTGCGGTGCTGGCCACGTTCGACCGGCCCGGAGAGGCGTTCACCGGTCCGGCCTGGCGGGGCAGGGACCGCCAGGGCAAGCACCCCCGCTTCGTGTCGCGGCTCGACCCGCGGCTGACCGGGTTCGAGATCGTGGTCACCTCTTCCAACAACGGCGCGGTGGAGAACGTCACCGCCGAACTGCCCGGCATCGGCGCGCTCGGCGAGCACTGGCAGGGCGGCCCCGACCACTTCTCCGACCTCGCCTCCGCGCTGCTGGGCGGACCGGCCTGGGGTCTGGTCGCGGCGGTGCTCGGCAACAAGACCAACCGCAAGGAGTTCGGCGACCGGTTCTGGTGGGGCCGCCTGCCCAAGAAGGAGACCGACGCCCGCTCCGCCGCGCAACTGCCCCCCTTACGCGGCATGCGGGACATCCTGAGCGACTGGATTCCGCCCCGTCCACCAGCCGGTGCCCGGCGTACCGTCGCTGCGGCGGACCAGGCCGCGGCCGCGGCCCCCGGACCCGCCCAGCCGGTGCCGTCGTGGACCGAGGCCGTCGCCGCGTTCCGTACGGCCCGGGCCGAGGTCGAGCGGCTGCGTGCCGGACGCACCCGGCTCGCCCGGGACCTGGCGGCCGTGGAATCCCCGTCGGCCGGGCAGCGGATCGCGGACCTGGAAGCCGCCGTGTCCCGGGCCGACCGGCAGGTCGCCGCCTCCACGACGGACCTGGACCGGGCCGCCGCCGGCACCGCCGCCGCCCGGACCGCCACCGCGGCGGCCGAGGCCGGATACGGGACGGCCTCCGAACACGTACCGCGGGCCCGCCAGGAGCTGGCCACCGTCCGCGCGGACCTGTCGGCCGCCCGCGAACTGGCCGCACACCATCGCGACTACGTGACCGCGCTGACCGCACGCCACGACGCTCCCCCGGCCGTCGAGCGCGGCCTGCGCGGCGGGCTGCGCCGCCTGCTGCAGAGCACGGCCGACCGGCAGGCCGCCGACCGGCAGCAGGAGCACACCCAGGCCGAGATCGCGCACCTGCTCGTCCGGCAGCGTGCCGCGCTCGAGGACTCCCTGGAACAGGTCGCCGCGGCCGTACGCGCGGAGTCCCTGGCCTCCGACCGGCACTCCCGGTCCGCGACCGTCGTCGACGAGGCCGCAGCGAGCCTCACCGCCGCCATCGCGTACGAACAGGCCGCGAACGCGCGGGAGGACGAGGCGGGCCGTGCCCTCCGCCACGCCCGGCAGGTCGCCGACGCGTCCCGCCGCGACCTGCGGGTCGCCCTGGCCGAACTCGACGGCCGCCACCGCGCACTACGGGAGGCGGCCCTGACGCTGCCGTCCCTGCCCGTCGGCTGGCACCACCTCGACGAAGCCGACCAGGAACTCGGCTCGCCCTGGTCCGACGACGTGTGGTCCACCGCGCGCAGCGACCTGTTCCTGCGCGCCCTCGACCTGCACCGCGCCTTCGTCGCCGGGACGGCGAAGCGGGTCCGCGGCAACCTGCAGGTCCTGATGGAGCTGATGGCCGGCACCAACGGGCCCGTCCCCGACGAGGAGGTCGAGCGCGCCTGGCAGACGCTGTTCCTCCTCGTGCCCGTCGTGTCCACCACGTTCTCCTCCGTCGGCAGCATGTTCGCCCGCCTCGGCCGGGAGTCGATCGGCTGGGTCCTCGTCGACGAGGCCGGGCAGGCCACCCCGCAGGCCGCCGTCGGCGCGTTGTGGCGCGCCCGGCGGGCCCTTCTGGTCGGGGATCCGCTCCAGCTCGAACCCGTCGTCACCATGCCCGCGGCCCTGCAGCTCCGGCTGCTGCGCGCCTACGGCGTCGACGAGCGCTGGCTGCCCTCGGCCACCTCGGCCCAGGCCGTCGCCGACCGCACCAACCGCTACGGCACCTACCTGCCGGCCCCGGACGGGAGCGACGAGCACGTCTGGGTGGGCTCGCCGCTGCGCGTGCACCGGCGCTGCGAAGACCCGATGTTCACGGTCAGCAACGAGGTCGCGTACGGCGGCCTCATGGTCCACGGCACCGCGCCCGCGTCGTTCCCCGACGCCGAGCAGGACGGTCTGCTCCCCAGCCGCTGGCTCAACACCGACGACCCCAACCGTCCGCCCGAGGCGCCGTGGGGCGAACGCGACCGCCGGGCCTTCGAGTTCGTCCTCGACGCCTTGCACCGGCACGGCGTGGGAGTCGAACGCGTGCGCGTCATCGCTCCCTTCCGGGCGCTCGTGGCCGAATGCCAGAAGGTCTGCCGCGGCCGTGATGGCTGGACGCCCGAACTGATCGACGAGCGCTGCGCCACCGTGCACCGGGCCCAGGGCAAGGAGGCCGACGTCGTCGTCCTCGTGCTCGGCGGCGGTCGGCCGGGCGCCCGCGCGTGGGCGGCCGGCACCCCGCACCTGCTCAACGTCGCCGCGAGTCGCGCCAAGCGCCGCCTCTACGTCATCGGCGAGCGCAGCCTGTGGGCCCCGCTCCCGCACTTCGAGGTCCTCGCCTCCGAGCTGACGGAGTTCCACCACCTCCGCGACCGCACCGCTTGGCCGCCGGCCACCGAATAGCCGTCGGGGATGTGAGGGGCGGGCCCGGCCTTCCGCCGAGCCCGCCGCACCGGCTCCGTTCCGGAGCCGGACCCGTGTGCTGCCGTCAGCGCTGCAGTGTCAGCAGACCCGGCCGGTAGGGCAGGAGGCCGTAGTCGCCGCCGGAGTTGGGGCTGCGTCCCTGGTAGAGCAATTGGAGATTGCAGGGATCGACGGTCATGGTCTGGTCGGCGGTGGTGCGGATCAGTTCGCCATGACTGATGTCGTTGGTCCAGGTGGCTCCGCTGTTGGCCTTGCCGGCGAAGGGGTTGTTCTCGGTCGCGGCCTGGGGTGTCCACGAGCCGTTCAGACTGGTGGCCGTGAAGGAGCGGAAGTAGCGGCCCTGCGAGCCGATCGCCTCGACGATCATGAGGTAGCGGTCCTGGCCCTGGAGCTTGTAGACCTGCGGGGCCTCGAACAGGTTGTTCGTCGTATCGCTCATGATCACGGTCGAGGTCGTGCCGAAGCTGCCCGGGAAGTTCCCGATCGGCATGGCGGCCCGGTAGATCTTGCCGTTGTCACCGGCGAAGAACAGGTACATGTTCGTCCCGTCACCGATGAGCGTCTGGTCGATGGGTCCCGTTCCGGAATCGGCGATGCTGCCGGAGAAGAGCACCTGCGGTGACGACCAGCCGTTCGGGTTGGTGGGGTCGCTCGACGTCCGGTAGGAGAAGGCGGTCCCGCCCCACTGGTAGGTGAGCACCCAGATGTTCTTCGGCGCGAAGTGGAAGAGCGTGGGCGCGACGGTGGATGCCGACATGGCGTTCTGGCCGGCCGCGGCCATCTCCGACCAGTTGGTGAACAGGCCGAAGTTCATCGAACCCCAGCTCGTCCCCGTGTCGTGCGTCGTCGCATAGACGAGTTGCTTGCCGTTGTAGGGGACGACGGTGAAGTCCTTGAGCGAGGCCCACCCCGGCTTGGGCTGCGCCAGCGCGCCCGTCGACGCCCAGCGGTAGGTCGACGGAAGGGCGCACGTGCCGGGGTTGCCGGCGCCGACCGGGACGAGCTGCCACTGCTGGTTGGTGCCGCCCCAGTCGTCGTACTGGACGATGTTCGCGTTGTCGGCGGTGGAGCCGCCTTGTACCTCGAGGGCCTTGTTGCTGTGGCGCGCGATGAGCCTCACGTAGCCGTCCGCGCTGTCGGCCAGCCGCCACTGCTGGTTGGTGCCGTTCGCGTCGGCCCACTGGACGATCGCGGCGCCGTTGGCGGCGGACCGGCCGGAGACGTCCAACACCTTGCCGGAGTGGCGGGACTTGATGCGGTAGTAACCGCCGCCGGAGTCGACGAACTGCCACAGCTGCTGGTTCTGATCGTTCCTGGTCCACTGGGTGATGCGCGCCCCGTCATCGGTCGACAGGTTGTAGACGTCCAGGGCCTTGCCGCTGTTGCGGTTGACCAGCGCGTACGAGGTGTTGGCGTCGACGGTCGCCGCGGCTGCGGGCTGGGTACCGAGGAGCGTGGCCCCGAGAAGCAAGGACGAAAGGACCGCCAGTACGAGTCTCAGGACCCGGGGCGGATGGCGAAACCACATCAGAAGAGCTCCTTTGAAGGACGGGCCGTGTCGTGAGGGGGCGGACACGGCCGGTGATGTTAGCGCTAACATTCATGCGCGGGGTCAGCACCGTCACGGCGTTTCACAACGCCTTCTCGGGGGTCGGGGGTTGCGCGGGGCGGGTCAGCCCTTGGTGGCGCCCGCGGTGAGGCCGCCGATCAACTGCCGCTCGGCGACGGCGTAGAAGGCGAGGGCGGGGACCATGGCGAGGACGATGTAGGCGAGGACGAGCGCGTAGTCGGTCGCGTACTGTCCCTGGAACTGCTGGACGCCGACCGGGACCGTCTGCCACTTCGGGTCGTTGAAGACCAGCAGCGGCAGGAAGAAGTTGTTCCAGCTCGCGACGATCGCCAGCACCGAAACCGTGCCGAGGGCCGGCCGCGCCATCGGCAGCAGGATCTTCCAGAAGAAGCGGAACTTGCCGCAGCCGTCGACGACGGCCGCCTCCTCCACCTCTGCCGGGATGGTCCGGAAGAAGCCGCGCAGAATGATGATCGTCATGGGGAGCCCGAAGGCCGCCTGCGGGAGGATCACTCCGAGCGGGTTGTCGAGCAGGTCGAAGGTGCGCAGGAGCAGGAACAGCGGCAGGACCGCCACCGCGAACGGGAACATCAGCCCGATCGTGAACAGCGTGTAGAACAGCTCCCGGCCCCGGAAGGCGTAGCGGGCCAGCACGAACGCCGCCATTGCGGAGACCGCCACCGTGCAGCACGTCGTACCGATCGCGATGCCCGCGCTGTTGGCGATCTGCCGCCAGAACGTTCCATCGCCGAGGATGCCGGTGTAGTTGCCGGTCTTCCAGTGTTCGGGCAGCCCGAACGGGTTCGTCGTCAGCTCGCCGGTGCTCTTGAACCCGGAGATCACCGCGTAGATCAGCGGCACGACGACGAACGCGCCGATCAGCCAGACCACGGCGTGCAGCGACAGGCCGCGCACCGTCCTGCGGGCGTTCATCGGCCACCTCCCGAGGTGACGGCCCCGCTCAGGTCACGGCGGAGCACGTAGCGCTGGTAGAAGAGGGAGAAGACCAGGCTGATCATGAACAACACCACGCTGATCGCACTGGCATAGCCGACCTGGTAGCGCTTGAACCCGTACTGGAACACCGAGATCGCCATCGTCTCGGAGGAGTGGTTGGGCCCGCCCGCGGTCATGACCCAGACGAGGTCGAAGAGCTGGATGGCCCCGATGATCGACAGGAAGGCGCTGATCCGGATCGTCGGACCGAGCAGCGGTAGCGTCACGTGCCGGAAGCGCTGCCAGACGCCGGCGCCGTCGATGGAGGCGGCCTCGAGGATCTCGCCCGGGATGCTCTGCAGCCCGGCGAGGAAGAGCATCATGTGGAAGCCGAAGTACTTCCAGGTCATGACCACGAACAGGGTCGGCATGACCGTCGAGGGATCGGCGAGCCACTTCCCCCGCAGCCCCTCCAGGCCGAGCGCGCCGGCGAGATGGTCGGCCATGCCCGCACCGGGCAGGAAGATCATCGTGAAGAGGACCGCCGTCACCACCTCGGACAGGATGTACGGCGCGAAGAACAGCATCCGGTAGACGGCCCGGCCGCGCAGCCTCTGGTTGAGCAGGACCGCGGTGAACAGCGCGAACGGCAGCTGCACCGTGATCGACAGGACGATCAGGTACAGCCCGCGCCCCAGATCGCCGAGGAAGACCTGATCGGCGAACAGCTTGGTGTAGTTCTGGAAGCCGACGAAGTCGTCCACGGGGCCGGTCCCGCCCCACTTGAAGAAGCCGGTGTAGATGGCGACCGCGATCGGAGCGAGGACGAAGACGAGGAAGAGGACCAGGGCCGGGACGAGGAACCAGGCGACCGACGCCCAGCTTCGCAACCCGCGCAGGAGCGACCGCTCCGGGGCGGGCGGTGGCACCGGCAGGGTGTCCCGCGTCCGCTCCTTGGTCGGGGTGGACACGGAACTAGGCACCCTTCGCAGCCTCGGTGATCGACTTGGTGACCTGCTCGGGCGTCTTCCGGCCCGCGATGAGGTCGGCGACGCTGTCGTTGACCTCCTGTCCGACCGCCGGCGGGTAGGCCTGGTCGAGGTAGAGCTGGAAGCCCGTCGCCTTGACCAGACTGTCGGCCACCGCCTTCCTGTTGGCGTCGGCGAGCAGGCTCTCCGCGCCTTTGACCACCGGTAGGTAGCCGTTGGAGGCCAGCAGCTTGGACTCGTTTTCCAGTACGAGGAACTTCAGGAACTCCAGGGCCTCCTTCGGGGCGCCCTTGCGCAGGGCGAAGCCGCCGCCACCCCCCAACACCTCGGTGGCCCGGCCGACTCCGCCGTCGACCGTCGGGAAGGGGAAGAAGCCCAGGTCCGCTCCGAGGTCGGCGCCCGCGTCCTTCTGCACCGACGGCCCCCACTGGCCCATCAGCTCCATGGCGGCCTGGCCGTTGCCCATGGTCGCGGCCTGGCCGCCGGGGGTCGAGTAGCCGGCGCCGAGGAAGCCCGTCTGGAACGGCTGGAGGTCGACCAGTTCCTTGAGGTGGGTGCCCGCCCGGACGAATCCGGCGCCGGTGAAGTCCTTGGTGGTCGCTGCCTGCTGCAGCGCGGGGAGGCCCGCGACGCGCATCGCGAGGTGGGCCCAGTAGAAGTGGCCGGGCCATTTCTCCTTGCCCGCGAGGGCGATCGGGGTGACGCCCGCGGCCTTGAGCTTCTTGACGTCTTCGAGGAACTCGGCCCAGGTGGCGGGCGGCGCGGTGATCCCGGCCTTGGCGAAGAGTTTCTTGTTGTACCAGAAGCCGACCATGCCTATGTCGTACGGCACCCCGTAGGTCCGTCCCTCGAACTGATAGGGCTGCAGCGAGACCGGGGTGAGGTCGGAGGACCAGCCGAGCACGTCGGTGAGGTCCTCGACCAGACCCGCGTCGACCTGCTGCCGCAGCACGCCGCCGCCCCAGGTCTGGAAGACGTCGGGGAGTTTGCCCGACGAACTGGTGGCGGTCAGCTTGGACTTGAACGCCTCGTTCTCCAACGAGGCCGTCTTGATCGTGATGTTCGGGTGAGCAGCCGTGAACGCCGAGGAGATCTGCGGGAAGAGGGACTTGCCCGGTTCCGTCGTGGCGATGTTCCACCACGCGAAGGTCACCTTGCCGTCGGCCGCCGGCCCCGAGCCGGAGTCCCCGCCGCCGCAGGCCGCGGTCAGCGAGACGGACAGAGCGGTCAGGCCTGAGAACGCCAGGAAACTTCGTCGACTAGGGGGTGTGCTGGCCATGGGACCTCCGGGGTGGGGAATGCCGGGTTCGAGTTCGAAAATGTTTCGTAACACCCTCGAATTCAGTGCTGCACAAACTAGAAACGTGAGGCTCCCCGGTCAAGCCTTATCGCCGAATCTCCGTTCACAGCAGGTCTCTTGGTGCTTGACAATCCTGTCCGGCCAACCGGAAACTCTTCGAAAGTTTGCGATACCCGTCGCCGGCCCACAGCGTCCACGCAGAGGAGAGAAGTTGAGCGAGCAGCGTCCGACCCTGGCCGTCATCGCCGCGGAGGCAGGGGTCTCCCAGGCCACCGTGTCCAAGGTGATCAACGGACGCTCCGACGTCGCGCCCTCGACGCGCGAACGGATCGAGAGCCTGCTGCGCTCTCACAACTACCTCCACCCCGGCAAGCAGGGCCGGGCCCGCAGATCGGGCCTGGTCGACTTGATCATCGGCGGTCTGGACAGCGCCTGGGCGGTGGAGATCCTGCGCGGCGTCGAGGCCGAGTGCGCCCAGCGGAGCGTCGGCACCGTCGTATCGCTCGTCCCGCCGGGCGAGGCCACTCCGTCGAGTTGGGCCGCACTGCCGGTCCTGCACCACAGCGACGGCGTCATCCTCGTCACCGCCTCGGTCACCCGGGCCCAGCGCGCCCAGGTCGAACAGGCCGGGGTGGCGCTGGTCGTCATCGACCCGATCGACCTGCCGGGCAACGGCGTGCCGAGCATCGGAGCGACCAACTGGGCCGGCGGCCTGGCCGCCACCGAGCACCTGCTGGCGCTGGGGCACCGCCGGATCGCCACGATCGGCGGGCGCAAGGAGATGCTCTGCAGCCAGGCCCGCATCGACGGGTACCGGGCCGCCCTGGAGCGGGCCGGGATCGAGGTCGACCGCGGCCTGATCCGGTTCGGCGATTTCCAGCACGAGGGCGGATTCCGGTGTGCCCGGGAACTGCTCGCCCTTCCCGAGCCACCGACCGCCGTGTTCGCCGGCAGCGACCAGCAGGCGATGGGCGTCTACGAAGCCGCCCGGCAGGGCGGGTTGAACATCCCGCAGGACCTCAGCGTGGTCGGCTTCGACGACCTGCCGATGTGCGAATGGCTGTCACCGCCACTGACGACGGTGCGCCAGCCGCTGGAGGAGATGGGCCGGGTCGCCGCCCGCACCCTGTTCCAGCTCCTGGACGGCCAGCCCCTGGTCAGCCCCCGGATGGAGCTCTCCACCGAGCTCAAGGTCCGGCTCTCCACCGCCCCGCCCCGCTTCTAGGAGAACTCCTTGACCGAGCCCTGGCGCGACCCCCTGCTGCCCGTGTCCGCACGAGTCGCCGATCTGCTGAAACGGATGACGCTGGAGGAGAAGACGGGTCAGCTCGCCGGATTCTGGGCGCTGCCCTCCGATCCGGGAACACCGGTCGCGCCGATGGAGGACGATTCGGGCGAGTCCGCCCCCGGCCTCGACGACATCGTCGCGCACGGGCTGGGCCAGCTCACCCGGGTGTACGGCACCGCGCCGATTTCGGCGGAAGCCGGAATGGAACGCCTCGCCTCGCTCCAGCAACAGGTGACCGGATCCGGCCGGTTCGGCATCCCGGCGGTCGCCCACGAGGAATGCCTGACCGGGTTCATGACGTTCGGGGCGACGGTCTTCCCCGGACCGCTGGCCTGGGGCGCGTCCTTCGACCCCGGGCTCGTGCGGCAGATGGCCGCCGCCATCGGCGCGGGGATGCGGCGGGTCGGCGTCCACCAAGGGCTGGCGCCGGTGCTCGACGTGGTCCGCGACTACCGGTGGGGCAGGACCGAGGAATGCATCGGCGAGGACCCCTACCTCGTCGGAGCGATCGGCACCGCCTACGTGCAGGGTCTGGAAGGTGCCGGGATCGTCGCCACGCTCAAGCACTTCGCCGGGTACTCGGCCTCGCGCGGCGGCCGGAACATGGCCCCCGTCGCCTCGGGGCCGCGCGAGTTCGCCGACGTACTGGTCGAGCCCTTCGTACGGGCCCTGCGCGAGGGCGGCGCGCGGTCGGTGATGAACAGCTACACCGACGTGGACGGAGTCCCGGTGGCCGCCGACCAAAGGCTCCTGACCGAACTGCTCAGGGACGAGCTCGGTTTCGGCGGTGTGGTCGTCGCCGACTACTACGCCATCTCTTTCCTGGAGACCCGGCACGGCGTCACCGGATCCCGCGGCGCGGCCGGCGCGCTGGCGCTCACCGCCGGAATCGACGTGGAGCTGCCCACGGCCCGCTGCTACGGCGAGCCGCTGACCGAACTGGTCCGATCGGGAGACATCTCCGAGGAGCTCGTCGACCGGGCCGCGGAGCGGGTCCTGCTGCAGAAGGCCGAGCTCGGCCTGCTCGACCCCGACTGGAAGCCCCTGACCCCCGAGCCGGTCGACCTCGACCCGCCGGAGCACCGGGCCCTGGCCAGGCTCCTGGCCGAACGCTCCACCGTGCTGCTGGCCAACGACGGCATCCTGCCGCTGCAGCCGTGCCGGGTGGCGATCAGCGGCCCGTACGCCGACGACCCCCAGTCCTTCCTCGGCTGCTACTCCTTCCCCAACCACGTCGCGCTGCCCGGCGACCTCGGGGTGGCGATCCCGACCCTCGGAGAAGCGCTGGCCGCTGCCGGGTTCACCATCACAGCGGACGATCCGGACGTGAACGTGCTGATGCTCGGGGACCGGGCCGGCATGTTCGGCCGGGGCACTTCCGGCGAGGGCTGTGACGCCGAGACCCTGGACCTGCCCGGCGACCAGGCCGCACTCGCCTCCGCCGTCCTGGACTCCGGGGTGCCGACCGTCCTGGTCCTCGTCTCCGGACGGCCCTACGCGCTCGGCTCGTCGGCGGAGCGGGCCTCGGCCGTGGTGCAGGCGTTCTTCCCGGGAGAAGAGGGCGGGACGGCGCTGGCCCGGATCATCCGCGGAGCCGCGGAACCGACCGGGAGGCTGCCCGTCTCCATCCCCCGCCGGGTCGGCGGCCAGCCCGGCACCTACCTGCACGCCAAGCTCGGCGGGCACACCGACTGGAGCTCGGTGGACCCGACCCCGCTGTTCCCCTTCGGACACGGGCTGAGCTGGACCAGCTTCGCCTACTCGGAGCTCTCCGTGGATCCCGTCACCACCACGAAGGGCGCCGTCGCCGTGTCGGCCACCGTCCGCAACGTCGGCGAGGTCACCGGGACCGAGGTGGTCCAGCTGTACCTCTCGGACCCCGTGGCGTCCGTCGTCCGGCCGCAGCGATGGCTCGCCGGATTCGGCAGGGTGGAACTGCCGCCGGGCGGGGCCGCCCGGATCACCTTCTCCGTCCATGCCGACCGGACCTCCTTCACCGGGCTCGACCTGCGCAGAAGGGTGGAGCCCGGGGAGATCGGCGTGGCCGTCGGCCGCTCCAGCGGCGACCTTCCGCTCCAAGGCTCCTTCACCCTGGAAGGCCCCCTACGTCATCCTGGAGCCGACCGGGTGCTGTCCGTGCCGGTCCAGATCGTCCCGGTCCCATGACCGCGATGTTCGGTGATCCCGTGCTGCCCGGGTTCCGGCCCGATCCGTCCGTCTGCCGGGTGGGAGCGGACTACTACCTGGTGACGTCCAGCTTCGAATGGTTCCCGGGCCTCCCCCTGTTCCACAGCCGCGACCTCGTGAACTGGCGGCGCCTCGGTTCCGCTCTCGACCGGCCGTCTCAGCTCGACCTCGGCGGATGCGAGCCCTCACGCGGCCTGTTCGCACCGACGATCCGGCACCATGACGGGGTTTTTCATCTCGTCTGCACGCTGATGGACGGCGCCGGCCACTTCGTCGTCACGGCGAGCGATCCGGCGGGGCCCTGGTCGCAACCGCACCGGCTGGAGGGCGAGGGCTTCGATCCGTCGCTGTTCTTCGACGACGACGGCCGGGCCTGGTTCACCGCCGCACGCGTCGTGGACGAAGCCGCGGGCCGCACCGAGATCTGGTTACGCGAATACCTCCCCGGAGAACGGCGGCTGACGGGACCCGAGCACGTCCTGTGGTCGGGCAGCAGACCGGGCGCCCGATGGTCGGAGGCCCCGCACCTCTACAAGATCGACGGAAGCTACCTGCTGCTCACCGCCGAGGGCGGCACCGATGTGGACCACAGCGTGGTCGCCGCCCGGGCCGGACACGTGACCGGCCCCTACGAGGGCGCCCCCGACAACCCGGTGCTCCCGCCGTCCACGGGCCCGGTCACCTGCACCGGCCACGCCGACCTCGTCCAGACCCCGAACGGCGACTGGCGAGCCGTCCTCCTGGGAGTCCGCCCGGGCTCCGCCCTCGGCCGCGAGACCTTCCTCGCCTGGATCGCCTGGGACGACGGCTGGCCGGTCTTCTCCCCCGTCGTCCACACCGATCTCCGCCGCCCCCTCCACGACGACTTCACCGTCCTCTCCCCCGACTGGAGCGCGCTGCGCACCCCACGTGCGCCGTTCTGGACCACGGGCGACGAGGGTCTCCACCTGAGCCTCCGCCCGGAACGCCTCGGCGAACGCAGCACCCCGTCCCTCCTGGCCCGCCCGCAACTGCACCCGGAGTGCGACGTCTCCACCGAACTGCACTTCACCCCCGCCGCACCGGAGGAACAGGCGGGCCTCGCCGTGGTCATCGACGACGACACCCACCTCCTCTTCCTCCGCACCACCGAAGGCGTCAGCCTCCTCCACGGCCCGAAGCTCCTGGCCCGCACCCCCGTCCCTCCGGGTCCCGTGCGCCTGGAGGTCCGTATCCGCGGGTTCAGCCACACCTTCGCCCACACGGCATCCGACGGAACCCGGCAGGAGCTGGCCACCGTCGAAGCCGCCTTCCTCACCCCGCTGTTCACCAGCGTCCAGCTCGGCCCCTACGCCACCTCCAACGGCCGCCCCTGCACCGCCCGAGCCCGCTTCGCGTGGTTCGACATCACGTACCCGGGGCCGACGCCGTGACCCCCATCGAAACCGGAAGCGCTTCCGTTCCCCCACCCCCACCGGAGGAAGAACCATGCTCAGGTCCGTCCGAGCCACATCCGCCCTGCTGGCCGGTGTCCTCGCCGCCGCTCTCGCCGTCATCGACGTCGGCCCGGCACACGCCGCCGACCCGACCACCATGACCAGCGGCTTCTACACCGACCCCGACAACTCCGCCCTGCGGTGGGCCCATGCGAACCCCGGCGACGGGCGGGCGGCAGCGATCCGGACGTCCATCGCCGACGCCCCGGCCGCCCGCTGGTTCGGCAACTGGAGCGGTGACATCGCCGCGGCCACCGGCGCCTACGCCGGCCGCGCGGATTCCGCCGACAAGCTGCCGATCCTGGTCGCGTACAACATCCCCGATCGGGACATCTGCGCCGGTCACTCCGGCGGCGGCGCCGGGAGCCGCGCCGCGTACGACACCTGGATCGCCGCCTTCGCCAGTGGCATCGGCAGCCGCCCCGCCGTCGTCGTCCTCGAACCCGACGCGCTCGGTCACGAGAGCTGCATGACGGCCGGCCAGATCGCCGAGCGCAACGCCATGCTGAAGAACGCCATCGCCCAGTTCAACGCCAAGGCACCCCACACCTGGGTCTACCTCGACGCCGGGAACCCCGGCTGGATCGACGCCCCGACCATGGCGCGGCAGCTCGTCGCGGCCGGTGTCGGCGGAGCGCACGGCTTCGCGCTGAACGTCTCCAACTACTTCGCCACCGACCAGAACACCTCCTACGGCAACGCGGTCAACTCCGCCCTGAGCGCCTACGGCTACACCAAGCCGTTCGTCATCGACACCAGCCGCAACGGCAACGGTTCCAACGGCCAGTGGTGCAACCCCGCCGGCCGCCGGATCGGAACTCCCAGCCGGCGCGGCGGCGGTGCCGAGATGCTGCTGTGGATCAAGGTCCCCGGCGAGTCCGACGGCAACTGCGGGGTCGGGACCGGCTCCTCGGCCGGGCAGTTCCTGCCGGAGGCCGCCTACAAGATGATCTACGGCTACTGACCCCTCGCCGAAGATGCGAACAGAAGCGAATATTCATTTATGACGGAATCCCTCCTCAGGGACCGTCGCCAGATCCTCATCGAAATACTTTCGATGAGGATCTGGCCATGAAAAGCGGATATGAGACCTCTCCACAAGGGGCGGAATCTCGAAATACCTTCGAAACTCTTGACTTGTTTCTGCAGGGTTTCCAGACTGAGGTCCGAGGCGGTGTCGACCGTCCGTCCGGGTGCCGGGTGCCGGCCTTGGATTCATTCGCCCCGTTGGTGACCGTCCCTTTATCAAGGGACCCGGGCGTCGCTCCCGCGGATTCATTCCGCCGCGCTCCAATCCTTCCGTGATTTCTGCCCTGGAGGCTCATTCATGCGCTCACATGCCATTCCCCCACCTGTCGCCCGCCGGAAGATCGGCGGTCTGTGGACGGCCCTGGTCGTCGGCGTCCTCGGTTCCGCCGCCATGCTGGTGGCGCCGGCCTCGCACGCCGCCGAGGGCACGCTCGGCGGCGCGGCGGCGCAGAGCGGCCGTTACTTCGGCACCGCCATCGCCTCGGGCAGGCTGGGCGACTCGGCGTACACCACGATCGCGGGCCGCGAATTCAACTCGGTGACGCCCGAGAACGAGATGAAGATCGACGCCACCGAACCCCAGCAGGGGCAGTTCAACTTCGCCGCCGGCGACCGCGTCTACAACTGGGCCGTGCAGAACGGCAAGCAGGTCCGCGGCCACACCCTGGCCTGGCACTCCCAGCAGCCCGGCTGGATGCAGAGCCTCAGCGGCAGCACGCTGCGCCAGGCGATGAACAACCACATCAACGGCGTGATGGCCCACTACAAGGGCAAGATCGCCCAGTGGGACGTCGTGAACGAGGCCTTCGCCGACGGGAGTTCGGGAGCCCGGCGCGACTCCAACCTGCAGCGCAGCGGCAACGACTGGATCGAGGTCGCCTTCCGTACCGCGCGCGCCGCCGACCCGGCCGCCAAGCTCTGCTACAACGACTACAACGTCGAGAACTGGACCTGGGCCAAGACCCAGGCCATGTACGCCATGGTGCGGGACTTCAAGCAGCGCGGCGTGCCGATCGACTGCGTCGGCTTCCAGTCGCACTTCAACAGCGACAGCCCCTACAACAGCAACTTCCGCACCACCCTGCAGAGCTTCGCGGCCCTCGGCGTCGACGTGGCCGTGACCGAACTCGACATCCAGGGCGCGTCGGCCACGACCTACGCCAACGTGACCAACGACTGCCTGGCCGTTGCGCGCTGCCTCGGCATCACCGTCTGGGGCGTGCGCGACACCGACTCCTGGCGATCGGAGCAGTCGCCGCTGCTGTTCGACGGCAACGGCGGCAAGAAGGCCGCCTACACCTCCGTGCTCGACGCACTCAACGCCGGCTCCTCCACCCCCACGCCGAACCCCACGCCCGGTGCGGGACAGATCAAGGGCGTCGGCTCCGGCCGCTGCCTGGACGTGCCCGGTGCCGGCACCGCCGACGGCACCCAGCTCAACCTGTGGGACTGCAACAACCGCACCAACCAGCAGTGGTCGTACACCGCCGCGGGCGAGCTCAGGGTCTACGGCAACAAGTGCCTGGACGCCGGCGGCACCGGCAACGGAACCAAAGTCCAGATCTACAGCTGCTGGGGAGGCGACAACCAGAAATGGCGCCTCAACGCCGACGGATCCATCGTCGGAGTCCAGTCCGGCCTCTGCCTCGACGCCGCCGCCAACGGCACCGCGAACGGCACTCTGATCCAGCTCTACGCCTGCTCGAACGGCAACAACCAACGCTGGACCCGCACCTGATGGAGTGGAGCCGGGATGACGATCCCGGCTCCACCCCGTCGTCGTCCGTCAGGAACAGAGTGCACCGTTGAGCGTGTAGCGCGTCGGGATCGCATTGGTGCCCGAGTACGTCGCCTGGAAGCCGAAGCTCACGCTGCCGCCGGGGGCCAGCGTGCCGTTCCACCCCGCGTCCCGGGCGGTGACCGTGCTGCCCGACTGGCTCACCGCGGCGTTCCAGGCATTGCCGATCCGCTGATCACCCGCGAAGCTCCAGCCGAGGGTCCACCCGGAGATCGCCGAGGTTCCGGTGTTGCTCACGGTCGCCGTCGCCGTGAAGCCGTTGCCCCAGGCGTTGTCGATCCGGTACGCGACGGTGCAGGTGGCCGCCGGGGCGTCGTCGTCCGCCTCCGTCGCCGTGAACGTCGCCGGCTGCACGCCAGGGCCACCGGCCGTGAAGGTCGCGCTGCCCGATGAGGCGTCGGCATCCTGTGCGGCCGCTATCGAAACCTGCTGCGCCGTGGCCCAGTCGGCCGGGGTGAAGACCAGGGTCGCGGCTGCCGACAGGTCCTGGTCGCCGGCGCTGCGGGCCACCGTCACCGTGACGTTCTGCGCGGGAGCCGCCGAGAGCCGCACGCCCACGGGTGCCGCACCGCCCTCCGGGACGGTCACGGTGGCCGGTGTCACCTGGACCACGGGCGCCGCGGGGGCGCCGCGCCGCTCGGCCGCGAAGGCCGCCAGCCAGGCCAGCGAGGCGTTCCAGTTGATGGCCACCTCGTTGGTGGAGTACGACCCGATGTCGTCCACGTAGCACGCCGCCGGTGCGCAGCCGGCGAGCTTCTCCTTGGCCACCGGATCCTCCAGCCCCGCGTTCGGCCCGCCCGCGAAGGAACCGGCCGGCGGGTGCGGCAGCGAGGCGTCGTTCTGGTGCGCCCAGAACCGGTGGTGCTGGTTCTCGGAGGAGCGGTCGCCGTAGCCGGTGACGTAGGAGAGGTCGAGCGCGTTGCGGCCGAGCAGGTAGTCCAGGGACTCCAACGCTCCGGACCGGTAGCGTTGTTGGCCGGTGAGCTCGTATGCGACGGCCAGCACCATGGCGTTGTTGGTGACGGCGCTGTTGGAGCCCCACACGTACCCGGTGGCGGGCAGCGGCACCGCATAGCCCTGTCCGGCCATGGTGGACAGGTGACCGTCGGCGGCCGCGGTCAGCAGGCCGCGCAGCCGGGCGGTGTCGTCGGCGGGCAGGGCCGCTCCGGAGACGGTGGCGAGGGTGATCCGGCCGAGCGTCGCCGTGCCGCCCCACCAGAACGCGTCGGCGGGCTTGGTGTGGTGCGGGGAGGAGGTGACGGCGTCCCGGAACTGCGACTCGCCCGTGGTGGCGAGGAGTTCCGCCGCCGCCCAGTAGAACTCGTCGGAGACGTCGGCGTCCTCGTACGCGCCGCCGCCGGTGTTGTCGGTCGCCGGCGCGAGCACGCTCGGGTTGGCCTTGGCGGCCGTCCAGGCGCGGCGGGCCGCGTCCAGACAGCGCGCGGCGAACGCGGCGTCGTAGGACGCGTACACCCGGGCGCACTGCGCGGCGGAGGCCGCCAGGTTCAGCGTCGCCGCGGTCGACGGCTTGTGCAGTTCACGCTGTTCGGCATCGAGTTCGGGTTTGGTCGGCAGGGCGGTCCACTTGGCGTCGTGCATCTTGTGGAAGGCCATCCCGGCCGACGACTTCCCGGCGGGGACCTGCATCCGCAGCAGGAACTCCAGCTCCCAGCGCGCCTCGTCCAGTACGTCCGGTATTCCGTTTCCGCGCTCCGGCACCTTCAGCGTCGCGTCGCCGAGCGCCGCATCGCCACCCGAGCGGCGGGCCCGCTCGAAGGAGTTGACCATCTCCCAGACGGAGATGCCGCCGTTGACCACGTACTTGCCCTGGTCGCCCGCGTCGTACCAGCCTCCGCGCACGTCCAGCTGGTAGTCGCACACCCCGGCCTGGCAGGGGACGCTGGTGTCGCCCTTGTTCGGGGCCACACCCAGGTGTCCGGCCGGACGGGCGTAGGCGCCGCCGCCTGCCAGGGCGGCGTCGATCGCGATGCCGCTGCGCTGCTGGTAGAAGAACGACATGCTGTCCGCGCGCAGTCCGTCGTACAACGATGCGGAGATGTCGAAGGGGTGGCTGCTCTGGCCGCCCGCGACCAGGGTGTATCCGGTGCCGGTGCCGGTGTACGCACCGAAGTCCACCAGGTGGGTGGACTGCCCGGACGCCTGGTCGGCGCCGCGCACCGTGGTGGCGCCCGAGGCGGCCACCGCGCCGGAGGCGTCGCGCAGTTGCCAGGCGATCGGGGTGGTCGCGGAGCCGACTATGGTGGCCCGCTTGGGGCCGTCGGGCAGATAGCCGAGCTGGTTGACCCGTACGGGCGTGTCGGCAGCGAGGGTCACGGGGGCGGCAGCCGCGACCGGAACGGTGAGGGCTGTGGCGGAGAGGCCGCCGGCGGCCAGCGCGAGGCCGGCGAGCAGGGCGGCCGCGCGACGCGGCACGCCGCGGACGGAGGTGACAGGAGGCACGAGTGGGGCCTTCCTCGATGAATGGGGGGTTGGAGTGGGAGCGCTCCCATTCAAGCCAGCCGCCGGACGACGCGTCAAGGCACCTGCGTTGACCGGTAGTTGACCGACCCTCACCCGCTCACCCCTCAACCGAGAACAGCCCCGGCCTCAGGGGCGCGGGGCCTGAGGGGTGTTGCCGTAATAGGCGTCCGGGCCGTGCTTGCGGGTGAAGTGCCGCTCCAGCAGATGCCTCGGCGGTTCGGAGGCCTCTCCGAGGCGGGACCCGAGCGCCAGCGTGTGCAGCGCCATCTCCGCCACGGCCTCGCAGACGACGGCGTTCTCCAGCGCGGCCTTCGCGGTGGCGCCCCAGGTGAAGGGGCCGTGTCGCGAGACGAGCGCTCCGGGGACCTCCTCCGCCCGGCGGGGGTCGCCGTCGAGCCGGGCAACGATCACCTGCCCGGTGTTGTACTCGTAGTCCTTCGCGCACTGCTCCGCGGTGAGCTCGGCCGTCACGGGGACGGGGCCGTTGAAGGTGTCGGCGTGCGTCGTGCCGAGCACGGGGATCGGGCGGCGCGCCTGGGCGAAGGCGACGGCGTGCGCCGAGTGCGTGTGGGTGACGCCGCCGATGGAGGGGAACGCCCGGTAGAGGCACCGATGGGTTTCGGTGTCGGTGGAAGGCCTGAGGTGCCCCTCGACCACGCGGCCGTCCTCCAGCGCCACCACGACCAAGTCCTCCTCGGTGAGATCGGCATACGAGACCCCGGACGGCTTGATGACGAAGACACCGGCGTCTCGGTCCACTCCGCTGACGTTTCCCCAGGTGAGGGTGGCCAGGCCGGCCTCCGGGATGCGCAGGTTGGCCGCGAGGACCTCGCGACGGAGGTCCTTGAGGGGGGTCTCGCTCACTACGCTCTCACCGTCTCTCCGACATGCGCGGCGGTTTCCCGGGACCGGAGTCCGGCGGGCCCGCGATCGCGCATGAATGGGCTGGACCGATCGGGGGCCGCACCAGGCATCGCGGCTGTGCAGTCGCGGCTACCCCCTGTCAGATTGTGAACGCTAACAACCATGGATCTCAAGATGTACGAGAAGATTCCTGCCCACAACATGCGGAGAGCGCTGCATAATGTGAACGCCAACATCGATCCCCGTAGGCAGTCTCCCGATCGGTCCGGGACATGGGCGGGCCACGGCTGGTTCGGTACCGTGAGAGGGCCGCTCGACGAGGAGAGGAAGAGCGTTGACCCAGCCACCGGACGTCTCGCGAGCGCCCACGATGACGGACGTCGCGCGCGTCGCCGGCGTGTCCCACCAGACCGTTTCACGGGTGCTCAGCGACCACCCGAACGTCAGCGCCAAGACCCGGGCCGTCGTGACCCAGGTCATCGAGCAGCTGGGGTACCGCCGCAACTCGGCAGCCCGGGCCCTGGCCACCCGCCGCACCCACACCCTGGGCGTCATCGCGGTGAACACCACCCTGCACGGGCCCGCCAGCACCGTGGCGGGGGTTCAGGAGGCGGCTCGGGACCGCGGCTATCTGACGTCCGCCGTCACGCTCCGGACCGCCACCCGGACGGCTCTCGCCGAAGCCGTGCAGCACCTCGCCGGGTGGGGCGTGGAGGGGATCGTCGCGGTCACTCCCCAACGCGACGCGGTGCGGGCCTTGGCGGCCCTGGAAGCACCGTGCCCGGTGGTCACCGTGGAAGGGGGCCACACCCTGGACCTGCCCGGGGTGTCGCTGGACCAGAACCTCGGCGCCCGCATGATCACGGACCATCTCCTCGCGTCGGGGCACGCCACCGTGTGGCACGTCGCGGGCCCTCCCGACTGGCTCGAGAGCGAGGCCCGCACACAGGGATGGGAGGACGCGCTGCGAGAGGCCGGCGCCGAGGTGCCGCCCCTGCTGCGCGGCGACTGGAGTCCGCTGTCGGGATACCAGGCCGGCCAGCAGCTCGCGGGGCGGGTCCGGGCGTCACGAGGGCGGGGAGCGGGCCTCACCGCGGTCTTCGTCGCCAACGACCAGATGGCCCTCGGCGTGCTACGGGCCCTGCGGGAGGCCGGGCTGAGCACGCCTGAGGACGTGGCGGTGGCCGGCTTCGACGACATCCCCGAGGCGGAGTTCTTCCCGCCCCCGCTGACGACGATCCGTCAGGACTTCGCCTCGATCGGCCGCGCCAGCATCGGGCTGCTCCTGGACCACATCGAAGGCCGGACCGACGAGTCGACGCATCTGGTGGTGGCGCCCGAGCTCATCGTCCGCGCGAGTACGGCCCGTAGGATCTCTCCCCCCGGAGAATGACCCCCACCGCCCAGGACTTGCCCCCTCCTCCTGGAGAGGGAGCAAGTCGCCGTGGGGGCGGTACGGGCCGGGAGTCATTCGGCGGCGGGGCGGCGTCCGCTCATCAGGCGCTGCAGCACGATGAACACGAGCAGCAGGGCGCCGATGACGATCCGGGTCCACCAGGAGCTGAGCGTGCCCTGGAAGTTGACGACCGTCTGGATCGTGCCGAGGACCAGCACGCCGAGGGCGGTGCCCAGGACGAAGCCGGAGCCTCCGGTCAGCAGCGTGCCGCCGATCACGGTGGCGGCGATCGCGTCGAGCTCCATGCCCATGGCGTGGAGGGCGTAGCCGGAGAGCATGTAGAAGGTCAGCAGCAGGCCGCCGAGTGCGGAGCACAGGCCGCTGACGGCGTACACGGCGACCTTGGTGGAGCTCACCGGAAGACCCATCAGACGTGCGGAGGTCTCGTTGCCGCCCAGCGCGTAGACGTTGCGGCCGAAGCGCGTGTGGTGCAGTACGACGAAGGCGATCACCAGCACGGCCAGGGCGATGACCACCGGGATCGAGACGAACAGTCCCCCCGGGCCGTACAGCCGGGTCTGTGCGATGCCCGCCGTGGTGGGGTCGCTGATCGTGATGGATTCGGTGCTGATCGTGTAGCAGAGTCCGCGGGCGAGGAACATGCCGGCCAGGGTGACGATGAACGGCTGGATCTCGAAGGTGTGGATGATCCAGCCCATGAGCGCCCCGCTCGCGGCGCCGACCAGCAGGACCGCGGGGACGACGGTGGCCAGGGGCCAGCCGTGCGACTCGACCAGCCAGGCGGTGAGCATGGTCGACAGGGCCACCATGGAGCCGACGGACAGATCGATGCCGCCGGTGAGGATGACGAAGGTCGCCCCGACCGCGACGACCAGGAGGAATCCGTTGTCGATCAGCAGGTTCAGCACGACTTGCGCGGAGAGGAAGCCCTCGTAGCGCACCGATCCGACGCCGAACATGACGACCAGCAGGACGGCCGTGACGATCAGTGGGATACGGGTGCGCGTGCGCGGGGACACGGTCGCGAAGGGGCGGACGAGGTGCGCGGCGGCGCCTGCGATGCCGGTGCTCATGCGCGTACCTCCTGCTGCTGCGGGGCGGCGCCCGGCGATGCGTGGGATCGGGGAGTGGTCGTCCCGCGGCGGCGCAGGACCTTGGCCCGGAAGACCGGGGACTGCACGAGGCAGACGACGATGACGACGAAGGCCTTGAAGACGAGGGTGGTTTCGGGCGGGACGCCCAGGGTGTAGACGGTGGTGGAGAGCGTCTGGATGATCAGGGCGCCCAGGACGGTGCCGCCGAGGGAGAAGCGTCCTCCGGTCAGGGCGGTGCCGCCGACGACGACGGCGAGGATCGCGTCGAGTTCGATCCACAGGCCGGCGTTGTTCCCGTCGGCGCTGGAGACGTTGGAACTGATCATCAGCCCGGCAACGGCGGCGCACAGCGCACTGAAGACGTAGACCAGGGCGAGCAGACCGCCGGCCCGGATGCCGACGAGGCGGCTGGCGGCGGGGTTCGCGCCCACCGACTCGATCAGCATGCCGAGTGCGCTGCGACGGGTGACGAATGCGGTGAGCGCGAAGAGGGCGGCCGCCAGGAGGACGGCGAACGGGAAGGTCAGCCAGTAGCCGCCTCCGATCATCTTGTAGGGGGCGCTGGTCACCGTGACGATCTGACCGCCGGTGATCAGCTGGGCGACGCCGCGGCCGGCGACCATGAGGATCAAGGTGGCCACGATGGGCTGCACACCGAGTCCGGACACGAGGAGGCCGTTGGCCAGGCCCAGTACGAGGGCGACGCCGAGGGCGAGGGCGACGGCCGTGAGCATGGTGGCGACGCCGCCGGGTCGTGCGGCGGTGGAGATGTACCCACAGGCGAGGGCGCCGGCGATGGCGACGGTGGAACCCACCGAGAGGTCGATGCCCCGCGTGGCGATGACCAGGGTCATGCCGAGCGCCACCAGGGTGAGGGGCGCGCCGAACTGGAGGATGTCGACGAGGCTGCCGTAGAGGTGGCCGTCGCGTACGCGGACGGAGAGGAAGTCGTGGTGGAACGCGAGGTTGCCGAGGAGCAGGGCGAGAAGGATGAGCGTCGGCCACAGCAGGCGGTGGCCGGCCAGCCGTCTCCCGATTCCGCCGGCCGCCCCGGACGTGGCGGGCTGGAGGGTCATGAGTCCGTTCCGGTGGCGATGGTGGTGAGGATGCGTTCGGGCGTGACGGTGTCGTCGTTCCTGAGGGTGGTCACCATGCGGTGGTCGCGGAGCACGGCGATGTGGTGGCTCAGGCGCAGGACCTCTTCGATTTCCGCCGAGATGAACACCACGGCGGTGCCTTCGCCCGCCAGGCGGGCCACGAGTTTCTGGATCTCCGCCTTGGCCCCGATGTCGATGCCCCGGGTGGGTTCGTCGAGGATCAGGAGCCGCGGTTCGGTCAGCAGCCACCGCGCGAGGAGGACCTTCTGCTGGTTGCCTCCGCTGAGGTTGCGTACCTGCGCTTCGGGGTCGGCGGGGCGGATGTCCAGGGCTTCGATCCAGTGCCGTGCCAGTTCGTCCTGTTTCTGACGGGCCAGCGGCCTGGTCCAGCCTCGGGCGGCCTGCAGAGCGAGGACGATGTTCTCGCGGACCGTGAGCTCGCCCACCAGTCCTTCGGACTTGCGGTTCTCGGAGCAGAAGGCGATGCCTCGGGCGATGGCGTGGCGGGGGGTGCGCAGGAGCACCTTCTCGCCCTCGATGCTCACTTCTCCCCCGTCCGCGCCGTCCGCGCCGAACAGGAGGCGCGCCGCCTCGGTGCGGCCCGAGCCCAGGAGGCCTGCCAGTCCGATGACCTCGCCGGGATGGATGTCGAGGTCGTACGGTTCGATCGAGCCCGTGCGGGTCAGTTGCCGGGCCCGGAGGAACGGCTCGCCGGTCTCCCGTCCGGCCGCTTCCTCGTGGGCACGTTCGGACAGCTGGTCGAGGGTGGCCAGTTCTCCGCCGATCATGCGCTGGACCAGCGTCACCGGAGTGAGTTCGCGGATGGGGTACTCGCCTTCCAGGCGGCCGTTGCGCAGGATGGTGACGCGGTCGCAGAGATCGAATACCTGGTCGAGGAAGTGTGTGACGAACAGGATGGCCGCACCCCGGTCCCGCAGGCGCCGCACCAGGGTGAAGAGCTGGGCGACCTCCTCGCGGTCCAGGCTGGAGGTGGGTTCGTCCAGTACGAGCACCTTCGCCGAGACGTCCACCGCCCGGACGATGGCGACCAGTTGCTGCACCGCCAGGGAGTGCGAGCCGAGCAGACCGGTGACGTCGAGGTCGAGGTCCAGTTCCGTCAGGAGCTCTGCCGCCCGCTGCCGCAGGGCGGACCAGTGGATGAGACCGAAGCGGCGCGGTTCGCGCCCGATGAGGATGTTCTCGGCGACCGAGATGTTCGGGCAGAGGTTGACCTCCTGGTAGACGGTGCTGATTCCGGCCTGCTGCGCCTGGAGGGGGTCCGCGAAGGCGTGGGGCCGGCCGTCGACGAGGATGGTGCCGCCTTCGACGGGGTGGACACCGGTGAGCACCTTGATCAACGTGGACTTCCCGGCGCCGTTCTCGCCCATGAGGGCGTGCACCTCACCGGGGAAGAGCCGCAGGGCGACTCCGTCGAGGGCGAGCACGCCCGGGAACTGTTTGCGGATGTCCAGGGCTTCCAGGACCGGCCGCGGGCTCGCGTCGTCCGTGGGCCGTGGGGTGGACGGGGGTGCCATCCGGCCTCCTCTCGTGGGTGGGTGATGGAGCGCGCTCCGGACGGTGGAGGGGGCCGCTCGGCCTCCCCCGGAGTCGGCGCGTGCGGTCTCAGTAGCTCCGGGACGGCAGCGCCGCCGCGGCCTTGTCCTGCGGGAAGACGCCCTCCACGGTCTCGACACGAGTCGGCACGCTCTCCCCGGCCGCGACCTTCTTGGTCAGCTCCATCAGCTGGTCGCCGAGCATCGGGTTGCACTCCACCACGACGTTGATCTTGCCCTCGGTCATCGCGACGAAGGCGTCCTTGATCCCGTCCACCGAGATCACCTTGATGTCCGTCCCGGGCTTCTTGCCGGACTCCTCGATGGCCTGGATGGCGCCGAGGGCCATGTCGTCGTTGTGGGCGTAGAGGACGTCGATGTCCTTCTGGGACTTCAGGAACGCCTGCATGACCTCCTTGCCCTTGGCGCGGGTGAAGTCGCCCGTCTGCGAGGCGACGATCTTGAACTTGCCGTCGGCGCGGATCGCGTCGGCGAAGCCGGCCTTGCGGTCGTTGGCGGGTGCGGAGCCCGTGGTGCCCTGGAGCTCGACGATGTTGACCGGGCCCTGCTCGTTCGCGTAGGCACCGGTCAGCCACTCGCCCGCGGACTTGCCCTCCTTGACGAAGTCGGAGCCCAGGAAGGTCTTGTAGAGGGAGGTGTCCTTGGTGTCCACGGCGCGGTCGGTGAGGATGACCGGGATGCCCGCGTCCTTGGCCTCCTTCAGCACCGTGTCCCAGCCGGACTCGACGACCGGCGAGAAGGCGATGACGTCGACCTTCTGCTGGATGAAGGTGCGGATCGCCTTGATCTGGTTCTCCTGCTTCTGCTGCCCGTCGGAGAACTTCAGGGTGATCCCGGCCTTCTTCGCCGCCTCCTGTACGGACTTGGTGTTGGCGGTGCGCCAACCGCTCTCGGCGCCGACCTGGGCGAAGCCGAGGGTGATCGCCTCTCCGGAGCTTCCCTTGGCCGCCGAGGAGGAGCCGGGGGCGGGGGCGGGGCTCTCGGTCGAGCAGGCGGTGAGCGCCGAGGAGGCGAGAAGGGCGGTGGTGAGGACGAGAGCTGCTCTGCGGGCCATGTCGAGGGTCCTTTCGAGGTGCAACGGAAGAGGCGCCGCACGGCCGGGGCCGGGCTGCGCCCAAGAGGAGTCCCGGGGGTGCCGCGCCGCGCGACGGCCGGGGTGGTCGGCGTCGGGGCCGGGCGGGTCGGGGCGGGGTCGGCAGGAGAGGGGTGCCCCAGGGAGGGGGCGCCGTCGCATTGTGAGCGTTAACAAGCTGCGTTCTCAACCCTCTTGCGCACGTTATCTGTCCGTTACCGCCGCTGTGCCGTCGGAGCTCGCACGAACCCGCACGGACCCCTTGCCTCTGAAATTGTTAGCGCTCACACTACGGAGGGATCACCCGCCGACTGCCAGGATCGCGGGCGGCAACTCCGCCTGCCGGCCGACTGCCGCCCTGTCTGCCGCTCTCTCTGCCGCTCCGCCTGCCGCCCCCGGCTCCTTCGAAAGGCACTCTGTTGACGTCACCCCATCTCCTCGCGCCCACCCCGTACTCCGGGGAACCGGAGCAGTACACCGTCGGCGTCGACTTCGGCACGCTGTCGGGCCGCGCCGTGGTGGTGCGGGTGCGCGACGGTCAGGAGCTGGCCGCGGCGGTCCACGCCTACCCGCACGGCGTCATCGACCGGCACCTGCCGCACGGCGGTGCGCACCTGCCGCCGGACTGGGCCCTGCAACACCCCCAGGACTGGCGGGACGTACTGCGTCACGCCGTCCCGGAGGCCGTGGCGGCGGCCGGGGTCGATCCGGCCGCGGTGATCGGCATCGCCACCGACTTCACCGCGTGCACCGTCCTGCCCACGCTGGCCGACGGGACCCCCCTCGCCGAGACGGAGCTCGCCGGACGGCCGCACGCGTGGCCCAAGCTGTGGAAGCACCACGCGGCCCAGTCGCACGCCGACCGCATCAACGAACTCGCGCACGCCCGCGGGGAGAAGTGGATCGCCCGCTACGGCGGCCGGATCTCCTCCGAGTGGCAGTTCGCGAAGGCCCTCCAGGTCCTGGAGGAGGATCCGCTCGTCTACGAAGCCTGCGCGCGGTGGATCGAGGCCGCCGACTGGATCGTGTGGCAGCTCACCGGCGCCGAGTCCCGCAACGCCTGCACGGCCGGGTACAAGGGGATCCACCAGGACGGCGCCTACCCGAGCGAGGAGTACCTGGCCGCGCTGAACCCCCGGTTCGCCGACTTCGCACGCACCCGCCTCGAGTTCCCCCTCTCTGCGCTGGGCTCACGCGTGGGCTCGCTCGGCCCCGAGGCGGCGGCTTGGACGGGGCTGCGCCCCGGCATCGCCGTGGCCGCGGGCAATGTGGACGCCCACGTCACCGCAGCGGCGGCCCGGGCCGTCGAGGACGGTCAGCTCCTCGCCATCATGGGGACGTCCACCTGCCACGTCGTCAACGCGCCCGTCCTCGCGGACGTCCCCGGCATCTGCGGTGTCGTCAACGGCGGGATCGTCGAGGGAGCCTACGGCTACGAGGCCGGGCAGAGCGCGGTCGGCGACATCTTCGCCTGGGTACTGGACCAAGGCGTCCCGCCCGACTACCTCGCCGAGGCCGCCGACCGCGGCGAGGACCTGCACGCCCTGCTGACCCGCAAAGCCGCCCTACAGCCGGTCGGCGGCCACGGACTGGTCGCCCTCGACTGGCTGAACGGCAACCGTTCGGTCCTCGTCGACCACCACCTCTCCGGAGTCGTCGTGGGGCTCACCCTCGCGACCCGACCCGAGGACGTCTACCGCGCGCTGCTCGAAGCCACCGCGTTCGGCACCCGCGTCATCGTGGAGGCCCTGGAGGCGGGCGGCGTGCCCGTGCACGAGTTCATCGTCGCCGGCGGGCTGGCCAAGAACGAACTGCTGATGCAGATCTACTCCGACGTGCTGCGCCGCCCCGTCTCCCTCGCCGCGTCCGACCAGGGCCCCGCCCTCGGGTCGGCCATCCACGCCGCCGTGGCCGCCGGCGCGCACCCCGACGTACGAGCGGCCACCGCCGCCATGGGCCGGCGGCGGCCCGCCGTCCACACCCCCGACGCCTCCCGAGCCGACGCCTACGACGCCCTCTTCGCCGAGTACCGGCTCCTGCACGACCACTTCGCCGCCGGCGGCCTGCTGCACCGCCTGAGGAAGATCCGCGACACGGCCCACACCACGGGCTGACCCGCCCCCCGTCCCTTCCCGCTTCCTCCACCCGCCCGCCGCACTCACCACCGCCGCGGGACGTCACCTTCAGGAGTCCATGTGTCCAGCCAAGCGTCCCCCGCCCAGGAGATCTGGTTCCTCACCGGCAGCCAAGGCCTGTACGGAGAGGAGACGTTGAAGCAGGTCGCCGACCAGTCACGGCAGATCGCCGCCGCCCTGGCCGACCCCTCCGGCATTCCCGCGCGCGTGGTGTGGAAGCCGGTATTGACCGACGCCGACGCCATCCGCCGGGTGTGCCTCGACTCCAACGCCGAGGACCGGTGCATCGGGCTCATCGCCTGGATGCACACCTTCTCGCCGGCCAAGATGTGGATCGCCGGACTGGACGCGCTGCGCAAGCCGTTGCTGCACCTCCACACCCAGTCGAACGTGGCCCTGCCCTGGGACACCATCGACATGGACTTCATGAACCTCAACCAAGCCGCGCACGGGGACCGCGAGTTCGGGCACATCCAGGCCCGTGTCGGCGTACCCCGCAAGACCGTGGCCGGACACGTCACCGACCCGGTGACGACCGAACGCATCGCGGTCTGGGCGCGTGCGGCCGCCGCACGATCCGAACTGGCCACCCTCAAGGTCGCCCGCTTCGGCGACAACATGCGCGACGTGGCCGTCACCGAAGGCGACAAGGTCGAGGCGCAGCTGCGCTTCGGCGTCTCCGTCAACACCTACGGCGTCAACGACCTGGTGGAGGTCGTCGACACGGCGGACGAGGCCGAGGTGACCGCCCTCGTCAAGGAGTACGAGGACCTCTACGACCTGGCGCCGGAACTGCGGCCCGGAGGCGACCGGCACGACTCGCTGCGCTACGCGGCCCGCATCGAGGCCGGCCTGCGCGCCTTCCTGGAAGCGGGCGGCTTCAGGGCCTTCACCACCAACTTCGAGGACCTGGGCGGGCTGCGCCAGCTGCCCGGTCTCGCGGTCCAGCGGCTCATGGCCCGGGGGTACGGCTTCGGAGGAGAGGGCGACTGGAAAGCCGCCGTGCTGCTGCGCGCCCTCAAGGTGGCCGCCACCGGCCTCCCGGGCGGCACCTCCTTCATGGAGGACTACACCTACGATCTGACACCGGGCAACGAGCTCATCCTCGGCGCGCACATGCTGGAGGTGTGCCCCACCCTCGCGGCCGCCAGGCCCGGCTGCGAGATCCACCCGCTCGGCATCGGCGGGCGGGAGGACCCGGTGCGCCTGGTGTTCGACGCCGCCCCCGGCCCGGCCGTGGTGGTCGGCCTCGCCGACCTCGGCGACCGCTTCCGCCTGATCGCCAACGACGTGGACGTGGTGTCACCCCCTCACCCGCTGCCCGCCCTGCCCGTGGCCCGCGCGGTCTGGCGGCCCCGCCCCGACCTGCGGACCTCCACCGAATCCTGGCTGACGGCCGGAGGACCGCACCACACCGTCCTCAGCACCGCCCTCACCTCCGACCACCTCGACGACCTGGCCGAGATGCTCCGCCTGGAACTCGCGCTCATCGACGAGAGCACCACCCCGAAGCAGTTCCGGCGAGATCTCCGCTGGAACCAGGCGTACCACCGGTTGGCGCAGGGGCTGTGAACCGGGGCCTCGGTCACCCTTAGCGCGCGGGCAGGCGAGCGGGATCGGCGATGATCTGCCGGACCGTCGACCAGGCCGCGCCCAGCACCGGTCCGCGGCGCCCCAGGGCTGAGGGGCGTACCGCCTCCGGGGTCCAGGGCCGGACGGTGATGCGGGCGGCAAGTTCTGCGCGTACCGACGGGAGGAGCCAGTCGGCGAGTTCCGCGTAGGCGCCGCCCAGCACGAGGCCGTCCGGGTCGATCAGGTTGACCGCCGAGGTCAGGGCGAGGCCGAGGGCCCGTCCCGCGCGGTCCAGGGCCCGCAGGGTCGCCGCGTCCCCGGCGGCCGCCCGCTCGGCCAGCAGGGCCACCGGGTCTCCTACGTCTCCCAGCCCGGCCTCGCGCAGCACGGCCGCTTCGCCCGCGTACTGCTCCAGGCAGCCGCGTGCCCCGCAGGCGCACGGGGCTCCCTCCGGGTGGACGGGCAGGTGGCCGAGCTCGCCCGCGAAGCCGCGGGCGCCCCGGAACAGCTGCCCTCCGATGACCAGTGCGGCACCGATGCCGGCTTCGGCGGAGACGTGTACGAAGGTCTCGGCGGGGTTTCCCCGGTGCCACTGCTCGGCCAGCGCCCCGAGGTTGGCCTCGTTCTCCGGCTCGGGCACGGTGTCGGGGTCGGGCCAGTGGTCGGCGGGGCGGACGGCCTGCCAGCCGAGGTTCGGCGCGTTCGCGACCAGCCCGCCCGGCGCGTTCGGCACCACCCCCGGCACGGCCAGGACGCGGCCCTCGACGCGCAGGCCGAGGGCTGCGGCCTCGGCCTCCGCCTCGGCGCCCAGCGCGGCGGCCTCCGCCAGCACCTCTCCGGCCGGCCGGCCCGCGTTGGCCCGCTCCGCCCGACGCCACACCCGGGGTTCACCGCGCAGGTCCACGACGCACGCGGCGAGATGGGTGACGCCGATCTCCAGTCCGAGGCCCGCGGGACCCCGGTCGTTCAGGACCAGCCCCCGTCCGGGGCGGCCGACCCGTCCGCTGGGCGCGGTCTCCGTCTCGGTCAGTGCCCCGCGGCCGATGAGCTCGTCGACCATGGAGGAGACGGCCGGCCTGGTCAGGCCCGTGTGCCCGGCGACGTCCGCCCGGGAGAGCGGTCCGTGCGCGGCGACCGCGCCGATCACCGCCGCGAGGTTCTGCCGGCGCATCCCCTGCTGCGAGGCGGGCGCGGCCTCCGCGCCCCCGCTCGCCCTGCCGGTCCCCGTCATCGACCCGGCCCTCCTATCGCTGTCCCGGCGGGACCTCCTGCAACGCCCGCGCCCGCCGCAGCGTACTGGTGATCCGTTCGAGGGTGTCGTCGTCACGGGCCACCGGGTCCAGCACCCGGCCCTCGGCGGTCCGCCAGCGCCGGGCAACGGCGTCGGCCGGCTCACCGGTGAGCAGTGCGGAGGCCTGGGCCGCTGCCCCGAGCGCGACCAGTTCCCGGACCTCGGGCACCTGGACCGCTCGGCCGGACAGCCGCAGGACGGTCCGCTGCCAGGCCCGGCCGCGGGCTCCGCCGCCGATCAGCAGCAGGGGTTCGTCGGGGGCCGGGCTCTCGCCTCCGGCTCGCAGTACGTCGTCCAGGGCCGCGAGCAGGGCGTGGGCGGCGCCGTCGTAGGCGGCCTGGAGCAGCTGCCCCGGCGTGGTGTCGTGGCGCAGGCCGTGGACCAGGCCGGAGGCGTGCGGGAAGTCCGGGGTGCGCTCGCCGTCCAGATGGGGAAGCACCACGACGGTGCCTCCTTGCTCGACGTCCTCGCGGTCGCGGCCGACGAGGGCGGCGAAGCGGTCGACGGCGAGGGTGCAGTTGAGCGTGCAGGCGAGCGGCAGCCAGCCGCCGAGGGCATCGGCGAAGCCGGCGACGGTTCCGCTCGGGTCGGCGGGCCGGGTCCGGCCGACGGCGTAGACGGTGCCGGAGGTGCCGAGGCTCAGTACCGGACGTCCGGGGGTCAGGCCCAGCCCGAGGGCGGCGGCCATGTTGTCGCCGGTCCCGGTGGCCACCAGCGCGCCCTCGCGCAGCGGCATCCCGGCTCGGACGACGCCCGCCGGGACGCCCGGCGGCAGGACCTGTGGCAGCAGCCCCGGGTCGAGGCCGATCCGGCCGAGGACGTCCTTGTCGTAGCCGTCCGGGCCCCACCAGCCGGTTCCCGACGCGTCTCCGCGGTCCGTCACCGCCTCACCGGTGAGCCGTTCCGTCAGGAAGTCGTGGGGAAGCCGGACGGCCGCGACGCGGTCGGCGACGGCCCGCTCGGTCGCGTGCAGCCAAGCCCACTTGGCCGCCGTGAAGGCGGCCGTCGGGACGCTTCCGGTGCGGTGGGCGAGCTCTGCCGCGCCGAACGCGGCTGCGAGTTCGGCGGCCTGCGGGGCGGAGCGTACGTCGTTCCACAGCAGCGCCGGGCGCACCGGCCGGCCGGATGCGTCGAGGGTGACCAGGCCGTGCTGCTGGCCGGCGATCGAGCAGGCGGCGGCGCGATCCGCCCAGCCGGTGCCCGCCACGGCCTCGCCGAGCGCCCGCCACCACTGTTCGGGGTCGCTCTCGCGTCCGGCGCCCGCACTGACGGCGTGCGCGGCGCGGCCCTCGCCCAGGACGGCGCCGGTCTCCACGTCGACGGCGAGGGCCTTGGTCGACTGGGTCGAGCTGTCGACACCGATCACGACACGCTGAGCAGACATGCGTTCCTCCGGTGGGGTTCCTTCTGGCGTCTCCGCATACTAATTTGTTTTTCGCCATTACAAATAGCCCTCGGCCCTGAACCGGAGACATTCATGACCAGCGACCCGCTCGTCCCCACTCCCGCGCACAGGTTCACCTTCGGCCTGTGGACCGTCGGCTGGCAGGGCCGGGATCCCTTCGGCGACGCCACCCGGCCGGCCCTCGACCCGGTCGAGACCGTGGAGCGGCTGGCCGGGCTCGGCGCCTACGGCGTCACGTTCCACGACGACGACCTGATCCCCTTCGCGGCCGGCGACGCGGCACGCGAGCAGGCGGTCAAGCGCTTCCGCACCGCACTCGACACCGCCGGGCTGAAGGTGCCGATGGCCACCACCAACCTGTTCACCCATCCGGTGTTCAAGGACGGCGCCTTCACCGCCAACGACCGGGACGTCCGCCGGTACGCGCTGCGCAAGACGATCCGCAACATCGACCTGGCCGTGGAACTCGGCGCCTCGGTCTACGTCGCCTGGGGCGGCCGCGAGGGCGCGGAGTCGGGCGCGGCCAAGGACGTGCGCACCGCCCTCGACCGGCTGAAGGAGGCCTTCGACCTGCTGGGCGAGTACGTCGAGAGCCAGGGGTACGACCTGCGCTTCGCGATCGAGCCCAAGCCCAACGAGCCGCGCGGCGACATCCTGCTGCCCACCGTCGGCCACGCCCTGGCGTTCATCAACGAGCTGGAGCGGCCCGAGCGGGTCGGCCTCAACCCGGAGGTCGGCCACGAGCAGATGGCGGGGCTGAACTTCCCGCACGGCATCGCCCAGGCCCTGTGGCACGGCAAGCTGTTCCACATCGACCTCAACGGCCAGTCCGGCATGAAGTTCGACCAGGACCTGCGCTTCGGCGCGGGCGATCTGCGCCAGGCCTTCTGGCTGGTCGACCTTCTGGAATCGGCCGGCTACGACGGCCCCCGCCACTTCGACTTCAAGCCGCCGCGCACCGAGGACTCCGACGGCGTCTGGGCCTCGGCGGCCGCCTGCATGCGCAACTACCTGCTCCTGGCGGAGCGTGCCCGCGCCTTCCGGGCCGACCCGGAGGTCCGGGCCGCGCTCACCGCCTCCCGTCTCCCCGAACTCGCCCTCCCCACCGCCGCGGACGGCCTGGCCGGGCTGCTGGCCGACCGGTCCGCCTTCGAGGCGTTCGACGTCGATGCCGCCGCCGGACGCGGCATGGCCTTCGAGCAGCTGGACCAGCTCGCCCTCGAACACCTCCTCGGCGCCCGCTGAACCGCTGCGCCCCGCAAGCCGGGCCGCTGCATCCCACGGCCCGGCTCCGTCGCGCGCGAACCACAGCGCCTTATGCGTCTCGGTCAGCACCCTCTACCCGGCCGAGAAGCGGTACACCGTCGTCGAGCGGTACTCCTCCCCCGGGCGCAGGTGGGTGGAGGGGTACTCGGGACGGTTGGGCGAGTCCGGAAAGTGCTGGGTCTCCAGCGCTATGCCCGCGTACGCGAAGTAGGGGCGACCGGAACGGCCGACCAGCGAGCCGTCGAAATGGTTTCCGGTGTAGACCTGGAGCCCAGGCTCCGTCGTCAGGCATGCGACGCGTCGGCCGCTGTCGGGATGGCTCAGGACAGCGGCCCGCCTGAGCCCGGTTCCGTCGAGCACCCAGTTGTGGTCGAAGCCGTCGCCGGCCCGGCGGATCTGCGGGTGTTCCTCGGTGATGCGACCACCGATGGCCCGCGCCTCGCGGAGGTCGAACGGCGTGCCGGTGACGGGCTCGGCCGGACCGAGCGGAATCAGCTCTGCGTCCACGGGAGAGTAACGGGCGGCCTCGACCCGCAGCCGGTGGCCGAGCACCGTCCCACAGCCCTCGCCGGCCAGGTTGAGGTACATGTGGTTGGTGAGGTTGACGACGGTCGGAGCATCCGTGGTCGCCCGGTAGCCGAGTGAGAGTTCTCCGTCGGGGCCGAGCAGGTACGTGACCTCCGCCGTGAGGGCGCCCGGGAATCCCTGGTCGCCGTCGGGGCTGACCAGGCGGAAGCGGACGCCGGCCCGCCTGCCCTCACGGACCGGCACGCCGTCCCAGAGCCGAGTGGCGAAGCCGTCCGGTCCGCCGTGCAGGGTGTGTCCGCCCTGCTGGGTCGCCAGCCGGTGCGTCGTGCCGTTGAGGGGCAGCGTTCCGCCGGCGATGCGATTGGCGTAGCGGCCGACCGTCGCGCCGAAGTAGGCGGCCTCCCCGAACAGGTCCGCCGTACTCTCGCAGCCCAGCACGACGTTGGCACACCGCCCGTCCCGGTCCGGCGCGTAGAGGGCCTGCAAGCGGGCTCCCAGACTGAGGACCTCCGCGGTCACTCCCTCCCGGGAGCCGAACGTCCAGCGGGTGATGCGCCGCCCGTCCGGGAGCTCTGCGGCAGCCTCCCGGGTCACCGTCACTACACCAGGTGATTCGAGTGCGTCTCGCGACACGCGACTACTCCGTTCAGCTCGGGGAGGGGGGTGACGCCCGCCGCACGGGCGCGCGTTGTCGACTAGGAAGGGGCGGGGCCGGATCCCCCGGGGCGCGGCACTCGGCGTCGGCCCGGCGTCGGCGTCGACCCGGCCGGGGGCCGGGCAGGTACACCACCCGGAGCACCCCTGCTCCAGGGCCCCGACGACGACCCGGGTGCAGGGCCGCGCAGCACCCTCGCTCGGGTAACCGTCGTCCTGGAGACCGCCTCCGTACCCGGCGGTGCACGCGTTGCGGCTCTCGACGCCGGCCGGCTGCCCGACGATCCGGTCGGCCGCCTCAATCCGCCGCGCGCACGCGGCATGGACGGCCGGATCCACCCCCGACGGCAGGGATCAAGGCCACTTCCTCATCCTTCACATCGGAAATCCGTAGCGCTTCCAGCCGAGTTGAAGGCGGGCTTCTTCCGGGATGAGCCAAATTGTTAGCGTTCACATTCCACCTGTCAAGGAACACCGAAGCCTTCGACCAACGCGCTGCCCGCAGACGCGGCGGAGAGCGCGGCCCCGGGGGTGGTCAGTTCCTGGTCCGACGCTTCCGGCTCAACGCCGGGGGGCCACAGGCCCCGCGCTGCGGCGCAGCACCATCTCGGGCGCGATCCGCACGTGGGTGCGGGCGGCCGCGCCGCCCTCCAGTTCCTCGACGAGCAGCTCCAGGGCCCGGCGGCCGAGCTCGCCGAAGTCCTGCCGCACCGTGGCCAGGGGCGGGGTGAAGTAGGCCGCCTCGGGAATGTCGTCGAAACCGACCACGCTGATGTCGCCCGGGATCGAGCGGCCGGCCTCGTGCAGGGCGCGCAGCAGGCCGAGCGCCATGTGGTCGTTGGCGCAGAAGACCGCGGTGACGTCGTCCAGTTCGGCGATCCGCAAACCCGCCTGGTAGCCGGCGCGCGCACTCCAGTCGCCGGGCTCCACACGCGGTACGGGGGCTCCGGCAGTCTCCAGCGCACTGCGCCAGCCCTCCTGGCGGTCCTGGCTCTCCCTCCAGCCGGCCGGACCGGCCAGGTGGTGCACCGTACGGTGACCCAGATCGAGCAGGTGCCTCGTGGCCGCTTCGGCGCCGGACCGGTTGTCCACCGAGACCATGGGGACCCGGGACTGACTGCCGGGTCCGACCGCGACGACCGGTACCGAGCTGGAGAGCTTGGCCACCGCGCTGACCGCGGTGATCTGGGGCGCGATCGCGACCACGCCTTCCACGCCCTGGTCGCGCAGCCGGTCGACGGCCTCCTGGACCGAGCGTCCGTCCAGGGAGCGCAGACTCGTCACGCTGACGGAATACCCCGCGCTGCGCGCAGCCTGCTCGATGCCGTCCAGCATCGAGGCGGGACCGTACAGGGTCGATTTGAAGCTGACCACGCCGAGGGTTTGCGAACGGCGGGTGACCAGGGCGCGGGCGGCGGAATTGGGCCGGTAGTCCAGCTCACGGATCGCGGCGAGCACGCGGTCCCGGGTGCCGGGCCGCACGTGCGGGGCCCCGTTGAGCACCCGGGACACCGTCTGGTGGGACACGCCGGCCACTTTCGCCACGTCCGCCATCACGGGCTGGCGCCGCTCGGTCCCGGCACTGTCGTTTCCCACGCGCACTTCCCTCCTCGACTCCGGGCTACGGTACGCCACCGACCGCCTGCCAAGACGGCGTGGGTGTTGACGGACGAGCACGTGCAACGGGGTACGCCCTCCGGCGGGCAGGGGCACTGCGGCCCGCAGCCGGCCGCTCCGAAGAGCCGCCCGCCGCCCGGCCCGGGGCCAGGACACAGTGGCTGATCGCCCGCACCGCAGTTAACCCGACGGTGATCCGAACAGACCCTTGACGACACAGTTGTGAGCGTTAACACTCAGGTATCGCCAGGCCGGAGCCACTGCCACCGACTTCGCACAGCGCGAGGAATCGACTCCCCGGCCGGCCCCCGCTCGACCGCTTCCGGTCGCCCAGCCGGGTCGCACCGTGCCGGTCGCGGAACATCACTGGAGGAACTGTGCGGAAGCTTTCAGCCGGCCTTGTCACCGTGGGCCTCACGCTGTCGCTGGCGGCCTGCGGCCAGAGCGCCAACGGAGGGGGCGACGGCGGAGCCGGTGGAGATGCCAAGGGGGGCCTCGTCGGCATCGCGATGCCGACCAAGTCGTCGGAACGCTGGATCAACGACGGCACCAACATGGTCAAGGAGTTCCAGGCCAAGGGCTACAAGACCGACCTCCAGTACGGCGACAACGTCGTGGAGAACCAGGTCTCCCAGGTGGAGAACATGATCACCAAGGGAGCCAAGCTGCTGGTGATCGCGGCCATCGACGGTTCCTCGCTCACCAACGTGCTGCAGAAGGCCGCCGACGCCCACATCCCCGTCATCTCCTACGACCGGCTGATCCGCGGCACGAAGAACGTCGACTACTACGCGACCTTCGACAACTACAAGGTCGGTGTCCTCCAGGGCAGTTACATCGTCGACAAGCTCGGGCTCAAGGACGGCAAGGGCCCCTTCAACATCGAGCTGTTCGCCGGCTCGCCGGACGACAACAACGCCACGTTCTTCTTCAACGGTGCGATGAGCGCCCTCAAGCCGTACATCGACAGCAAGAAGCTGGTCGTGCAGAGCGGACAGACCTCTTTCAACCAGATCGCCACACTGCGCTGGGACGGCGGTCTCGCCCAGTCCCGGATGGACAACCTGCTGAGCAAGTCGTACACCGCCGCCCGCGTCGACGCCGTGCTCTCGCCGTACGACGGCATATCGATCGGCATCATCTCCTCGCTCAAGGGCGTCGGCTACGGCGCCGGCCGGCCGCTGCCCGTCGTCACGGGCCAGGACGGAGAGCTGGCGTCGGTGAAGTCGATCATCGCGGGCGAGCAGACCCAGACCGTCTACAAGGACACCCGTCAACTCGCCAAGGCCGCGGTCCAGATGGGCGACGCGCTCCTGACCGGCGGCAAGCCCGAGGTCAACGACACCGGTCAGTACGAGAACGGCGTCAAGACCGTACCGGCGCAGCTGCTCCAGCCGGTCAGCGTCGACAAGGAGAACTACCAGAAGGTCCTGGTGGACAGCGGCCAGTACACCGCGGACCAGCTCAAGTAGCCCGCGGGGCAGGACCCACGGGTCCGTCCGGCGACACCGAACCGGCGGTGCGGCTCCCGGGAGACCGCCCGGCACCGCACCGCCCCCGACGATACGGATGCACAACCATGGCCCGACCCGTTCTCGAGATGCGGTCGATCAGCAAGTCGTTTCCCGGCGTCAAGGCCCTCTCCGAGGTCAACCTGACCGTCGCCGCAGGTGAGGTGCACGCCGTCTGCGGCGAGAACGGCGCCGGCAAGTCCACGCTGATGAAGGTGCTCAGCGGGGTACACCCGCACGGCGGCTACCAGGGCGAGATCCACTTCGAAGGCGAGCCCTGCCGGTTCAAGGACATCCGGGCCAGCGAGCAGCGCGGCATCGTGATCATCCACCAGGAACTCGCGCTGGTGCCGTACCTGTCCATCGCCGAGAACATCTTCCTCGGCAACGAGCACGCCACCCGGGGTTTCATCGGCTGGCACCGGACGCTGACCCACGCCGCCGCGCTGATCCGGCAGGTCGGACTGGACGAGAGCCCGCACACCAGGATCGCCGATCTCGGCGTGGGCAAACAGCAGTTGGTCGAGATCGCCAAGGCGCTCGCCAAGAAGGTCAAGCTGCTCATCCTGGACGAGCCGACGGCCGCCCTGAACGACGAGGACAGCCGCAAGCTCCTGGACCTGATCCTCGAACTCAAGGCTCAGGGCGTCTCCTGCATCCTCATCTCGCACAAGCTGAACGAGATCGCCCGGGTCGCCGACGCCGTCACCATCCTGCGCGACGGGCGGACCATCGAGACCATCACGATCGGCTCCGAGGGGATCTCCGAGGAGCGGATCATCCGCGGCATGGTCGGCCGCGATCTGGAACACCGCTACCCCGAGCGCGCTCCTCAGATCGGCGAGGTCGCCTTCGAGATCGAGGACTGGAGCGTCCAGCACCCGATCGACCACCGGCGCAACGTGGTCGACGGCGCCTCGCTGCACGTCCGTCGGGGCGAGATCGTCGGCATGGCCGGCCTCATGGGCGCCGGCCGCACCGAACTGGCCATGAGCGTCTTCGGCCGCTCGTACGGTCGGTGGACCGGGGGCCGGGTGCGGCTGCACGGCCGGGAGATCCGTACCCGGACGGTGCCGGAGGCGATCGGGCACGGCATCGCGTACGTGACCGAGGACCGCAAGCAGCTCGGCCTCAACCTCGGCGACGACATCAGCCGGAACATCTCGCTGAGCGCCCTCGGCAAGGTCGCCCGGCGGGGCTGGGTCGACCGGCACGAGGAGGCCCGGACGGCCGAAACGTTCCGGCGGACCATGAACATCAAGGCCCCCTCGGTGTTCGCGGAGACCGGCAAGCTCAGCGGCGGCAACCAGCAGAAGGTCGTCCTCAGCAAGTGGATCTTCGCCGATCCGGAGGTGCTGATCCTCGACGAACCCACCCGGGGCATCGACATCGGCGCCAAGGCGGAGATCTACTCCGTCATCGCCGAACTCGCCGCCCAGGGCAAGGCGGTACTCGTCATCTCCTCCGAACTCCCCGAACTCCTGGGCCTGTGCGACCGGATCTACACCATGGCCGAAGGCCGGATCACCGGTGAGGTCACCCGCGCGGACGCCACCCAGGAATCCCTCATGCGGCTCATGACCATGAGCGCGGCATACCCCGACAAGCAGGTGTGAGGCATGGCCCAGACCCAGACCACCCCAGACACCACGCCCGGCACACCGGAGACCGGCCGACGTCGTCCGTCGGCCGGCGCCGTACTGGCCCGAGCCCTGCGCGGCAACCTGCGCCAGTACGGGATGCTCGTCGCGCTGGCGCTGATCGTGCTGCTGTTCCAGCTCTGGACGGGCGGCATCCTGCTCCAGCCGCTCAACATCACCAATCTGATCCAGCAGAACGGCTACATCCTCATCCTGGCCATCGGCATGATGATCGTCATCATCGCCGGGCACATCGATCTGTCGGTCGGCTCGCTCGCCGCCTTCGTCGGGGCGGCCGCGGCGGTGATGATGGTCAAACACCATGCGCCGTGGCCCGTGGCGCTGGTGGCCGCGCTGCTGATCGGGGCTCTCGCCGGAGCCTGGCAGGGGTTCTGGATCGCGTACCTCGGGATCCCCTCGTTCATCGTCACGCTGGCCGGCATGCTGCTGTTCCGCGGGGGGACCCAGATCCTCCTCCAGGGCCAGACGGTGGCGCCGTTCCCCAAGGGCTTCCAGAACATCAGCAGCGGCTTCCTCCCCGCGGTCGGCCCCCACACCAACTACCACAACCTCACGCTCCTGTTGGGCCTCGCGGTGCTGGCCGTCGCGATCCTGCAGGAGGTGCGCGGACGCCGGCGGGCCGCCTCGTACGGACTGGAGCCGCTCCCGGCCGGGCTGTTCCTGCTGAAGCTCGGCGCGATCACCGCGGCCGTGGTGGCCTTCACGCTGCTGCTGGCCAGCTACCACGGGGTGCCGATCGTCCTGCTCATCCTCGGCGTCCTGCTGGTCGGCTTCGGGTACCTGATGCGCAACTCGATCCTCGGCCGGCACACCTACGCCATCGGCGGCAACGAGGCGGCGGCGAGGCTGTCCGGGGTGAAGAGCAAGCGGGTCGTCTTCCTGGCCTTCGTGAACATGGGCCTCCTCGCGGCGCTGGCCGGGCTGGTCTTCGCCGCACGGCTCAACGCCGGTACGCCGCAGGCCGGCATCAACTTCGAGCTGGAAGCGATCGCGGCCGCCTTCATCGGCGGTGCCTCGGCGAGCGGCGGTGTGGGCACCGTCCTCGGTGCGATCATCGGCGGCCTGGTGCTGGGCGTGCTGAACAACGGCATGTCGCTGGTCGGCGTGGGCACCGACTACCAGCAGGTGATCAAGGGCCTGGTCCTGCTCGCGGCGGTCGGCTTCGACGTCTACAACAAGCGCAAGGTCGGAGCCTGATCCCACCCCCGCCTACCGGGAGCCCGCCTCCCGCGGCTGCGACCGCGCGTCGACGATCCGCTCGAAGAAGAACTCGTGCTTGAGGAAGGAGACGTCGTACTCGTGACCCGGGTACGGCGGGATCAGCTGGGCGGCCTGGATCAGCCGCCACCCCGCCCGGAGCGCCGCCACCCCCGACTCGTACGGCGGCTCGTCGCTGTCGCCCGTGGTGGGCGAGGTCCGGCCCGTGCCGTCGTACAGCGACCAGCCCACGACGTGGGAGTCCAGCGCCGAGGAGGCCGCGTACAGCACCAGCACCTGCTGCCGGAGCACCGGCGCATCACCCTCCGCCCGCTCGGGCAGGACCGATCCGGTCGTCATGTACGTGCCTCCTCGGGGCGGTTGGACACCCTGGTCACCCAGTGGTCGAGGTCGAAGTCCTCGTCACCCGTCAGCACCCGCCACAGCAGGATGCGGTTGTACCTCTCCAGCCGACCGGTCGCCATCTCGTACCACGGGAACATCGTGTCCAGCTCCGCGGACACCTGCGGGTCGTCGAGATCCGAGGTGTTCCACAGGCGCTGTTGACGCACCCGGGGATTGAAGCGGATCTTGAACATGTAGCGCGTCGCGTCACTGTCGTTGCGCCGGCCCGCATGCCAGAGCCCGTGGTGCAGGAACACCACCGTCCCTGCCGGGCAGACCAGCCGGTCCTGGCCGCGCAGGTTCTGGTAGCGGCCGGTGTCGGACTCGTTGATCCGCCGGAGGTGGCTGCCCGGCACGCTGAGCGTTCCCCCCATCTCCAGCGTCACCGCCTGCGGAAAATACATCAGTTGCACGTCGAAGGCGTCCGGCCGGACGTCGATGATGGCGTCCCCGTGCAACGGCTGCGCCTCTCCGCCGTGGGGCTCGCGGGTGTGCACGAAGTGGTGGTCCACCCACGGCTCCTGGCCCACGAGGCTGTGCAGGGCCCCTCCCACCTGCGGAAGCTCGAGCAGCCTGCGGACGAAGGATCCCTTCGCATAGGCCTCGGACAACGGCGTCCCGTACCGCACCGACGGGACCCCGTCGACCAGTACAGCCAAGCCCTCGGCGTTCATTTCCGCCGGGACCACCCCGTCCAGCCGCAGCGACCCGCGCGCCACGAACCGCGCCATCTGCACAGAATCGAGCAGTTCTTGCCTGTTCTCCATGACGGCCACGCTAGGCCCGGGGGTCCCGCCCCGCGTGGGCCGCGCTCACCCTCCGCTGGTCGATTCTCACCACGGTGCCGGCCCGCGGGTCGACGGTTGAGGGGTGAGGGTCACGGCCCTGGAGCGGGCTCGCGGACACCGTGGTAGAACACGTGACCATGCACACGGCCCTCGCCCACCTTGACGAGCCTCCGCATCTCGCCGCCGTCGGCATCGGCGTGCACGGGCCTGCCGGCCACGTGGACGTGTTCTCACTGCCGCACCTGTGGCAGCTCCATCTGTACGACTACGAGGCCGACTTGACGGTGAACGGCACGGAACACGCGATCCGCCCCGGCTCGGTCAGCCTCGTACCGCCCGGCGCCGAGGTCCGATATCGCTACCGGGGCCGCTCCCCACACCTCTACGTCCACCTTCGTCTGGGCTCGGCTGGAACTCCCCACGATATTCCGATGGTCCAGCACGCAGGCCCCGATCTCGCCCTGCTCACCGTCCAGTTGCAGCAGGCGCTGACCGCCTGGCCGAACACCCCGGCTCGGGCCGCGGCCGAAGTGTGGGCCGCACTGTGGCGAGTCTCCCGGCTCGCCCCTCC
This sequence comes from Streptomyces sp. NPDC056883, assembly GCF_042788835.1. NCBI lineage: Bacteria > Bacillati > Actinomycetota > Actinomycetes > Kitasatosporales > Streptomycetaceae > Streptomyces > Streptomyces sp. NPDC056883. The sequence continues at coordinate 653,447 of NZ_JBHUBS010000002.1, read as the reverse complement.
GAGGGAGCGGAACACGCAAGCCGTTCATCCGGCGGTCGCGGCCGCCGTGGCCCTCATCGAGGCGCGGCTGGGGCAGCCCCTGACCGTACCGGAGGTCGCGGCGGCAGCCGGCGTCTCCCACAACCACCTGACGCGCCTCTTCCGCGCCGCGACGGGGGAAACGGTCGTCGGCTACATCCGGGCCCGGCGCATGGAGCGGGCGCGTCACTTCCTGCAGGCCACCACGCTCTCCGTCCCCGCCATCGCCGCATCGGTCGGCATTCCCGATCTACAGGCGTTCAACAAAGCCTGTCGTCGCGTACTCGGAGCGTCTCCGCGCGGCGTCCGTGCCGCCCAATTGGGAACTGGAACCGGCGGCAACCAGGCAGTGAAGGTGACGGCGTCAGGACTGCTCGCACCCTCGATCCGCCGCTCCTGGGAGATCAGGCGTTGACGCACGGAGGCCGGGCAGGCCCTTGCGGGCTGCCCGGCCTCGTCGTACGCGGAACCGTTCTCCTGGCGGGGCGGGCTGTTATTCGAGCAGCTCCGCGTACGAGCCCATGGCCAGGGCGATGTCCGCCTGGGCCCAGAACCGGTGGTAGGTGAAGACGGGCGCGGCGCCGCCGGCGAGGTAGGCCTCGATCTTCGGCCAGGCCGGGTCGTTCTTGTAGAAGGTGCGGATCGAGGCGAAGGTGGACGAGGAGTTCACCGTGTCGCCGTTCGGCATCTTGCCGGTCCACGTGCCGGGGACGTACACCGGGTTGTCGAAGCGGTTGTAGTCGGTGCGCGTCTCCTGGACCGAGAGGCCCAGCGGGTCCTGGTGGTGGGCCCACATGCCGTCGAGCAGGGCCTTGGCGACCCGCTTGGCCTCGGTGTTCCCGGACTTCGCGGCGTAGTAGGTCAGGGTCTTGGCGTAGGCGGCGGCCACGCCCACGTCGTCGGTGTAGTCGGCGACGGTGACGTGCAGGCCGGCGTTGGCGCCGGGAGCGGACGCGTTCCAGGTGTCGGGGGCGCCGGACCACTTGAGGGTGGAGGGGATGCGGTAGGTGCCGTCGGGGTTGATCGTGGTCTTCGACAGGGCCCAGCCGACCCACTTGTCGAGCAGGGCCTTGGCGCCCGCGTCGCCCGTCTGCTCGTAGAGCTCGGCGACCCGCTCCATGGACCAGGCCTGGAAGCCGAACCACTGGTTGGACGGCGGGTCCTGGTAGACGGGCTTCTCGTCGTAGAAGAGGCCGTGGAAGGTGGGGGTGCCGGCCGGGGGCTGTGCGTAGCGCCCCTGCCAGCTGTTGGTGGCGCCGCCCGCGATGGCGCCCTCGTCGGACTGGAGCCAGCGGTAGAACTCCAGTTGCCGGTCGAGGCTGGTCGCCCAGTCCGCCGCGCCCGTCGGCGACTTGGGCTTCAGCGGGGCGTACTCGCTGAGCGCGTAGGCGGCGAGGGGGTTCTGGTAGCCGCTGTGGGCGTGGCTGGAGCCGATCCGCCAGGACCAGCCGGCCGAGGTGTCGGTGGCGCCGCCCCAGGCGTAGTACCAGGACATCAGGTAGTGCGCGCTGTCCTTGCCGGTGCCGGCGGGGCAGACTGTCGGGCCGACACAGTTGCCGGCCTTCTTGAAGTACTTGTCGAACATGGAGTACCGCAGGTAGTCGCCCATCTTGGCCGCCTTGGAGACGGTCCCGGTGACCTGGGCTCCCTTGCCCTGCTCCTTGGCCCAGATGTCGGCCCAGTAGGCGGCCTGGACGGCGCGGGCGTCGGCGTCCGGGGCGTCGGTGAACTTCCACTGCTTGGCGTAGGAGGAGTCCCCGGTGAAGAGGTCGAGGTAGCCGTTCTTGCCGCCGTAGGCGAAGTTGTCGCACGTGGGGTGCGGAACGGTCTCCCAGACGGATTCCTCGGGGCCGCGCTGGAAGGTGTTGATGTACGAGGGTCCGGTCGCGGTCGGTCCGGCGGAGCACTTTCCGGGCTCGTTGCCGTAGCCGTACACGTTGTCGACGTCCTGGAGCCAGTGCATCCCGTAGATGTCGTCCGTGCCGTACGCGGTCTTCAGCTCACCGGCGATCGGGTCGGCGCCGGCGGCGACCGCCCCGTCGAGCTTGGCCGGGTACTGCGAGGGGAGGTCGTGCTCGGGGGCGTAGGTGGCGGGCTTGGAGGCGTTGTAGGACCCGGTCGTCGGCTGGTCGGCGTGGGTGGGGATCATGAACTTCTCCATGACCTCCCACGCGCCGTTGAACTTGGCCCAGTCCCCGGTGATCTTCCCGTACATCGCCTGCAGCCAGATCAGGTAGCTGTACGCCTCCGAGGTCGTCTCGTGTCCCTGGTCCGGGGCTTCGACGATCAGCGTCTCGACGGAGTGGTACGGGATGCCCTCGGGCGAGAAGTAGCCGTTGGCCGGGTTGGTGATCTTCCCGTGGAGGTCGAGGAAGCGGGCGTCGTACGTGGAGTCGGCGGCCAGCTGGGCCACCGTCACCTCGGCCTTGGCGTGGCCGGGGGCGGTCGCGGTGAAGACGGCGGTGCCGCTGCCGGTGGTCCCGGCGGTGACGGTCACCTTCTGGGCGGTGTTCCAGTTCGCCGGGGTGAAGGTGAGCTGGGGAGGCGTTGCGGCGAGGTCGGTGTTGCCCGAGGTGCGGACGAGGCTCACCGTGACGTTCGCGGTCGGCTGCTTGGAGAGCTTCAGGTCGAAGGTGCCCGTCTCCCCGCGGCGTACGGAGAGCTGCGCGGGAGTGGCGACGAGGGCGGGGCCGGCGGCGACGGTGATGCCGACGGGGGCCGACTCGGCGGAGGCGCCGAGGCTGTCGTAGGCCTTGGCGTAGAGGGAGTGGGGACCTGCGGCGAGGCCGGTGGCATCGAGGGTGAAGGGCGCCGTGGTGTCCGCGCCCAGGAGCGTGGTGTCGCTGTAGAACTCGACCTTGCCCACGGTGGCGCCGTCGGCCGCGGCGGCGGTGGCGGCGAGCGGGACGGGGGTGCCCGCGGTGTAGACGGCGCCCGCGGTGGGGCTGGTCAGGACGGCGACCGGGGGCTGGTGGGCTCCGGTGCACGGGGTGCCGTTGACGGAGAAGGAGGTGGGGGCGGCGTTGGTCCCGCTGTAGGAGAACTGGGCGCCGGCGGTGACGGCCGCGCCCGCGGCGACGGTCTTGTTCCAGTCCGGGGCGGCGACGCGGACGCTCTTGCCGGACTGGGTCCAGGTTCCGTTCCAGCCATTGGTCAGCTGCTGGTTGCCGGAGTGGTCGTAGGTGAGGGTCCAGCCGTCGAGCGCCGTCGCGGACCGGTTGGTGAGGGTGAGCTCGGCGGTGAAGCCCGAGCCCCAGTCGTTGGTCTTGTAGTCGACGCTGCACTGCACCGCGGCGGCCGCGGCGGTGGTCGCGCCGACGGCCGTGAGGCCCAGGGGGAGGGAGAGCGACAGGGCCACGGCGGACGCGGCCGACAGCCTGCGTCGGACGCGTGATCGGGGTGGGGGATGTGCAGACATGCGGATGGTTCTCCTCGCGGCTCGGGGGAGACGGGGACGGGAAGAACGGGTGCACAACAAGCTCTGAACCAGTGGGAGCGCTCCCACTGTGCAGACGTGCCGCGGCGGCGTCAAGACGCACGAAGAGTCGAATGCATTCCGCGGGGAATTTACTCAACTCCTCTTTTGCTTGGCGCCAGTTGGCGCTACCGTCTGGCCCCAACCAGTGGGAGCGCTTCCACAGTCGGCCCCGTCGTCAGCGCACGGCCTTGCCGCAAGGACTCGCTCAGGTGGCACCCCCGCGTCTGTCAGCACTGCTCGGCGGAGCAGTGCTCGCCCCGCGCGACGGCGACACCTGCCCGAGCGTCGTCGGCCGCGTCATGGTCCGGATCGACGTCCGCGCCCTCTCGTGTCCCGGCCGGACCTGGAACACCTCGAACGGCCCCTCCGGGCCGGCCCTGATCCCACGTCCACCGCACTCGGCACCGGGCCGCGCCATCGCCCGCGCGCCCTGAACTGAAAGGCACCCCACGCAATGAGCCGCACGATCCCCCGCACCGCCCTGTTGGCGGCCCTCAGTCTCGTCACGGCCGCCGGCGCCACCGCCACCGTGTTCGGTACCAGCGCCGGCGCCGCCACCCCCGGCTGCAAGGTCGAGTACCAGATCTCCAACCAGTGGAACACCGGCTTCGGCGCGAACGTGGTCGTCACCAACACCGGTGACCCGGTCGCCGCCTGGACCCTGGAGTGGTCCTACGCGAACGGCCAGCAGGTCACCCAGGGATGGAACGCCACCATCACCCAGTCCGGGGCGGCCGTGACCGCCAAGAGCATGTCCTACAACGGGTCGCTGGCCACCGGTGGTTCGACGTCCTTCGGGTTCAACGGTTCGCACACCGGGACGAACGCCGTCCCCGCGACGTTCAAGCTCAACGGCGTCACCTGCAACGGCGCCACGGACCCGACCCAGCCGCCGACCACTCCCCCGACGACACCGCCGACCACGCCGCCCACCACCCCGCCCACGACACCGCCGACCACCCCGCCGCCCACGGGCGGCAAGGCCGACAACCCGTACGCCGGTGCCAAGGTGTACGTGAACCCCGAATGGTCCGCCAAGGCCGCCGCCGAACCGGGCGGCACCAGGGTGGCCAACCAGCCCACCGGCGTCTGGCTGGACCGCATCGCGGCCGTCACGGGAGCGAACGGCTCGATGGGGCTGCGCGCCCACCTGGACGCGGCGCTGGCCCAGAAGGGCAGCGGCGAGCTCGTCGTCCAGCTGGTGATCTACAACCTGCCCGGCCGGGACTGCGCCGCACTCGCCTCCAACGGCGAACTGGGCCCCACCGAGATCGACAAGTACAAGACGCAGTACATCGACCCGATTGCCGCGATCCTCGCCGATGCCAAGTACGCGGGCCTGCGGATCGTCACCACCGTCGAGATCGACTCCCTGCCCAACCTGGTCACCAACGTCTCCGGGCGCCCCACGGTCACCGCCAACTGCGACGTGATGAAGGCCAACGGCAACTACATCAAGGGCGTCGGCTACGCCCTGAACAAGCTCGGCTCGATCGCCAACGTCTACAACTACGTCGACGCCGGCCACCACGGCTGGCTCGGCTGGGACGACAACCTGGGCCCCTCCGCCGACCTGTTCAAGCTGGCCGCCACGGCCGAGGGTTCCACGCTCTCCAAGGTCCACGGCTTCATCGTCAACACGGCCAACTACAGCGCCCTCAAGGAGGACAACTTCAAGATCGAGGACTCGGTCAACGGCACCTCCGTACGCCAGTCGAAGTGGGTCGACTGGAACCGCTACACCGACGAACTGTCCTACGCCCAGGGCATGCGCTCCAAGCTGGTCTCCATCGGCTTCGACGCGAACATCGGCATGCTCGTCGACACCTCCCGCAACGGCTGGGGCGGCACGGCACGCCCGACCGGCCCCGGCGCACTGACGAGCGTGGACACGTACGTCAACGGCGGCCGCTACGACCGGCGCATCCACCTCGGCAACTGGTGCAACCAGTCCGGCGCCGGCCTGGGAGAACGGCCCCAGGCCGCCCCGGCCGCGGGCATCGACGCGTACGTGTGGATCAAGCCGCCGGGCGAGTCCGACGGGGCGAGCAAGGAGATCCCGAACAACGAGGGCAAGGGCTTCGACCGCATGTGCGACCCGACCTACACGGGCAACGCCCGCAACGGCAACAGCATGTCGGGCTCCCTCCCCGACGCACCGCTCTCCGGCCAGTGGTTCTCCGCCCAGTTCCAGGAGCTCATGAAGAACGCCCACCCGGCACTGTGACCCAGGACGGGTGACAGGCCCGGAGCCCGACGGAAGCCTCCCCTTCCGAAGGACTCCGGGCCTCGGCCGGTCACCCCGTACCCCGTACGGCTCAGGAGGAGTCCCGCACGACCAGGTCCGTCGGCAGGACCCTGCGCGGCTCCTCGCCCTTGCCCGCCGGCGGCGCGGAGCCGGGTCCGGACTCCTCCGCGATCTTCTGGAGGAGCAGTCGGGTCATCGTGCGGCCCATCTCCTCGATCGGCTGGCGCACGCTCGTCAGCGGCGGGTCCATCAGGCGGGCCACCGCCGAGTCGTCCACCCCTACGAGGGCCACGTCCTCTGGGATCCGCCGTCCGGCCTCGCGCAGCACTCCGCGCGCACCGGCCGCCATCACGTCGGAGGCGGCGAAGACCGCGTCCAGCCCGGGGTTGCGTTCCAGGAGCTCGCGCATCGCCAGCCGGCCGCCCTCCTCGGTGAAGTCGGCGGTCGCGACGAGCGATTCGTCGGGCTGGATTCCGGCCTCGGCGAGCCCCGCCCGGTAGCCGCCCAGTCGGGCGCGGGCCACGTACATGTCGAGCGGGCCGCTGATGGTCGCGATCCGGCTCCGGCCCCGCCCCGCGAGGTGGGCCACGGCCGCCCTGCCCGCGCCGATGTTGTCGGAGTCGACGTAGGCGACGGGTTCGGCCTCGGAGCGCCGGCCGTTCATGACGACCGGCAGCCCCAGCCTCGCGATCCGGTCGGGCAGCGGGTCGTCCCCGTGCACGGACGCCAGCAGGACGCCGTCGACCCGCTGGGCGGCCAGATAGTCCTCGAACCGCCGGCGCTCCGCCTCGGTGCGGACCAGGGTGAGCAGCAGCTGCTTGTCGGCTTCGGCGAGCTCGGCGCTGACCCCGCGGATCAGGTCGAGGAAGTAGGGCTCCGAGAACACCCTGGCCTCGGTCTCCGGAATCACCAGGGCCACCGCGTCGGTCCGGCTGCCGGCCAGGGCCCGGGCCGCCTGGTTGGGCACGTACCCCAGCTCCGCGACGGCGCGGGCCACTGCTTCCTTGGCCTGCTCGCTCACCCTCGGCGAACCGTTGATCACCCGGGACACCGTGCCCCGGCCGACACCGGCCAGGGCCGCGACCTCCTCCAGGGTGGGCCTGCCGTTCTGCCGTCCGTTCACGACCCTCGAACTCCCCTCGTACGCCATCGCACTCCTCCGCGCCGGGTGCCGTCCCGGCCGGCCGATCAGGTACATCACGCAGATCAGGTACATCAGGCACGATGACGGGCCCCATCGCTCTGCGTGGCACACGTTACGCCCACGCATGATGGGAGCGCTCCCACACTACCGCTGATTCCCTGCTTCTTCCACGCCCGCGTTCACAACCCGACGGGGCTCGACCCGAGGCATGGAGACGAACCCGTACCGAGGGCCGCCCTGTAATGAATTCGCGTTCATCTCTTGACACCCGCACCCGCCAGGCAGCAACCTTCCGGCAGCGACGTGGGAGCGCTCCCATTCAGGGGTGCGACAACGGCCTTCACATCAGGTCCGGGCGGGCCCTCGCCGAGCCGCGAACAGCCCGCCGGACCTTCTGGCGCACAACGAGCACCACCTTGGACGAGGAGAGTGGAATGCGCACTTCCAGCAGCAGACGCGGACGCCGTACCACCGTCACCGCGATCGCCACGGCCGTCGCCGTCGCGACCGGCGCGGCTTTGCTCACCGGCTGCGGCGGTGACGGCGGTGACGGCGACAAGAAGCCCGGCACGGCCGGCGGCGAGCAGATCACGCTGCGGATCGGGACCTTCGGATCCTTCGGCTACGACAACACCACCGGGGCCAAGCTGTACGCCGAGTACGAGAAGGCCCACCCCAACATCAAGATCGAAGAGTCGAACGTCGCCGACGGCCAGAAGTACTGGGACACCCTCAAGCTGCGCCTCTCCCGCGACAGCGGCCTCGCGGACATCCAGGCCCTGGAGGTCGGCTACATCGCGGAGGCGACCGGCTCCGCCCTGGCGGACAAGTGGGCCGACCTCGGCAAGACGGGCGGCGCGGACCTCGGCGCGTTCCTCGACTGGAAGGTCAAGCAGGCCACCACGGCCGACGGCAAGGTCATAGGCCTCGGCACGGACATCGGCCCGATGGCCATCTGCTACAACAAGGACCTCTTCGCCAAGGCGGGCCTGCCGACCGATCGCACGGAGGTCTCCAAGCTCTGGGCGGGCGACTGGGCGAAGTTCATCGAGGCCGGCCAGACCTACAAGAAGAGCGCCCCCGAGGGCACCGCCTTCCACGACTCCGCGAGCGGCCTGTTCAACGCCGTGGTGTCCAGCGAGCCGGTCCAGTACGCCAACGCCAAGGGCGAGCTGGACTACCAGAACAGTCCGGGCGTGAAGAAGGCTTGGGACACCGCCGTGGCGGCGACGAAGGGCGAACTGACGGCCAAGCTGCGCCAGTTCGACGAGAAGGGCACCTGGAACGCGGCCTTCAAGAACTCGAAGTTCGCCACCGTCGCCTGCCCGAGCTGGATGACGGGCATCATCAAGGAGCAGGCGGGCCCGGAGAACCAGGGCAAGTGGGACATCGCCTCGCCTCCCGTGGCCGGCAACTGGGGTGGCTCCTTCCTCGCCGTTCCGAAGTCGGGCAAGCACGCCAAGGAGGCGGCCGAGCTCGCCGCCTGGCTCACCGCTCCGGCGCAGCACGCCAAGGTCTTCGGAGTGAACGGCAACATCCCCTCCTCCAAGGACACGCTCACCTCCGCGACCGTCCAGGACGCCAAGCTGCCGTACTTCGGCGACACCCCGATCGGCAAGATCTACTCGGAGGCCGCGGCCGGCATCACGCCCGCCCCGATCAGCCGCTGGGACGGGCAGGTGAAGACCTTCCTCACCGACAACGGCATCCTCGACATCGAGCAGCGCGGCACCGACCCGGTGAAGGCCTGGGAGAACGTCAAGAAGCTGGTCGACGACAAGATCGCCAAGTAGCGGGCCACGCGACGGGCCCGCCGCCACCCGCCTCCTCGCCACCGCCTCCCCGCGGCCCTCGCGCGGCCACCCGCGCGGCCTTCGCGCGGGTGACGGCGGCCCGTCGCGGTCCGCACCACCGCACCACCGAACGTACCGACCTGGAAGGACGCCCCCGTGGCCACCTCCGTACGGGCGACGGGTGGCGGCTCCCCGCCGCCCGCAGCACACCCCCCGGGCCTCAGCGCCGACTCCGGACCCGGCTCCCGCAGGCAGCGGCCCTCCGGCCGGAGCGGTCTGCGCAGCACGCTCTACCGCCTGGACCTGAAGGCGGTCCCCTACCTCTTCATCGCCCCCTTCTTCCTCACCTTCGCGGCCTTCGGGCTCTTCCCCCTGATCTACACGGGCTGGCTCTCCCTCCACCGGGTCGAACTCGGCGGCAGCGCCCAGTGGAAGGGGATGGAGAACTACACCTCCCTGGCGACCAGCGAGTTCTTCTGGAACGCCCTCGCCAACACCTTCACCATCGGTCTGATCTCCACCGTCCCCCAACTGCTGATGGCCCTCGGCCTGGCCCATCTGCTCAACTACAAGCTCCGCGGCCGGGGTTTCTTCCGCGTCGCGGTCCTCGCCCCGTACGCCACCTCGATCGCGGCGGCCACCCTCGTCTTCGCCCAGCTCTTCAACACCGACTACGGACTGATCAACACGGCCCTGGGCTGGGTCGGCTTCGAACCGGTCGCCTGGGAATCGTCCAAGTGGCCCGCCCAGATCGCCATTTCGGTGATCGTGACCTGGCGCTGGACCGGCTACAACGCACTCATCTACCTGGCGGCGATGCAGGCCGTACCGCAGGACCTCTACGAGGCCGCCGCCCTGGACGGGGCATCGCGGTGGCGCCAGTTCCTCAGCGTCACCATCCCCTCCATCAGGCCGACGATCCTCTTCACGGTCATCGTCTCCACCATCGGCGCCACCCAGCTCTTCGGCGAGCCGATGCTCTTCGGCGGCAGCGTCGGCATCAGCGGCGGCAGCGGCAACCAGTTCCAGACGCTGAGCCTGCTCATGTACGAGAAGGGCTGGGTGACCGGCGCGTTGGGCCAGGCCTCCGCCATCGCCTGGGTCATGCTGCTCCTCCTCCTGCTCATCGGAGGAATCCAGGCCCTGGTCACCCGCTCCCACCACAACCGCGACCTGAGGCGCAGCCGCCGTACCGGCGGCCCCGCAGGCCAGATGCGCAAGAAGGCGGGGAGCTGAGCTCATGGCCCACGCACTCGACACGACCACCACGACGACCACCATCAAGGCGCCGCGCACCCACCGCTTCCGGCAGTCGCCGGGACGCCAGCACCACGCGGGACCGCTGACCTACGTCCTCCTCGGCGTGGCCGCCCTCGTCTCCCTCTTCCCCCTGTACTGGAACCTCGTCGCCGCCTCCCACACGGGCGAACGGGTCGTCGAGGCGCCGGCACCGCTCCTGCCCGGCCCCCGTCTCTTCGACAACCTCTCCTTCGCCTGGAACCAGGTCGACATGGGCGAGGCGCTGGTGAACACGACGATCGTGGCCGGGCTCGTGGCCCTGTCCACCGTCCTGTTCTCCACCCTGGCCGGCTTCGCCTTCGCCAAACTGCCCTTCAAGGGCCGCGGCGCGCTGCTGGCCCTGGTGGTGGCGACCATGACGATCCCGCCGCAGCTCAGCGTGATCCCGCTCTACCAGATCATCACCGACCTCGGCTGGGTCGATCAGCTCCAGTCGGTCGTCCTGCCCTCGCTGGTCGCCGCCTTCGGCGTGTTCTTCATGCGCCAGTACCTCATTGAGGCGTTGCCGGTGGAGCTGGTGGAGGCGGCCAGGATGGACGGCGCCCACAGCCTGCGCATCATCTGGCACGTGGTGTTCCCCGTGGCCCGCCCCGCGATGGCGGTCCTCGGCATGCTCGTCTTCGTCCAGGCCTGGAACGACTTCTTCTGGCCCTTCATCGCGCTGACCCCCGACGGCAACCCGACGCTCCAGGTCGCCCTGGCCGGTCTCGGCGCGGGCAACCACACCGTCGACCAGGCCGTCGTGCTGACCGGCGCCCTCCTCTCCACCCTGCCGCTGCTGCTGGTCTTCGCCGTGCTCGGCAAGCACATCGTGGGCGGCATCACCGCCGGAGCCGTCAAGAACTGACCGGCCTGGTCGCCCCCTCCCCCTGTCCGCACCGCATCATCCAAGCTTGCGTTGGGAGCGCTCTCCTATGACCGCGTCCGAGACCCGGCCACTCACCACCGTCCGCACCTTCCCGCCCGGCTTCCTGTGGGGCACGGCCACCGCCGCGTACCAGATCGAGGGCGCCGCCCGCGAGGACGGCCGGACCCCGTCCATCTGGGACACCTTCTCCCACACCCCGGGCAAGGTCTTCGAAGGCCACACCGGCGACGTGGCGGTGGACCACTACCACCGGTTCCGCGACGACGTCCGCCTGATGTCCGAACTCGGCCTGGGCGCCTACCGGTTCTCCGTCTCCTGGTCCCGGGTCCAGCCGACCGGCCGGGGACCGGCCGTCCAGAAGGGCCTGGACTTCTACCGCCGGCTCGTCGACGAACTGCTGGCCGCCGGAATCGAACCCGCCCTCACCCTCTACCACTGGGACCTGCCCCAGGATCTGGAGGACGCGGGCGGCTGGCCCGAGCGGGCGACCGCCGAGCGCTTCGCCGAGTACGCGGGCCTCGTCGCCGGCGCCCTCGGCGACCGGGTGAAGCACTGGATCACCCTCAACGAGCCCTGGTGCAGCGCCTTCCTCGGCTACGCCTCCGGCGTCCACGCCCCGGGCCGCACCGACCCGGTTGCCGCCCTGCGCGCCGCCCACCACCTCAACCTCGGCCACGGCCTCGCCGTACAAGCCCTGCGGTCCGCACTGCCCGGAGACGCGCAGCTCGCGGTCTCCCTCAACCTCCACGAGGTCCGCCCCCTGACCCCCTCCCCCGAAGACCGGGAGGCGGCCCGGCGCATCGACGCCGTCGGCAACCGCATCTGGCTCGGCCCCATGCTGGAGGGCGCCTACCCTGAGGACCTGCTCGCGGACACCGCGCACCTGACCGACTGGTCCTTCGTACGGGACGGCGACACCGCCGCGATCCACCAGCCCCTGGACCTGCTCGCCGTCAACTACTACACCCCCACGGTCGTCTCGCACGTCGTGCAGGGCGCCGAGCGGCCGCAGGACGACGGCCACGGCAACAGCGAGCACTCCCCCTGGCCCGGTGCGGACGAGGTGGCCTTCCACCGAGCGCCGGGCGAACGCACCGCGATGGGCTGGCCGGTCGACCCGAGCGCGCTGTACGACCTGCTGACCCGGACCGCCGCCCGCTACCCGGGCCTCCCCCTGGTCATCAGCGAGAACGGAGCGGCGTACGAGGACGAGGTCGGCCCGGACGGCACGGTCCACGACCCGGAGCGCGCGGCGTACGTCCACGCGCACCTCGACGCGGTCCACCGGGCGATCGGGGCCGGGACGGATGTGCGCGGCTATTTCCTCTGGTCCCTCCTCGACAACTTCGAGTGGTCCTACGGCTACGCCAAACGCTTCGGTGCGGTCCACGTCGACTACGACACCCTCAAGCGCACGCCCAAGTCGAGCGCACACTGGTACGGGGCAGTGGCGCGGACGGGCGAACTGCACGCTCCCGACCACGCATAGCCCCACCCGCCCGCGTGAGCCGGTGCCGGCCCGCACTTCGGGCCGGCACCGGCGTAAACGGGCCTGCCGTCGGACCGAGATGCGGTGCGGCCGGGGGCGGCGCACGATGAACGAGGACGTCTGCCGCATGCTCCCACGTGCGAGGAAATGGGGAGAGTCATGAGGAAATCCCTGGTGGCGGCCCTTGCCACCGCAACGTCCGCGACGGCCGTCCTGCTGGCCGGTCCGGTGACGCCCGCGACCGCTGCTTCGCCGTACTGCAACCAGACGACGCCGAGCACCTCGATCCTGTTCTACAAGGCCGGCAGCGGAGAAGCCGGCACCGGCACCCTCTCCGCCGGCCGTTGGCAGTACAAGTCGGCGTTCAAGCTCCCGGCCGGCTACACGCACGCCGCGGCGAGCCGCGATTCGCTGGTGCTGTACAACACGAACACCGGGGCCGGGGAGGTCGGCACCTTCACGGGCGGGAGGTACGCCCGCACCCAGAGCTTCACCAACTTCTCCACGGGTTGGACCTTCGTCGAGGCGTCCGGCGACTCCGTGATCTTCTACAACGGGAACACCGGCCACGGCGTCACGGGCACCCTCAAGAACGGCGCCTACCGACAGGGCCGCGTGTACGACAACTTCAGCGGAGGCTGGGGGACCATGGCCGCATCGTGCGACACGTTGGTCTCGGCGGCCAGGCACGGGTCGGGCGACTTCCCGTGGAGCAACGTGGGCTACGGGACCCTCAAGGGTGGCGTCTACACGGACAAGGGCAGCATCCCGAGAGACGATTTCCTGGGGAACCTGACCGCGACCAAGGATTCGGTGCTGTCCTGGGCGAGGTCCGGTGGCGGACTCGAGTTCCGCGTGTCCAAGGCGACCGACGGCTCGGGCATCGCCTTCCGCAAGATCGGCACCTCCGGCATCTGGGACAAGGTGGGCCGGACCTCGGACAGCCTGCTCTTCTACAAGAACGACGGGACCGCCTGGACCTCGACGCTCGTCAACGGCGCCTACGCCAACGTCGGCTCGCTCCCCCAGGTCTCCTCGGGCTGGACGCTCATCGAGGGTGGTGTGTGACCACCAGAACGGTGGCTGACTGATGGAAGCACACCGAGGTTCCCTGAAGGGTCGCAAGGTTGCGGGCTACCGGCTCGAGGGCGAGATCGGCCGTGGGGCAACGTCCGTCGTCTACCGCGCCGAGGATCTGCGCCTGGGCCGTACGGTCGCGCTCGAGCTGATGTCCCCCGAGCTCCTCCGTGACGACGCCTTCCGGCGCCGCTTCGTTCACGAATCGCGGATTGCGGCGTCGATCGACCACCCGCACATCCTGCCGATCCTCGAAGCCGGTGAGACCGACGACGTCCTGTACATCGCCATGCGCTACGTCGCCGGGCAGAACCTGCGAGCCGTGCTGGACCAAGAGGGGCCGCTCCCCGTCCCGACCGCCCTGCGCATCGCCGCCCAGGTGGCATCCGCACTCGACGCGGCCCACGAGCACGATCTCGTGCACCGGGACGTGGAGCCCGGCAACATCCTGGTCGCCGCCGGCATCGACGGCGACCACCCCGAGTACGTCTACCTCACGAACTTCGGCCTGACGAAGAAATCACTGTCGCCCGCCGGGTTCACCGCCGCGGGCTCGTTCGTCGGCACGCTCGACTACATGGCGCCGGAACAGATTTCGGGGAGCCCGGTCGACGGCAGGTGCGACCTCTACAGCCTCGCCTGTGTCGTCTACGAGACCATCGCCGGCGGGCCGCCGTTCGAGCGTGATGGCGACATGGCCCTCCTGTGGGCACACCAGTACGATCCGCCCCCGGCCCTCTCCGAGAGGCGTCCGGAGATCTCGCCCGGTGTCGATGCCGTGATGGCGAAGGCCCTGGCCAAGCGTCCTGAGGACCGTTACGCCTCGTGCCTGGAGTTCGTTGACGCGCTGCGCTCTGCCGCGTCGGTGCCGGACCCGCCTCCTGCCCCCGCGGCGACCGCACCCGAGCTTGCCGGGTGGGACGAGAGCACACCGCCCGGACCACCCTTCGACGACGATGACGACGAGTGGTGACCCATGGGTGACATCGCCAAGAGCGCCCTGGGCGGAGCGTGGACCGTGCTGGTGGGATGGCTCCTGCCCACCGCGTTGAACGTGTGCCTCTTCGTCGTGGCCGTATGGCCGAGCCTGGGGCGCGGCTGGTCCGCGAAGTGGTGGTCGGCGGGTGTCACACCGCTGTCCGTCGGAGTGCTGAGCGTCTCGGTGCTCCTCGGGCTGGCCCTCAGCGCCCTGCAGAACCCCCTCTACCGCGTGCTCGAGGGGTACGCCCTCTGGCCGAGCGCGTTCGTCGCGTACGGGTGCGCTCGCCGGGGGCGGGCCAAACAGGATCTGCAGGACCGGCTCACGCTGATCCGGCTGGAGCGCGAGGAGCAGGAGAGCCGGCTGACAGCGGATGACACGGCCCGGCTGACCGCCCTGCGCGCCCACCCGCGGATCGGACGGGCCGCCCGCAAGGACCGACGGCGCACCGCCGTACAGCGGGCCCTGCTCCGCGAACGGCTCGCCCGCTACCCGGTCGACCCCGCGCAGCTGGCACCGACGAGGCTGGGGAATGCGATCCGGCGGCTCGAGGAGTACGGCTACGACCGGTTCCGCCTCGACACCCAGGTGATGTGGAACGAACTGACCGGGAACGCGCCGGACCAGGTCCGCCGACAGGTCGATCTCGCACGCGCGAACGTCGACTTCTTCGTTGCCCTGATCTTCGGCCACTGCGCCGTCGTCCTCTGTGCGGCGGCAGCCCTGACCACCGCTCACCCCGATGTCCCGCTGCTGCTCGTGGCCATCGTCCTGCCGGGCCTCCTGATTCCGGTGTGGTACCGCGCGGCCGTGTCGGCAACCGACGAATGGGCTGCGGCCGTGAGAGCACTCGTGAACTCGGGACGCAAACCGCTCGCCGAATCCCTCGGCCTCCGCCTTCCGGGCGAGCTGGCCGGCGAACGCCAGATGTGGGCCCTGGTCTCCAAGATGTCGCGGTTGCCGTACCACGAACGTGCCGCGGGACTGGACCCCTTCCGGGCTAAACCGCCCGGAAGCCCACCGTCAAATGACGTCCGGACGGGGTCCGGTTGACTACTCTGCGTGCATGCCGAATGCTCCGACGCAGTCGAGGCTGCGAGAGGTTCCGGGCTGGGCGGTGGGGCTGTGTCTGTTCGGGCTCGCTGCCGGTCTCTACGTGATCATCTGGTACTCGGTGGATCCGCCGTTCCTTGACAGGCCCTCAGGGAACGCGGAAGTGCTCCTGCAGTTCGCGACGACGGCCGAACGGGCCCGCGCCATCGTCCACGGCGCCGAAGGCGGGGACGGCAGCACGCTGCTGTTCCAGGACGGCCTCGTTCTCGACTGGTGCATGTTCATTCCCGGCTACGCGGCGGCCCTGGCCGGGGCCTTCGGGCTCGGGCACCTCTTCCTCTACCGGGAGTCCACCCGGCTGTGGGCCCGGCGCGCCCTCGTTCTCACCCCCGTGCCGGTGGTTGCGGACTGCGTGGAGAACCTCTTCCTCTGGAGGGCTCTGAACCGGCTCGACGCCGATCCGGTACCGGACCTGACGCGTGCGGCCTTCTTCGCCCAGGTGAAGTGGGCGCTCGTCGTCCCGCTGGTGGCGGCGGCCGTCCTGATCCTCGTCACCCTCTACTGCCGCCGGGTTCTGGACCCCTCCTTCGTGCGGAGTGCGCGGGAGGACCGCCCCCGTCCCGTCGTGGCCCACGCCCACCGGCTCGCGGACGGTACGGAGAGCCAGTGGAGCGACCCGGACGTGATCCTCCCGCCCGCCGCGCCGCACGACTGGGAGCCCCGGCCCGAGTGGACCGCCCCCGACGCGGCGGGCCCGCACCGGGCGGAGGACCGGAGCCCGAAGGACGGTCCGGTGCCCCGCTGGCGCACCCGCGCGTACCAGCCCCCCGGCCGGCACCCCGCGGAGCTCGGCTTCTGCGTCTCCGGCGGCGGCATCCGGTCGGCCTCGGTCACCCTCGGTGCGTTGCAGGCACTGCGCGCGCAGCTGCTCGAGGCGAGGTACCTGGTGTCGGTGTCCGGCGGCGGGTACACCGCCGGGGCCTTCCAACTGGCCCTGACCGATGCCCGGCGCCGGGCCCCGGACGGGAGCCCTTCGGTGCGGCCCGGTCTCGCGAATCCCGCGGACGTGTTCGCGCCGGGCAGCCCGGAGGAGGACCACATCCGCCGGCACGCGAAGTACCTGGCGGACGCGCCCAAGGAGAAGGTGTTCGCCGCGGGGGCGGTGCTGCGCGGGATGGCCGTCTCCTTCGGCATGCTGGCGCTGGTCTTCGCCGTGGCAGGCCAGTTCCTGCACCAGTTCTACTCGCACGTTCCGCTGACCGAGCTCCGCCCCCTCGCGGCGGACGGGGAGGGCTTCGACCCGTCCCTCCACCTGTACCCGAACGCCTGGCAGCCCGTCCTCGCCCTGTTCGGCCTGGCCGGCCTGGTGTCCGTCGGGTACGCCTTCGCGCGGGCCGGGAGCGACGCGTCGCGCCCCGCGTGGCTGCGCAGCACGGTGAACACGCTCACCGGCCTCGCGCTGGCGGTCGCCATGTACTCGGTCGTCCTTCCTTCGGTGATCTGGTTCTTCTCCTCCCTGGCCCACAAGGCCGACAAGGGCGGTTACTGGGACGACAGCGGAACGGGAGTGGCCCTGCTCGGCGCGATCACCGCGGCGGCGACCGCCCTGGGCACGTGGTTCACCGCGGTGCACAAGACGGTGAAGAGGGTGAGGCCGGACGGCGAGCAGGCCGGTCCGTTCTCCAGGGGCGGCACGTCCCTCGTCACGCAGGTCGGCACCAGCTGGGTGAAAGCCGTGGTGTGCTGGCTGGTTCTGCTCCTCGTCGCGTTCTTCGGCCTCGCCCTCATGTCCTGGGCGGCCGTCTACGCGGGCACCTGGCACCCGGCGTGGCAGTGGGGGGTGCCGATCGCCCTGATCGTGCTGACGCTCGTGATCGACCAGACCACGTTCAGCCTGCACCCCTTCTACCGGCAGCGGTTGGCCGGCGCCTTCGCCGTGCGCCGCGCGGTGTTGAAGGACGGCTCGGTCGGCGCCCTGCCGTACGACTACAACAACGAGCCGACCCCGCTGACCCCTTACGCGCAGCGGGTGGAGGGCTTTCCCCAGGTCATCTTCGCCGCCTCCGCGGCCGTGTCGCTGCGCAACCGCACGGCGCCCGGCCGGCCCGCCGTCCCCTTCACCTTCGCTTCCGACTACTGCGGCGGACCCGATACGGGCTGGATCCGCACCGGCACGCTGCAGAAGACGGCCCCGGCGCTGATCGGGCGCGATCTGACCGTGCAGTCCGCCGTCGCCGTGTCCGGAGCGGCCTTCGCCTCCGCGATGGGTTCCCAGACGATGTTCATGGAGCGGCTGCTCGCGCTGTCCAACGTGCGGCTCGGCACCTGGGTGCCCAACCCCCTGTACCTCGCGGAACTGGCGACGTACGGGCCCAACCGGATCATGCCGCGGCTGCCGCGGGTCCGGCGGCTGCGGTACCAGCTCCAGGAGTTGGTGGGCCGGTACGCGGACACCACTCCCCTGCTGCTGTGCACCGACGGCGGGCACTTCGACAATCTCGGTCTGGTCGAGATGCTCCGGCTCCGCTGTCGGACCGTCTACGTCATCGACGCCTCGGGGGACTCGCCGCCGCTGGCGACCACCCTCGCGCAGGCGATCACGCTCGCCTACGAGGACCTCGGAGTGCGGATCACCTTCGACGAGGAGGGGCAGGACCTGCTGAACCTGGTACCCGGCAGCGCGAAACCGCTCGCGCCCGAAGTGCCGATGGCCTCCCTGAACGGCCGGTTCTCCGCCACCTGCGTGGTGCGCGGCACGATCGAGTACCCGGAACCCGTCCAGTTCTCGCCCGACGCACCGGCCAGCGCGTTGGGGACGATCATCTTCGTGAAGGCCGGTCTGACCCCCGACATGCCGTACGAGCTGCTCAGTTACGCCCTTCGGGAGAAGGCCTTCCCCCGCCAGGCCACCTTCGACCAGTGGTTCGACCACGCCCAGTTCGACGCCTACCGGGCGCTCGGACACCACCTCGGCACCAAGGCCGCGGAGGTGGGCCGCGCTCACGAAGCGAAGTGCGGCATCAAGCACCGCGGGTCCGGAGGCGCCCCGCGGTAGCGGCCGGCGCGGCTGAGGTCCGCGAGTGGCAGCGCCGCCCGATGGAGCGCACCATGGGAAGCGGCGCACCATGCCGTCCCCACCACCTCCCGTTCCGGATCGGTTCCTGTACCGGAACGCCGGAGAGGAGGGAGTCATCATGAGAATCCGCATTTCGCGCCCCACGGCCGTCGTCTCCTTCGCCGTCGCGGTCGCCCTCTCGGTTCCGGTGGTCCCGGCGGCCGGCCCGGCCGTTGCCGCCCCGACCTCCGCCACCCCGGTGGACTGCACGGCGATGGGCCCCGATGCCGACGACATAGCGCCTTCCACCAACCCGGGCCGTTTCGGCTTCGGGACCATGTTCCAGACCCTCGCCACCGTGTGCCTGATCAACGACGAGCGCCGGCGCCTCGGTCTTGAGGAACTTCCGCTCGACTCCGAGCTGACGTCGGCGGCCCGTACGCACCTGAACAACTCCTTGGCCCAGCAGTGGTGGGGCAGGGGCAGGAATCCGCACCAGAACCCGCAGGTTGCCGGAAGCGGCGACGAACAGATCGGGCGCCGCATCAAAGGCGCCGGATACTGCGCGAACGGCGGTGCGTGGACGGGCCGCGAGATCGTTTACAACGGGTGGGGCGGAAGCGGCACTCCGAAAGCAGCGGTCAACTGGTGGCTGAACATCAGTACCCAAGGCCACGCGGAGATCATCCGCGACCCCTCCCTGACCGACATAGGTGCCGCTGCCAGGGGCGGAGCGGCGGACCGGGCCGGCGCCAACCAGAGCCAGGCCGGCACCTACGTGGTCACCTTCGGCAGCTGCGAGTCCTAGGGATAGGAGCAGTCATGCACACGTTCCGGCGCTCGGCCTCGGGCTGGGCGCGCCGCTCCGCAGTAACCGCAACGGCGCTGGCCGTGGTCGGCCTCGGCGTCACACCGACGGCGACGGCAACGGCGATGACCGACGCGGCACCGGTCGGCCTGCCCACGCAGGCCCTGTCGACGACTCCGGCCGCTCTGGACAAGGCGCCCGGCGACCTCTACCTGTTCCAGTACACCCACCGGAACCACCTCAAGATCGGTGGTGGCAACTTCACCGTCGGCGGAGAGGTCTACATCGTCGTCAAGTACAACACGGGCAAGCTCAGGTACCACAGCACCGTGATCGCCAAGACGCAGGCCGGCATGCCCGGCGGGGCCGCCTATCTGGAGACGAACATCACCGCTCCCTGCGCCCCGGGGAACAACGGCTATGCCCGCGCCTACGACCACAGCACCGAAACCTGGTCGCCGAGACTGCCGGTGGCCATCTGTCAGCGGATCGACTGACGCGGGGTCCGGGGCCCGTCACCTCTCCCCGTGCCAGTACGCGTCGTGCGTGCGGTGGGCCTCGGTCAGACCGTCGTGGAAGTACCGCTCGTAGTAGGCGTTCTCGAGGTGATGGGCCTGCAGCCACACGCCCGGTACGTGGATCGTGTCGCAGTGGGCGGGGAACCGCCCGTGGGTCTCGTAGATGTAGGTGCAGATGTCCCGCGTGCACGCGATGACGTCGGCGGAGTAGTCGCTGGCCTCGTGCAGGTACTGCCTGCCGAAGTCCCCCCGGTAGATGCGCGCGAACAGCCCCTCGTCGGAGTAGATGCCCGCCGGTCCGAACTTCCCCGCCACGACGGCGTCGACCGCCTCGCTCATGGTGTCGTAGTTGGGCGGGCACATCGCCTTGATGAGGTGTTCACCGTTGTGCCGCAGGCCCACGGCGGTCGCCCGCAGGTCTGCGTAGCGCGGAAGCGGCACCTGCCAGCGCAGGAGGTCCGCCGGTCTCCACCGCGGGACGGTCCAGTCGAAATCGAGCATGGGGCCGTAGGCGGAACGGAACTTCGGGTCGCCCAGCAGGACCGACGGGGCGATCGAGGCGTGGATCCAGGCTCCGAGGCCCATGGCGTCGGCGGTGAGCATGAGGTTCTGGAGCAGCAGGTCGGCTTCGATCTGCGTCCGCATGGCCCAGATGAATCCCAGGGGCAGCTTGATGTCCTCGTTCAGGAACCCCGACTTCACCCATGTGCGCACGCCCGCCGAACGGTAGAGGTTCCGGTCGTCGACGATCGCCGGCCGGGCCCCCTCGGGCTGGGTCAGCAGGTACATCAGGCCGTTGATGTACTGCCGTGACAGGTCCACCACGGGGAAGAGGAGGGTGGTACCCGGAAGGTTCGACAGGAACCGGTTCGAGTCGAGGTAGGCGGGGAAGTCCCGCTTGCCTTCCGGTACGTCGATGCGGTGGTCGAGGAGCCGTACCTTCGCCTCGGCGGCGCGCGCGCAGAGGGTTTCCGCGTCGAGCGCCGTCGCCCCGCCCTCGGGTGCAGGGGGCAGGTTGCGCAGGAAGTAGGTGCCGGTGTCGTTGATCAGGAAGAAGTGCGTGCCCTGGGCGTTGTCGGGGCTGCCCGCGGTCCGGCCGGTCATGTTGAGGTTCGGCTTGGCCATGATGGGCTTGCCGTCGCGGGGGTCGGCGAAGGGACGGTCCGGCATGGTGAGGCCGGAGCAGCCCGTGATGGCGATGAGGACGGCCTCTTCCAGCTCTGTCAGCGGGGCCCGTGGTGCGGTGGAGACCCAGCTCATCGAACCGGCCTCGACCGAGCTGCCGCGGCTGACCCGGTGGGTGCGCCGACGCCAGATCGACGTGAGAAGCGGGCGGTTCACGAGGGCCTCGAACCCGGCACGGCTGTGTCTGTTCAGCGGGTCGTTCATGCTGCTGTCCCTTCACGGGCGCCCTCAGCCGCGCAAGCGTGCCTCGATGGACTCGACGAGGCCGGCGATGACGCCGTCGGGCGAGGGGCTGTAGTGGGGTACGGCCCATCGCGTGATCCGGGCGTCGATGAGCGAGGGCCGGCCGGAGGCGAGCGCTTCACGGAACGCCTTCTCGAACTCCTCCAGCGTCTCGACGCGATAGCCGTCGGCGCCGCACGCCTGCGCGTACGCGGCGAAGTCGGGGTTCTGGAACTCGACGAGCGCCGCCTCCCCGTAGGTGACGAGCTGGAACAGTTTGATCAGCTTGAACTCCTGGTCGTCGAAGACGATCCAGATGACGGGGATGTCGTTCTCGACGGCGGTCATCAGCTCGAAGCCGGACAAGGAGTAGCACCCGTCTCCGCATCCGACGACGACGGTCCGTTCCGGGTGCGCGACCTTCATTCCGATGGCGCCGTTGACATGGCCGGCCATCGGCCCGAAGGAACCGACCTTGCGGAAGTTCTGCCCCTCCTCCAGCTCCACGTAGTAGCCGAGCCAGGCGAGGTGTGCTCCCGCGTCGGCGAGCAGAACGCCTCGTGGGGGCAGCATCCGGCCGATCGCCTGGGCCAGTTCCCCCGGGTGGATCTTTCCGGTCAGGTGCGTGATGTGACGGGCTTCGTAGTCGCGGCCGTCGACCTCGGCCGCCGGGATGTCGCCGACCCGTTCGTCCAGCGCCTCGTGGAGGGCGGCCAGCCCGAGCCGTGCGTCGGAGAGCAGCGCGTAGTCGGGCCGGTAGGCCTTGTGGAACTCGGTCTCGGAGATGTTCACATGGATGAGGACCTTGTCCTCGAAGAGGTCCTCGCGATAGTTGAACGTGGCGTGCTGGTTGAGGGAGTTGCCGATGCACAGCACGACGTCGGCCTCGCGGAAGGCCTTCCACGCGCTGGAGTGTCCACTGTCCGCGAAGACGCCCACCGCGAGCGGGTGGCCCTCGGAGACGATGCCCTTGCCGTCCAGTGTGGTGAGCAGGGGGATCTGGAAGCGTTCGACGAAGCGCCGGACCTCCGCTCCCGCTCCGCTGCGGATCGCGCCGAACCCGACGAGCGCCACGATGCGCTTGCGCCGGGTGAGGGCGTCGGCCAGCACCGCGGCGATCTCCACCACGCGGGCCCGATCCGGGAGGACCGGGGCCACGTCGAGCCGGATGTGCCGGAAGTTCGTCACCTCGACACCACGGTGGGTGAGGTCCTCGGGTACGTGGATGTGCACCGGCCCGGGCCGTCCTTCGAAGGCGATGTTGACGGCTTCCTCGAGCACGTCGCACGTGTCGGCGGCGTCGGCGAGCAGGAAGGACTTCTTCGTCGTGGCGGCGAACATGGCCCGGGAGTCGGGCGTCCGGTTCAGGCCCGAGGTTTCGTTGAGGGAGCCCCATCCCTGCCATTCCCTCGAGGCGTAGCCCGAGACGGCCAGGACGGGGTAGGAGTCGGACATCGCGACGGCGAGACCGGAGAACAGGTTGAACGCGCCGGGACCTGCCGTTGCGAAGCAGAAGCCCAGTTCGTTCGTGTACATGGCGTGGCCGCAGGCCATGAAGGACGCGGCCTGCTCGTGCCGCGTGATGACCGGCCGGATCTGCTGCGAGTGCTTCAGCGCCAGCATCAGGCCGGCGGCGTTCTCTCCGGCTCCGCCGAAAGCGGCGCGGACTCCGATGTCTTCCAGGCCTTTGACTATGGCTTCGTAAACCCTCATCGCGGTTCCCTCGTCCACTCCCCCGCGTTGGTGACGCAGACGCCCCGAGCGTCCCCGGATACGGGAATGACGCCTCGGGCGAGGAGCTGTGGTGGCCCTGGTGGCCCACTGATGCGGGAAGAAGCGCTCGCACGCGCCGGACAGCATGCCGTGCGATCTTCCGGAACCAGTCTGCCAGTACTCGCCGCATCCCGCTCCCGCACCACCCGTCTGCGTTGTTCCGCGCGACGCGGCCGCACCACTGAGTCAGGGTTGCCGTGTGTAACCCAGGTGCCCGCGGACCCAGCCCCGGGCAGCCGTACAGCGTCACCCTCGTCGTCCGCCGGCCTTGCGTCCGGCCAGAGCGCGGGGTGCGCCTTGGCGAAGAGGCACACATGGCCGAGACCAGGCAGTACGAGCACTACATGGGCGGCAACCCCGAGGCGGAACGGCTCGTCTTCGAGCGGCTCGCCCGCGAGCTCATGCGGGTCCAGCTCAAGTCCAAGAAGCGCAGCGGCGCCTCCGACCTCGCACGCACGTTCCATGCCAAGGCCGTTCTCGGCGCGGAGAACGCGCGCCTGGCCTTCGCCGGCGACCTGCCCCCCGACCTGCGGACCGGCTTCGCCCAACCGGGTGCCGAGTACCCCGTCACCGTACGGCTCTCCAATGCGAACGGCGCCCGCCGGCCGGACCACGCCCCCGATATGCGCGGAGCGGCCCTGCGGATCGCGGCGGGGGCCGGCGAAGCGCACGACCTGCTGATGACGAGCCATCCGATCTCGCACGCGCGCAACGCGGTCGAGTTCGTCGAGTTCGCGAAGGCCATGGCGGGCGCCGACTCGACGCTGCGGAAGGCCGTCGCGCTGTTCGTCACCCTGCCGCTCGCGGTCGGCTGGTCCACGGCCGCGCGCATGCGCCGCAACGTGCGGGCGGGTACCAGCCGCCCGGTGAGCAGCCTGGCGCTGGAGACGTACTGGAGCCGCGGCGCCATCCTGTGGGGTGACGCGGGGCCGGTGCGCTATCAGCTGAAGCCCGCGGGCGACGCTCCGTCGGCCCCCGCGCCCTCCGCCGCCGACCCCGATTTCCTACAGCACGAACTCACACGGCGGCTGAAGGGGGCGGATGTCGTCTTCGACCTGTACGTCCAGCGCTACGTGGATGCCCGCCGGACGCCCATCGAAGACGGCGCGGCCGAGTGGAAGGAGGCGGACGCGCCTCTCGTGCGGGTGGCCACGCTGACCGTCCCGTGCCAGGACATCAGCTCCGCCGACGCCCGCGCCGCGGCAGCACGGGTCGACGGGCTCGCCTTCAACCCGTGGAACACCACGGAGGCCTTCCGGCCCCTCGGAAACCTCAACCGTGCGCGCAAGGTCGCCTACGAGGCCAGTAGCGCGCACCGGCTGGGCCACCGGTTCGCCGTCGTCGAGCCGCGGCGCAACGCCGTGCTGGGCGTGCCGTTGCGCGCCGCCTTCCGCGGCCTCAACCGATGCGTCCCCTGGCACCGGCTGCCCACGAGCCTCGGACTGCTGAACCTCCTGGCTTTCCGGCAGAAGCTGCGGCAGGACAACCTGATCGACACCGAGGTCCGCGAGGCTCCGCCCCGAGCCCGGCCCGTACCCGATCCCATCGACGAGGACATGCGGCTCGCACGGAGCTACGACGGCACCTACAACGACCTGTCCGCACCGGGGATGGGCGCCGTCGGGTCCGCCTTCGGCCGCAACCTCGCGCCCGTCTACCGACCGGACCTGTTCGACGTACCGAACCCGGTCACCGTCAGTCGCGAGCTGCTGCACCGCGACGTCTTCCTTCCGGCCCGCTCCCTCAACGTCCTGGCCGCCGCCTGGATCCAGTTCCAGGTGCACGACTGGGTCAACCACAAGCGCTACCCCACCGGCACGAAGAGCGTCGAGGTGCCGCTCCCTCCCGGTGTCACGTGGCGGAACACTCCGGGCGGACGTCCCGAGGACGTCATGCGCTTCGCCGAGAACGAGGGGCTGTACCCGGCCGACGGCAAGGGTCCGCCGACGCTGTTCGCCAACGCGGCGTCCCACTGGTGGGACGGATCCGAAATCTACGGCGGCAACGAGGCCACCGGAAGGTCGCTGCGCGAGCCGGGGGGCGGTGCCTCGCTGCGCCTGGAGGACGGCCACCTGCCGGCCGGGCCGGACGGTCTCCCGCTCACCGGGTTCGCGGAGAGCTGGTGGTACGGCCTCAGCGCCCTGCAGACCCTCTTCGCCCGCGAGCACAATGCCGTGTGCGCAGCACTGCGGCAGGAGTACCCGGCCTTGAGCGAGGACCGTGTCTACCACACGGCGCGACTGGTCGTCTCGGCCCTCATCGCGAAGATCCACACCGTGGAGTGGACCCCCGCGATCCTCGCCACCGAAGTGATCGACATCGGCCTGAAGACCAACTGGCAGGGACCGCCGAAGAAGTGGCTCGAACAGCTGGGACTGTGGCTCTTCGAGGCGCATTCACTGACCGGCATCCCCGAGACCCTTCCGGACCACCACGCCGCTCCGTACTCGCTCACCGAGGACTTCGTCACCGTCTACCGCATGCACCCGTTGCTCCCCGACGACTTCGAGATCGTGGACCACCGGCTCGGCCGGAGACTGGACACCCTCGGCTTCAACGACGTGCAGGGGCCCGCTGCGGAGGCCCTCATCCGCAGGACCGGTCTGGCCGACTCCCTGTACTCGCTGGGCATCGCCCATCCCGGCGCCATCACGCTGAACAACTACCCGCACGCGCTGCGGTCGTTCGAGCGGGACGGTGAGGTCATCGACCTGTCCGTGGTCGATCTGGTGCGCACGCGGCGCCGCGGCGTCCCGCGCTACAACGACTTCCGGGCAGGTCTCCACAAGCCGCGCGTACGGCGGTTCGAGGACGTGTCCGAGGACGCGGAGACCGTCGCGCGCCTGAAGGAGGTCTACCGCGATGTCGATCACATCGACACCATGGTCGGTCTCTTCGCCGAGAACCCGCCGCAGGGCTTCGGCTTCAGCGACACCGCCTTCCGCATCTTCATCCTGATGGCGACCCGCCGCCTGCAGAGCGACCGGTTCCTCACGGTCGACTTCAGGCCGGAGGTGTACACCCCGTTGGGCCTCGACTGGATCGAGCGCAACGGCATGAGCAGTGTGGTGGTGCGGCACTGCCCCGAGTTGGCGGGCCTCCTGCCGCGCACGGCCTCCGCGTTCGCGCCCTGGCGCCTCGCCACGGCGAAGGGAACCGACGGCCGTCGCGGCTGAGAGGCCCGCCCGTTCGGGCCTCACGTTCGGGCCGCCCCTGTCAGATGGTGAACGGCTTCTGCTGGAGGAAGCCGTCCGACGGATTGCCCGTGGTGTAGAAGTTCGGGCTCTGGTTGGCGGGCATGCGCTTCTGGATGTCGCGGTGGAAGGTGCGGTAGTCGCCCAGGAAGGCTCCCTTCCCCCACACCTTGAGAAGGTTCGCGGTGAACAGCCCGTTGACGTCTCCGTCGGACGCCACCTGGTTGTCCTGGCAGGCGGCGATGAGTACGGCGGCGGGCGCCGGGCCGCCGCCGTTGCCGTCCTTGAGCTCACGCTGGAGGCCCTCGTAGAACGACTGGTCCCGGATGAAGATCTCCTGCTGCTTGAGCAGCGGCATCAGCCGGGACGCCGCCTCCACCCGGTCCGGGTCACGGGTCTGGAACTGCGACTCCAGCGCCTCCGGGGTGAGCAGCCCCTGGAGGGACTCGATGGCGCTGCCGCTGTGACAGCAGTCCAGCAGGACGAAGATCCTGACCCCCTCCTCGAAGCGCCGGAACTCCCGGTGCAGCTCGTCGTCGAGGAACTGGCGGTCGAAGAACACCAGCGTCTCGTCCAGCCGGTCGGGCTCGTCGTCCGATCCGACGACGTTGCTCATCTGGCCGCCGTGGCCCGAATAGGTGAAGAGCAGGATGTCCCCGCTCTTGAGCCGTCCGGCCGCCTTGCGCAGTTCCCCGGTGATGTTCTCCACCGTGCCGTCCTCGGTCAGGATCACGGTGTCGTCGAACCCGCCGGCCCGGGCCGTCGAGGCCATGTCGCGGGCGTCGTTCTCGCAGGCCAGGAGCGTGCCGTCCCAGCCGTCGTACGCCGCGGGATCGACCTTGTTCAGACCGACGTGGATGGACAGGCCAGTGGGCACGGGTACTCCTCGGGGCGTGGCGGGCAAAGGGGGGTCGACAGCATGGGTTCCGCGGCGGCCGCCGCCTGAACCGGGGTGTGGGGGACGCCGCCCGATCGGGCCTGCCGGGGGCAGCCGGCGGGAGGGCCGCTGTTCGGGTGGCCCTTGCACCGCACCGTAGAACGATCGCTTGTACGCGGTATTGCTATCTTATGAACGCAATTGATACGCCGCCGGACCGGGCCGCGGACGCCACGGCACGACAGGGCTCCCTCGCCGATCGCACCGGCTACGACGAGTCCTTCCTCGGCTCCGTCGTCCCGCTCCCCCTCCCCGCCGCGGCCGGGGTCGAGACCGTGGTCCTCCCGTACACCCACTTCACCGTCGTCCTGCGCCCCGACCGCAGGCTGGCCGCCTCCACCGCCGTCTGCATCGACGGCGAGCGGCTCCTCGAGGACGTACCCCGCGACGACAACTGGGGGTTCGACCCCCGCGTGCCCGAGGCCCAGCAGGCCGGCAACGACATCTACCGCGACAACTCCCTGGACCGCGGGCACCTGGTCCGCCGTCTGGACCCGGTCTGGGGCGCCGTGGCCGAGGCCAACCGCGCGAACACAGACACCTTCCACTTCACCAACGCGGCCCCGCAGCAGGACTCCTTCAACCAGGGCAAGGAGCTGTGGCAGGGGCTGGAGAACCATCTGCTCGACCACGCGGCCCGGTTCGACCGCAAGCTGTCCGTCTTCACCGGTCCCGTCCTGCACGACTCCGACCCGCCCTACCGGGGCATCCAGGTGCCGCTGCGGTTCTGGAAGGTGGCCGCCTTCGTCCACAACGGCGGACTGGCCTCGACCGGGTACATCCTCGACCAGAGCCCGGACCTCAGCCGGGACCGCGAGCGGGCGATGGCGGGCGCCAAGGCCGGCGATCCGCCGCCGCTCGGCCCGTTCCGCACGTTCCAGGTGCCCGTCACCGACATCGTCGAGCTCACCGGCCTCGACTTCGGGCCACTGCCGGCCGCCGACCTCATGCCCGTCACCCGCGCGCCCGCGGAGCGCTGGAAGCGGCTGGAGAGCTACGACGACGTGGTCCTGGACAGCTGAGATGGACGACGCCACCGTCGTCTACGTCCACGGAAACGGGAACAAGGTACGCAAGGAACTGCTCAAGGCCCAGTGGGACAAGGCCCTGTTCGGCACGGACATGGGCGCGGCATCACGGATGGCCTACTGGGCGCCGGTCCGGTACGGCACCCCCCTGCCCGACCACCGGTCCGATCCGCTGTCCGGCGGCCCGCCGCCCGTCCGGGAAACCCCGGACCGGGCGGCGCCGCGGACTCCGGAGGAGTTCATCGAGCAGACGCTCCGCGAGGCGCGCCGGACGGCGGGTCCGGCGATCGGGACCCGGTCGGCGCAGGCCGGGGAGGAAGAACTCGCGCACTGGCTGGCGAAGATGACGTACTCGGCCGAGACCCTCGGCCGGTCCGAGGACGCGGCGCCCGCAGGGGCCCCACCCGACCTGGCCGAGGCACTGCCGCTCCCCCTCTTGCTGCGCTCACCCGTTTTCGAGCTGCTCGTGAAGCTCACCTTCGAGGACGTGTACGCGTACTTCTTCGGCGGCGTCGGCGAGGCGATGCGCGAGGTCGTCCGCGGCGAGCTGGCCGGCGTGCGCGACGGGCCGCTCGTCGTGCTGGGGCACAGCCTCGGCTCGGTCATCGCGTACGAGGTGCTCCGCGAGGAGCGACGGGACGTCACCCTGTTCGTCAGCGTGGGGTGTCCTCTCGGCATCACCGAGGTACAGGACGTGCTCGCGCTCCCGGCGGCGGTCCCGGCGGGTGTGACGGCCTGGTCCAACGTCTCGGACCTGCGGGACCTGGTGGCGCTCGACCACTGGCTGCGACCCGAGTACGGTCCGCCCGGCCTCGTCACCGACCATCTGGTCAGGAACGACAGCGACAACCATCACGGGATCACCGAGTACCTGCGCAGCACGCCCGTCCAGCAGGGGCTGCGCACGGTGTTCGGCCGCGTTGCGAGTGACCCGGCCGAGTGAAATCATGGCAGGTATCAGGCAGTCCGTCTTCCCACGCCGCCACGGCGGATGTGCAGGTGCGGTATGTCTCCCAAGGACACCGAATGGGGACTCGTCACCGAAATGGTGCGAGATCACTTCTTCATTTCCGGCGAACCCCGACCCAAGCTGGTCCAATTCGGGTTCCCGCCCGAGTTCGTGAGCAGAATCCCGCTGAATTACGTCAGCAACGACAATGCGATCGCCCTGGTCGAGGCAGTGCGGAACAGCGGCGTCGAAATGCAACTCCTGCTCCTCAGCACGCTCACTCAGTTGGGCACGCTCGCCTCCCTCCCGGCCGGAAAAGAAGCCGAGCGCCTCGAGAGCGAGCTGGAGGAGGCCGTTCGGCTGCACATTTCACCCCAGGACTTCTTCCTCACCAGCGTGCTCGGCAACGGCACCGACGTGTTCATCGACCGGGTCGATTTCAGGAAGCGGCTCCGTGAATTCTTCGAGAATCCCGACAAATCCGTTCTGGTGGTCGACGGGGAACCGGACAGCGGGCGCTCCTACAGCTACAAACTGATCCGGTACGTGGGCGAGCACTGCAATTTCCGCCCGGTGCGGGTGACGCTGAACCGGACCTCGACGGCCGAGCAGTTGGTCCAGCGGCTCACCGAGTCCGTCGCGGAACCGAACCCGGTCCCACCGACGCTCGCGAGCACACCCCCCTCGCCCCCCTCGCCATTGAATCCGACACAATTGAACGATCCACTACCGGAGATCGATGCGGCGGTGCACCGCGTCGTCAGCCAGGCCACCACCGCGCGCGGGCAGTACTGGCTGGTGCTGGACGACTGCGACAAGCTCGACGTCAATTCCGACGTCTGGGACTGCATCGGCAAGCTCGCCCTGACCATCCACAAGCAGAGGCCGACGCCGCCGGACGTACCGCCCCGGCTGGTGCTGCTGGGGTACTCGCCGACGATGCGCCAGCTCCCGTACGAGATACGCAGGGACGAGGTCAGGGACACCGCCAGGATGTTCGGCCCGGAAGATCTGCGGGAGTTCTTCCGGCAGTTCTTCACCGAGGCTTCGAAGTCGATTCCCCCGGACGTCCAGCGGATCTCCGCCCTCGTGGAAACCGCCGTCCCCACCGTTCTGCAGGCCTGCGAGGCATGCGGACCGGACAGCTACATGCGCAAGCTCTGTACGGCGGCAGCGGCGTCGGTCCGCCTCTACGGCGCGCTCGGCCCCCGTGAGGACTTCGGCGCGCGCCTGAGCGAGCAGCTGAGCGCCGCCGCGGCCTCCCCCGGCCCCGCAGACGTGTCGGACCTGCGCAAGGCCTACCGGGAAGCGGCCTCCCTGCTGAACCGGTTCGAACCCGCACGGCTTAAGCTGCCCGGCGAGTTGGAGCCCTCCGGGGCCGCCGGGGTGGAGCTGCTGCCCGACTGCCGTGCCGTCGGCGCGCGCAACACCGTCACCTGGGCACTCAAGGCGGAGGTCCGCGACACCGCGCTCGCCGGCTTCGCCGGCCCGGAAGGGGCCCGCCGCGCCCTGCTGGCCAACCTGGAGCAGATCCCGCCCGGCCTGAGCCCGGAACACTTCGCGCTGGCCTACCTCGACGGCACGCCCCCGGACCTCGCCCGCCAGAGGCTGGACGAGCTGCCGCGCACGCTGCAGGCGGTGTTGTGGCTGGCGCAGATCCCGGGCATCACCGGCATTCCCGAGGTCGCGCACGTCCAGCGGCTGCTCGACCGGGCACGGCTGATGCAGCCCCTCGAACGCCTCGAGCGCAGCTCCTTCCAGGGGCGCGCCGAGGAACTCGCCCGACTGCGCGCCTACATCGGACTCCCCACGCCGCTCCAGGACGAGTTCACCCTGGCGGTCGGCACCGGCACCAAGCGACCGGTGCTGGTCCACGGGATGAACGGCATCGGCAAGAGCACCCTGCTCGCGACGTTCCTCCGGGACAGCCTGCGCGACTTCCCCACCACGTTCCCCTTCGCGTACGTCGACTTCGCACGGCCCACCCTCTCGGCCCGCGAACCGGCCACCCTGATCGCGGAGATGGCCCGGCAGCTCAGCGTCCAGTACCCCGAGCACCACACCGATTTCGACGCCCTGGCGCACACGTGCGAGGAGACCGTCGGCCTCCACCGGGCCGAAGAGGGAACCGTCGACGAGCTCTACGAGCTCGCCACCACCCGGGCGACGATGGCGCGGCTCTCCCAGTCGGGGGTGCACGCCCTGGCCTCGGCACGCGAAGGAATGCTGGCGGCGCAGCTCGCGACGCTCGTCGTCCAGGCGGTGGGGGTGCCCGCGTCGGAGCAGCCGCCCCTGGTTCTCGTGATCGACTCCTTCGAGGAGGCCATGTACAGCGGTTCCCCGGAGCTCGGCCGCATGTGGGGGCTCTGGTCGGCGCTCCAGAAGGTGCACCCGCGCCTGCGGACCGTCGTCGCGGGGCGGCTGCTGAAACACCATCCGGCCCGAGTGGTGGAGCCCCTGACCATCGAGCTGAACGACCTCGGCCCGGAGGCCTCCGTGGCCCTCCTGGTCTCCTGCGGGGTGACCGACGAACGCCTCGCCGAGAAGCTCGCCGACCGCGTGGGCGGGAACCCCCTGAGCCTGAAGCTGGCGGCGCGGGCCGCCGAGCAGGAAGGCGACCGGGCCGAATCGCTGAACGAACTGATCGAGAGCCTGCCCCGACGGCGCCGCCAGTTCTACCGCAAGGTCGACCAGATGCTCATCCAGGGGACCCTCTACGAGCGGATCCTCAGGCGCATCGGGGACCCGGACGTCCGCGCTCTGGCGCAGGCCGGCATGGCGCTGCGGACCATCACCCCCGGACTGATCCGGGAAGTCCTCGCCGGTCCGTGCGGACTGACGGTGGAATCCGACGTGGAGGCGGAGCGCCTCTTCGAGCTGTTCTCCCGGCTCGACCAGGTGGAATCCGCCGGCCCCGGGACCGTACGCCACCGGGCCGATCTGCGGGCCATCATGCTGCGGCTGGCCGACCGCGCCCACACGGACCTGATGCGGGCCGTCGGGCAGCGCGCCGTGGCGTACTACGCGGTGCGCGAAGGCCTGGAGGCGCGGGCCGAGGAGATCTACCACCGGCTGCGGTTGAACGAGAGCCCGCGCGAAGTGGAGTTGCGCTGGCTGCCCGGCGTCGCGACGTTCCTCGTCGGGGCCGACGAGGACATGGCGGGCCGGTCCGCCGCGTACCTCGCCGGTCGCTTCGGCGGCCACACCTCGGACGAGGTGATGGCGGAGGCGGACCAGGAGGACTGGGAGCGCATCGCCGCCCGCGAGGTCGAGAACCTGCTGTCTCAGGGGTACGTCGCCGAAGCCGCCGCCCGGATCGAGGGGCGGCGCCCGTGGACCTCGGGCAGCCCGTTGCACCCGCTGTGGGTCGAGACCCTGGACCGGCTGGGCCGTCGCGGCGAAGCCCGGGCGGCCGCCGACGCGGCCGTGGAGCGCGCCGAAGAGGACGGCTTCCCCGCACTGCAGCTGGAACTGCTCCTCCTCGCGGCGCGGCTGGCCGAGGCGGACGGCGACCTCTCCGAGGCCCACGACGACCTCGCCGAGGCGGAGGAGATCGCCACGGGCCTGGGCAAGGACTTCGAGGCGCTGGGCGCCCTGCTGACCCGTGCGCAGCTGGCGTCCCGCACCGAGGAACACGATCAGGAGGCCGGGACCAGGCTCGCCGAGCGACTGTGGCTGCTGCCCGACGCGGAGCTCGTCCGGCAGCCCGCCCTGGTGCGTGCCGCGGTCGCCGAGGTCTCGCGCGACCACCCGCGGATCCTGGAGCACTGCCTGGACGTCGTGGGCCTGCCCCAAACCGAGGACGGGGTCCTGGACATACTCGGTGAGGCCATCGCCCGGGTGGTGGCCGACCGGCCCGAGCTGCGGCCCTCGCTGCTCCGCCTGCTGGAGGAGTCCGCGGGCTCGCCCGACCCTTCCGCCCCTGTCCTTCGGTCCGCGACCGGAGCCACCCACCAGGGCGTGCCGGGCATGTTGCGTGAGGCACGCAGGCTCGGGACGCTCGACCGGCTCGCCGGGCGCCTCCTGACCCTCGACGACCGGAGCGGCGAGCTCGCCTCGGGTGTGGCGGCGGCGATGGGCGCCGCCGCCCCCGGCCCGGCCGGACCCACGGGCACGCGGCCGGTCGCCGCGGAGCCGGGCGGGGCGGACCCCTCAGCAGAGAGCCCAGCCGAAGGGAACGGCCACCGAGCGGCCTGATCGACCATGAGCGACACGTATCTCTCCCAGGACGACGTCGTACAGCTGCGGGACACGGCGGTGGAGACGGGACTGTCGGACCCGGCACTGCGGAATCTGCTGTTCGCGGGAATCCTCCCGAAGTACCGCGGCTCGCTGCCGATCCTGGCGGCGCCCGGCCAGCAGGTCCAGTCGGACCTCAACGAGATGAACCGGGTGGAGCGGCTGATCGACGGCACCGTTCCGCTGGCCGTCTGGCTCCGCAACGCCACGGACCAGCTCACCGACGCCGCCGCCCGCGACGTGGTCCTCAAGGCACTGGACCGGGTGGCGCGCGACGCGGCCGGCGAGCCGGACGTGGCGCCCGACGTCCCCACCGGGGAATCCAAGGAAGAGATCATCTTCCGGGACGACACGGTGCCCTTCGGCTTCCTGAGCGGCGGGGAGAGGGCGGGCTCCTCGGTCGCCCGCATCAAGGTACTGCCGTACGAGGGGGGCGCCCTGCTCCAGCCGGTGGCACTGCCCCACAGCGGCACCGGCTGGCTCATCGCCCCCGGCCTCCTCGTCACCAACCACCACGTGGTCAATGCCCGCAAGCGCACCGACGGCCGGCAACAGGTGGCGGATCCCTCGGACCTCCAGCTCCAGGCCCAGGGATCACGCTCCCGGTTCGACTACCTGAGCGAGGACGACACGGGTGCCGAGGAGACACAGGCGAGCGAACTCGTGGCCTGGGACGAGGAGCTCGACTACGCCGTGCTGCGCCTGACCGGCACCCCGCCCGACACCTTCCTGCGCATCGCGTCCGCACCGCTGGCGGTGGACAAGGACACGCCGGTGGCACTCAACATCATTCAGCACCCGGGTGGGGAGCCGAAGCGGATCGCACTGCGCAACAACCTCGCCTTCGAGGCGGACGACACGGACGTCCGCTACTTCACCGACACCCGGGGCGGCTCCTCCGGCTCGCCCGTACTGACCGACGACTGGACGGTGGTGGCCCTGCACCGCGGCACGCGACGGGTGACGGACGTCAGCTTCCAGGGCAAGAGCACGGCCTTCGTCAACGTCGGCACTCAACTGAGCGCCATCATGCGGCACCTGCGGGAGCGCACCCCGCAGATCCACGACGAGATCGCTGCGGCCCAGTCGCGCTGACGCGGCGGGCACGATCGCAGGAGGTGCGAAATGCGCGGAGGATCACCGGTGGCGACCCGGCCCGAGCAGGTCTTCCGAGAGGATCTGCTGGAAGTGGCCGCACGCGTACGCAAGGGACTGGACGCCGAGATCCCCGAGTCCACCGAGGAGCTTCCCCCGAGGGAGGCGGCGGCCGCGCAGATCGGCCGCGCCGCCGGGGAGGAGCGGGCCCGGGTGCTGGAGGCCGGGGTGCGCGGGCTGGAGAAGCTGGCGGCGGGGCGCAGCGACGACGTCGATGCGGACGAGTCCTTCGGGGTGGAGGCGATCATCCTGCTCGAAGGCCGCCCGGCGATCCTGGTCCAGGGCCAGGACTTCGCCTCGCAGCCCGGCGACTGGGCCCTGTTGGACGGGCAACGGCCGGGCATCCGGGCTTCGATCGAGCGGGTCGGCCGGGTCGAGGTCTCCGGTCACGCGGAACTGGACTGGCTGGGCACGGGTTTCCTGGTCTCGCCGTTCGCCGTGATGACCAACCGCCATGTCGCGGCCGAGTTCAGCCGGGCGGACGGCGACGGCGGGTTCACCTTCCGCGAGGGGATGGGTGCGCGCATCGACACCGTCGAGGAGCTCGACGCACCCGCCACCGACGGATCGTTCGAGTTCAAGGTCACCGAGATCATCGGCATCCACCGGGACGTCGACATGGCGCTCCTCCGGGTGTCCCCGGTGGCGGGCGGCGGCGGGCCGCTGCCGACTCCGCTGCCGATCGCCGCCGACGCTCCGCCGGACCTACAGGGCCGGCCGGTGTACGTGGTCGGCTACCCGGCGGCGGACGGACGCCGCAACGAACCGGAGGCCATGAGCCGCATCTTCATGGACATCTACAACGTGAAGCGGCTCCAACCCGGCACGGCCACGGCCCTGGTCCCGGACGGGCCCGGGTTCACCCTGACGCACGACTGCTCCACGCTCGGCGGAAACAGCGGCTCCCCCGTCTTCGACCTGGCCGACCACCGGGTGCTCGGCCTCCACTTCGGCGGCCGCTTCAGGTCGGGCAACTTCGCCGTGCCGCTGTTCCAACTGACGGACGACCCGCTGCTGAAGCGGGCGGAAGTCAACTGGGTGTAGGGAGGTTCCGCAGGTGAGCACACACGTAGTGGTACGTGCCCGGGGCCGCGTTCAACTCGTGGTGATCGGTTCGCCGTCGTGCGCGCCGCCTATGCAGGTGTACAGGCCGGTGCCGGAGTCGTACTCCACCGTGCCCACCTGGTCGGCGATGCACTCCGCTCCGGTGACCGTCGGTGCGACAGCCGATGTTGCGGGGACCGCGGTGCCGAGAACGGCCAGTACGAGTGCGGCGGTGAATCCGAGAATGCGCCTACGCATGGGAGCTCCTCTGTGGATGAGCGACACCTACACGTCAACTCCAGCTTCGCCCTGCGCAGCCTCGACCGCACCCTGGCGCGGCGGTGCTCCGCGGGCATGCTCCGGGGGGCCACGTTCCTCTGACTGAGAGGAGGCTGATGTCATGGCGAACACACCCGAGGTTTCCGTGGGACCGCCCAACGACCTCGGCTTGCGGAAGGTCCTGATCGACGGCGCCCACGTGGGGGATGCCCGGTCTGCCAGGGATCTCCGGAAGATCCTGGACCGTGCCGGTGTGACGGCGGACGGGCACCACGACATCCAGTGGCTCGGCGGGGACTGCAGTGTCTGGCCGGACCGGCCCGTCCGGCGCCTGACCATCGGCCTGCTCATGGTCTTCGGCTTCCTCGCGACGGCATGTCCGCTCTTCCGGATCGGAATGTCGGACAGCGGCGATGCCCTGACCTACGGCGGACGGCTCGCAGGAGTCACCGTCCTCATCGCCGCGCTGATCGAGCTGGCTGCCGCCGCGGCGGCGTTCGACTACTGGGGCAAGCGGCGATGGCGCTACTCGGGCGTGGTGGTTCTGGCCGGAGTCATCATCGCCCTCCTCTGTGGAATCTGCCTCCTCCTGCTGCAGATCGGCGAGCGTTTCACCGGTTACACCGTGATCGGGATCGCCCTCTGCATCTGGTCGTCGGTGGCGCTGGTCGGACTCATCAGGCTGCGGGCCTGGAAGGGTCTGCGCAATCCCAAGACGATCGCGATCGGGGCCATCATCTCGACCCTCATCGCCGGCGCCAACCTGGCCTACTCGCAGATCTATCTTCCCTATGTGAGAACCCCGCTGATAGAGAGCGGGGCGGAGTTCAAGGAGTCGAGTCTGCAAAAAGGATCGAAGCAGCTGCACGTGACGGTCCATCTGCACGTGAAGAACGCAGGCCAGGTTCCCGTCTACATCCTCGACAGCAAGTACTGGGTCCATGGAGGGCCCGCGAACAACAGCGCCGACGCGAAGCCCGGCGCATTCACCTTGATCTACGACGGTGCCTTCGTCACGCCGGTAGGCAGCGTACTGAATCCGGGGGAGGAAGTCGCACAGGACGTGGTCATCGAGATCAAGGATCCGGAGCAGCTCAAGTACGAGGCCATCAGGGCCCAGACCGAAGTGTACGTGATCAGAAAAGACAGAATGAAGATGCCCACCACCTACGAGCGGTCCGGGATCGGAGGCAAGCAGCTCGCAGCAGAGGCCAAGAAGGAGCAAGGATATCCCGCCGACACGCAGTACCGGTATCGGTCCCCGATCTCGAACAGCAGTGAAATCCTGAACGTGACCCGAGGCCGTCAGCAGATAACGGTCTTCAGGGTGGACAACGGCGAATGGCCACGCGTCGTCGTGGACGTCTCGCCGCCGAATGATCGAATAGAGTTCGATCCCGTGAATCCCTACGCGAACGAAAAGAACATCAACCGGTACGGGCTTTCGCCCGTACGTGGCACCACGGCCGAGACGCCCTACCTGGAGCTGCTGGAGAAGGCCCGCGCCAGCGAGTAGTAGGGGTCGACGTCGTCCCTCCCCTTCATGAGGTGTCCTATGAGCAGGACCCCGCGACTCAACTGCATCATCCCCCCGTACCTCCTCAGAAGGCTCCTGGAGAGCGAACAGAGTGAGGTGCGCCAGGCCGCCCTCGACACCATGCTGACCACCGCTCGTCTGCGGGGCCAGCGAGAGGTCCGGGCGTCCTTCGGGGCAGCCGCCCCCGGCAACGGCCGGCGCACGGTCTTCGACTGCGAGGAGAGGAACTTCCTCCAATCCGCCGTCATGGCCAGGTCGGAAGACGGACCGGAGTCCGTGGACGAGTCCACCAACCGGGCGTTCGACGGACTCGGCCTGACGCGCGATTTCTTCAAGGAGGTGTTCCAGCGTGATTCGATCGACGGCCGGGGAATGCGCCTGGACGGGTTCGTTCACTTCGGTGTGAAGTTCAACAACGCGTTCTGGGACGGACGCCAGATGGTCTTCGGCGACGGGGACGGAAGGGTGCTCGGCGACCTCACCGGATCCCTCGACGTGATCGCCCACGAGCTGACGCACGGAGTCACCGAGCACACCGCCGGATTCGAGTACCACAACCAGTCCGGCGCCCTCAACGAGTCGGTTTCGGACGTCTTCGGATCTCTGGTCAAGCAGTGGTCGCTGAAGCAGGCGGCCGAGGAGGCGGACTGGCTGATCGGCGCCGACGTGTGGACCCCCGGAATCGATGCCGACGCCCTGCGCTCGATGAAGGCCCCGGGGCACGCGTACAACAATCCACTGTTCGGAAAGGACCCCCAGCCCGACCGCATGAGCAAATTCATCCACCTCCCCGACACCGATGAGGGGGACAACGGCGGGGTGCACCTCAACTCCGGCATTCCGAACAAGGCGTTCTACCTGACGTCCGTGGGCATCGGCGGATTCGCGTGGGAGGCCGCCGGGCCCATCTGGTTCGAAGCGCTCAAAGTGTCCGGACCCGAGGCCCAGTTCCACGAGTTCGCCCACACCACCTTCCAGAAGGCCGGCGAACTGTTCGGCGTCGGCAGCGCCGAACAGTCGGCCGTGCTGGCGGCCTGGCAGGAAGTGGAAGTCTCCGTCCAGGGCGCCCCGACCGGGGCCGCCCGCGCACGGAGCCGCGCGGTCAACGGGAACGGCGGCTTCGGCCGGCAGGACGGCTTGGCAGCCCTGAACAAGCACATCGGGGAACTGAGCGCCAAGGTGGCGGCACTCGCCAAGGAGATGAACGCGCTGAAGGCAACCAGGTGAAGACGAAGCCCGTACCGTCCGGGGGCACCCCGGACGGTACGGGCCGTTCTTCCGAACTCAGGGGTGAGCGGTCAGGCCGAAGCTCTGGCCGGCCGAGTTGTCGCAGGCGCGCTGCACCAGTTGCACGCCGTTCGCCGCACTACCCGTGGTGCTCAGGCACTTGCCGCTGTGCCGCGCGGTGAAGTGGTAGCGGCCCGGGGCTTCCCGGACCGGCAGCCACTGCTGGTTGCCGCCACCGCCGTAGGACCACAGCTGCAGCGGTGCGTTGTCGGCGGTGGAAACCCCGGTGACGTCGACGACCTGCTGCGGATTGCCCCGGACCGCGATCCGGGCGTACCCGCCGTCGGTGGGACGGAACTGGAACTGCTGGGCCGTGGTCCCGTTGCAGGCGTACTGCTGGATCGCCGTGCCGTTGGCCGTGGCTGCCGCTCGCGCGTCCACGCAGGCGCCGTTCGCGCTGTCGGCCAGCGAATACCACGCGGTCTCCGAGATCGGGTCGGTCGGCGCAGGATTGCCGGCCGCTCCCCCGAGCCATTTGAGCCCGTCGATCAGGAAGCGGTTCTGCGTGGGGCTCGCGAAGGTCGAGGAGAGCCGGGTGTTGGAGCCGTAGTCCATGGCGTTGTGCCCGAAGTTGGCGTACAGCATCTTGTACTGGGTGTTGGTCCAGAGGATCGGGTAGTAGCCGCTGTACCAGGACTGGTTCGGGTCCGTGCCCAGGGGGAAGCTCGTCGGGTCGACCGATGCCAGGACCTTGATGTCCGCGTTGGCGCGCAGGTCGTTCGACCAGCCGTACCACTCGCTGACCGCCGAGGTGAACGTCGCGGGCAGCCCGGTGGTCGAGGGGTGCGTCCGGTCCTCCGTGCGCAGCACCGCCGTGGTCGGCCCCCAGGTGTTGGTCCTGAAGTTCCCGCTGCCGAGGAACCCGTTGTAGTACCAGGGCCACGATCCGGCGTTGGTGGTGAACGCCGAGGAGTGGAAGCCCATCCAGCCGCCGCCGGCCCGCACGTACCGCTCGAAGCCGGCCCGCTGGGCGCCCGTCTTGGGTGCGTCGTCCAGGAACAGGACGACCTGGTAGTCGTTCACCCCTCCGTTCGCCAGCAGCTCCCAGTTCGTGGTCGGCGTGTAGGTGAAGTTGTTCTGCGCGGCGGTCCGCGGGAACCACTCGTTGGCTTCCTTGACGAAGTCGATGTGTGCGGCGTCCCAGGTGCCGTTGTAGAAGGCGATCACCTTGAAGGCCGGGGCCTGGGGTGCGGCGGAGGCCTCGAGTCCGGCGTGGGCCGGGGCGGTCAGCCCCAGCGCCAGGGCCAGCAGGATCAGCAGCCGTGCTGCGAGCCGCCTCACGGGTGGCTCACCAGGTTGGCCACGTTGGTGGACGCGTTGGAGGGTCCGCCCCGATCGTTGATGACGTGCCGGATGGTCCCGGTGCCGCCGAGCGAGACGGTGACCATGTTCTGGAAGCGCACGTTCGGGTTGTTGGGGGCCTCGAAGGCGCGCTCGGCGGTCACGCTCGGGTTGACGTTGAAGTAGCAGTAGCTGCCGAGCCCGTAGGCCTGGTGGCTGGTGACCGAGTTCGCGACCTTGTACGCCGCGTAGCCCTGGGTGGAGCCGTTCATCCAGGCGGCCTGGTTCGGCGGGTCGTACGGCATCTCGTTCTGGTAGAAGTACGTCCGCCCGCCGTTGCCGTTCCAGATGGTCTGGTGCTTCTGGTAGTGCTCGACGAACAGGCCGTACATGGTGACGCCGTCGCCGTTGACGACGAGCCCCGTGTCCGCCGTGTTGCTGGTCCAGCCGATGCCGCTGCCGTGGTCGCCGCGCCAGATCCACATGTGGTCGCCGATGACGTGATCGCTGTTGACCACCAGGCTCGTCGTCGCCTTGCCGACGGCGGCGCCGCCGACCCGGAAGTAGACGTCGTGCAGGGAGGTGGGGTTCGCCGCGTGGTTCGCGGCGGCGCCGGCCGGGCCGACCTCCATCAGGGTCTGCGAGTTGGTGGTTCCGGCGTCGAAGAGGACACCTGCGACCTTCACGCCGTCGACATCGGCGACCGTCATGGCCGTGACACCGTTGTCAGGAATGAAGGTGGCGAGGCCCAGACCGAGGACGACGGTGTCGGGGCGGGTCACCTTCAAGGTCTGGGCGAGGTGGTAGACACCGGGGGTGACCAGCAGGTTCTTGCCCTCGGCCAGTGCGGCGTTGATCTGTGCGGCGGTTGCTCCGGCCTTGACGACGTAGAACTGGTCGATGCCGAGCGAGCTGCCCGCCGCGGTCCCGTTCGCCCAGCTGGTCGCCGTGGAGTCGGTGCGCAGGGAGGGTACGAACACCTTGTACGCGCCCGCGCCGTCCACGTACAGGAAGGGCTTCTCGCGGACCGTCGGCGTCTGGTTCACCGTGGTGTACGGCGGATTGGGGAAGGTGTTGCCCGGCACGCCCTGACTGCCGACGAACACCATGTTCCAGTTGGAACCGGTCCAGCTGCCGAGCTGGGAGTTGCGGGTCAGCCACTGCTGCTGGGTGCCGGACCGGACCTGTCCGTCGATCTTGCTGTCGGCCATGAATCCGCCGCTGGCCCAGCCTCCGTCGCTCAGCTCGAGGTTGCCGCGGACGTGCATGCGCCGGTACCCGGACGCCTGCGAGACCGCCCACCGGTCGGTGCCGCCGGTCGGGTTCACCGACAGGTTCTCCGCGCCGCGCCAGAAGTTCTGGGTGGCGTTCTGCGGCGGGAACCAGTCCGCCTCCACGTGCACGGCGCCGTTGATCGTCACCGCGTCGGGCGACTGGCCGAGGCCGAGGACCTGGGTGTAGAAGCCGACGTTGACGTCGTTGCCGTACGTACCCGGCTTGAACATCACGGCGTAGCGCTGGGAGCCGAACTGGTTGGTCTCCTGCTGCTGGAAGATGGAGTTCAGCCGGCTCTGGATGGTGGACGACGGCATGGACGGGTCGAAGACGACCACGTTCGGGCCGAGGTCGACGTCCCCGGGTGCGGTGTTCACGGGCGCCACCTGGAAGCGTTGGGCCGCGGTGCCGTTGCAGGTGTACTGCACCAGTTGGACGCTGTCGGCCGTCGAGGCGGCCGGGACGTCCAGGCATTTGCCGCTGTGGCGGCTGACGAAGTGGAACGCGCCGCCGCCCTCGTCGACGGCCTGCCACTGCTGGTTGTTGCCGCCGCCGTACGCCCAGAGGTGCAAGGCGGCGTTGTCGGCCGCGGAGGTGTCGCTGACGTCGACGACCTGGGTGCTCGCATTGCGGTTGCCGATCCGCACGAAGCCGTCGCTGGTCGGTGTGAAGCTCCATTGCTGCGCGGTGCTGCTGTTGCAGGAGTACTGCTGGACCGCCGTGCCGTTCACGGTCGCGGCCGACCGCGCGTCCAGGCACTTGCCGCTGCCGGCGTTGACGACGGTGGACCAGCCCGTCGGCAGCTCGGCGGCCGCCTTCGCGGAAGCGTTCGGGTTGGCTGGCAGTGGGGTGGCGGCCAGTGGGGTGGCGGCCTGGCTGGGATGAAGGGCGGTGAGGACCGAAGCGGCCGAGGCGGCGACCACCAGGGCCGCGACCCAGGGCCGTGTGACGCGGGCCCGGCGTCCGCCGTGGCGAACCGCTCCGGGCGTGTGGGGGGAGCTGAGCACGTTCTCTCCTGTGCCGGCTGTACGGCGTGAGTGGGGGGTGGGGGTAGGGGTGGGTGGACGGGAGGGGTCAGCCCTTGTACTGGGCGAGGACACGGGTGAAGTCCCACGGCTGCTGGGCGACGCCCGAGCAGGTGTCGGCTCCACCGCCGGTGCAGGGCCGGTCGCGATTGACCGACCAGAAGGTCAGCCGCGCGAGGTGACGCTGTTGGGCGTAGCCGAGGATGGTGCGGAAGTCGTCGACGGTCACCGTCTCGCCGTTGTCGGTGATGCCGTTCATCGAGGAGATGCCGGTGTGGCGGTAGGCGACGTCGTCCGAGTACCCGTAGGCGTTCTTGACCGCGTTCTTGAGGCCCTCGGCCGCACGGACGGTGAGCTGGCCCATGTTCTGGCCGGCTCCGCCGAAGTTGAACGGCATGATCGTCCAGCTGTCCACGGTCAGCCCGGACGCGGCGGCCTTGCCGATCAGGCTGCTGTCGGGGCCGTTCTGCCCGGTGCCGAAGGTGACGTACAGCTTGATGCCGGGGTTGTTGGCCTTGACGGTCTTCAGCGCGTCGACCGTGCGCTGCTGGACGGTCGGGCTGTCGTACGCCGCGGCCTCGATGTCGATGTCGATGGCCTTCAGCCCGTACGCGTTGATGACCTTCTGGTACGCCGCGGCGAGCTCGCCCGCGCTGCCGCAGGAGCTTTCCAGCTTGTTGCCGCTCCAGCCGCCGAAGGAAGGGATGACGTCGCCGCCGTTCGCCCGCACGGTGTTGACCGTCTGCTGATCGACGCCTCCGGTCAGCGGCCGGCTGCCGTCCCACTGCGGGTTGCAGTAGCCGTTGCTGAGGACGAAGGCGAGCGTGAACCACGTGACGCCGGTCGCGTTCGTCACGGTGGTGGGGCTCGGCGGGCTCCCCCAGCCGTTGTACAGGTACGGCGCCACGGCCATGGCCCCCGGTCCGGGTGCCGGAGTGCCTCCCCCTCCCGGGGCCGTCCACTTCTGGTTGGCGGCCCCGGTGCAGCTCCAAATCTGCAGCCGGGTGCCGTTGGCCGAGCTGTTGCCCGTCGCGTCCAGGCACTTGTTCGCCTGCGGGTTGACGATGTCGCGGGCCGCGGTGACCGACCACTGCTGGGCGGCGCTGCCGTTGCAGTCCCACAGCTGGATCCGGGTTCCGTCGGCGGTGCCGCCCGAGGCCACGTCCAGGCACTTGCCGAGCGCGCGGATGGTGCCGTCGCCGACGACGTTCCACTGCTGTGCGGTGGTTCCGTTGCAGTCGTAGAGCTGTACGGCGGTGCCGTTGGCGCTGCTCGCCCCGGCGACGTCGACGCACGTGCCGCCGAGGCCGGTGATCCGGCCGGTCGCCGCGGCCGCGCCGATCGCGGGATGGCCGCTCAGGCCGGCGACGAGGGCGGCTGCCGCCGCAGTGCCCAGGACACCGCGCACGGTGGGCCTGCGCAGGAGGCTCGGGGTCATCGGGTCACCGTCCACTTCTGGTTGGCGGCGCCGGTGCAGGTCCATATCTGCAAGCGGGTGCCGTTGGCCGAGCTGCCGCCCGAGGCGTCCAGGCACTTGTTGGCCTGCGGATTGACGATGTCCTGCGCGGCGGGGACGGCCCACCGCTGGGCGGCGGATCCGTTGCACTCCCACAACTGGACCGGCGTACCGTCGGCCGTACCTCCCGAGGCCACGTCCAGGCACTTGCCGAGCGCGCGGATGGTGCCGTCGGTTCCCACGCTCCAGCGCTGGGCGGCGGTGCCGTTGCAGTCGTAGAGCTGTACGGGGGTGCCGCTGGCGGTGGCCGCACCCGCGACGTCCACGCACTTGCCGCCGGTTCCGGTGAGGGGACCTCCGCCGCCCGGCTGACCGCTGTCGGTGCTGACCCGTACCCAGTCGACCAGGAGCTGCTGGGGGAAGACCGTGCTGCCGTTGGGGTCTCCGGGCCAATAGCCTCCGACCGCGAGGTTGAGAATGAGGAAGAAGGGCTTGTTGAAGACCCATTGCTTTCCGCCGAGATCGGCGGGGGTGCGGCGCTGGTAGACCGTGCCGTCGACGGACCAGGTGATCGCGTTGGGGCTCCAGTCGACGGCGAAGGTGTGGAAGGCGTCGGCGAACGCCTGACCACCGGGCAGGGCGTACCCGGCGCCGATTCCGCCGGATCCGGAGTACCCGGGACCGTGCAGGGTGCCGTGGACGGTGGACGGCTCGAAGCCCACGTTCTCCATGACGTCGATCTCACCCGAGTCGGGCCAGCCGACCTGGCCGATGTCGCTGCCCAGCATCCAGAACGCGGGCCACATGCCCTGTCCGCGCGGGATCTTCATCCGGGCCTCGACACGGCCGTACGTCGTGGTGAACTTGCCGGCCGTGTTCAGCCGTGCGGAGGTGTACTCACACCGCCCGTACCAGCACTGATAGTTGGCCGGGTTCTCGCGGCGGGCGGTGATGGCCAGGTGGCCCTGGCCATCGAGGGCGGCGTTGCGGTTGCCCGCCGTGTAGTACTGCCGCTCGTGGTTGTTGACGTTGTCGCCGGTCTCGATCTGCCACTTCGCGCCGTCCACGGCGGAGCCCGCCGGTCCGTCGAACTCGTCGGAGAAGGTGACGGCGGCGGCCGCTGCGACCGCCGCTGCGGGTGGCCGCGCCTCCGGCGGGGGCGCACCCTGCGCCAGCCCGGTGGACAGCGACGCGAGAGTGAGGACCGAGACGAGAGACAGCAGGAGGCGTCGGGGTAAGTGTGGGGGGTGCATGGCTCTCCCT
The DNA here is from genome assembly GCF_042788835.1 of Streptomyces sp. NPDC056883. Lineage (NCBI taxonomy): Bacteria > Bacillati > Actinomycetota > Actinomycetes > Kitasatosporales > Streptomycetaceae > Streptomyces > Streptomyces sp. NPDC056883. The sequence goes on along the minus strand of NZ_JBHUBS010000002.1, from coordinate 608,491 downwards.
TCCAGGGAGCATGATGGACATATCGCCCTGTGGCATGCATATGACAACGCCGGATGTGGGGGTCCGCGTGGTTGCTGCACCGACAGGGATGAGGGTGAGGACAGAGCCCGGTGGGCCCTTTCATCACAAAGTGATTTAAGTAGTGAACGAAAACCCTGTCAAGAGTTTGGTATGGACCACTCCGGAACTGTCCGTTCCGAGTGGAGGCGCCCCTCCCCCACGCATCGCGGCAGCGACCCGGGACCCGGCCGCTCAGATCGACCAGGCCGACTACGACCACCACCTGAAGCGCGTCTTCGAGGAACAGGCCCCCGCGGTCGCCGCCCACTACCCCCTCGCCGCGTACGGCCACTCGCCGCCCCTCGCCCTGGCGGCGGCCCTGACCGACGGCCACTGGGCCCGCCCATCCCTCGACACCGGCCGGGCGCCGGCCCGCCACACGCCCACGTACAGCTACGAGTTCGCGGACGGCGAGGCCCCCCTGGTACTCGGACGCGCAGTACCAGAAGCCGGGCTTCGACGCAGGGGCCGCGCACACCTTCGAGCTCCCGTGCCTCTTCGAAGTCGACGCCTACGGGCCGCTCACGCCGAGGATCAGCGCTACGCGTTCTGGAAGTCCCTGCACCGACCGCGACTCCGGTCCGCGTCGTGGATGCGTGCCGGAGGCGTGCTTTCAACACGTTCACGACGTGCCGCGCCTGATGCCGTGATCATCGCTCGCGGCCCGGGAATGCCTGGCGGCATGGAACTGGTGGAATCGCAGCGGGTGAAGAGCACGAGCAATTGGGCGGCCGCACTCCGCGCGGCCGAGCACCGATTCGCCGACCGGTACGTGGACGACCCCTTGGCTGCCCTCCTGTGCGCCGGAGCCGATCTGGAGGAGATCTCCTCGCATGCGGGTGCTCCCCACGGTTCCGTGGCGGTCAGGGCCCGGCTGGGTGATGAGGTGGTCCAGCGGGCGGTAGCCGCGGGGGCGCGCCAGGTGGTGAGCCTGGGAGCCGGCTCGGATACGCGCCCGTTTCGCCTCTCCTACCCCGAGGACGGGAGGCTGCGCTACTACGAAGTCGATCTGCCCGGACAGATTGCCCTGCGCGACGAACTCCTCGGCGATATCCCGGCCCGTGTGGCGCGCACGCCGGTCGAAGCCGACCTGTGCGAGGCGAACTGGCCGGCCGCGCTGCGGACGGCTGGATGGCAGGAGGAGCAGGCGACGGTCTGGCTCCTCGAAGGACTGCTGTACTACCTGGCCCCGCACGACAGCGATGCACTGGTCACCGAGATCAGCCGGCTGTCCGCCCCGGGCTCGGCGCTGACCCTGGACGTACCGCATGTCGACTTCCTGTACGCCGGTCACTCGCGCGCCTATCGCCGGTTCCTCGCCCACCGCCATTCGCCCTACCTCACCGGAATCGGCGACCCCGCAGGCTGGCTGGGCGGCTTGGGCTGGCAGACGACCGCGTATCTGCCCGAAACCCTCGGAGCCTGCGATCTCCTGCCACCCATCCCCGGGCGCCTTCAGGGCTATCACGACATTTGGCACGTGATAGCCACACGAGGAGAGCTGGTCGACCGCGGCGCGACGAGTCCCGTGCCGGGATAGCCGCCGTCGGCGACCGGGCCGGCCGATCACGACGATGAGCACGGCGTCCTTGGCGAACCGCTTGCGGGGCTGCAGGGCGAGCATCGGCCCGAGGTGGTCCCGATGATGCGGTCCGCTGCCGACGTGGACACCCCGAAGAGCGGGACGAGTTGGCGCATCGTCAAGTTCGTGCGCCAGTAAGCCGCGACCAGTAGCGCCCGGTCCTCCAGCGGAAGGCCCCATGGCCGACCCTTGCGGACCGCATCCGCACCCTGACAAGCGGTTGAGGGGCACCCTCTAGCAGTGGTATCCGTCCGGGCACTCGGGGAACAGCACGCCGAAGAACAAGAAGAAGAGAATCGGCACACTGGACACCGCGGCCATGATCAGGAATCGTCCGCGCGCCTCTCGCCGGTCCCAGACCTGAGCCACCACCAAGCCCGCTGCCGGCGCGAGCGCGGCAGTGAACAGCGCCATCAGGCCGAACGTCCAGCCGACCTCCCGTCGTACGTCCGGCAACCCCATCGCATGCGCGATCGCCGGGGTGAACAGAAGCAGGGGCGCAGATGCCCACCACCATGACAGTGCTCGGATGATCCGATCCGCTCGCGCAAGCGCCAGGCCAGTCGATCCTCTTACCCCTTGGCGGCTTCCCGGAGTGATCCCAGACGATGGCATGCCCACATCGTAGGCAGCCGAGAGGAAGATGCGGGCGCGTCCGGCCCCGACTCTCTCGCGAACGGAGCCATCCAGGCCGGCTCGGCTGGGCGGCGTCGCCCTCCTCACGGGTCGTGACCGGGGGAATTCAACAGGTAGTAATTAGGTGAATCCTTGACTGAATTCCCGTCAATAAGAGTCCAGTTGTTATCTCGATTGGATAACGACTGCCTCCGATAAGGCCTGGACCAATACCGCATGACGCGCGTAACTCCCCTTGTTTTCAAGCCTCTTGAGTGTTCATCAGATCTGGCGAACAGGTAACGGAACGATTTCTCGAACCGCTTTCCTCTTTGCCCGAATTCTTCGCCGCATTCGTCTGGCAGGCTTCCGCGCACCCACTCATCCGACGTTCACTTGAGGTGCCCATGACAGGACGAAGCAGACGGCGTGAACACCGGCGCAGGCCGCGGCGGTTGATGCTCCTCACCGCCGCCATGGCCTCGGCGGCGGTGATCGCCGCCGGCATCGCCTACTCCGGACTGGGCGATGGTGCCCAGGCCGTGTCCGTACAAGCCGGTGCGGAGGCCGCCGCACCGGCCGCCGCGCCCGCCCGGGACCAAGAGCCCGAACCCCTCGCGGCCGCGCCCGCCAACGAGAGCGCGCGCGGCATGGTCTACGACGGCCTCGCCCCCGCACCGAAGGGCGACCGGTGCGCCGGCGTCTACCGGACCGGCGCCGGCCTGTGTACCCACGGTCCCGACGCCCCGCCCAAGGGCGTCGACATAAGGAAGGACATCCCGCCCGCCGTCAAGGCCTCGGCTCCGGCGGCCGACCCGGCCCGCCCCGCCGCCGACGACCCGGCGGCCGGCGAAGGCGGCGGGCGCCCTCAGGACGCGCCCGCGGCCGACGCCGACCGTGCGGCCGACAAGTCCGCCGCGCCCGCGCCCTCGGCCGCCGGCCAGGCCGTCGCCGCCGGCCCCGCGGGCCAGACCGTCCAGTGCGACGGAGACGGCAGCACGGGCAACCGCGTCCAGGTCGTCTACGTCCACGGCCCCGGCCGTGACCGCTACTCCGCGTACGTGGCCTCGTTCCGCAAATGGGCGGCCGACGCCGACCTCATCTACTCCGCCAGTGCCCAGGAGACCGGAGGCGTCCGGCACATCCGCTACGTGACGGCCTCCGACTGCACCCCGACCGTGCTCAACATCGAGCTCGCGGACTCCGCGCTCGCGGAGTTCAGCGCGACCAACGCCGCCCTCGCCGGCAAGGGGCTCGACCGCCGCGACCGCAAGTACATGATCTTCGCGGACACCCAGGTCTACTGCGGCATAGGCACCTTCAACGGCGACGAGCGGCCCGGCCAGGCCAACCAGAGCAACTTCGGTCCCTCGTACGGGCGTACGGACTCCGGCTGCTGGGGCGGCCACACCGCGGCGCACGAACTCGGCCACAACCTCGGCGCGGTCAACAACAGCGCCCCGAACACCAGCCGCGGCGCGCACTGCACCGACGAGTTCGACGTCATGTGCTATTCGGACACCCCGTACTACCCGCAGATGCGCAACATCTGCACCAACCAGGCCTCCGAGAACATCCTGGACTGCAACCACGACGACTACTTCCACACCAGTCCCAAGGCCGGCAGTTACCTGGCCACCCACTGGAACATCGCCGACAACCAGTTCCTGATGAAGAACAAGGGTGGCGGCACCGACCCCGGTCCGAACCCGACCCCGAGCCCCTCGCCGACCAAGAAGCCGACGCCCACCCCGACCAAGAAGCCCACGGGCGGACCGGCCGTGACGGTCGGCCAGATCCAGTCGGACTCCGCCGTCGTGAGCTGGCCCAAGGTCGAAGGAGCCGCCTGGTACCAGGTCCTGCTGAACGGCAAGCACCTGGGCTGGGTCCAGTCCCCGGTGCTGCGCGTCTACAACCTCCGGCCCGACACCTCCTACACGGTCGCCGTCTCCGTCCGCGACGGCGCCGGCCGGGACAGCGGAGCCGGCAAGGCCGCGTCCTTCCGTACGAAGGCCACGGGCGGCGGCGCGACCACCCCCGGAACCCGGTACCTGCTCGGGAACGGCAGCACCGGCATGGCCGCCGAGGTGTGGGGCGGGCGCAGTGCCGACGGCACCGTGCTCGTCGGGGCGCGCTCCAACGGGTACGCGCAGCAGCAGTGGTACTTCGACGACGCGGGCAGCGGGCTGGTCCGCATCCGCTCCGCGGTCTCCGGCAAGTGCCTGCAGCCGGGCGGCACTCCCGCCGCGGGCATGTGGGTCGCCCAGCAGCCCTGCGGCCGCACCGGTGCGCAGAACTGGAAGCTGACCGCCCGCGGTGGTGCGGTGAGCGTCACCGACCCGAGCGGCGGCTTCGCGCTGACCGTGAGCAGCCGCCCCTACTACGGGAACTGGCTGCTCGACCTCCAGCGCGCGGACGGCCGTGCGACGCAGGCCTGGACCGTGCAGAAGGCCGGCTGACCCTTCCGGCCCCCGGAGCCCGCTGAAGCCCCCTGAAGTCCCCTCCGGCGGACGGCCGCCCCGCGCGGCCGTCCGCCGGCTCCTCACCCCCACCCACCCCATTCCGGAGCACGCCACGATGCGCATACGAATCGGTTTCCAGGCCCTCCTGACCGCCATCGGCCTGATCCTGCTGTCCCCGGCCGTGGCGCACGCCCACGGCGACACCGTGAAGGTGGTGGTCACCGGGCAGCGGGATGGCCACGTCACCGCCGACGTCACCTGGGAGAACGACGGCGACGCCGTCGAAGAGGCGGTCGCCGCCACCGTGAACGCGGTCAGCGCCGACGGCGCCCGCACGCTGGGGCCCTGGCGCCTGGTCCGCGATCCCGCCGCGGCGCCGGCCGGCTGGACCACGGCCGAGACCCTGCCGCCCGGTGCCTGGAAGGTCAGCGTGGACGTGGGCTTCCCCGCCCTCGGGCACGGCGCACTCGAAGTCGGCGTACCGGTGGTGGACCCGGCCCCGGCCACCGGCACCCCGGGTCCCCGCCCCGCCGACCCGTCGTCCGCGCCGACCGCGCCGACCGGGACGCAGGCGCAGACCCCGACCCCGGCCCCGACGCCGACACCTGCGACGGCCTCCGAGGCCCCGGCGGAATCCGGCACGGGTCCCGCCGTCTGGTGGACCACGGCGGGGGTGGCGGCCACGGCCCTGGCCGGGGCGGCGGTCGGCATCTTCCTGCGCCGCAGACGGTCACGGGGCTAGACCGTCCCCTGTCGGATCCAGCCTGTCGGATCCCGCCCGTCGGATCCCGCCGGGCCCGCGGCACCCGGTCCCGCGGGCCCGGCCGCCGCCTACGGTCCTGCTTCGGTTCGCTTCTCGGCGTTCGGTTGGGGAACCGGAGGATACGCGGGGCCGCCAGGGGGCTTCTTGGAATGCTCGGGCTGCCCTTGGCCCTCGCTCCCGCCACCCCCGCGGCCCCTTCCCGGCTGACCTGCGCCCTTGCGGTCCGCCTCCTCGGCGCAGTAGTCCGTCGCCCCGTTCACGCCGCCCCGCTCCGCCAGCCATCGGTCGAAGGCCTCGCCCTTCGGCGGTTCACCACGACGCTCCAGCGAGGCCAGGAAGACACGGCAGAAGGCGGCGTCCTTCCCCGCGCTCTCGGGCGACCACGAGGACTCGGACTCCGAAGGAACAGGGCTCTTCGCTGCTTCCTCGTCGCCCCTGCCCGAGTCGGCCGAGTCTTCACGGACCGTGCCGCTCGGTGAGGGGGACGCGGTGGGGCCGAGGTCGGTGAGGCGCGGCGCCGGGACTCCGCTCTCCCGCACAGGCAAGGTCACGGCGGCCAGTGCCACCCCACCCACAGCGGCGCTGATGGCGATGCCGATGGCTCCGCTCCGCAGGGACCAGCGGCGCAGACCTCGGGACCGGTGGGGACGCCAGTCGTCCCTCCGGCGAGGTGTGCTGCGAGCCTGGTGCAGTCCTTGGTCCCGGGCCTCGCGGAACGCCTGCGTCGCGCTCGCTTCGGCAGCCGCATCGACCGTCGGCGGAGTGAGCGCAGCAGACAGGAGGGCAGCCGCCTCGCGCTGTTCCAAGGATTCGGGTTCGTCAGTCACCTGCCGCCCTCAACTTTCCGTTCAGGGAGGGTTCGGGCTCCGCTGTCGTTGTCCGTCATCCCGTCGGCACCGCCCGGGCTCATCATCTCGGCCAGCTTCCGAAGACCCCGGTGCGCTGCGCTCCGTACCGCCCCCGGGCGCTTGCCGAGGACCCGGGCGGCCGCAGGTCCGTCGAGGCCGACGATAACGCGCAGCAGAACGGACTCCGCCTGGTCGCGCGGAAGTTTCCGGATCGTGGAGAGCACCGCCTGCGCTCCCAGGCCTTCGAGGGCGGTGGCCGCGGTGTCCAGGGTGCCGGGTAAATCCAGCACGTCCTGCTCCAGCGGAGTGGTCTGGGGCCGCCGCTTCTGTCGGCGCAGATGGTCCAGGGCTCGATGGCGCGCGATCGTCGCGGTCCAGCCGCGGAAGCCCGCGCCGTCCCCGCGGAACCTGCCGAGATCCCGTGCGATCTCCAGCCAGGTCTCGGCCGTGACGTCCTCGGCCTCGCTCCCGACCAGCCCTCTCACGTACCCGAGCAACCGGGGATGGACCATGCGGTACGCGAGGGCGAACGCTTCCTCGTCGCCCTGCTGCGCGCGCTCGACGGCGGCGCCGAGCTCGGCGTCGTCCGCCTCCACTGCACTTCCTTCTTGCTCTCCCCACCGGCACCGGCAACCTGCAATGGCCCTTGGGGCTTCCTCGCTGCCTACCCTACGTGGTGGAGATCGTTCCCGTGCCGAGGGGGCTGAGCCGGCCGATGGCTGCGGCCGTGCAACTGCAGATAGAGCTCCTGAACGGATTCCCGCGGCCCGTGTTCGAAGCGGTTGACGACCTTGCCGAGCGGGTTCCACACCCTGCCGTCGGGCATCCTCACCCCGACGGACTGCCGGAACAGGCGCTGCTGCTCCGGGTCGAGGTCCGCCCAGCGTGCGCCGGCCCGGCGTACGAACGTCTCCCCGGTGTACGCCCCCAGCCCGTGCAGCACGTACTCCACCCGTGCCCGGTCGGTGCCGGGGCGACGCAGCCCGTCGACGACCCGGTCGACGATCCGCAGGCTCGCGACGGAGTAGTCGAGCGGCAGGCGGTGACGCACGGTCAGTCGGCGTACGAACTCGGCAACATAGGGACGCATGCCCGCCGCGTCGGGTACGTCGTTCATTTCGAGGGTCATGTCTGGCACAGCGAAATGCCGGGCAGGACCATCACGGAGATCCGGAGTGTCGGTTCTCACACGACGGCGTGCGTATCCGCGTACAACCCTCGGGCCCTGCCGTGCGTCGCGCGACGCGAGCAGGGGGTGGTGGCCGTCAGCCTTCGCCGGAGGTTCGCCGCAGCTCGATCCGCAACGCCGCCGGGTCGCGAACGGACTGCACGCTCACGTGAGTGACCACCGACGTGCCGGGGGCCAGCTCACCGCCGGAGTCCACCGTTCCTTCCCACAGGACGGTTGCCCCCTCTCCGCGCGAGGAGTACACGCTCACGCGCATGTCGATGCGCCGCTGTGCATTCCCGGGGTTGGTGAGCACAACGGGGATCTTCGCCAGTCGCATGCCCTTGTCCTCCCACACCGCCTCGTGAGCGGTGGCGACCGTCTCCCCGCCCTTGCGGTCGGCGGCGACCACGGGCCCCAGTGCGGCGCGCTGCGCATCGGTGAGGATGTCTCCGACGGGGCGACCGGCGGGCGCGGCGGTGGCGACCGTGGCGGGATCGCCCAGTTCGGCTTCCATGCTCCGGGCGAACGTCACCCCTCCCCACACGGTGCCGCCGGCGATCAGGCCGGTGATGAGCAGAGAGGCTCCCACGCGTTGGTAACGGGCCATGATCAGCCTTCCGTTCTCTTGCCGGCCTCGCGAGCGGCGGCTTCGTTCTTGGTCTTGAACGCATCGAGGACCTGCCGCTGCTCATCGACGATCGTCGTTTGGATCGTGGATTCGGCAGCGAACCAGGTGCCGACCAAGCCGGTCTCGGCCTTGCAGTCGATCTCCGCCAGGGCCAGGGCGATCTCCTGCGGGCCGGCGGGTGCGCCCTCGGGGCGGGTGACGGAGCGTGCGGCTTCGAACGGGTCCTTGAAGCCCGGGTGGCCCTTGCCGGTCATGCAGGCCGACCAGTCCTTGAACGCCGCGATGACGGCGGGGGTCTTCATCGACTCGGTGAAGCTGGTGCCGTTCAGCTCGGAGATCCGGGTCAGCTCGTCGGTGGTGGGGGCGTCGATCTCCTGATCGGCCCATCCGCCGCAGCCGCGTTCGTGGATCTTCTTGCCGTTGTGGCTCTCGCGGGCCTTCTCGCGGGCTTCCCACGGCAGGGGCGGCGCCGTCTTCCCCTCCCGCCGGGTGGGCGCCTTGCGGCCGGTGAGGACTTCGATCGCCAGTGCGTCGAGTCCCGGGGGCTGCTGCTTGGTACGGGGCTTCTCGTCTCCGGGCAGGCCGTAGCCGTACGTGGCGGCGGTCTCCCGGTCGGTCAACCCGTAGCGGCGCTCCATGAGTGCCAGGGCAGTGGGGGTGCGGGGGTTCATGGAAGGCGGGTCCTTCTGGGATCAGGCGAAGTGCTGGGAGGCGTTCTCGTTCTTCAGCGCGGAGATCAGGTTGACCCAGTTGCAGCCCCAGTTGACGGCGCCGACGTACTGGGAGGTGCCGCCGTAGCCGGCGTTGTAGTAGACGCGGTAGTTGTCCGTGCCGGAGCAGTTCTCCACGGACGCCGCGTTGTTCTTCACGTACTGGCCGTGGCCGTTGGTGGCGCTGTCGAAGACGTACCGGTACGTGGTGGAGCCGCTGGTGGACCCGTAGTAGTCGTAGACGTTGCCGTAGAACCGGGCCCAGGACGACACGTACCGTCCGTCCTCGACGGCGAGTTCCATGCTGTTGTAGAACAGCCACAGGTCGCCTTCGGTGCAGTTGATCCACGGGACGTCACAGTTGTCGGAGACGGTGCCCGGGGCGGTGTGCGCGGCGGCTCCGGGGACCGTCAGGGCCAGGGCTGCGACGGTCACGGCCAGGGCCGCACCGGCGCGGCGTGCCAGGGTGTGCATCTGCCTGCCTTTCGTTGCGCAGGAAGACGGGCCACCTGACGGAATGGCACCAGTCACCGGACTTCATCCGGGGCTGCGGATGCTTCGGGGGCGGCGAGCTCACCCGCGCACGTGGTCCGGCCGAAAGCGCGGGTGGCAGTGGCGCGTTGGAGGTGCTTGCCGCCTACGGCCAGGGTGCAACTGGCCGTACCGCCCTTCTCCCCGAGGGTCACGTTGACGATCGGGGAAGCGCCGAGCGGAACGCTCACGGTCTTCTTCCACGGGAGGCTGACGTCGGCGACGACCTCCTCCTTCTCACCGCCGGGGCCACGGTAGGAGATGTCGACCGGGCCCTCGCCCAGCACTTCGTAGGTCACCTCGGCGGTGGAGGTCGTCGCGCGTCCGGCTGCGGGCTCCTCGTCGGAGTCAAGGACTCCGTAGCCGACGAACACGCCGCACACGAGCAGCAGGGCCGCGCCGACGGCGATCCCGCCACGGTCTCCACCACGGTTGTTCGGAGTCCGGAAATCCCTTGCGGCGTCCGGGGTTGTGGTCTTTCCCGGGGCTATCGGTTCTTCGGTCGTCGGCATGGCCGCGCTTTCTGTCGGGGTAAATCCGTCTGGGTTATACACCATCCGATTCGACGAATGCCAGGCAGCGGAAGAACCGGGACAAGACAACCCCAATCATCATCGTTTGTTCAGTGAAATGCCCTAAATGCGTGCCTAGTTGACTGGGCATCAACTCCGCGGTTAAGAATCCCCCCACCATGATCGAGACGCTTCGGGCGGGGCCACTTTCCACTCTGTGAAAGGTGGCCTGCTTCGCCATGCCTTGAGTTGCTCGGTCTGCCGATGAAGGGAATGGCGTGAAAGTGAGATTCGGGCGGGCGATAGCCTGCCTCGTGGTTTCGGCGGTCGCGGGCACCATGCTTCCGCAAGTCGCTTATGCGGCACCGGTTTCGAGTGAGGGCGGCGAAGGCGTCTTCGACACCTTCAAGGGCTGGTTCTCGGCCGATGAGAAGGAGACGCGGCCGAAGGAGCCGAAAACCGGTGGCACTCCGGTGCTGCCGAGCCGGGAGAAGCTGCCGAAGGGCGTGGCCGCCGCAAAGGCGCAGCGCGTCGGAGAGCTGACGGGTGCGCGGACGGCGAACGCCCGGTACTGGAAACTCTCCGACGGCCGGGTGCAGGCCGAGGTGTCGGCAGTGCCGACCGGGTATCGGGCGGGCGCGTCGTGGAAGGACATCGACCCGACGGTCACTTCGACCGACGCCAAGGGCTTCGTCTTCGCCAACACGAGCAATGCCGCGAGCAGTTGGTTCGGTTCCGACGCCGCCGGGCTGTTGCGGTTCGAGGCCGGGGGCGGCCATGCGGTGACGCTGGGCCTGGAGGGCGCGGGCAAGCTCGCCCCCGTCGCCAAGGGCGACACCGTCACCTACAAGGACGCCGTGGCCGGTGCGGACCTGTCGTATCAGGTCGGTCCGGGCCGGGTGAAGGAGAACATCGTCCTGGGCCAGAAGCCCACGGGCCCGGTCTCCTTCACCTTCACGGTGGACGCCGGCGGGCTGACGCCGAAGGAGGGCAAGGACGGTTCCGTCTCCTTCTACGGCGAGGCCGCGCATCCGGTCCTGGTGATCCCCCCGGCGTTCATGACGGACGCCAAGAAGGACGCCCGGTCGCCGTACGGGGTCACGTACAGCAAGGACGTCACCCAGAAGCTGACCAAGGCCGGCACGGGCTGGAAGCTGACCGTCACCCCGGATGCGAAGTGGCTCGCCGCGCCGGAGCGGCAGTACCCGGTGACGGTCGACCCGACGATCTCGATCGCTCCTACGCCGACGACGGCGCAGGACGTCATGATCTCCTCCGACGGCCCGGGAACGAACTACAACGACAACTGGCGGCTGTCGGTCGGCAACACCAGCACCGGCGCCTCTCGCGCCCTGCTGCGGTTCCCGCTGACCGGCGTTCCGGCGGGCACCAAGCTGGACTCGGCCGATCTGAAGCTTTACTACGACCAGACGCACACCACGGGTGACTCCGAGGTGCAGCTGGAGGCGCACCGCGCCACGCAGGCGTGGACCGAGGAAACGGCGACGTGGAACAACGCCAACACGGTCACCGGCGAGCTGTCGGGCACCTCGGTCGTGGTGGACGACGGCGACGCCGGGCGGACGGCCGCCGCCGGTGCCTGGCCCGCGTCCGGGAACACCGCGTACACGCAGTACGCGGTCAACCAGGACTACCTGTACAACAAGGACTCGGTCGCGGGTGACACGTACACCTGGCAGCCGAGCCTCCCGGAGGACGGCGTCTACCAGGTCGAGACGCACAACGTCCCGGCCTCCGACCGCGCCACCAACGCCCCGTACACCGTCACGTACGACGGCGGGACGAAGGCGTACACGGTCAACCAGCAGGCCGGCACGGCCGGCGTGTGGAAGACGCTCGGCTCGCACCCGTTCAAGGCGGGCACCCTGGGCAAGATCGTCCTGGGTGACGGTCCGGCGTCGACGAGCACCTCGGTGATCGCCGACGCGGTCCGGTTCACCAAGGGCGGTGTGGTCACCAAGCCGCCGGGCGAGCTGAACGCCTGGCACACCTTCCCGGTGACCAAGACCGTCCAGTCCTGGATCGACGGAACGAACACCAACCACGGTTTCGTGGTCAAGGCCGGCGACGAGAGCGCGACCGGCCCCAAGGGCGGTCCGCGCTACGAGGGCAGCGAGTTCGGGTACGGCGGCGAGACCGCCAACTACCCGCGCCTGGTGCTGACCTTCGGCCGGCAGGGCGTGGACCTCGCGGCACCGACCACGATCCACGACACGGGCGCGGAGCTGTCCTGGTCCGCGTACCAGGACAAGGACCCGATCGACACCGGCGACGACCTCGTCGAGTACCAGGTCCACCGCTCCATCAGCCAGACCTTCACGCCTTCCGCCGCCACGCTCGTCTCGCCCGTCGCTCCCGCGGTGACGGCGTTCACGGACACCACGGGCGTGCCGACCAAGGCCGACGACCCCGATCCGTACGGCCGCGCGTACTACTACATGGTCGCGGTCAAGACGAAGGACGGGCAGGTCGTCGCCGCTCCGACGCAGCTGGTACGGCTGCCGAAGGCGGGACGCACGACGAAGGTGTTCGCCGCGTCGCAGGACACCACCCTGTCCTCGGCCCGCACGACGCTCGCGCACGACACGATCGACGACGGCGGCGGCCCGAAGAACTGGCTGAGCGTCGGCAACAACTCCGCGACCTACGGCGACACCCGCGCCCTGCTGAAGTTCCCGGCACTCGCCATCCCCGCCACGGCGCGGGTACTGGACGCGAACGTACGGCTGTGGAGCACGCAGACCGCGCAGGACGCCGCGGGGGCGGTCTACGAACTGCGGCCGCTGACGCGCGACTTCGACGAGTCCACCGCCACCTGGGCCAAGGCGAACGCGACCACGAACTGGACCACCGCGGGCGGCGACCTCGGCGCCGTGACGGCCGATACGGGGGCGAAGACCAACGACCCGGCCCGTCACGACTGGAGCATCACCTCGCTCGCGCAGTCCTGGGTGACCACCCCCGCATCACAGCAGGGCGTGGCCATCAAGATGGCGGACGAGGCCGCCTCGCAGGAGCGCACCCTGTTCCTGTCCTCCGAGGGCGCGGAGCCGAAGCTCCACCCGAGGATGGTGGTCACCTACATCGACTCCACCACCGAGTCGACGTACTACGCGCCGCAGACCCCGGCGCGCATGACCCCGAACACCGATTACACGGTCGACTTCACCCTCACCAACACCACCGCGTCGACGTGGAACGCCGCCGACCAGGTCCTCACCTACAAGTGGGCCCTGCCGGACGGCACCGACGTCACCAACGGCGGCAACCAGATCCAGACGGCGCTGCCGCGCAACGTCGCGCCCGGTGACTCCGTCGGCCTGCAGGCGCTGGTGAAGACCCCGGTCAACTCGGACAACGGGAACAAGCGCACCGACTACGTCCTGACCTGGGACGTCCACAACAAGACGGCGGGTACGTGGGCCTCGGGCACCGCGGGGATCCCCGGCCTGAAGCAGAACGTGGCGGTGGAGGACCCGACCTCCAACCAGCTCGGCATGGAGAAGTTCTACTCCTACACGGGGAAGAACACCGGCAACGGCTCCACCGTCATGAACAACCTGTCCTCCGGCAACAGCGTCTGGCAGTACAACGCGTTCACCAACCCCGGTCGCGGTGTCACCACCTTCGCCCGGTTCGCGTACAACAGCCTGGACACCTCGGACACGGTCTCCGGTCACGGCTGGTCCTTCCAGGCCTCGGGCCCGATCCGGCTGGGCGCTCCGCTGGAGTTCCACCCCAAGCCGCACCCGACCGAGATCCGGCTCCCGGACGGCGACGGCACCACGCACGTCTTCCGCGAGCAGCCCGACGGCTCGTGGAAGGCTCCGGCCGGCGTCCACTACAAGCTGACGGCGAAGCCGGGGCTGGACTGCACACCGCTGAAGGACCCGGTCCCCGACGCCTGGACGATGACCCGTCCCGACGGGTCGCGGTTCGTGTTCGGGTGCGACGGCTACATGACCTCGCTGCTCGAAAAGAACGGCAACACGCAGACCTACACGTACGAGGAACGCAAGTCCAACAACAAGCCGACCAAGTTCCTCCGTTACATCACGGATCCGTCCGGTCGGCAGTCGCTCTCCGTCGAGTACTACACCAAGGCGGACAGCAGCAGCCCGAAGGTCATCGACCACATCAAGTCGATGACCGAGATCTCGGGCCGCAAGTTCACCTTCGAGTACTCCGACAAGGGTCTGCTCACCAAGCTGACCGACGGCGCCGGCTCCGCGCAGCCGAAGGTGTTCGGCTTCGAGTACGACGCCACCCAGGGCAACAAGAACGTCAAGCTGGTCAAGGTCACCGACCCGCGCGGCAACGCCACCACCATGGCGTACAACGCGCCGCAGGCCGGTGACGATCCGAAGTACCACTGGTGGACCAAGTCGATCACGGAGCGCCTGCAGGGCGTCACCGGCTTCGGCTACGCGGTCGATGCCGGGAACTCCAAGTTCACCGACACCAGGGTGACCGACGCCGAGAACCACACCACCGACTACGTGTCGGACGACTTCGGCCGGCCGGTCCAGACGGTCAACGCCAAGTCCGAGACCACGAAGATGTCGTGGGACGCGGACAACAACGTCACCTACCTGGAGGAGGCCAACGGAGCCAAGACCGCGTACTGCTACGACCAGAAGACGGGTTACCCGCTCTGGAAGCGCGACGCGGAGAGCAACAAGTCGGGCGTTCCGCCCCCTTCGGACTGCGCACCGGGCACCTACCCGGCCAACTCGGCGAAGTACGCGTACCTCACCCGCGGGGACGGCTTCTCGGCCGACCTGTTCACCAAGACCTCCCCGGAGGGCCGGAAGTGGCAGTTCGGCTACGACTCCTTCGGCAACCTGAAGACGGTCACCGACCCCAAGGGCGTCGCCTCCGCCACCGCCGGTGACTACACCACCTCGTACGAGTACAACGCCTACGGTCAGCTGACCAAGGCCACCGACGCCAACGGAAACGCGACCCTCACCGCCGAGTTCGGCCCCACGGGCTACCCGGCGAAGATCACCGACGCGCTGGGCAAGGTGACCTCGTACGTCTACGACGAGCGCGGTCAGGTCCGCGAGGTCACCGACGCGCTGGGCAAGAAGACCACGCAGACGTACGACACCTTCGGACGTCCGAAGGAGAGCACGGTCCCGAAGGACCAGGGCGCCGGCGTGTTCATCACCATGCCCGCCCCCGTGTACGACGCCAACGACAACGTCACCACGTCGACGGCACCGAACGGCGCGGTATCGACCGCGGTGTACGACGTCGCGGACCAGCTGGTCTCGGCCAGTGCGCCCAAGGACACGCCCACGTCTCCCGAGAGGCGGACGTCCTACACCTACGACAAGGTCGGCAACACCAAGACCGTCACGGAGCCGAAGGGCTCGCTGACGACCTCGGACGCCACCGACTACGTCACCACCAACCACTACGACGAGCTCTACCAGCTCACCTCCGCGGTCAACGCGGCCGGTGACAGGATCACCTACGAGTTCGACAACGTCGGCAACGCCGTCAAGGTCGTCGACCCGAAGAAGAACGCGACCCCGGACACCACCGACTACACGTCCAAGATGGCCTACGACCTGAACCACCGGGTCTCCACCTTCACGGACTCGGCGGGCAAGGTCAGTTCGCGGACCTACGACAAGGACTCCCTGGTCCTCACGTCCAAGGACCCCGGGAACGCCACGACGACCTACGAGTACGACGAGCGGGGCAAGCAGACCAAGGTCAAGGTTCCCTACGACGCGACCACGTTCCGCACCACCGCGTACGAGTACGACCAGGTCGGCAACACCACCAAGGTGATCACGCCGCGCGGCACGGCGACAGCCACCGCGGACGACTTCGCCGCGCGCACCGAGTTCGACGCGCTGAACCGTCCGGTCAAGCAGTTCCAGCCGTACGACCCCAACGACCCGCAGAGCAGCAACCCGAACGTCTACACCCAGACGGTCTACGACGCGGTGGGCCGGGTGGAGCGGCAGTCGCTGCCGCCGTCGCAGGGCCAGCTGGTCCGCAACGACACGGTCATGGAGTACTTCGACAACGGCTGGACGCGGAAGTCCACCGACCCGTGGAACATCACCACGACGTACGACTACACCGAGGTCGGGCTGCAGAAGGCCCGCACGCTGACGTCGGCGGGCGGTTCCTCGGACCGCACCATGACGCAGTCGTACTACCCGGACGGCAAGCTCAAGTCCAAGTCGGACGACGGCGTGCCGGTGGGCAAGTCCGTCGTGCTCGTCGACAACTCCGACATCCAGCACACGTCCGCCACGGGCACCTGGGCGACCGGTGACATCGCGGGTCAGCAGGGCTACGACCACCGCACCCACGCGGCGGGCACCGGCACCGACGCCTTCACCTGGACCCTCAACATCCCGAAGGACGGCACGTACACCGCGTACGTGAAGTACCCGAAGGTCACGGGAGCGGCGACGGCGGCGAAGTACACGCTGGCCCAGGGGACGACCACCCAGCCGCCGGTCACCAAGGACCAGACGGCCGGCACCGACACCTGGGTGGCGCTGGGCTCCTACAGCCTGAAGCAGGGCAACGACGCCCAGCTCAAGGTGGAGCAGAGCAGCTCGGGCACCGTGGTCGCCGACACGGTCAAGCTGGTGCGCGACACGTCCGGCGAGACGGACACCGAGAAGCACACCTTCGCCTACGGCTACGACGTCAACGGCAATGTGACCTCGATCGACGACACCTCCTCCGGTGCCAGGATCGACGCCTACACGATCGCCTACACCGGGCTCAACAAGGTCGAGAAGGTGACCGAGGCCCTCACGGGCCAGGAGAAGAAGGTCACGTCGTACACGTACGACGCCAACGGCCAGGCCGACACGGTCACGCACCCCGACCAGTTCGCCAAGTACGGCTACGACCTGCGCGAGCTGGTCAAGACGGTCTCGATCGGCAAGTCCGCCACGGACGCGTCGCCCAAGGTGACCTCGTTCACCTTCAACGACCGCGGCCAGCGGCTCAAGGAGACCAAGTCCAACGGCAACACCGTCGACTACACCTACCTCCTCGGCGGCGACCTGAAGTCGACCACGGAGAAGAAGGGCTCCGGAACCCTCGTCTCCTCGCACACCTACGCCTACGACCTGAACGGGAACAAGGCGCAGGACGTCGCGAAGAAGATGAACGCCGACAACCACTCGGCGTACCTCGAATCCACCACCGACCACACCTACGACCCCGTCAACCGGCTCACCGAGTCGGTCAAGACCGGCAACGGCGCGGGCACCGAGAAGTACACCCACGACGACAACGCCAACGTGGTCTCGCAGACGGTCAAGAACGTCACGACCACCTACGAGTACGACCGCAACCGGCTGCTGCGGACCACCGCCGGTGGTGCGACGGCCACGTACACCTACGACCCGTTCGGCCGGCAGGAGTCCGTCACCTCGGGCGGCAAGGTCATCGAGAGGAGCGTGTACGACGGCTTCGACCACGTCGTGGAGTCCCAGAAGGCGGACGACACCGGCGCCCTGAAGTCGACGAAGTACACCTTCGACCCGCTCGACCGCACCGCCTCGAAGACGGCCGACGGCAAGACGACCGACTTCACCTACCTCGGCCTGTCCGGCGAGGTGCTGAGCGAGGAGGTCGCCGGCCAGCTCACCAAGTCGTACCAGTACAGCCCGTGGGGCGAGCGCCTCTCCCAGGTCAAGCACAACACCGACGGCAGCAGCGAGTCCGGCTTCTACGGCTACAACGCCCACACCGACGTCGAGACGCTGACCGACGGGAACGGCGACACCAAGGCGACGTACGGCTACACGGCCTACGGCTCCGACGACACGTCCGAGTTCACGGGCATCGACAAGCCGGACACGGCCGACCCGACGAAGCAGGACTACAACCCCTACCGCTTCAACGCCAAGCGCTGGGACTCCCGGTCGGGTACGTACGACATGGGCTTCCGGGACTACAGCCCGGGGCTCAACCGCTTCACCACCCGGGACATGTACAACGGCGCCCTCGCCGACATGAACCTGGGCTCGGACCCGTTCACGGGCAACCGCTACGCGTTCGCGGGCGGCAATCCCACCAGCTTCGTCGAGCTGGACGGTCACCTCGCCTTCGCGATCCCGCTCGTGTGGTGGGCGGGCGCGGCTCTGGTCACGGCCCTGTACGCGGCGACGCCCGAGGGTCAGCAGAACCTCTCGGACGCGGCCACCGCGCTGAGCGGGATGATGCCGTCGGCGGAGGACCTGAGCTTCTCCGGCTCGTCGAGCGGGACGAGCACCACGTCGCCCACGCCTTCGCCGTCGCCGGGAGCCGCTCCGTCCCCTTCGGGTGGCGGTTCGGGCGGTTCGTCGAACCACATCAGCAGCTCGGCGGTCTCCTTGCTGGTCCGGATCTTCTCGGGCGTGTCATCGCTGAGCGCCGAAGAGGACAGCCAGCACAAGGCGATCGACGGCGCCGGGGAGGAGAGCCGCAAGTGCCAGAACTCCACCGGACCGAGCGCGGTCTGGAACTCCCCGGTGGACGGTAAGGAAAGGGCCACCGGCGGGTTCGCCTGTCTGGACCCCTCCCAGCCGGCGACGCGCAACGAATCGGCCCCGCAGAACCCCCGTGGCTGGGACCTCCAGAACGAGGCCGACGACTGGAACCGCGCTCACCTCATCGCCCGTGAGTTCGGCGGCAGTCACCTCCGGGAGAACATCGTCCCGACGACCATGTACCAGAACCAGAAGGAGGGCATGCGGACCGTCGAGTACGAGGTCGAAAGGCGCCTCAAGCTCGGAGAGAAGGTCTACTACCAGTCCATCCCGATCTACGTCCCCGGCTATATGAACCCGATCGGTGTGCACATGTACGTATCGAGCTCATCGGGTTCATTCTCCCGGCTGATAGCCTCCGGAGTCCACGGCTGACGAGCTCGCCACCCACTGGAGTCAGCAGTCCCTGAGGGATTGCTCCGGCACATGTGAGGCGGTGGGGTGAGCGGCCGCGTGCCGCTCACCCCACCGCCGATGCCGTTCAGAGAGGAAACCATGAACCATCTCGATGTCGTCCGGATGCTCGGCATGGTCGCCCCCGAGCGACCGGCGGGCGACGGATACGGGCAGATCGTGCCCGAGGACTTCGAACTGCTGCTCAACGCGGTCCCGCAGGGCCTGATCGCGGCTTCCGTGAAGCTCACTCGCTCCGAACTCCCCGTGCGTTCCCTGGAGGAGTTCACCTCGAGCGCGGCACTGCGCCTCGAAGACATGCGGTACTACCTGCACTCCCGGGAGCAAAGGCTTCCGCAATTCCTCTTCCCCGAGTCCCGCGGACTGGTGCCGTGGGGCCGCACCGCGAATGACGGCGCGCTGCTCTGGGACACTACCGCCCCCGACACCGCGGACTGGACGACCGTCCTCGCGGATTCCGATTTCCAGTTCTGGCTGGAACTCCCCTTCACCACATCGGAATTCATCGCACGGGAAGTATCGGGGCGCTCCGAAGAGACTCCCCTGTTCGAGACGGACGCGCAGTACATGTCGGGCTCGTGGCGCAAGCTCGCGGACGACAAGCGGGCGACGGCCATGGCACTGGCGGACCGGGACATCGCCGCGCTGGACGAGATCCTCGTCAAACTGCGGAGCCTCGGCGTCCCGGGCATCCGGCAGTACGCACACGAGCTGGTGGAACGGGATCGGAACGGGTCGCCCACCGCCCTCCCGGCGGACTACCTGGCCATCATGCGGGAGTTCCCCGGCGGGATCATCGCGGGCGCCCGGGTGTTCCCCGTCGCAGGGCTCACCTGGCTGGACGAGGACCGGCTGTTCCTGCAGTGGGGTGAGGTGGAAGGCCGGGTCATCGGCTGGCTCACGATGAAGAGCGACCCCCAGGAGTGGCGGGTCGCCTACATCGAGCCGGACGGCAGCTCCCTCACGCACCTTGAGGACCAGACCTTCGCCACCTTCCTGCGGCGTCGGCTGCACGGTAACAACTCGCTGTTCTGAGGCGGCGGTGACCCGCACCCGCCGTCGGTCAGCGGGTGCGGAAACTGCCGGTGTAGACGTCCGTGCGGTTGTGGGGCGCGTCGGAGTGGGTCTCGGTGAGCACCGCCCGTACACCCTCGCCGTCGGCCACCAGGCCTTGGTAGTCACCGAGGAAGTAGCCCCCGGCGAACGGCGCCTGCAGCCAGTCGAAGATCCGCGAGATGCGTCGCTCGGTCCGGCGCTTCGGGTCCCCGTGGGGCAGGGTGGCCAGTTGGTAGGCGGTGGGCAGGGTGGTCGTGTCGCCCGGCTCGAGGAAGCGCAGGTCGTAGTAGGTGAGTGCGACCGTGCCCCGCTCGTCGACCGCGATCGACGGGGAGAAGGCCGGCACGTCCTTCGGGCTGATCAACTCCGGGGTCCCCCAGGTGCGTCCGCCGTCGGTGGAGCGCACCAGCTGGACGGAGTCGAACCTGCCGCCGGAGAAGTCGGAGCCCTCGTACGCCATGTAGAGCGTGCCCGTCTTCGGGTCGACGGCCGGGCTGGGCAGGGTGGACGCGGCGCGCAGCAACCGGGTGGGGTCGTTCGGGTCGACCTCCGGTACGGAGGTGTCCCGGGCCGCGGTGACCGGGGCGCTCCAGGTCTCCCCGGCGTCGGTCGAGGTGACCACCTCGTAGCGGGCTTCGACGACGGAGCTCAGGTCGTCGGTGTAGGTGATCCGGTCGAAGAAGTCGTACAGGGTGCCGGTGTTCCGGTCGACGACGATCTGATGGCCGATGGTCTGGGTGTTGGGCACGCTGCCGGTGTCGACGAATTGCCGGGCCCCGCTCCAGGTGCGGCCGCCGTCGCGGGTCACGGAGATGTAGCCCGGACCGTCGAGGGCACCGGGGCCGGGCGGGTCGTTGTCGAGGCGGTTCCAGACCTGGTAGGCGGTGCCCTCGCGGATCGGGTCGGCGGTGATGGAGGGCTTGTCGTTGAAGAACGGCTGCTCGTCGACGTGCGTGGTGGTGAGGTTCTGCCACGTGCGGCCGCCGTCGCGGGAGGTGGCGGCCAGGAGGCCCGTGCGCGTGCTCTTGGTGAAGTCGACGCCCTCGCCGCTCGCGTAGACGGTGCCGTCCGGTCCGGTGCTCACCCAGGGGTCGGAGGCCCGTTCGAAGTCCGCTCCGCCCGGGGCGCAGAGGCTGAACGGCAGCGTGCTCCGGTGGAAGGTGTGGCCGTCCGTGCTCCAACTGGCCACCAGGCCACGGGCACCGCCGTCGTTCCAGCGGTCCTGCTGGAACACGGTGACCACGCGCCGGGAGTCGCGCGGATCGACGGACAGGTACGGCTCGACCTCGGTGCCCGGGTAGGCGATGCTGTCGGGGGACCTCGCTCCGATGGTGCAGTTCGCGTACGGGTCGTCTTGGGACACCTTGACCAGGGGTGCGCCGTCGGGGTTCCGGTCCGCTGCGGCGGGAGTCGCGCCGGTGACGGTGCCGAGCAGGAGCGCGGCGGCGGTGACGGCGGTCAGGGGCAGGACGACGCGCATGCGGGATCTCCTCCGGGCCTGTCGGCTGGGGCACGGAACCGCCGTCTTCGGGCGGCCCGGGGCGCGGAGGCGTACCGGAACGCGAGGGCGGGGCGACTCCGCTTGGTCCTTTTCGGCGTGGTGGCCGGTGCCCTTGATGGGCCGAACGACGGAGTCACCCCTGGATCGTGGAGGAGCATGGCGGAGCCGACCGGCGGTCGTACCGTGCCGGTCGGCTCCTCGTTGGTGCTGTTACGTGCCTTTGCGGGCCGCTACGTACGTGTGCCGGACCGTCAAGTGATCCTCGGCTTGGTCCCGTCGGGCAGCACGCAGACGTCGCCGCCATACGCGACGGAAGCGATCTGTCCGCCGGCGGCCGTGCACTCGTCTCTGGAGATGTTCGGAGACGAGGCGGCTCCTGCGCTGACCGCGCCGAAGGCGCTCATGCCGGCCAGGGTTGCCGAGGCCAGCGCCAGGCCCAGGATTCTTCGCATGCGCATGACTTCCTCCTCCTCTCAGGCGCCTTCGTTCGGCCTTCGGGAAGGACAAGTCTCAAGACGACGGCGCCCTCTTACTCAGCATGGGCGCTCCCCATGAGGCCCGCGAGGCGGGGGCCGGGCGCCGCGCCCGGGCGGTGACCGTCCGGCTGCGCACCGGTACGCCGCGTGCGCGTCGCTAGCGCGGTTCGTGGGCGGCCATCCGGCAGGCACCGGTCGCGGCGCCGCCCGCCACTCCGGCCTCGCTCAGCCCGGTCACACAACTCTGCAGGTCTCCGGACACTCCACGGCTGCAGGCCGCCGCAACGGACTCGGAAGAGGTGGCACCGGCCAGTTCGGCCATCTGCGTACAGGCGGGGATGTCCGCCCGGACCGCGGGAGCGGCGAGGACGGCGCCGCCGAGGATGAGGGTCAGGCCGGTGACGGCACCGGCGATACGGGTCGACGTGCGCATGGACGCACCTGCCTTCCGGGTTGGCCGGGTCCTGGTCCTCCCTCCAGCGTCGCACCCTCTCCCCCGCGCGGCACCCGACGGCACGGTCACCGGTGTGGCCCAACAGGACGTGCCACTCCCATGAGTGAGAAGCTGGATAGTGCCCCCACAGAGGCAACCCGCGAAAGGGGAACCGCATGCGCATTCGACGAATTTTCGCCGCCGTCATCGCCACGGCAGCCCTCGCCGGATTCGGCCTCACAGGCGTGGCCACCGCCACCGCCGCCACCGTCGCACAGGGCGCCCCATCCGTCGTCACCCCCTCCGAATGCAAGGACGGCGGCGGAACGCCCGCGATCAATGACGATGGCAACTACTGCCAGGGCGGTACGAAGGACGGGGAGCAGATCGACTAACCCCACAAGGCGCCCCGCAGCCACGCGCCGCGGGGCGCTTCGCGCGCGCTGCCCGAACCCTCACGGAAGCCCGCCGATGCGGGCGACCAGGAGTGCCACGTCGTCGTCGGCCGCCGCCGGAACGAGGTGGGTGATCAGCGAGTCGCACAGGTGGTCCAGCTGCCGCTGCGGATCCGCGAGCAGCTGCGTCAGCTCGTCGAGCCGTTCGTCGAGGTCGCGGCCCCGGGCCTCGATCAGTCCGTCGGTGTAGAGCACGAGAAGGCTGCCGGGAGGCACGCTGATGTCGGTGGGGGTGAAGTCGATGCCCCCGACCCCCAGGGGGACACCGGGCGGGGTGTCCAGGAGGCGGACCGTGCCGTCGGGGAGCACGAGTGCGGGCGGCGGGTGTCCGGCCCGGGTGACGGTGCAGTGTCCGGTGGCCGGGTCGCAGACGACGTACAGGAAGGTGGCGAGCATAGGCTCGGCGAGGTCGCCGAGGACGGCTTCCAGCTGGTGCAGCAGCCGTACGGGCGAGAGGTCCAGGCGGGCGAGGGCCCGTACGGAGGCGGACAGCCGGCCCATGACCGCGGCGGCGGCGATGCCGTGCCCCATGACGTCGCCGATGAGCAGGGCCGCCTTGCCGTCGGCCACGGGCAGGACGTCGTACCAGTCCCCGCCGATCTCGTTGACGTCGCTCGCGGGGAGGTAGCGGTGGCTGACCGCGATGCCGGGGGGCGGGGTGATGTGCTGCGGGAGCATGCTGCGCTGGAGGATGACCGCAGTGTCGTGCTCGTGATGGTAGAGCCGGGCGTTGTCGATGCTGAGCGCGGCGCGGGCGGCGAGTTCACCGGCGAGGGTGACGTCCTCGGAGCCGAAGGGTCCTATCGGGCGCGTGCGGTAGAAGGTGGCGACGCCGAGCACCGTCTCCCGGGCCACCAGGGGCGCCATGACCAAGGAGTGCACGCCCACCGCGACCAGCTGGGCGGGCTTGGCCGTGTGCCGGGCGGCGGGGGCGACGGCCTGTTCGTCGAGACGGGCGGTCAGGAAGGGCTGCCGGGACGCGAGGGCCTGCGTGTAGGGGGCGGCGGCGGGGAAGACGAGCGTCCTGCCGAGGGGGGCGAGGATGTCGGTCACCTTCGATCCGGACAGCGGGGCCTTGCCGAGGCGCCGCAGGGCGGCCCCGCCGGTCAGCCCCATGCCGGGCTCGTCCCCGCGTGCCAGGGCGTCCAGGACGTCCACGGTGACGGCGTCGGCGAGGCGCGGTACGGCGAGATCGGCGAGTTCCTGCGCGGTGCGCTCCAGGTCGAGGCTGGAGCCGACCCGGATGCTGGCCTCGCTGAGCAGGGCGAGGCGGCGGCGGCCGGCTTCGGCTTCCACGTGGTCGCGCTGCTGCTCGGTGATGTCGACGAGCGAGGCGATGACGCCGATCGGCATGCCGGCGGGATCCTCCACCCGTACGTAGGAGCACGACCACACGCGGTCGTGGTCCGGTTCCGACGGAGTCCGTCCGACACGGCGGCGGTCGAGGACGGGCCGCCCGGTCTCCAGCACCTGCAGCATGGCCTCCTCCATCTCGCGGGCGTTCACCTCCGGGAGGATCTGCGCCAGGCGACGACCCACGTGTGCCGATTCCGGCAGACCGTTCATGGCTTCGAGCGCGGCGTTGACCTGCAGGAACCGCAGCTGCGAGTCGAGAATCGCGATGCCGACCGGCGAGCGGGCGAACAAGCCGTCCCATACCGCCGACGACCCCCGGATGCGCCGTGCCGCGTGGGCATCGGCGGCGAAGACCAGCACGGTGGCCACCTCGTACCGGCGGTCGGACACCGGAGAGGCCCAGATCTCCAGCTCCAGCGGGTGCCCGTCGCGGTGCCAGGCGGTCACCGTGCCCATCACGCCCCGCCCGGCCGCCGCGGCTTCCCAGAGCGAGCGGCCCAGGCTGCGATCGGATCCTGGATGGAGGAGGTCCGCGATGTTGCGCCCCAGCATCTGCGGAGGGGCGTAGCCGAGCAGTTCCTGGGCGACCTGGTTCCAGCGCACGATCGTCCCGTCCGCGCTGGTGGCCACCAGCGCGACAGGCAGTGCGCCCAGCCATCCGCCGGCCGCCTGCGCGGCGCTGCTGATCAGCTCGTCGACCGGGACGCGCTCGTTCATCTGGCACCTGTACCCAACGCCGCAGTCTCCCCTGCGCCCGCGGTCGCCGTCGGGCCCCGAGTCGCTCGGGCGGGCCCTCCGGGAACCGGGTCCTACGGATCCATCGTCCGCCCGGTCGGCATGACACCGCCTCCCGAGGCCGTCCGGGCCGACGGACCGGGGCGGCACCCCCGCCCTCGGCGCCCGGCCGGCACAGGCATGCATGCGGATGTTTCGCGCCTACCCGCCAGGTAGGGGCACATCCAGACCGAAGGGGCCGCATTAGCCGATACGCCCGCACGGAGGGATTCTGGAAACCGCTGGGATGACAGGGCCCTGAGTCCGAGGAGGCACGTCATGACACACAGCGAAGAGTGGAAGGTCGGCGTCTACCTGATCGAGGAGGACGGCACGGCCAAGGGATTCGAGGCCCGTCTCCGATGAGCAGCAATGACAATGGCGCGAGCGACCGCGACGGCTTCCTGGTCTGGGTCCACACCGCCCTGTACGAGGCGGAGCTCGCGCTGCACAACGGCAACCCGGCGCCCCGCCGGGCTCTCTGGTCACGCAACGAGCCCGTCAGCGTCCTGGGCGCATGGCGCAACGCCAACGGCCAGCAGGAGCTCGACGAGCTCTTCGCCGCACTCGGCAAGAGCTTCTCCGACTGCACCTCGTACACGTTCGAATTGCAGGCGTACGACGTCGTGGGCGACATGGCCTACACGGCCGGCTTTGAACACACCTCCGCCTCTGTCGACGGGCAACCACGCACGTACACGTTGCGGGCCACCCAGGTGTACCGCCGTGAGGACGGCAGGTGGCGGGTGGCTCATCGCCATGGCGACACCGCTGCCGAATGAGGCCGTCCCCTGCGAGGCGGGGGCCCGCACCACACGCCCGTGAAGGCGCACCGGCCGGGGACGTCAGCCTCCGGTCACGGGGCCGGGCAGCCCTGTAGTGCCGGGCGGTCCTTCGTGCGGACTGCGGGGAGCCACGCTGTGGGGGGTGTGGAGCCGGGCGGGAGGCGGACGTGGAACCAGCGGGTGGACTGCAGGTCCGCCTCGTCGATGACGGCCCGGCCGTCGGGCAGCTGGCAGTCGACGGCGAGGACGTCGCCGTGCCACACCCGGGACGGTACGACGTTGTCCGCGGTGTACTGGCGCATCGGGTCGATCGCCAGGCCCAGACTGCACTGCGGGTCCCGGTCGGCCCGCTCCTGGCAGCCCTTCTCCGCGTTGAACACCCGGATCGTGCCGGCGGCCGCGCCCTCCGGGCCGTCCAGTGCCGAGGAGCTCGCCCGTGCCGCGTCCGACCACAGGGCCGTACCGGCGATCCCGCAGAGCGCGGTGGTGAGGATCGCGGCGCGGGCCCGGCCCCACAGCCGTCCCCCGCCCCTCCCGCCCGCCCCCTGTTCGGCGGCGATGCGGGCGAGCAGGCTCTCCGCGGTGTGCCGGGCACGTGCCGCGTGGGTCGGGGCGAGGCAGTCGGCGGCCAGTGCGCGCCAGAACGGCGGCACGGCCTGGTCCATGCGCAGCGGCGCGCGCCCTTCTCCGTACTCCTGGACGGCGGCGCCCCGTGCCATGGGTGTGGCGCCGGAGAACGGGGAGGCGCCGGAGCCGAACACCTCGTGGATGATGATGCCCAGGGCCCAGATGTCGGCACTCGGCCGGACCTCGACGCCCAGCTCCCCGAGGGGTGCCCGCCAGCGCTCGGGCGGAAGGTAGTCCAAGGTGCCCATGGGGGGCGCGTACCCGTGGGTTCCCGTCATCCGGGTGGCCAGCCCGAAGTCCGAGAGCTTCACGGAGCGGTCGCGGTCCAGCAGGACGTTCTCCGGCTTGAGGTCTGCGTGAACCCAACCCGACCGGTGGAGATGGGCCAGTCCCTCGCAGATCCCCGCGATCAGCCGGGGGCGGTCGGCCTCGGCCACCCCCGCGTCGAGGAGGTCCCGCAGGCTGCCCGCGGCCCGCTCCATGACCAGCACGATCGCGCCGTCCAGGGCGGGGCGGTCCGGTGCCTCGAGGACGAAGGAGTCCACGAGCCGGATCAGCCGGCCGTGCCCGGCCCTGCGTCCCAGTTCGACCTCGCGGCGGGCGGACTCCACGATCCTGCGCGTCTGGCGCGGGGCATACCCGGCGGTCGGCATGATTTTGAGAGCGACGTCGGCGGGTGCCGCGGACGCGCGCCCGGGGGCCCGTCCGGTCCGGTCCGGGTACCTGTCGGCGGGCCGTGCGGCGTAGACCGTGGACCAGCCTCCGGCCCCGATCAGGTCGGTGATCGTCCAGTTCCGCACCCGGTGGCCGGGCGGGAGCAGGTCCGTACCGTCGCATTCCGTGATGTCGCGCAGGGTGCGGGGTGTCGTCATCGCGCGGCCTGCCGCTCCCGCCCGCCGGCCCCCGTCAGGGGTGGCAGCAGCGTCAGGTGCTCCTCGCGCACGAGCCCGAACCGCAGGGCGAGCCCGACGATCTCCTCCCGCTTGCCGTTGCGGCGGTCGCCCTTGCCGGGTTCGCGCGGGTCCGAGGCGCCGATGCGCAGCTTCTCCTCGGCGAGGTAGTCGATGTGGGAGCTGACGGCGCGCGCGGTCAGGGTGGCGCAGGCGACATGGCCCCTGAGCCGTTCGACGATCTGGGGCGTGGTGGGGACCGCGACGCGGGACTGATCGCGCAGGCGCGGTTCGCAGAGCGCGAGGAGGACCAGGAAGTAGGTGGCCGTCTCGTCCAGCGAGTAGGCGGTGACCGTGAGGCGGCCCCAGGGGGCGCCCATGGCCTCCGGGTCCAGGTAGACGTGATCGGGAGCGAACACCTGGAAGGAGACGGGTACGTCGCTGCGGGTGGGCAGCACGACGCGCGAGAACTCGAACGGGACGGGCGCCCCGACCCTGCGGGGCGGAACCCTCAGGTACTCCCCGGCACCCTCCGGGTTCTCCACGAGGTAGCTGTGGGTGGCGCTGTGGTTCGTCAGCTGCCAGTGGTCGTCGGTCACGCGGATCTCCCCGGCGAGCCGGGAGATCGCCGCGTCGGCGAGGCGGAGCTCTACGGGGACCTGCGCGGATCCGCGTCCGAAGCGGGCGACTTGGCCCGGTCCGAGCCGTAACGTCACCGCATCGCCGTACGGTTCGCCGCCGTCGGCGCCACTGCACCCCTGCGGCAGATGGACGACCACCCCGCTCACCGCTCCCCCCGTTCCACGCGTCATTGCCGGACCGACGAGTGGAACAATACTCATCTCTCAAGGGAGTTCACCGGCGCACTTCAGCCACTTCGGCCGGGACGGCACGTCGGGTCGGACGGCCCGCACCAGTCGCCCCGGGAGGCTCTCCGAGCCCCCTTGCCGGGAGGCTTGCCGGCACTCTCCTCGCGGACGGCACCCCCTGTGTCCCGGGTCACTCCGACCCTCCTGCGGCGACGGCGGTTTGGGGTCGTTTCCGGCTCTCCGGCGAGCGGTTCGGGGGAAGTTGTCGTGTCGCGGCGAGCGAGCGCGGCATACCGCCACCGCGGGCGGGGCGTGCGGGATCGGCCCTTGCGCCCCTGTTCGCGGACGTCGCGTACGGGACCTGGCGAGGTGGGGAAGGTCACCGTGCCCGGGGAGCCACGGCCCCGCAGAACCGCCCTTTCGTCCCTTTCACGTGGCGCGATCCGCACTCCGGGTTCAGAGTGCGGGGCGGCCCGATACGACGGGTGCGACCGTCCGGTCGCCGAAGGACGTCCACGGCCGCCACCCGCCGCTCGGCCGGTCCTGGACGCGGGTGCGCATCCTGCCTTCGGTGGTGACGGCGAAGACGTGCGTGCGTCCGGTGGGGTCGAGCGCGGCCGCGGGCGTGGCGGCGAGCCTGATGCCGGGCTCCCCGAACTCCCCGCCGGAAGCCCAGATTCCGCCGGGAGCGCTCTGCCAGCGGTGGTCGAGCCGGGCACCCCCGGGCGTCAGCGAGAACGCCTCGAGGCGGCCGTCGGCGTTGGCGGCGAACGCCGGGGCGGCGGCGCTCCAGCCGAACATCGGCAGCCACTCGTCCCAGCCTCCGTTCGGCACGGACTGCCGCCGGCTGAAGGTTCCCACGCCCGACGGTCCGATCGCGGCGACGGTGAGCCGGCCGCTGCCGTCCCTGGCCACCCGCGGTGCCGCGCCGGACGCGGTGCCGAAGCGCTGCCACGCGGCGGTCCAGGCGCCGCCCGGCGTTTCCTGCCACCGGTGGAAGATCCCGGCGCCGCCGGGCGAGAGGGCGAACACCTCCAGCCGGCCGTCGGCGTTCGCAGCGACCACCGGCGGTGCGCCCGCGGCACCGCCGAAGTCCGTCTCCCACGGGTCCCAGGCCGAGGACCCCGGTGCCCCCTGCCGTCGCCGGGCGACGGAGGCGCCGCCGGGGCTCAGGGCGAACGCCTCCAGCCGGCCGTCGGCGCCGCGGGCGACGGCCGGGGCCGCGCCGGCCGGGCCGCCGAACTCCTCCCAGTCGTACCAGCCGCCGTCCGGACGCTGGGCCCGGTGGTGCAGGTTGGCTCCCCCGGGGGCGAGCGAGAACACCTCGAGCGCGCCGCCGGCGTTGCGGCCGAGCGTGGGGACCGCACCGGCCGGCCCGCCGAACGTCTCCCACGGCGACCAGCCGTCGGTGTCCGGGTCGAGCTGGACGCGGCGGAGCATCGAGCGGTCGGAGGCGTCGAGCGCGAACAACGTGAGGCGGCCGGCGGCGTCGAGGCCGGTCACCGGATTGTCCGTGCTCTGCCACGGCGGTGGCGCGTCCCGCCACTGGAGGGGCGCCACGTGCAGCCCGCCCCGGAACCAGCCCGCGGCGCTCGCGTACCAGGTGTCCCCGTCGGCGACCACTTCCACGGCGTGACCGGGCACGTGGCCCGCGTAGCCGTCCAGCTCGAAGTGGAAGGGGTCCCGGGACGCCAGCACGTCCGTGCCCTCGTAGCCGCCCCGCGGGCCGATGAACAGGTAGTACCAGCCGTCCCGTTCCACGACGTACGGAGACTCGGTGACCGAGACGGTCGTGTCCGTGGTCGCGTCGGTGAACACGGTGCCCGGTTCGCTCCAGTGCACCAGATCCGCGGACCGTCGGCAGGCCACGACATGGTGGCCGCCGGGGCCCGAGAGTTCCGTGTAGTACATGACCCACTCGCCGCCGACCCGCAGGACCATCGGGTCACGCGCCGCGAGTCCGCGGAACAGCGGGCCGGAGGGCTCGCGCGTCCAGGTGAACAGGTCGGACGAGGTGGCGAGGCTGATCGCGGCGCCGCTCGCGCCGCCGGCTGCGTAGAACATCCAGAACCTGCCGCCCGCCTCCACGACGTGGGGCGCCCACAGGTGCTCCTCGCCGAAGTAGGACGGGGCGAGGGTGAGTGCGTCGGCGTGGGTGGTCCACGGGCCGTTCGGGCTCGGCGCGGAGGCGTGGGCGAAGGAGGTCTCCCTCGTACTGTCGGGGGATTCGCCGCGCGGCGCGCTGCGTCCGACGATGCTGAACAGGTGCCATCGGCCCTGCGCCTTGATCAGCGTGTGGTCGTTGAGATAGCGCGGGCCCTCGGCGGTCGAGGGGTCGTAGACGTACGTGAAGGGTCCAGCGCCGACCCATCGCGGGGGCGGTGCGGCGTCGGCGGCCCGGGCCGCGGCCCGGCCGTAGCCCAGGAACGGCAGTGCGCCCGCCCCTGCGGCGCCCAGCAACAGGTTCCGTCTGCTGATCGGAAGCATGAGTCTCTCCAGGCAGGCCGCGTGGTCGGCCGGGCCCCTGCGGGCACGGCCGACCACGGGTCGGGGTGGGGGCGGTCGGAGGGCGTCGGGAGCGGGCCGTCAGTCGAGGGCGGGGCCGGCGGTGTTGTTGAGCCAGGCCCAGTCGGACCAGCTGGAGAAGCCGGTCTGCCATCGGTGGTAGGTGCCGGCGTGGCTGGTCCCGAAGACTTCGATCCGCCCGTCGGCGTTGGCCACCGCCGTGACTTCGGTGCCGCCTCCGCCGAAGGCGGACCAGTCTCCGTAGGACGCGTTGACGGCCGTCTGCCAGGCGTGCACGGCCGTACTGCCGTTCATCGCGAAGACCTCGACCCGTCCGTCCGCCGTGCGCGCACTGGTGAGCTGCGCGTCGGCGGGACCGCCGGTCGGCTCCCAGTTCGACCAACCGGCCGGGCTCGTCTGGTACTTGTGGAACACACCCTCCGGGCCGGAGGCGAAGACCTCCAGACGGCCGTCGGCGTTGTGGTCGACGGTGAGGTCGTGGCCGCCGCCTCCGAAGGCGTCCCAGTTCGACCAGCCGCCGTTGGGGGCCGTCTGGTATGTGTGCTGGAAGGTGCCGGCGCTCAGGGCGAACACCTCGAGCCGGCCGTCGGGCGACTTCTCCATCTCCAGGCGGCCGTTGGCGGGGCCTCCGCCGGTGGGCTCCCATTCCGACCAGCCGCCGTTGGGGGCGACCTGGTACCGGTGGAAGACGCCGGACGGGTTGGAGGCGTAGACCTCGATCCGGCCGTCGGCGTTCACTCCGGCCGCCGTGTCGTGCCCGCCGCCGCCGAAGGCCTCCCAGTTCGACCAGCCGCCGGAGGGAGAGAGCTGCCAGCGGTGCTGGAACGTGTTGCCGGCCAGGGCGAACATCTCCAGGCGGCCGTCGGCGTTGGGGGCGATCGCCAGTTCGGCGTTGCCCGGCCCGCCGAGCTGCTCCCAGGCCGACCAGTTGCCGTTCGCCTCCTGCTGCCAGGCGTGCTGCACACCGTCGGCGCCGGCGGCGAACACCTCGAGGCGTCCGTCCGCCGACCTCGCCGACACCACCCGGCCCGACTCCGCCGGATACACCAGCGGCTTGGGCCGCGGACCGCTGCCCGGGGTGCACGGCAGCACGACGCCGCGCTCGCCGAGGTAGGCCTCGGGGTCGATGCCCCAGGAGGCGGACTGGTCCCCCCAGATCCGCAGGTGGAGGTGGGGGCCGTCGACGTTGGTGCCCTCCGCGCCCACCAGGGCGATCTGCTGGCCGGCCACGACGTGGTCGCCCTCGAAGACGTCCCGCCTGGACATGTGGCCGTACTCGGAGATCCTCCCGTCGGGGTGCAGGATGCGGATCCACTGGCCGTAGTCGCCGACGTATCCGGAGATGGTCACCACCCCGTCGCCCACCGCGTAGATCGGTGTGCCGAGGGCGGCTCCGATGTCGACGCCGTTGTGGCCGCTGTGGAAGTGCTGGGTCACGGGCCCGGTGGTCGGGCAGGCAGCGGCGAGTTCGGCGGTCCGGGCCTCGGCCGAACCCGTGACGGCCAGCGCCGACAGCGCCGAAAGGAGGACGGCAGCCGCCGTGAGAACGCGGCTCAGGGGGCCGTTCACGCCTTGCGCAGCCGGTCGATGATGCCGTTGATGTCGTGCTCCAGCAGATCCCGGCGGATATAGTGGCCGCCGCCCACCTCGTGCTGCTCGTAGGGAATGCCCACGCGGTCGAGGTTCCACTTGAACTCCCGCTGGGTGGCCAGCACCAGGGTCTCGTTGGCGTAACCCTGGATGTCCTCGGGGCTGGTGCCGGCGACCAGGAAGACCCGCTTGTTCCGGTAGCTCTCGATGCGCTCGCACGGGTTGTCCGCGCTGACCCGGGCCTGGTCCCAGAAGGGCGCGCCGTAGATGGTGCCGCCGTTCAGCTCCACGGCGGCGGAGGAGGCATTGGCCCAGTGGGTCACCAGGTCGCCGTTGCCCCCGCGCAGGTTGGCCGGGCCGGAGTGGGCGCTCACCGAGGCGAAGTGGCCGTAGTACTTGGCCGCGTACTTCAGGGCGCCGAAGCCGCCCATGGAGAAACCGGAGACGGCGCGGCCGTCGTACTCGGCATAGGTACGGAAGTTCGCGTCGACCCACGGGATCAGCTGCCCGATGTGGAAGTGCTCCCAGTTCCGGGCGCCGATGTTGGAGCTCACCGGGTTGGAGTACCAGCCGGCGCGCCCGCCGTCGGGCATCACGACGATGATGTCCTTCCAGGCGGTCAGACCCCGGATGTCGTGGAACCGGTCGAAGGTGATGAAGTCCTCCAGCCCACCGTGGAGCAGGTAGAGGACGGGGTAGCGGCGCCCGCTGGTGTGGTAGCCGTCGGGCAGCAGCACGTTGACGGCCGGGGTCCAGCCGCCGATGGCGGAGGTCTGGAACCGGTAGTACCACATCCGGTGATCCTGCTCGCCGCGTTCCGTGATGTGCAGGCCGGGGATGTCACCGACGGCGGAAGCGGTCGACGCGGCGGCGAGGACTCCCGCGCCACCCATGGCCATCGCGGCCGTGAGGCCGCCGGCGGTCTTCAGGATGTTCCTGCGGCTGGGGTGCTGCGCGCTCACTGTGTCCTCCTGGTCGGGAGCCTGACGATGCGTCTGGAAGGTAGCAACGGTG
Source organism: Streptomyces sp. NPDC056883 (assembly GCF_042788835.1). Lineage (NCBI taxonomy): Bacteria > Bacillati > Actinomycetota > Actinomycetes > Kitasatosporales > Streptomycetaceae > Streptomyces > Streptomyces sp. NPDC056883. Next base: position 575,360 of record NZ_JBHUBS010000002.1, on the reverse strand, counting down.
CACGGGTCCGCAGACCCCGGAAGGTTCCGGACTGACAGGTGTGCGCACGTCGATTAAGGGCGGTGGGGGGAGCTGCCGGAACCGCCGCCGCCGCGTCTCGACGGCGGCGTCTCCTTCCAACGGATGAACGACAAACGGCCGGTGGAGCGACTGATCGGCCTGCTCCCCCACGGGCCGGAGCGGTCGACAAGGTAGTCGCGGGGACGCCGCGGAAGCATCCGGAACGATCCGGAGTGACAGGGGCGACGGCGCCCGGTGAACTCTGTGGGCCCGGACTCCTCCGGTCGGTGTCCCGATGCGCGTCGGACAGGGCGGCCGCCGCGGTCGGCAGCCGAAAGGCGAGCGGATACCGCGCACTTCAGTTCACGACAGAAGGGATCACCATGGCGATATCCGGCTTGTGGCGCGTGTTCACCAGACTGGCCTTCGCGGCCGGCATATGGGCGCTGGTCCTCGGCATGACCGCCTCGGTCGCCTCCGCCGCGTCGCCCGCACCCGTTCCGGGCCCGGGCCCGGGCGGTGACCGCTCCGGCGTCTCGCGGTACTTCAGCGGCCCGCAGGGCTTCGCCATTCCGACCGTACCGTGCGATCCGGCCGGCCCGTCGGCCACCGACGGCATCCTGGCCGACCAGCTCAACCCGCAGCTGCAGGCGAAGATGGCCGGCTACATGAACGCCTACAAGGTGTCCTGCGCACGGCGGGTGACGCAGGCGGTGAAGGACCGGGGCCTGAACCAGCGGGCCGCGACCATCGCCATCGCCACGGTCATCGTGGAGTCCAGCCTCAACAACTACGCCCAGGCAGTGGACTACACCAGCCTCGGGCTGTTCCAGCAGCAGGACTGGTGGGGCACCCGGGAGGAGCGTCTGGACCCGGTCTACGCCACCAACGCCTTCTTCGACGAGGTGGAACGGATGTATCCGGGCGGCTCGTGGAACAACGAGGCGGTCGGAGAGGTGTGCTGGCACGTTCAGCGGCCGAGGGAGGACCTGCGCGGCCTGTACGCCATCGAGGCGGGCGACGCGGCACTCATCGCCAACGCCCTGTGGTCCGGTACGAGCGCCGGCGGCCCGAAGCACCCGTACGGGTCGGGCCGGGTGACCACCGGGCGGTCCGCGGACGGACGGCTCGAGGCCTTCGCCGCCGGCGCGGACGGCGTCTACCACTCGTGGCAGACGGCGGTGAACGGCGGCTGGTCGCAGTGGCGCTTCGAAGGGGGGCCGCGCAACGCTCAGTTGGCCGTGGCATCCAACGCGGACGGCCGCCTGGAGGTGTTCGCGCTGTCGGACAGCACCTTCGACCACATGTGGCAGACCTCGCCCGGCGGGAGCTGGTCGGCCTGGGGGAACTTCGGCGGCGGAGGATACCGGCTGGCCGCGGGCACCAACGCCGACGGCCGCATCGAGGTGTTCGCCTCGAACGCGACGGGCGTGTTCCACCGGTGGCAGACCGCCCCCAGCGGCGGTTGGGCCACCTGGGAGGGCACCGCCGGCGGCCCCGCGAACTCCCGGCTCGCCATCGAGACCGCGGCCGACGGGCGCCTCGAGGTCTTCGCGCTCTCCGACTCGACCTTCGAGCACCTCTACCAGACCGGAGTCAACGGCGGCTGGTCCGCCTGGGAGAACTTCGGCGGCGGCGGTCACGACCTGTCCGCCGGCTACAACCAGGACGGCAGGCTCGAGGTGTTCGCCTCCAATGCCAACGGCGTGTTCCACCGCTGGCAGACCAGCCCGACCTCCTGGTCGGACTGGGCGGGCATGGGCGGCATCACCAATGCCGAACTGACCGTCGCGCGGACGGCCGACGGCCGGGTCGAGGTGTACGCGATCAACGCCAACGCCGCGAGCCACGCCTGGCAGACGCGCCCGAACGCCCCGTTCTCGGAGTGGGAGACCTTCGGTGGCGGCGGCACCGAGATCGCCGCGGGCACCAACGCCGACGGCCGCATCGAGGTGCTCGCCACCAGCCACGCCGGTGTCTACCACAGGTGGCAGACCGGCTTCGCCACGTGGTCGGAGTGGGCCTGGCTGAACGATGCCGGTCCGGCGGTCGCTTAGCACTCCAGCACGCTCCTGTGGTCAGGGAGGGGCCTGTCACTCCGGATGGTTCCGGGTGTCCTGTCCCCTCCCCCGGCTTCTAGCTTGTGGCCCGACCAGTCCCATGGACACGAAGGAAACGACGGATCACATGCGCGTCACACGAACTCTTCTGCTCGGCGGGGCCTTTGCCCTCGCCTCCCTCACCCCGGCGTCCGGCGCCGTGGCCGCCACCTCCGGCACGACCGCCACCTCCGGGTCGGCCGTCCAGGCAAGGACGTCGGACGCCGTCCAGTCCTTCCGGAACCAGGCCACGAGCCGGTGCATGGACGACACCGGCAACGGCTTCCGCACCTGGAGCTGCAACGGCTCGAATCCGCAGCAGTGGAGCGTGCACGTCTGGGGTGACGGGACGCGCCAGTTGGCGAACATCAACACCGGCCGCTGCATCGAGGACACCAACAGCGGCTTCCGCACCGCGGTCTGCAACTCCAGCCCGGAGCAGAGCTGGTGGATCAAGGTCTGGGACGACGGCACCGTCCGCTTCCAGAACCAGCACACCTCGCGCTGCATCGACGACAGCTCCCAGGGCTTCCGTACCTGGGCGTGCAACAGCCTTCCGTACCAGAGCTGGTCCTGAGCCCGATGGGGACGCACGGCGAAAGCCGCTCCCCTTCCGGCAGTCCAGGCAGTTCCGGCAGTTCCGGCAGTTCCGGCAGACGATTCCCTCCACGAGGAGCAGGTTCGATGATGAAGTTGCAGCTGACCGCGTTACGGTTCTCGCTCGTCCTCGGTGTGGCCGGTGCGCTCCTGGCGGTGCCCACGGTCGCGCAGGCACAGGCACGCTCAGAGGCGCAGGCCCCGGCCCGGGCGACCGCGGACCACTCCGCCACGCTCGCGGCCCTGAACGAGCTCAAGGCGGGCGGCGGTCCGGGGGCCGGCGTGTACGCGGGGACCCGCGAAGCCTCGTGGAACCTCTCCACCGGCACGGCCACCGTCAACACCAACGATCCGATCGGCCCGGACGAGTACTACCGCGTCGGGAGCCAGTCGAAGACCTTCACCGCCGTCGCCGTACTGAAGCTGGCGGAGGCGAACGGGATCGGCCTCGACGACCCCATCGAGCGGCACCTGCCCGGTGTGGTCTCCGTGAACGGCTACGACGGGAACCGGATCACCATCCGGCACCTCCTCCAGCACACCAGCGGCATACCGGTCAACGGCCTCCCGCTCGCCCAGGCCCGCCCGGACGGCTCGTACACGCTCGCGGCCCTGGTGCAGGACGGCCTGCGCTTCGCCCCGGCCTCCCAGCCGGGCGCCGCCTTCCAGTACTCGAACACCAACTTCGAGATCCTGGGCATGCTGATCGAGAAGATCACCGGCCTGCCCCTGCACCAGGCCGTCACCCAGCAGGTGATCCAGCCGCTCGGCCTGGCCCACACCCGCTTCCCCGCCCCGACGGACCGCGCCGTGCCGAGCCCGGCGATCCACGGCTACCGGGGCACCCGCATCGGCTCGTTCTTCTTCTGGCTGGACGGAACGGCGTTCGAACCGTCCACCTTCTACGGATCCGGCGCCGTCATCTCCACACTCCGGGACATGACCGCCTTCTACCAGGCGATCGTCGACGGCACGGCGCTCTCGCCCGCGAACCTCGCCGAGATGGAGAAGACCTTCGAGCTCGGGCAGCCCGGCTCGGGGAACGGCTACGGCCTCGGGTTGTTCAAGATCGCCCTGCCCTGCGGCGGCACGGCCTGGGGACACGACGGAGCCGTCCCCGGCTACTACTCGCAGACGCTCGTGACCGAAGACGGGCGGCACGCCTCCGTGATGACCAACGCGCATCTCGTGACGAACATCCCGGGCGCGCAGATGTACAAGACCCTGACCAGCGCCCTGTGCGAGACGTCATCCTGACCCTGGCCCTGACCCTGGCCTGACCCTGGCCTGGCCCTGCGCCTGGCCCTGCGCCTGGCCCTGACCTGCCGCAGGACCAGCCTCACAGAAAGGAGAGCCACCGTGCGCTCCCTGCTCACCGGCGCGGCCGGCTTCCGCGCCGCGATTCGGTCCACCGTGCTGACCGCCGCCGCCGTGGCGACGGTCGCGGCGACCGCCCTCACCGGCTCCACGGCCCACGCCGCCGGCGTCGCCGACGCCCCCACGATCCCGGCCTTCGCCGACGGGCAGGGTCTGACCCAGGTCGCCGGAGCCGCCGAGGTGCGCTCCGCGACCGACTTCACCCTCACCGTCACCACGCCGCAGCTCTCCGGCCGGCACCAGGTACGCATCTTCCTGCCGAGCGGCTACTACGCCGAGCCGGGCAAGCGCTGGCCGGTGACGTACTTCCTGCACGGCGGTGCCGGCACCGTGAACGACGCCGCCGCGGCCCCGGCCCTGCGGGACGACCGGATGATCACCGTCGTACCGGACGGCGGCCTGAAGGGCTGGTACGCGAACTGGCGCATGCAGAACACCGCCGAGGGCGCCGCCAACTGGGAGACCTTCCACCTCCTGCAGGTGGTCCCCTTCATCGACGCCAACCTGCGGACCCTGCCCGACCGCGGCCACCGTGCGGTCGTCGGCCTGTCGATGGGCGGCTTCGGGGCCCTGCACTACGCCCAGGCCCGCCCCGACCTGTTCGGGCGCGTCGCCTCCCTGTCCGGAGGCATCGACTTCGGCCTGTGGGAGGTCCGTGCCGCGGTGCTGGCCACGGAGCTCAACCTGACCGGCGCCTGGTGCGCCTCCACCACCTCGGGTACCGGCAACTGCACCGGCTACGGGCCGGTGGTGGACAGCGACGCGATCTTCGGCTCGCCGTACGCGATCTTCAACGACCGGATCTGGAACGAGGTCAACCCCGCCTCGCTCGCCAACCTGGGCAAGCTCGCCGACACCGGGGTCACCCTCTACACCGGCGACCAGGGACTGATCGACGGCAAGACGGTGGTCGCCTCCACCAACGTCGCGAACCGCCTGAACCAGCTGGGCATCCCGAACCGCTTCGTCAACTACGGCAACGGCTCCGCCCTGTCGCCCACCTGTAAGGGCGACCACAGTTACACCTGCTGGGCCCCGGCCCTCGCCGACTACATCCCGCGCCTCGCGGACGAGTTCGCCCAGACCGGCTGAAGCACCCCGCTCGCCCCCGCCCCACCGGACCCGCACCAGCGGGCCCGGTGGGGCGGTCGAGCCCCGCCACCACTCCCCCTGGGGCGCGTCAACTTTATTGATTCCAAGGCTGGTTGACTGCCACACGCATACGATCAACGCCATGACACCAGTGATCGCCCCGCTGCCGGGCGGCACGCCCGCGCAGCTCGGAGGTCACCGGATCCTGGGGGTGCTCGGGGCCGGCGGCATGGGGACGGTCTACCTCGCCCGCCGCCGGGGGCGTCCGGTCGCCCTCAAGACCATCCGGCCCGAACTCTTCCGCGACGTGGACCTGCGGGAACGGTTCACCCGCGAGGCCGCCGCCGCGGCGGCGGTCCGCAGCCCCTTCGTCGCCACCGTGCTCGGCTCCTCGACCTCCGAGCAAGTGCCTTGGATAGCCGCCGAATTCGTCCCCGGCGTGACCCTTGCCGACGCCGTACTGCGGCACGGGCCCCTGCCCGCGCCCGCCGTGCGCGTCCTCGCCGGGGCGCTCGGCCGGGCCCTGACGGCCCTCGGCGCTGCCGGGGTGGTGCACCGCGACCTGAAGCCCTCGAACGTCATCCTCGGCGCCGACCGCCCGCGCGTCGTCGACTTCGGCATCGCCCGGGTGACCGGCGACGCCACCTTGACCGCGACCGGGCAGCGCCCCGGAACGCCCGGCTACATGTCGCCCGAACAGGTGGTGAAGGGCCCCCTCGGGCCGCCCAGCGACGTCTTCTGCCTGGGCGCGCTGCTCGTCTTCGCGCTGACCGGCCGGCACGCCTTCTACGACGGGGACCCGGTCCGCTCGGACTTCCGCATCGCCTACGAGGCCCCCGACCTCACCGACGTTCCGGCCGAGCTGACGCCCGTGATCCGCGGCTGCCTCGAGAAGCAGCCGGAAGACCGGCCCGCCGCCGCGGAAGTGGCTGCGGAACTCGACCCGCAGGGCGCCGCCCTGCGCGCCGCCACCCGCTGGCTGCCGCCCACGGTGCTCGCCGACGCCGCCGAGATCGCCCGGGCCGCAGCCGCCCTGGGCGCCGGCCCGCGGCTGCCGACCCGACGCAGGGTGCTCACCGGTGCCGGGGCCGCCGTACTTCTCGCGGCGACCGGCGCCACCGCCCTGCGCGCCCTCCAGGAGGACGACGGTCCCGGCCTCACCCCCGCCCCCCGCTGGAACGGTCCGCCCGGCACGGTGCCGGGGCCCCTGTGGTCGTACGACGGCGCCGCGGCGCAGCCGGCCTTCGGGCCGGTCGACCTCGACGGCCGGGTGTGCTTCGCGGACGGCGACGGCACGCTCCTCCTCCAGGATCCGGTTGCGGGCGGACGGCGCCGGAGCGGACCGGTGGTGCGCGACCTCGTCGGCGGCCGCAGGCCCGTCGCCCTGGACCCGGACGGCGCCCTGCTGTTCCTGGACCACGGCAGCGGTACGGTCCGCCACCGCGTGCGCAACGGGGCGACCGGGTTGCTCGCCGCCGACGAGGACCAGGTCTACGTCCTCGACGCCGACGGCCGCCTCGCCGCGCTCAAGCGGGCGGACGGCGCGGTGCGCTGGCGCGTGCCCGTCTCCGTGTCGGGCACGGCGCTCTCCGCGGCCGCCGGGTACGGGCGGCTGATCCTGGCCTCCGCAGCCGGCGGGGTGGTGGCCCTGTCCTCCGCCGACGGCGGCCCCGTGTGGCGGCGGCCCGCCGGCACCGACGCCTCACGGACGGCCCTGGCCGCGGGCGGAGTGCTGCTGGGCGGGGCCGGAGACCGGACGCTGACCTGCCTGGACCGGGAGCGCGGCGAACAGCTGTGGACCCTGCCCGCGGACGACAGCGCGGGCTTCGGCGTGCCCGCGCCGGTCGGCGACACCCTGTACGTCGCCGACGGCAGCCAGCTCCGGAGCATCGACGTGAAGACCGGGGCCCCCGCCTGGACCGTGCTGGCCGCCGAGGAACTGGCCCGGGACCAGGCTCCGTTGGTGGCGGGATCCGGGATCTTCGCGCCGCTGCGGAAGCCCGAGCTCGGCATCCTCGTGGTGCACGGCGGGCGGGCAGCCGAGCAGTACGTGTTCGCACCGGCCCCGGCCGGGGAGGTCCGGGCCGACGTTCCCTGGCGGGGAACGGTCGCCGGAGGCAGCGTCGTCTGGCAACGCGGCAGCGCGGTCCGCGCCCTGCCGGGCATGTGACCGGCCCCTGGCAGGGCCACGAGGTGAGGGGGGAACGCATGGGGGGCGGACGTCTGGGCGAGGGCTTGCGCCCCGAAGACCCGCGGTCGGCCGGGCCGTACCGACTGCTGGCCCGTTGGCCCGGCCCCCGGCCGGTGCCGCCGCGGGGCGGCATGTACGTCGGCCGCGACCGGAACCACGGGCACGCCGTGGTGTGCCTGCTGCCCCCGGCCGCGTACCGGGCGGCCGAGACGCTGCGCCGAGGGCCCGTGCCGGGAGTGCCGGCCGTACTGGACCTGAACACGGGGACCGAGCCCGCCTGGGTGGCCCTCGGACACACCCCGGCCGTGTCCCTCTCCGACGTGGGACGGCGGCCCGGAACGGAGTCCGGCACCCTGCCCCTGGAACAGTCGGTGCGGCTCGCCGCGGAGATCGCCGACACCCTGGCCGCCCTGCACGCCCGGGGCATCAGCTACGGCGCGGTGGCGCCCGACGGCGTCTGGCTCACCACGGGCCGCCCGCTGCTGATGGCCGTGCACGCCTGCCGTACGCCGTCCCCGGGCCAGGGGCCGCGACCCCAGGCAGAGCCCGGGCGGCCCGCACCGCACAGCCGGGTGTCGACCGTGCCCGCCGCCTTCATGGCCCCGGAAGTGGCCGCGGGGCAACCCTCCTCCGCCGCTGCCGACGTGTACTCCCTGGCGGTGCTGCTGCTCCACACGGCCACCGGGCGGCTGCCCTTCGGGGACGGCCCGCCGCCCGTGCTGGCCTACCGCGCCCTCCACAACCGGCCCGAACTGCCCGACCTGCCGGGAGAGCTGGGCGAGGTGGTGGCCGCGGCGCTGGCCGCCTCCCCGGATGACCGCCCCACCGCCGCAGAGCTGTGCCGGACGCTGGCCCCCGGCGGGCAGGACGCGGAGCGGACACCGGACCCGCTGCCCGGCCGGGTCGTCGCCGCACTGGCCGTACGCACGCAGGCGATCGCCGACCTGGAGATGCCCGATACGGATGCCGATGCCGATGCCGACGGTGACGGTGACGGGAAGGGGGACGGACCTGCGGACGACCCGGCCCCGGCGGGCGCCGATGCGCACCAGCCCCCGCACCCCGCCACCCAGGTGGAGACGCCCTCGCCCCCCGGCCCGGCTCCGGCCCCGGCCACGCCCGACGCGGCGGCCCGGCCCACCCGCCGCCGGGTCCTGTCCGGCCTGCTGACCGGCGCGGCGGGCGCGGCCCTGGGGGTCTCCGGGACCCTCGCCTGGTCCGCCCTGACCCGCGCGGACGGCCGTACCGGACCGTCCGCGGCAGGGAGCGGTTCCGGTACGAGCCCCCGCGTACCCGGCATGCCGCCGGCCGCACTGTGGCGCCTAGACGACCCGACGGCCCGCACCCGGCTCCTCCCGGTGAGCAGCGCCGACCATTGCCTGATGACGCGTGGCGACGCCCTGTACGGGCACGACCTGCGCACCGGCAAGGAGGTGTGGCAGCTGCCCGACGGCGGCAGCACCCCGCCCGTCCACGTGCAAGGCGACCGCTTCCTGACGGCCACGCGCGAGGGGCTGTCGCTCTGCTCGATGCGGGACGGCCGTACCCAGTGGCTCCAGCGAAACGAGCAGCTCGCGGGGGTGCTCGCCGCCGACGGCGCCACGGCGTGGCTGCTGTTGGCGGACGGGAGTCCGGCGGGCGGATACCTGCTGGCCGCCTTCGACCTGGACCACCGCAAGGAGGTGTGGCGCACCCCGCTGCCGAGCGGATTCGGAAAGGCGCAACTCGCCACCGCCGTCGGACCCGAAACGGTCGTCGTGGAGATCCAGGAACCCCGCCGGGCGTTCCTGGACGTCTCGGCGGTCCGGACCCACACGATCGCGGGCTTCGAGCGGAGCAGCGGACGCATGCTCTGGAACCGTTCCTACCCCGACGTGCACTCCGGCCCCGCCTCCGTGGTGGACCCGGCGGGCGGCGGCCGGCTGTTCCTGCTCTCCCGCGGTCGCGCCCACGCCTACGACTTGAAGACCGGCACCCGGCTGTGGGAGTCGCAGGCCCTGGTCGCCGGGACCAACGCCCCGCCCCTCTTCAGCGGCGACACCCTGTACCTGGCCGACGACGGCACGGGCCCCATCGTTGCCGTCGATCCGGACACCGGGCGGACGCGGTGGGAGCAGACGCTCACCGAGACCCTGGAGTGGAACATGCTCGGCGGCATGACCGCGAGCGACTCCGGGCGCACCCTCTACCTCGCGACCCTGCACCAGGTCACGGCGACCGGCCTCCCCTCGGGCAAACGGCTGTGGCAGACCGGTCTCGCGGGGGTGGAGGCCAGGGAACCGTTCCAACTCGCTGCGGCCCCCGGCACCTTGCTCGTCGCCCGGCCGTCCGCCGTCGTCGCCCTCCCGGCGGACTGACCCGCCTACGACCGCCGCCCCGAAGGAGTCCACCGGTCATGTCCACCCTCCTGCCCCTGCTGCCCGACGATCCCGAACGGCTCGGGGAGTACACCCTCCTCGGCCGGCTGGGCGCCGGTGGCATGGGGACCGTCTTCCTGGCCCGCACCGCCGGCGGCCGTCTCGCCGCGGTCAAGACCGTCCGGTCCGACCTGCGCGACCAGCCCGGCTACCGCCGGCGGCTGGCGCTGGAGGCCGAGGCCGCGCGGACCCTGGGAACGGAGCACACTGCGGCCTTCCTCGGCGCCGACCCCGACACGGCACGGCCCTGGCTGGCGACGGCGTACCTCATCGGGCCCTCGCTGACGGAGGCGGTGGCGGCCGGGGGGCCGCTGCCCGAGCCGGTCGTCCGCGGACTCGGCTCCGCGCTCGCCGCCGCCCTCGCCGCCCTGCACCGTGCCGGACTCGTCCACCGGGACGTCAAGCCGTCGAACGTACTGATCACCGCGCAGGGCCCGCGGCTCATCGACTTCGGGCTCGCCCAGGCCCCGGGCAGCCCCCGCCTCACGGAGGCCGGGGGGCTCGCGGGCACACCGGCGTACATGTCACCGGAGCAGGCGCGCGGGGGTCCGCCGGGCCCGGAAGGCGATGTGTTCGCCCTCGCGGCGGTCCTCGTGTTCGCCTCGACCGGTCACGGCCCCTACGACGCCCGCGGCCGGCAGAGCACCCTCGAACTGCTGCGGCACGGGGCCGACCCCGACCTGACGGGCCTGCCGGACGGGCTGCGAGGGACGCTCGCCGCCTGCCTGTCACCGGAGCCGGACGACCGGCCCGAGCCCGGCCGACTGCGCGACGAGTGGGGGCCGTTCGACCCCGGGGAGTTCGCCGAGCTGCTGCCGCAGGCTGTCCTCGCCGACCTGTCCCGCCGGATCGGCGAGGTCGCCTCCGTCGCCACCGCCCCGCTGCGCGCCGCCGCCCCGCGCCGCGCGCTCTCCCGCCGCACCCTGCTCGCGGGCACGGCTGCCGCCGCGCTCACCACCGTGGCCGGCGGCTCGGCGCTCTGGGCCACCGGGAACCTCCCCGGCTCGGGGAACCGTACGACGTCGCCCGGCGCCTCGGTTTCCCCGGGCCGGAGCTCACGACCGCCAGGCTCACCACCGGCCCCGTTGTGGTCGGTCGCGTCCCCGTCCTCGGCCTCCCCGGCCGTCGCGTCCGACGAGGTCCTGATCCACACGAGCGACGTCCTGCGCGGCATCTCGACCGCCGACGGCCGGGTCCTGTGGGAGACCCAGACCGCCACGGTCGACGTGGTCGTGGCGGGAGACCGCCTCGTGGGCTTCGTCTTCGACGAAGACGGCAACGCGAGCGCCGGATACCTGGACCCGGCCACCGGCCGCCTCCCCGCCGACGCGGCCGACCCGGCCGTGCTGGGCGGCCTCGCCCACACCACCCAACTGCTCGCCGCGGACGCCGAATGCCTCTACCTGAGGGCGTACTTCCGCTCCGACGATCGACGACAGGAGGAGGAGGCCTGGCTGCTCGCCTACGATCCGGGCGCCCGGAAGCTGCGCTGGCGCACGCGCATCGAGGGAGCCGTCCTGGACTCGATGGGCTCGCTCATGATGTCGGCGATCATCTCCGGTGGCCGCCTGATCTGCTCGGACCCCGCACGCGTCTTCGCCGTCGACCTGCGCGAGGGCCGCCAGTTGTGGGCCTGCAGGGTCCGCACCGACCAGGAGGCGGCATCGCCCGACAAGTCGGGAGGCATCAACCCCCCGGTCGCCTCGGACCGCCACGTCTTCGACTTCGAGGAGCGGATCACCGCGGTGGACCTGGTGACGGGCACGGTGGCCTGGAAGCTGGAGCCGGAGGCCCCGAAGCTGCTGAGCGCGCCCGTCTGCGTGAACGGCACGGTGTACGTGGCGGACGGGGCGCTCCAGGCCTTCGACGAGTCGACCGGGAAGAAGGTGTGGACCCACGACCCGGGCGCGTACGTCTCCATGCTGGCGGCTCCCGCCCCGTTCCGCGGGGAGCTCTACGCGGCGGTCGGAGGCGACGGTCAGGCGGTCATCGCGGTGGACGTCGCCGCCCGCCGCGTCGCGTGGACGCTCGCCGCAGGCGCCGTGAACATGCCCGACGGCCCGACCATGATCGTCCAGCGCGGCAACCGGCTCTACCCCCAGACCATCGACCGCCTCGCGGCCGTACCGCTCGACTGACCCACCTACCCGACGACGACGGCCTAGCCGCCCTCGCCTGCACCTTCCTCTTTGTCGGCGCGGCACCGATGATGCAGCGGCACCTTGGCGGAGCCGGTGCGGACCCGGACCGCAGGCTGCCGGACGGGACGACCCCGCTCCTGCGAGCGGTCGACGGGGGCTCCTGGGCGATGGTCGAGGCCCTGTTGGGGGACGATCCACAGCGGCTGCCCGAGGCCGAACGGGAGCGGCTGCCGGCCCTGACCCGGTACTGGTACGAGAGGGGTGCCCTGGCGGTTCTCCGCGGCAGGACCCGGGCCCGGTGCGCGAGGAGCGCCTCGAGGACGGCGAGCGCGGCGAGTGCGGCGAGATCGGCCCAGCCGGCACTGCCGTGCGCAGGAGCCCCGGCCGCGTGATGGCGGGGGGATGCCACCACGCGGCTCGGGCCTGCCGGGAAATCCGCGCCGCTCACCGTCGCGGACTCCCATGACCACGCTTATGGCCGTTCTTCGCCGGCCCAAACGGTCGAAGCGCACCATTCGCCAGAGAAGGCAGACACCGATGCACCTCTGGTCGTCGGCACCTGCGTGCGGCGTGGACGGCAGCGCCTCAACCCGGCAGATGGGTTGGAGCACTGCCACAACAGCACTGGCCGAGCACCGTAGTTCACCGTTGACCATCAGTCGGGAGTGAGATCCTCCCCGCACGGGGCATGGCCTTGCCGAGGGGGCGAGCCGGGCAGCCGGCGGAGTTCGAGCAGGGCCACCGCGATCTTCACCCCGGTCGAGATCGTCAGGGCCTGGAGGAACGGCATGCCCATGAGCCACAGCGCCACCGTCATGACCGTGAGCACCAGGAATGCCGGGAGCAGATTGGTCGTCCTGAGCACGGTTCGCAGGTGTCCCACGGCCCTCTCCGGGGGCTGTTCCACCGTGCCGATGGGGCGGGCGGCGGTATCTTCCTCCTCGGCTCGCGGCATGGGCTGCTGTCCTTCCTCGCGCTCGTCGTCTCTGGCGACGAGTCTCGGGCGAGACCCGCCGGGCTGCCACCGCTGCCGCCGCTCCCTGCATCCAATCGGGCGAAATCCCGCTCGGAGGCTGCTCCACGTGCCCGAAGGCGCGCCATGGTCTCTCCGAGACGTCGGACTCCAAGAATTACCCCTCGTCAGGTCCGTTTGCGGGGCGGGCCATGAGGATCGACTCCAGCTTGTCGGGGCTGTTCCGGAGGAGTTCGATGCGGGTGCCGGTGTCGGGCACCTTGACGCTGCTGCAGGGGTTCGCGGGGTCCCAGTAGGAGCGGGCGCGGTCGTCGAAGGTCGGGACGCCGGGGGCGCCGGGGATGGTGGTGAGCGCGCCGGCCCTGGGCGGGGTGATCTGTCGGTGGGCTCGACGCCGAAGGTCGAGTCGTAGGACTGGATGCGGAGGTAGTGCTGCGGGTGATCCTTCGTGAAGGTGCCGGTGGTCCGGGTGAAGCCCTTGGCAGTCCAGCCGTTGTCGCCCTCTTCGGCACCGTCGGCGAACAGGACCGTACCGCCGGAGGTCACACGGAGCTCGTCGAGGGCGAGACCCTTGAGATGGGTGCTCCCATCGGTCGTGACGTGGAAGCTGCCCCGCGGCCTTCCGGCCCTCCACCCAGGTGTCGACGGCGTCGCGGACGAGGTCCTGGGCGTTGGCGCAGACGGTGTCCCCGCAGTAGTCGGATCCGTAACGGACTTCTTGAGCGAGTCCTTGGTCGGGCTGAAGTGCAGGTCCTGGTAGTGCTGCCGGTCGTAGTCCGCGCGCCAGGCGGTGGAGATGTCCTGGGAGCGGTCGGGCCGGGCGATTTCGCCGCGCGCCGGACCGGGTTGCCCGCCGTACTTGAGGCACCGTCGCGGCACGAACTGGGGTGACTGCACCAGCAGTCGGGCTGGACCGAGGTCGCGGTCAGGGGTGTCCGAGCGACAGCATCGGCACGCTGTCGCCGTTGAAGTACCACAGCGCACTCGTGTACCAGAGGACCACCACCCCGACCACCAGCGCACCCCCCGCCAGCGGCAGGGCCCAGCCCGGCAGACGACGGCTCCGTACCAGCAGGACCTTCGCGGCGAACGCCCCGTAGAAGAAGCAGCCCGCGATCGAGTGCACTGCCGCGCGCGAGCCGGTCAGCTGCACGCCGTACGCCCGGACGCAGTGCACTGCGATCGGGACGGAGAGGGCGAACAGGACCACGCCGACGACCCGGTGGACGATGGGCACCGGGCCCGGCACCCGGCGCACCCGGGGCAGCCGGCGGTACATCCACAGCGCCAGCAGCAACTGGAGGGCGGCCAGCCCCAGGACTCCGGTGGCGAGCTGCGCCTTGAGACGCAAGGCATCGGCGTCCGCCTGGCCGAACATGGTCGCGGTGTAGTCCGGCGTGTTCGCCCGGCCGAACAGGAAGAGGCCGACGAAGACCGCGACGGCAGCCGCGAACGCCAGTGCGAGAGCGAGCCCGGCTTCCGGGCGGCGCCGAGCGGGCCGGACGTGCGACATGGTGCTCCTCGTCTCGGAACGCCGCGGGTCGGCGGTGTGCCATCCCTTGTACGCGCCGGGCGCGCCAGACGGCGGCCGACACGGCCATAGCGACCCCGGCTCCTCGTCCGCCCGGCCGAACCCCGCGGCGAAACCCTCCGAGTGCACGCGAGCGCACCACCGCGTAGCGTCGAAAGAGTCCGTTCCGCTCACACTGCTACGGCCTGGCCCGGCAGGTGCGCCGCCCATGCCGGCAGAGGGACGAGATCACAAGCCCAAGCACAGCCTCGGAGCGGTGACCGCCATGGCCTCTCTGGCCTGCATGGCAGCACTCGGCCCCACATCCGGCAACGTCGCATCCTCACCCGCCCCGGCCCAGTCCCGCACCGAGACCGGCCCCGGAGCACCCGTCGGCACGGTCGCCCGGACGGTCGGGGACGCCACCTTCACACCGGGCCCTGCCCGAAGACGGCGGAACCGGTCGAGGAACTGAAGAAGGCCCGCTGCGGAACGCTCACCGTGCCGGAGAACCGCGCCGACCCGAGGAGCGCAAGGATCACACTCGGTGTCGCGATCGTGCCGGCGGCCACCGCCACGCCGAAACCCGATCCGATCGTGTGGCTCGCGGGCGGACCCGAAGAGGATGCGGTGGGAAAGGCGAAGATGGCGATCGACGGCGGCCTGAACCGCGACCGCGACGTGATCCTCATGTCCCAGCGCGGTACGTACTCGGCCGACCCGGCCCTCCTCTGCCCCAACGTCGACGAGTTCAACGCGCAGGTGGTGGGCCTCGTCTACGACGCCCGGTCCACCCAACGCCTGCACGTCGAGGCCACGAAGGCCTGCCGCGACAAGCTCGCGGGCCTCGGGGCCGACCTCAGCGCCTACAACGACACCCAGAGCGCCGCCGACTACGACGACCTACGCACCGTGCTCGGCATCGTGCAGTGGAACCTTTACGCCATCTCCTACGGCACCCACCTGGCACTGGTCTCCATGCGCCTGCACCCCGAAGGCCTCCGCTCGGTGGGCCTCGACGGCATCGTGCCGCCGTCGAAGGCGCGGTCCGCGGAGTCCTGGAGCAGCGCCCGGCAGGGCTTCGACGGCCTCTTCAAGGCCTGCGCGGACCAGCCTGCCTGCAACAAGCGCTATCCGAACCTTTCCGCCGCCTTCGAAAAGCTCGTCCAGGACCTGGAAGCCAAACCGGTCACCACCGCCGTCGCGCTCCCCGGCAACGAGAAGCCGGTGAAGGTCGTGATCGACGGCGGAACCCTGGTGAACTGGCTGGCAACCGCCACCCACCTCGCGGAGGGCGTACCCCGCTCCCTCGACGAGCTGGCGAGGGGCGACCCTCGGCGGATCGCCCGGCAGTGGGCCGGCTGGAGGACCAACCCCAAGGGCATCGGCGTGACGTCGCACGGTCTCTCGTACGGCGTCGTCTGCAGCGAGTGGTCACCGTACGAGAGCCGGTACCAGGCGCTCCGGAGCGGACGGGAAGCCTACCCGTCCTTCCCCCGCTCGGTGCTGGTCCAGGCCCCGCAGTTCCCCTCCCTGCACGGGCCGTACGTCGCCCGCACGCTGAGCAGCGCGACGGTCATCACGATCCCCTACGAACCGCACGTCGTCTTCGCCACGTCGAAGTGCGCCCGGGAGATCGCCGTCTCGTTCTTCGAGACCCCGGACGCACCGAAGACCGCATGTGTGAAGGCCCTCAAGCCGTTGCAGTTCGAGACCGGGCCCTGAAACCGGGCCGCTTCCCAGCCGTCAGGACCGTCAGGACCGTCAGTCCAGGTGGAACACCTCCGTCAGTGGTGCCATCGCCTGGTCGGCCGGCGTGCCGTCCAGGTTCTGGAAGTAGCGGGACATCTCGGCCTGCCAGCGGGCGTTGACCTCGGTGGCCGACATCGCCTCGCGGGCGCGGTCGAAGTCCTCGGTCTCCAGGTAGCCGACGAGCAGGCCGTCCGGGCGCAGGAACAGGGAGTAGTTGGTCCAGCCGGTGGCCCGGAGGGCATCGAGCATCTCCGGCCACACCTGGGCGTGGCGCTCGCGGTACTCCTCGCCGAGTTCGGCCTTCACCTGGAGCAGGAAGCAGATCCGGTGCTTCGTCATGAGGCACCGATCCCCGCCAGCTGCATGTAGTACACGCCGAACTGGTCGGCGGTGAGCGTGGTGCCGGTGACCTTCACGTACCGGGCGGTGGTCGCGGTGAAGGCGAAGGAGAGGCCGCCGGCTCCGGGACGCGGGTACGAGCTCTTCGACACCACGGTGGTCCAGTTCGTGCCGTTGGCCGAGACCTGGATGGTGAAGGCCGACGGGAAGCCAAGCCCGGTGTTCGGGACGTCGTCGCGGGGGTACAACGTGACCTGGCTGATCCGTGACGGGCCGCCGAGGTCCACCCGCGCCCACTGCGTGGTGTTCGGGGAGCCGGACCCGGCGCTGCTCCAGCCCGAGGAGTTCCACAGGTGGGTGTGACGGGTCCCGTTGGTGAGGTTGGCGGTCAGCCAGCCCTCCGTGGGGTACTCGACCGAGGTGGAGGTGGTCGCCGTGCGGCCCAGTGCCAGATCTCCGCCGACCGCCTCGATCTCCGCGAACTGCATGCGGAAACTACCGAACTGATCTCTGCTCAGGTTGGTCCCCGTCACCCTCACGTAGCGCGCGCTGACCGTCGCGAACGGGAAGGTCTGCGCCTTGGCGCCGGGACTCGCGTACCCGGTCTTGGTGGTGACCGTGGTCCAGTTCGTGCCGTTGGTGGAGGTCTGGATGGTGAAGTCGACCGGGAAGCCCTGACCCGCGTTGGCCCCGTCGCTGCGCGGGTGGAGGTCCACCCGGCTCACCGGCCGGGCCGAGCCCAGGTCCAGCCGCACCCACTCGGTGTGGTTGGCGGCGCTACTGCCGGAGCTGCTCCACCCCGCGGCGTTCGGCGCCGACGGCCGCTGCCCGTCGACCGCCGAGCGGATGCCCCAGCCGTCGGCCTCGTACGAGCTGGAGGCGGTGATGGCGGCGCTCTCGGCCGGGGCGAGAGAGGTCGGCATGACCCGGGCGTTCCAGAACTTCGCGCTGGCGCCTCCGGTGACCAGACCCACGTCGCCTGCGGTGAACGCCGAGTCGGTGACGGTCAGCACGGGCGCCTGACCGGTCCCGGAGTACACCCTCAGGACGTTCCCGCGCGCCACTACGCGCAGGCGGGTGCGCTGCCCCGACACGTAGCCGGGCACGGTTACCTGGCCGATCCTTGTGCCACTGCGGTAGACGAACACCTGGCCGTTGTCGCGCTGGGCGATCAGGTAGCCGGAGTCCAGGTCCGTGCCGTTGGCCGAACGCACCATCAGGCCGGCCCAGTTGGTGCTTCCGCCGTACGGGCTCACTCCGGTGATCTGCAGGTCCACGCCGACCGACACGTCGGTGTAGCCCCGGCCGCGCAGGTAGGAGACGTACCCCCAGTTCGCCGACGCGTCGGACTGCGCGTACTGGGCGCCGCTGGTCGACCAGGTCCCCCGGGTGTGGGTCCAGAAGTGGTCGCCGCCGCCGAAGTCGTCCGTGAACGGCAGCGCCAGGTCACCGGCCGCCGAGGCCAGTTCGTCGAGGAGCTGCTTGTGCCGGCTCTCGACGTTCCACCCGGAGAGGTCGTACGTCGTCGGGTTGGTGATCAGCGTCTCGGCCAGGGTGCGTGCCGCCTGCGGCTTGACCGCGGCCAGCTGCTGCAGCAGTTCGAAGTCCTGCAGGCCCGCGGTCTGGGCTTCGCTGCGGAGGCTGTCGTAGATGCCGTAGTCGGCCTTGTTCGGGTAGACCAGCCAGCTGTCGCCGGTCTGCGGGGTGTTGAAGGTGTCGGCGGGCGGGTACGGCTCGCTGAATCCGTCGTGCCAGTAGTTCCAGCCCCAGTGCAGGTAGCCGTCGCCACCGATCTTCCAGGTCAGCCAAGGGAGGAGCCTGGTCCCGCTGAGGTGGTTGCTGGTGAAGCGGTTCATGTACGAGCCCTGCGGGAGGATGCAGGTGTACAGCCACAGGTCCTTCCCGGCGATCCGGTGGTTCTGGTAGAACGCGACGTTCGCGTCGTAGGTCGACGAGAGCGGGGTCTGCGTGGACAGGTGCGCCGCGGTCCCGCTGAAGTTGGTCAGCTGCGCCTCGTTGGTGCGCGGGTTCGGGAAGTACTTCTCGTAGAGGGTGTAGAGCCAGTTGGCGGCCGTGGCCTGTTGCGTGGTGGTGGGCTCGTCGAGGGCGCTCATGTAGAAGTCGTCCGTCCAGCCCTTGGCGTCCAGGTGCGCCTTCAGGGCGGGGAACAGCTGGTTCAACCAGTTGTTGGTGTCCGGGCAGCCGTTGGCCGCGGCCGAGTCGGGCCGGCAGAGCACGTGCTTGACCGCGCCGCTGACGCCGTTGGCCGGCACCAGGGTGTCGAGGGTCGGTTCGGCGGCGGGCGGCTCCAGCAGGGTCGGGGTGTAGAGGTACTGCATGGCCCCGGCGTCGACGAAGAGGTTCACGAACCGGTCGAAGGTGGACCAGCCGAAGGTGAAGCGGCCCGCGGCGTCGACGGTGGTGTCCGGGATCAGCAGCGCCACCGCGTCGGCGTAGATCACGTTGTTCCGGTGCCGCGCCATGTTCTCCGCGATGTCGGCCTCGATCTTCCACCAGTTGGCGTCGTACATCTTCACCCCGTACTCGTTCGGGATGGACGCCTCGGTGCCCGCGTAGTCCCAGCCCGCGGAGGAGAACCAGTTGTTCATCTTGAACGTGGACCGCGAGGTCGGCGGGATCGTGGCGGGGTACACGGTGACCGACACCGGCACCGTGACGGCGCCCAGGCTGCTGTTCACCCTGGCGCTGCCCGTGTAGACGCCCGGTGCCTGACCTGCGGGCACGTAGACCTGGTAGTAGGCGGCGTAGGTGGTGTTCGCCGCCACCGACCGGGGGCTGTTGTCCATCAGCGCGTCGTAGTAGGCGGTCCCGCCGTCGGGCGGGTTCTGGACGTTGCCGACCTTCTGGATCTTCGGGTGGTTGTACTCGTAGCGCGTGGTGATGTTCGCGGCGGGAATGGACGCGCCGCCGGGGCCGGTCAGCGCCCCGGGTGTGACCGACACCCCGGTCTGCGCCGAACCGGACCGCACCAGGATCTGCGCCCCCTCGTAGGCGTTGCGGGCCGCGTACAGCTCGATCCTGGTCGGTGCCCGGCCCGGCGGGGTGGTCGAGGTGAAGGGCCGGTCGGTGGCGTCCAGGATCCACACGGTGGGCGCGGCGGCGGCGCCGGCCTGAGGCGCGGGGAGGACGGCCAGCAGCACTGCGGACAGTGACAGTGACAGGCTCACCGGGAGGCGCAGGGATCTGCGGCGGCGCGTGCGCATGGAAACCCTCCGAACTCTGAGAAATGGCTTCGAGAGCCGAACAGGCTTTGTTTTCAAACCTGTTTGGGCCGCCCGCAATTGTTTTGCGGCGCGACTTCCGATCGACGCGGGGCCTCGCTGTTCGGAGTCATGGTGACGGCGTGCGGGCAGCTCACAGCGATGACAGCGAGATCGGGGATGACACGAAGGGCAGCCGCTGGTCGCGCGATCGCATCGGGAATAGGCACACCCGGCCACCTGACGGCCAGCACGTTTCCCTTCGGTAAAGGGAGTATTTCCAGAATTACGATCGGCAACCATTCGAATTTTAGCGATACTTGACTGACCGTCACGGTCTGGAGGGCGGGGGGGCGTCGCCTCCATGTCGTGCAGCTCAGGTCAGGCGAGCCCCACACGGGCCGCGGCGGCGTCCCACGCGCGGATGTCTCCGGCAGGCTCGTAGCGTCGCAGGCGCTGGGTGCGGGCGACCAGGCGACGCATGGCGCCGCGGTCCCCGACCAGGCCGTGGGCTCGGGCCTGGACGAGGATGTTGCCTATGGCCGTGGCCTCGGCGGGGCCGGCGATGACGGGCAGGCCGGTGGCGTCGGCGGTGAGCCGGCACAGCAGGGCGCTGCGGCTGCCGCCACCGACGAGGTGCACGGCGCGGATCGTGCGGCCGGTCAACTTGGCTGCCTGGAACAGGGTGTGACGGTGTGCCAGGGCCAGGCTCTCCAGGATGCAGCGGACGACGGCGCCCTGATCCTCGGGAAGATGCTGGCCGGTGCGGGCGCAGTGCTCGGCGAGGCGGGCCGGCAGGTCGCCGGGGGCGAGGAACTCGGGGGCGCCGGGGTCGACGAGCGCCGCGAACGGGCGGGCGGCGGCAGCCCGTTCGAGCAGCTCGGGCAGGTGGTGTCCCTCGCCACGGTCGTGCCAGGTGCGCCGGCTCTCGCTGAGCAGCCACAGGCCCATGACGTTGCGCAGGTAGCGGACGGTGCCGTCGATGCCGAGTTCGTTGGTGAAGTTGGCGGCGCGGGAGGCCTCGGTGAGGACGGGCGCGTCGAGTTCGAGGCCGACGAGCGACCAGGTGCCGCAGGAGATGTAGGCGAAGTCCTCGGTGCCGGCGGGGACGGCGGCGACCGCGGAGGCGGTGTCGTGGGAGGCGACCGCGACCACGGGGGTGTCGGGGCGCAGGCCGGTGGCCGTGGCGACGTGCGGCAGGACGGTGCCGGCGTGGTCCCCGGGGCGGCGCAGTGCGGGCAGGAGGGCCGGGTCCAGGTTGAGCGCTGCGAGGACCGGGGCGGACCAGGCGCCGGTGCGGGCGTCGTACAGGCCCGTCGTGGAGGCGTTGGTGACCTCTGCGCCGACGGTGCCGGTGAGCCAGTGGGTGATCAGGTCGGGCAGCAGGAGCAGGGTGCGGGCGCGGTCGAGGTGCTTCTCGGCGGCGAGCTGGAAGATCGTGTTGAACGGCAGGTGCTGAAGGCCGGTGATCCGGTACAGCTCACGGGCCGGCAGGCGACTCCAGACCGCCTGGACGGCGGCGGCGCCGCGCGGGTCTCGGTAGTGGAACGGGTTGCCGAGGAGAGCGCCGTCGGCGTCGAGGAGCCCGTAGTCGACGGCCCAGCTGTCGATGCCGACGGAGGCGAGGTCCCAGCGCGCGGCGGCCTCGCGGAAGCCGTCCAGGACGCCTTGGTACAGGCCGAGGGCGTTCCAGTGGATCCCGTCCGGGAGCTGGACGGGGGTGTTGTCGAAGCGGTGGGTCTCGGTGAGGTCGAGGCGGTCGCGGCCGACCCGGCCGACGAGCACCCGTCCGCTGGTGGCGCCGAGGTCCGCCGCGGCGAAGGCGGTCGGGGCGTGCGGGGGGTGTGAGGTGTGTGGGGTGTGTGGGGTGCGGGGCGTCACGGCCGCCTCAGCGCAGGAAGGCCGCGGCGACGCCGGCGTCGACGGGGATGTGGAGGCCGGTGGTGTGGGTGAGGTCGCCGCCGGTGAGGGCGAAGACGGCGGCGGCGACGTGCTCGGGCAGCACCTCGCGCTTGAGGAGGGTGCGCTGGGCGTAGAACGCGCCGAGCTGCTCCTCCGCGATGCCGTAGGTGGCGGCGCGCTGGGCGCCCCAGCCGCCGGCGAAGATGCCCGAGCCGCGCACCACGCCGTCCGGGTTGACGCCGTTGACGCGGATGCCATGCTCGCCCAACTCGGCGGCTAGTAGCCGTACTTGGTGGGCCTGATCGGCCTTGGTGGCGGAGTACGCGATGTTGTTGGGGCCGGCGAAGACCGCGTTCTTCGAGGTGATGTAGACGAGGTCGCCGCCCAGGCCCTGCCGGATCATGGTGCGGGCTGCCTCCCGGGAGACGAGGAAGGAGCCGCGCGCCATGATGGCGTGCTGCCGGTCCCAGTCGTCGGCGGTGGTCTCCAGCAGCGGCTTGGAGATGGAGATGCCCGCGTTGTTGACCACCAGGTCGACACCGCCGAAGGCGAGGACCGCGGTGCGGAACGCCTCGGCGATCTGCTCCTCGGAGGTGACGTCGACGGTGACGGCCACGGCCCGGTCCGGGCCGCCGAGTTCACCGGCGACGGCGCGGGCGGTGTCGGTGTTGACGTCGGCGACGACGACGCAGGCGCCCTCGGCGGCCAGGCGGTGCGCGATGGCCCTGCCGATGCCGGAGCCGGCGCCGGTGACCAGGGCGATGCGGGTGTCCAGCGGTTTGGGCGCGGGCATCCGCCGCAGCTTCGCCTCTTCGAGCGCCCAGTACTCGATGGCGAACTTCTCGCGCTCCTCGATCGGGGCATAGCGGGAGACCGCCTCCGCGCCGCGCATCACGTTGATCGCATTGAGGTAGAACTCGCCGGCCACGCGTGCGGTCTGCTTGTTCCTGCCGAAGGAGAACATGCCGACGCCCGGGACCAGGACGATCGCCGGGTCGGCGCCGCGCATCGGGGGCGAGTCCGCGGTGGCGTACCGCTCGTAGTAGGCCCGGTAGCCGGCCCGGTAGTCGGTGTGCAGCTTCCGCAGGCGGGTGATCGTCTCGTCCAGGGGTGCGGTGGCGGGCAGGTCGAGGACCATCGGGGCGACCTTGGTGCGCAGGAAGTGGTCGGGGCAGGAGGTGCCGAGGGCGGCCAGGCGGGGATGCTCGGCGCGGGCGAGGAAGTCCAGCACGGGCGCGGCGTCGGTGAAGTGGCCGACCTGCGGGAGGTCGGTGGAGGCCAGACCGCGGATGACGGGGCCGAGCGCGGCGGCGCGCCGGCGGCGTTCGGCCTCCGGCAGGGCTTGGTACCCGTCGAGCTGCGGGCCGAACGGCTCGGCCTTGCCGTGGCGGGCCAGGAAGGCCTCGGCGGTGCGGATGATGTGCAGGGCGTTGGCCTCGCACTCCTCGCTGGTGGTGCCCCAGGCGGTGATGCCGTGACCGCCGAGGACGCAGCCGATGGCGTGCGGGTGGGTCCGGTGGAGCTCGGCGATGTCCAGGCCGAGTTGGAAGCCGGGACGGCGCCAGGGCAGCCACGCAACGGCGTCGCCGAAACAGGCGGCGGTGAGCCTTTCGCCGTCGGCGGCGGTGGCGAGCGCGATGCCGGAGTCGGGGTGCAGGTGGTCGACGTGCGCGGCGTCGACCAGACCGTGCATGGCGGTGTCGATGGACGGAGCCGCGCCGCCCTTGCCGTGCAGGCAGTACTCGAACGCGGCGACCATCTCGTCTTCCTGTTCCACCCCCGGGTAGGTGTCGGCGAGGGCGCGTAGGCGGTCCAGCCGCAGCACGGCCAGGCCCGCCTCGGCGAGGGTGCCGAGGTCGCCGCCGGAGCCCTTCACCCACATCAGGTCGACGGGCTGCCCGGTGACGGGGTCGGTGGCTGCGCCCTTGGCAGAGATGTTGCCGCCGGCGTAGTTGGTGTTGCGCGGATCCGATCCGAGCCGGTGGGAGCGGGCCAGGAGGGCGGCGACGACGGGGTGCTGGGCCATGCGGGTCAAGCCCCCCATCCGGCCTGGGCGCCGCCGACCCGCTCGGCGACGATCTTCTCGGCCCAGCCGCCGGCCCGGTAGGCCGCGACCGGGTTCGGGTCCCGCCCGTCCTCGGCGCGTACCTCGGCCAGCAGCGGGCGGACGTCGGTGGCGTAGGCGTCCATCAGCACCTCGTTGGCGCCGAGTACGTCGCCCGCGTCCTGCGCGGCCGTCAGGGCCTCGCGGTCGACCGACAGGGCCTTGGCCGTGGCCTCCTGGACGTTCATCACCGAGCGGATGATCGCGGGGATCTTCGCCTCGATGTTGTGACACTGGTCGAGCATGAACGCGACGCCGGCCTCGGGGGCGAAGCCGCCGTTCCCGGCGACCTCGTGCAGGATCCGGAACAGCTGGAACGGATCGGCGGCTCCGACCATCAGGTCGTCGTCCGCGTAGAAACGGGAGTTGAAGTCGAAGCCGCCGAGCTTCCCCTCGCGCAGCAGGAACGCGACGATGAACTCGATGTTGGTGCCGGGGGCGTGGTGGCCGGTGTCGACGACGACCGTGGCCTTGGGCCCGAGCCGAAGGCAGTGCGCGTACGCGGTGCCCCAGTCCGGGACGTCCGTGGCGTAGAACGCCGGCTCGAACAGCTTGTACTCCAGCAGGATCCGCTGGCCGTCGCCGAGCCGCTCGTACACCTCCGAGAGAGCTTCGGAGAGGCGCGCTTGACGGGTCGAAATGTCGTCCTGTCCCGGGTAGTTGGTGCCGTCGGAGAACCACAGCTTGAGGTCGCGCGAGCCGGTGGCGTCCATGATGTCGACGCATTCCAGCAGGTGGTCGAGAGCCTTGCGGCGCACCCGCGGGTCCGGATGGGTGACGGAGCCGAGCTTGTAGTCCTCGTCCTGGAAGACGTTCGCGTTGATCGCGCCGATCTCCAGCCCGAGCGCGCCGGCATGGGCGGACAGCGCGCCGTAGTCCTCGACCCGGTCCCAGGGAATGTGCAGCGAGACCTTCGGGGCGACGCCGGTGGCGGCGTGCACCTGGGCCGCGTCGGCGAGCTTCTCGAACGGGTCGCGCGGCACGCCGGGTTGGGCGAAGACCTTGAAGCGGGTTCCCGAGTTCCCGTAGCCCCACGAGGGCGTCTCGATGCGCTGGGCCCGAAGGGCTTCCTTCACTGCGGATCGGTCGGCCACCGGAGCACCTCCCACGATCTGAATCGTTTCATCCCGACGGTAAGTGCGACCGCGGAAAGCGTCAAGACAGCGGCAGCGGCGCCCTGTTGGTGCACTGCCGTAACCTGATCTCCGGGCCGGCCGTCGGAGCCGGTGAAACCTTTCAGTGGTGGGACATGGGCGGCGCGGCGAGCATCAAGGACGTGGCACGGGCGGCCGGGGTGTCGGTCGGCACGGTCTCCAACGTGATCAACCGGCCGGAGACGGTCGGCGAGGAGACCAGGGCCAGGGTCCGGGCCGCCATCGACCGGCTCGGCTACGTACGCAGCGAGTCGGCGCGCCAGCTGCGCTCCGGCAGCAGCCGGATCATCGGACTGCTGGTCCTCGACCTGGGCAACCCGTTCTTCGTCTCCGTGGCGCGCGGGGCCGAACAGGCGGCGCGCGCGGCGGGCCTGGGCGTGATGGTCTGCAACAGTGCTCAGCGGCTCGCCGACGAGGCGGACTACCTCGCCCTCTTCGCGGAGCACCGGGTGCGCGGGGTGCTGCTGACCCCGGCCGACGCGGAGGGGTCGGGAGCGGCGGCGCTCCGTCGCGGCGGCGTGCCCTTCGTGCTGGTGGACCGGCTCGCCCCGGGGCTGGATGCCTGCTCGGTGTCGGTGGACGACGTCGGGGGCGGCGCCCTGGCGGCCGGGCACCTGCTGGCGAGCGGCCACCGGCGGATCGCGTTCGCGGGCGGCCGCCACTGGCTGCAGCAGGTCGCCGACCGCCGCAGCGGGGCGCTACAGGCGCTGGCCGGCAGCGACGCCGTCCTGCTGGACCTGGAGGTGGACGGGCTGGACGTGGCGGCGGGCCGCGACGCCGGCGCCCGCCTGCTGGGGATGCTGCCGAGACCGACCGCGGTGTTCTGCGCCAACGATCTGCTGGCCCTCGGAATGCTGCAGGCCGCGTTCGCCGCGGGCCTGCGGGTACCCGAGGACCTCGCGATCGTCGGCTACGACGACATCGAGTTCGCCGCGGCGGCCGCGGTGCCGCTGACCTCGGTGCGCCAGCCCGCGGAGGCGATGGGCCGGACGGCGGCCGAGATGCTCACCGAGGAGACCGGCTCGGACGGCGCGGCCCACCGGCACCGACACGTCGTGTTCGAGCCGGAGCTGGTGGTGCGGCGTTCGACGCAGGTCGTGCCACTGCCCGCCTGAGCGTGGCGCGGCCGCGCCCCCGCGAGGGGCGTCAGGTCGTGCGGGCTTTCCGGAGCGGCGCGCCCGCGTGGTGGAGGCTGGCGAGGGCCTGGCGGTAGGACTCGGTCAGGCTGGTCTCGGCGTAGCCGACCCCGACCTCCTGGCAGTGGCTGCGGACGATGGCCCGGGCCCTGCGCAGGTGCGGGCTGGGCATGCTCGGAAAGAGGTGGTGCTCGATCTGGTGGTTCAGGCCGCCGAGGAGGACGTCGGTGATCCGGCCGCCCCGGACGTTGCGCGAGGTCAGTACCTGGCGGCGTAGGAAATCGGTCCGGTCCGTGCCCCGCAGGGTCGGCATGCCCTTGTGGTTGGGGGCGAAGGCGGAGCCGAGGTAGATGCCGAAGAGACACTGATGCACCAGCAGGAACGCGATCCCCTTGCCGGGCGGAAGCGCCAGGAACAGGGCGCCCGGATAGGCGGCGAAGTGCGCGCCGAGGAGGGACGCCTCCCACCCCCGGTTCTTCAGGGCCCTGTCCCCCAGCGACCGGATCGAGCCCAGGCGGAGGTTGAACGCTTCCAGGGTGAGGAGGGGGAAGAACAGGAACGCCTGGACGGGGGCCACGAGCCGCGGCAGACCCTTCGCGGCGCGGGCCTGGTCCTGGGTCCAGAGGATGACGCTGGGATCGATGTCGGGGTCGAGCTCCTCGTGGTTGGGGTGGGTGTGGTGGCGGGTGTGCTTGTCCCGCCAGAAGCCGTAGCCGATCGCGATGCAGAGGTTCCCGATGAGGCGCCCCGCGACTTCGGTCGCCCGGCGCAACCGGAAGACCTGCCGGTGCGCGATGTCATGGGCGAGCAGGGCGACCTGTCCGAAGACGAAGGCGAGGAAGACCGCGTCCAGCAGCGTCCACCAGCTGTCGCCGATCACTACGAGCGCTGCCCAGCCCGCGACGTAGAGCGCGGTCACGACGGCGATGCGCAGGGCGTAGTAGGCGGGGCGCCGGTCCATCAGGCCGGCGGCCCTGATCTTCTTGGACAGTCGGGCGAAGTCGCTGCCCGGCCCCGCCCGACCGGGCGGAAACGGTTCCGGCTCTGGAACCGGCTCTGGAGAAGGCATGGTCAGAGGTCACTTTTCGTATGCGGAGGGTGGCCGTCGGGGTGGCCGCCTGCCCCTTCGGCACATCCTCGCGGACCGGCCGGGAGAGGCCGTGCGGCATGCCGGGCCTGCGGCACATCGGCACTTCACGCGGCCTAATGCCCCGAAACCTCGTTTCCACGGAGGAACGCTCCCCGGATTCCGACTCCTCAGGCCTCCTCGCTCCGCGCCCTGCGGGTCCCGGGCCGCTCGTCCGGACGGCGGGACGTCCGCCAGGCGGCACGGGCCAGGACCACCCCCGTACCGATGATCCACAACACGCTGGGCCACGCGGACACCCGCTCGAACAGCCCCTGGAACGCGGGCACCGGATGCACCGCGGTGACCGCGGTGCCCACGAGGGACACCACCCCGCACACCATGCCCGTCGCTCCCCAGTAAGGGCGGTTCATGTGCCGGAACTCGCTGCCGAGCAGCAGGACGCCCACCGCCCCGGCGATGAAGCACGTCCCGGCGGACAGCAGGTGGAGTGCCAGTCGGAGGTTGTAGGGGTTGAGTCCGGCCGAGACCAGCGCGAGTCCACTGAGGACGAAGGCGCCGGTGGTCGCGACGCGCCGCCGGCCGGCCGGGAGGAGCACCGTGTTGAGAACGGCGCCCAGGGCCAGGCACAGCCCTCCGACGATCCAGGCGCTGTTCGCGGCCTCGTGCCAAGGGGAGCAGAACCGGATGGCCTCGACCCGCGCGCACCGCGTGACGCCGAGCGCAGAAATGATCTCGTCCGTCAGGCTCTGCCGCGACGCGCGGGGCATGACGACGGCGTTGTTCACGATGAAGATCTGGACCAGTGACGCCCAGAGGAGACCGCCGGCCAGGAGTCTCTTCGGAGCCGTGACCGTGAGTTCGCTCATGTGGAGGTGCCCGATCGACGAAGGTTGCCGGTAACGGCCGGAATCCCTTCCGCCGGGTCGGGTCTCCGGGCCTCTCGGGAAACCACCCCAAGCCCGCTCTCCCTCAGTGTGGCCCGCGTCCGTCCCGCCGGAGGGCCACCGCGCACGGTGCGTCCGGTCTCCCGCCGATATCCGGGCCGCCGTCGGAGCCGGACGGCCCATTCGGATCGTCCGAACGGTCCTCGTCCGAGGGTGTCGGGCACATGGCCGCCGCCACCGCTCCTAGCGTCGTCGGTCGCGGCGGTTTCCAGGGCTCGCGGCGGTCGCGGAGAGCCCTGACAGGCATCGGTTGATCCCCCGGCCCCCGGCCCCTGGCTGATCGCACACCGGTGTCGTCCACTGCAGGAGGTCTTTCATGGCGTCGGCTGTCACGGTCCTGAACGAGCCGGAACAGGAGCCCGCGGGGCCGCGCCCCGCAGGCGGCCGGTGGTTGACGCCCGCACGGGGGTGGGTGGCGGGACTGGCCGTACTGGCCTCGCTGGCGGCCCCGGCCTCGGCGGCCACCACGCCGCCGCTCGGCGCGCAGAGCGGCACCTTCGCCTACGTCGCCAACGGCGGGTCGGACCGCCTGACGATGATCAATACCGCCGACAACACCGTCACCGGCACTTTCCCCGTCAGCACCGAGCCCAACGCCGACCCCAACGGTGTGGCGGTGAGCCCGGACGGCACGCGCGTGTACGTCGCCAACGCGCTGGCCAACACCATGGCGATCGTCTTCCCCGCCGACGGCAGCTTCCTCACCGTCGACGTCGGCAACAACCCCACGGCCGTGGCGCTGAGCCCGGACGGCAGCCGGGCCTACGTCACCAATGAGAACGACGGCTCCCTGTCGGTGATCAACACCGTCGAGGTCCCGGTGCCGGTCACCACCTTCGACGTCGGAAACAACCCCCAGGACCTGGCGCTCGCGGTGAACGGCACCAAGGCGTACATCGCCGTCCGCCCCTCCTTCGACGTGGGCGCCGTGGCCGTGGTCGACACCGTGAACAACACCCTCGAACGCACCATCCCCGTCGGCTCGTTCCCCCAGGGCGTGGCGGCGAACCCGGACGGCACACGCGTCTACGTCACCAACTTCGGGGACGGAACGGTCTCGGTGATCGACACCGCGAACGACACCGTCGTCGAGACCATCAATGTGGGAGGGGGGACGACGAGCCCCGCGGACGTGGCGGTCAGCCCGAACGGCAGGCGCGCGTACACCGCGAACTTCGGCGCGGGCAACGTGTCGGTGATCGACCTCACCGTCACCCCGCCCGCCGTCATCGCCGACATCCCCTCCGGACAAGAGCCCATGGGCGTGGCGGTCACTCCGGACAGCTCGCGCGTCTACGTCACCAGCTCCGGGAACGACAGCGTCTCGGCGATCGACACCGCCACCAACGCCGTCATCGAGCCCCCCATCGACGGCTTCGACATGCCGCTGGGGATCGCCATCGGGACCAGGACCGTCGGCGCCACCCCGGCCGGCCTGACGTTGAAGGTTCAACCCCATGGGAAGGACAAGGACGCACCGGGTGCGCTGAGCAACCCCGGTGCCACCCTGAAGGCCCGGCTGACCAGTGGGGGCCGGCCCCTGGCGGGAGAGGAAGTCCTCTTCTCCACGGGCTCGAAGGTGCTCTGCATCGAGACGGCCGACGGCCGGGGCGAGGCCTCCTGCGCGGTCCCGGGCGGGAGGAGCGCCCCTGACTGCTACAGGGCCGCGTTCCTCGGCACCGCCACCCACGCGGCCACCCACGCGGCCACCCGCGCGCCCACCTGCCCCGGTCACGACCGCCGTCGGCCCTGACGCGGCCCGCCGGTCACCGGGCACGACGCCCCTGTCCACCGGCTCTCCCTGCTCGGCCTCGCACCGGCACCCTGGAAGCGGCCCGCCTCCAGTGTGCGCGACCGATCCCCCGCGGGGAGGATGGGACGTGTGAACGGCAGTGGGGGCACCGCCGGGGGTGCCTGCCCGGGTGCTCGCGACGGAGGGGCCGAGGAGGGCCCCGACGACGGTGTGCCGGCCGGGTCCCCGCCGCGGAACACCGATGGGCGGGACGGTGGCCCGAGGCGGGTGCTGACCCTGGCGGCCATGCTCTTCGCCGTCTCGATGATCTTCGTGGACCAGACCATCGTCAGCATCGCGGCCCCGAACATCACGGACGACGTCGGCCTCAGCTCGTCCGGAATGCAGCAGGTGGTCAACTCCTACCTGCTCGCCCTCGCCGCGTTCTTCGCACTCGGCGGCCGACTCGCCGACATCTTCGGGCACCGCCGCATGGTGGTCGTCGGCACCGTGGTCTTCGCCGGAGCGTCCCTGCTGTGCAGTGCGGCGCCGGTGGGAGACTTCGCCCAGAGCTGGCTCGTGTTCTCCCGCGCCCTCCAGGGGATCGGCGCGGCCCTGCTCTTCCCCGCCGCCGTCGCGATCGTCGTCGGTGCCTTCCCCGTCAACGAACGGGGCAGGGCCCTGGCCGTGTTCTACGTCGTGGCGGGCTCGCTCACCGTCGTCAGCCCGCTGCTCGGCGGTGTGCTGACCACCTGGACCTGGCGGGCCATCTTCTGGGTCAACCTCCCCATCGCACTGCTCTCGCTCCTCCTCATCGCACCCGCGCACATCCCGAACCTCCGGCGGCCCGAACGCCTGGACGTGCCGGGCGCCGCACTCGTCGCCTCCGGCCTGGGGCTGAGCGTCCTCGGCCTGCAGCAGGCTCCGTCCTGGGGCTGGGGCGCCTTCGCGACATGGGCGTGCATCATCGGCGGGCTGGCCCTGATCGTGCTCTTCTGCAGGCACGAGCTGCGGACCGTCGATCCCCTCATCAAGCTGCGCGTCTTCCGCGACCGGGCGTTCACGGCCGACGTCCTCGTGCTCTTCTGCGCGATGCTGGCGTTCGTCCCGGTGATGTTCTTCGCCTCGGTGTACGCACAGATCTCGCTCAGCGCCTCGACGTATCAGGCCGGTTTCTACCTGCTGTACTTCTTCGCGGGCTTCGCCCTCGCTGCCCAGGCCGGCGGCCGGATCCTCGACAAGCGCGGTGCCCGGCCCGCGATGCTGATCGGCTCGGCGCTCGGCTGTCTGGGCTTCGCCCTGTGGGCGTGGAAGCTGACCGTCCTGTCGGCCCACGACCAGTGGCCCTACATCTGCCTCGCCGGAGCCGGCATCGGCTTCCTGCTCTCCCCGGCCTCCACCGATGCCGTGAACCGGGCGATCGACTCCACGTACGGCGAGGTCACCGGCCTGACCCAGACGGTGCGCAACTACGCCTCCGCCCTGGGCATGACGGTCTTCGGGACGGTCCTCATCCACGCCACGACCAGCCGGGTCACCTCGACGCTCACCGCGACCGGCATGCCGGAGGGCGAGGCCCGCAGCGCGGCGCGCGGCATCACGGAGGCGATCACCGGCCATCCGGACGACCGCGGGCCCACCGGAGACGGGCCCACGGCCACACTGATACGGAGCTCCGGCCACGCCATACGCGCGGACTACGCGGCGGGCAACCAGTGGGTCTTCTACGGGATGGCCATCGCCCTGGGCATGGCGTTCCTGTGTGCGCTGCTGCATCCGGGGACCCGGGTGACGGAGGAGGCCGCCCGGGCGGAGACGGGAACATGGCGGAGCACTCAGCACTGATCGTGCGGATCTACCGGAAGAGAACGGGTGGAACGGCTGCGGCACTTCCTGGCCAGGCGTCACCAGTGGTGGGTCCTGGGCACGATGACCTGCGCTTCGTCGATGATCGCCATCGATGCCCTGGCGGTGCTGGTCGCGCTGCCGACCATCCAGCGGAACCTGGGTGCTTCGACCACCGGGCTCCAGTGGATCATCAATGCTTACCTGCTCAGCTTCGCCGGCGTGAGTGCGCTCGGCGGACGCCTCGGGGACGTCCTGGGGCACGAGCGCACCTTCCGCATCGGCACCCTGCTCTTCGTCGTGGCATCGGTCGCGGCGGGCCTGGCCCAGTCCGAAGCCTGGCTCATCGCCGCGCGCGCCGCCCAGGGAGCCGGTGCGGCGGTCCTGCGGCCCGCCTCCCAAGTACTGCTCTACAAGGAGTTCGGCAGCGGGCAGCGCGGCCAGGCCATGGGCATCTCCTCCAGCGTCTCGACCCTCTTCTACGGCATGGCCCCCCTGCTCGGAGGGCTACTCACCTCGGAGTTCTCCTGGCGCGCGATCTTCTTCGTCAACCCTCCCATCGGCATCGCCGCGGTGGCCCTCGCGCGCCTCCTGCTCACCGAGGAGCCACCTCACCGCGAACGGGTCGACTGGGGTGGCGCACCGCTGCTGATCGGCGGGCTGGTGTGCGTGGTTCTGGCCCTCATGCAGGCCCGGCACTGGGGGTGGGCCTCAGCCGCCGTCATCTCGTTGCTCGGCGCCGGTGTCGTGCTGCTGACGCTCCTGATCGTGCGCGAACGCCGGATCGCCCATCCGCTGCTCCACTTCGAGTTGTTCGCGCACCGGGAGTTCGCGATCGGCACGGCCGTGATCTCCACGGTCCGTTTCGCGTTCGTCGGATTCGCCGTGTTCGGGGTCATCTGGCTCCAGGACGTCATGGAACTGTCGCCCTTCGAAGCCGGTGTCGCCGTACTGCCGCTCACTTTGCCCACGGTCCTGTTCGCTCCTGTCGGCGGAAGGCTCTACGATCGCCTCGGAGCGCGCGTCCCCCTCGGCATCGGCATGGTGCTGTGCGTGGCGGCCCTGCTCGGCTCGGCGGTGGCACTGCACCGGCAGGACTACGCGTGGCTGGTCGCCTTCTACTGCGTGATGGGCATCGGGATGGGCCTCTGTATCAGCCCTGCCTGGATGACCGCCCCGCACGGCACCGCCAGCCGGATGCGCGGCTACGCGGCCGGGGTGATGCAGACCGCCCGGGAGATCAGCGCGGCGCTGGGGCTCGCGGTCATGGGTGCGATCGTGGCGCACCAGCAGGCTTCCCGGCTGGAGGAGATCCTGCACCGGGACGCCCGCATCCCTCCCGAGCGCCTCGATGAGGTCGAGCGGTCGATCGGCAGGACGGTGGAGGCGACCCAGGAGGGCGACCGCCTGCCTGCCGGGATCCCGGCCGATCTGCTGCCCGCGCTCAAGGGAGCGGTCACCGATGCCGTGTCGGCCGCGTTCTACGCGGGTTCGGCGGTCCTGCTCGCCGCGGCCGTGGCCGTCGCCTTCCTTCCCCCGGGGAAGCCGGAGGAGCCCGCCGTGCCGGACGACGGCCCGGCCGACGGCAGTGACGACGGCACTGACGATCCCGCCTGAGGAACAGGGCGCCGGCCCGGGATCCCCTCCGGGCCGGCCGTGCGATCAGGCTCCGAGCGCCCGCTGCAGTCCGATCCGGTCGGTGCCGAGTTTCGTGAAGACCGCGGACAACAGCTCCGACACCGCTTGGGCGTTGGTGTGCATCGCCGCGGCGATCGCCTTGTTGTCCATCCCCGCCGAGGCGTGACGGGCAGCCGTGAGCTCGGCGACGGTCAAGGTGTCCTGCTCGGAGGTGTGCAGACGGCGGGGCCGCAGACCTACCGAGGCCAGCTGGGCCCTGGCCCGGCTCACGAGCCCGTCGGCGCCGCAGTCGGCGGCCAACTCCATTCCCCGGTAGGTCTGTTGTGCCGCCAGGTGCGGGTCGCCGATGGCGTGCAGGGCCATGCCGTGGTCGATGAGCGCGTGCGCGAGTTCGCAGGCGGCCGGAGACTGTTCGAGGTGCTCCACCGCCTCCTGCAGCAGGCCCGCCGCCTGGGACGGGTCCGTGGCCGCGGCCGCGACGCGCAGGGCGTGTCCGATCACGCTGGACGTCCCGAACGCGCGGGCCCGTGCCACCGCTTCGGCCGCCGTGGCCCGTGCCTGCTCGGGCGCGTGCGTTGCCTGCGCGAGCGCCAGGTCCAGCTGCCAGGGGCTCCACGAGGGATTGCGCGTTCCGCGCAGATCCAGGCGCCGGCCGGCTGCGGTGAGGTGGTGCTCCGCCTCCTCGATCCTGCCCTGGGCCAGCAGCAGTTTGCCCCACACGGCCTGCGGATCGGGATAGACCACGGCCTGGGGGAAGCCGTCCGCCAGCTTGTAGGCCTTGGCGATGCGCTGGGCCTCGGCGGTGTTCCCCCC
>NZ_JBHUBS010000002.1:352229-541194 GCF_042788835.1 Streptomyces sp. NPDC056883 | reverse complement strand
CACGGCCTGCGGATCGGGATAGACCACGGCCTGGGGGAAGCCGTCCGCCAGCTTGTAGGCCTTGGCGATGCGCTGGGCCTCGGCGGTGTTCCCCCGGGCGAGCAGGGTCTCGATGAGAGTACCGATCGCGTACCACTGCGCCGGGATCCCGGTGCCGACGCGGTCGGCGATCTGCAGGCCGTTGCGCACGAAGTCCTCGGCCTCGGCGAGCTGCCCGCGCCGGTAGCGGACGTAGCCGAGCAGGGTGTAGACGAACGACAGGTGCGCGCCGCGCCAGCCCTTCCCCTCGAACTCGATGATCGCGGTGTTGAAGAGGTCCTCGGCCCGGCCGGGCTGGTCGCAGTACATGAGGGTGACCGCGAGGACGGCGGGCACCTCGAAGCCGAAGTCCTGGTCGGTCCAGCTCATGCCCCCGTCCAGCGCCTGCTCCGCGTACTCCAGGGCGGTGGAGGCCGGCTCGCCGCGCATCGCCGCGTCCCAGGCCCGCAGGCCGAGGATGTGCCGCTCGGGCAGACCCCGGCCGGTGAGCCGCTTGGCGAACTGGGCGAGGAGCCGGGAGCGGGCGGGCGAGTTCTCCTCGTCGAACCGGACGGCGTTCCATTTGAACTGCTCGGCCTGCATGCGCAGCCGCGTACGGGAGCTCGTGGCACGCCGGGCCTCGTCCGCGAGGAGCCCTGCCGCCAGACCCAGCTGACCCGTGTGGCCGAGCGCCTGGGCGAGCCGGTACGTGATCGCCTCGCGCAGGGCCTGGTCGGTCTTGGGCTCCTCCAGCGCGGCCCTGAGCTGGTTGATCGTCGTCGCTGGATCGTGCAGGAGGTTGGCGGATCCCAGTTCGAACAGGACCTCGGCGCGGTCCTCCACCTCCGGGGGCTCGCGCAGGGCACGCGCCAGGTAGCGGCGCGCGGCATCGGGAGCGCCCGCGGAGAAGCTCTCGCGCGCGGCCTGGCGCAGCTGCTGTACGACCCACGGGTCGCCCTCGGGGTGCATCTCCAGCAGGTGGCGGGCGGCGGCCGCGGAACCCTGCCCGTCGTCGATCACGGCTTGGGCGGCCATCCCGTGCATGGCCACGCGTACACCGGGCGGGATCGAGCGGTACACGGCGGTGGCGATGAGCGGGTGGAAGAACTCCACGACTTCCTTGCGCCGTACGCCCGTGAGGACGGTCAGGATGCGTGCGGCCCGCAGCCGGTCGATGGCCTCGGCGGCCTGCGCCTCGCCGAGGGCGGCCACGCCACCGACGATGCCGAGGGGGACCGCGGTGCCGAGCACGGCGGCGGCCCACGCGAGCCGGACGGTGGACGTGCCGAGCTGTTCGAGCCGGTCGATCAGGCCGCTGCCCTTGACCGCGGAAGCCAGGTCGCGCAGTTGGGGGATGTTGCCCTGGTACGGCTTCAACCCCCGGTCGCGGCCCTTCATGACCAGCTCGACCACCTCGTAAGGGTTTCCGCCGGTGATCGCCCAGCATTCGCGGCAGAACACGTTGTCCGCGTTCTCACCGAGGGCGTCGCGCACTATGCGCGCGACGGCGCTCGTGGTCAGGGGAGCCAGCTCGTGCGGGCGCGCCCCCTGGCGTCCCATGAGGGCGCGCAGCGCGCCGGCGTCGGCGGGGATCTCGTCGGGCCGGCAGGCCACCATGATCAGCATGGCCAGTTCCTCGGCGCGCGCCGCGAAGGAGGTGAGCCAGCTCAGGGACTCCGCGTCCGCCCAGTGCGCGTCGTCGACGATCAGCACGACGGGGGCGTTGCGTACCGCCAGGTGCGTGACGACCCAGTCGAGTCCGTCGCGCACGCCCTGCGGGTCGGGCCCCGTCGGACCCTTCGGGGCCGCGGTCAGCCCGAGCGCGGGGGCGATGATGCCGTACCAGCTGCCGAGCGCGTCGCGCCGTTCGTCCTCGCTCATGGCGGCGAGGGCCGGCTGGATGAGCTGGCGCATCACGTGGAACGGAACCTGCCGCTCCTGCTCGCCGCCGCGCGCGAAGAGCACGGTGCAGGAGCGGTGAGCGGCGTGACGGCGGGCCTCGTTCAGCAGGGTGGTCTTGCCTATGCCGGCCAGTCCGGCGAAGGTCAGGACACCCCCGCTGCGATGGGCGGAGCCACTGCCGGAGATACCACAGAGCACGTCCACCGCGCGTTGGATCGCGAGGACTTCCGCCTCCCGCTCCAGCAGGGGCTGAGTGTTCCAACTGCTCGGTTCCGTGACCTGCGACATCCTTTGCCCCCTCCAGCACGTGCGGCAGAGTGTACGGGCCGGAACCGGAGTTGATGTTGTTTCAGCACACTATTGCGGTATCTCATCACCCGTACGAGAAGGGTGCTGTACCTTTCGCGCCACGGGAATCATCGGCAGTGCGCTGGGCTGCGGGATGCCTGCGGGAAGTTCGCGCACGGTGACGCCCGGGGCGGGCTTCAGGCGCCATCGCGAAGCGACGGTCGCCACCGCGGTCAGTATCTCCGCCACGGCGAAGGAATCGCCGATGCACTTGTGCTGGCCGGCGCCGAACGGGACGTAGCTGTGCGTACGGGACCGCTCCTTCGCCCCCTTCTGCCAGCGGTCCGGATCGAAGACGCCGGGGTCGGGGAAGAGCACGGGGTCCCGGTGCAACGCGTACGGGCTGTAGGCCAGTTCCGCGCCGGCCGGGATCGAGATTCCGCCGAGGGTGAGGGGGGCCAGGGCCCTGCGGGTGAAGAGCAGGGGGGAATGCAGGCGCAGGGCTTCCTGGAAGACGTCGTTCGTGTAGGTCAGCGCGGGTATGTCTTCGGGACGCACCGGCCGGGACCCCACCACCGAGTCGACTTCGGCGTGGACGCGCGCCTCCACCTCGGGGTGCCGGCCGATCTCGTGGAAGATCCAGGACAGGGTGGTCGCGGAGGTCTCGGTGCCGGCGAGCATGATGGCGATGACCTCGTCCCGCACCTGCTCGGCATCCATCGTCGAGCCCGTCTCGGAGTCCACGCCCGCCAGCAGCAAGGAGAGCAGGTCGTGGCGGTCGCCCCGCTCGGCCGGCTCTTCGGCGCGGGCGCGGTACTGCTCGATCACCTCGTCGATGACCCGGCGCAGCCGGGCGGCCGCGCCGTCGAACCGCCGGTTGTACGGAATGGGCAGCCGGTCCAGAGACTTGGGCATGACCGCCCGCACGAGCATGCCCTCCAGGACGATGGGCAGCGAGCGGTGCACCTCGTCGACGGCGGGCCGGCTCAGGTCCCCCGAGAAGATCATCTCGGCGACCGAGGACATCGCGTACCCGCGGGCCTCCGTGACCATGGAGATCTCACGGCCGTCCGTCCACGACGCGGACATCACCTCCGCCTGCCGGCACATCGCCTCGGCGTACTCGGCGATGTGGTTGCGGTGGAAGGCGGGTTGCATCATCCGGCGCTGCTTGCGGTGAAAGTCGCCGTCGGTGGTCACGATCCCGTTGCCGAACACCGGACGGAGCCTGTCGAAGATCCTCCCCCGGCCGAACTGCTGCGCCTGCTGGACCAGTACGGAGTGGACGTGCTCCGGGCTCGTCAGCACGTGGACGGGCCAGGTCCCGATGTCGAGCCGTACGATGTCGCCGTGCTCCCGGAGGGACTCCAGGAACGCGATCGGCCGGCGCCACAGTTGCAGCGCGTGGCCCAGGAGCGGTAACCGTCCTGGGGCGACCGGAGCATGGACCTCGGGACCGGAATGCGCTTCAGATGCCATGAGCTGACTTTCCGTCACGCCGCGGAGACAAGATCCGGGCGGGTGTACGCAGACTCCAGTCCGGCCGCGAACCGTTCGTCGCTGTACCGCGTGCATTCGTAACGCTGCCACAGATCGGCGCCGATCATCCAGTCCTCGTAACTGCGCACGCAGCGGGTGACCGCGTCGACCAGCGACGGTTCCGCCCCGGGGAGCGCCTTGACGGCCTGAATCAGACGCTTCTCTTCCGTCAGATACTGCTCGATGCGCTCCTGGATGCGCCCCTCGACCGCCTGGACGGCGTCGGGGAGGGAGCACCTCTCCCAGAAGGAGATGAGGGAGACGAGGTTGTTGGTGTCCCCGCAGGCGTGCTCCTTCGGCAGGGAGAACACGTCGTTGCCCCATGAGATGACGTCGAGCACGCTCGCGGCCAGAGCCTGGAACTCGGGCAGGTCGTGGACGTCCTGCGGGAGGTCGATCCCGAGCCCGGCCTCCACCATGGCCATCATCGGAAGGATCTGGGAGCTGTGCCGGCGCATGAGGACGTACTCCTGGACCCCCGGGCCGCGCGCGGCGGCGCGGTTGCCAGCCTCCTGGTCCAAGGAGTGGAGCATGAGGGGGACTTGGGTGCGGTACCGGGCCGCAGTCCCCTCGGACATGCCGGCCAGGATCCGGTCGCACAGGTCGACGAATCCCGTCACCAACGGGTTTCGGCCCGCTGCCGACCCCTCGATCCGCCCCGTTCGCAGATAGCCGGTGATCGCATCGGTGACGGGCCGCCAGGCCGCGACCTCTCCGGCTCTGATCAGGTGGTCGTGCTGGTCGTCCAGGACGAACGACCAGGCCATCCACTCGGCGAGCAGGAGGACCCGCTCATAGGGGACGTCACCGCTCACCCGGCCGGCCAGGTGGCCCACGCCGATCCCCGAGAACTGCTCGGCCGCGGCGGTCACCAGCTCGTGTTGCACCACCCACGAGGTCGCCTCGGCGTTCGCCCGGGCAGCCCCGGGATGCTTGGAGTTTCCGAACGGAAGGTGGAAATCGGGGACGGAAAAAGAACTGAGCTGGGCCATTGATCCCCCACGGAAGAATCGAATTCGTCAATACCCGCTCATTACACAACCACGCCGCACCCCCGCGACCCAAACGCACCTCTCCTGCCACATCGCCACGGCCACACCAGGTGACGGGCGGACCGAACCGGTCACGGACTGGCCTGATCCGGCCTACCTACGACGACATCAGGCCACCTGTGAACTCATTTACCCTCAAGATGCAGCACGCTGTCAACGTTGGGACGGTGAACGCGGGCAGTCCATCCCGGAATTGCCGAAATCGCATTCCTTTTGAATGTGCAAGTGGCATAGTCGATTACGTTCGGGGCGCACGGGGCCCGGGACGCCGCGGAGAAGGCGGCCGGGGCCTCCCGGGTGGCCGAAGAACGCCGTCGGAGCGCCGGCCTCTGCCTACACTGCGCAGGGCAGCGGCCGTTGGCGGGGAAGGGCGGAAGCATGACCGAGAATCATCCGCCGAACCCTGGAGAGCCCGGAACGCAAGTGGATCCCGGCGGGTCGGAAGGCGGCCGGGAGACCGACGTCCTCGGCTCCCATCTGGAGTTCTTACGGTCGCGGTTGGGCGGGGAGCAGTTCGAGGCACTCGTCCGAGCCGTCCAGACCACCTGCACGCTCCTGGCAGAGGAACAGCAGGTTCTCCTGGGAGGACCGCAAGAGAACGACCTCACTCCCGATCTCCGGGGCGAGTACCTGTCCCTCATGGCAGTGATGATCACTGGACACCTCGACCACCACCTGGTCGAGTTCAGGACCTTCGACGGCGGCAAGGGCTGGGCGGTCGTGGAGAACGCCCGTACCCGCACCCGACACCCGGGCGCCTCCGTCGGTTAGGGCTCGTTCGCGGGCGGCGGCAGCTCGGCGAGGAAGGTGCGGATCTCCTCGGCCTCGGGGACGGCGAGGGCGGTGTAGAGGTCGAGGGCCTGTCGGGCGTGGTCGTGAGCGAGGTCGATGCGGCCGAGGTCGCGGTGGACGTGCGCCAGGCCGCCATGGGCGCGGGCCAGCTCGGGGCGGTAGCTGAACTCACGGGCGACGGTCAGCGCGTTGTCGTGTTCGGCCGCGGCCTGCGCGAGGTCGCCCATGGACCGGGCGGCCTCCGCAAGGGCATTGAGCGACTCGGCCTCGTCTCCGGGGAAGTCGAACCTGCGGCTCAGGTCCAGCGCCTGGCTGTGCTGCTGCCGGGCCTCGCCGTGGCGGCCCTGCCGCTGGTACAGGAGCCCGATGTTGTTCAGCACGACGGTCTCGCCGATGCGGGATCCCGTCTCGCGGTACGCCAGCAGCGACTGCCGGTGGTGCTCGTGGGCGTCCTCGTACCGTCCTCGGCGTTCGTGGACGATGCCGAGGTCGGTCAGGCATCTGGCTTCGCCACCGCGGTCGCCGAGCTCACGGAAGAGCGCGAGGGACTGCACGCACTGGTCGTGGGCCAGGTCGTATTCCCGCCGCCGTGTGGAGACGGTGCCGAGGGCCGCCAGTGCGCCGGCCGCGAGGCCCTGGTCGCCGGTCCGGCGCGCGAGGTCCAAGGCGTTCCGGAAGTGCTCGGCCGCTTGCTCGTAGTCGCCGTGCCACCAGAAGTAGACCTGGCCGCGGTCGATGAGCGTACGGGCTTCGGCGGCTGCGTCGCCGCTGCGGCGGGCGGCTCCCAGTGCCAGGCCGTTGAGGACCAGCGCGTCGGCCTGGTGGGCGTGGCCCAGCAGGTAGCGGTGCAGGGTGGCGGCCAGTTGGCCGACGTGCGGGAGCCGGTCGTGCTCGGCCGCGTACTGGGCGGACGCCATGAGGTTCGCGCGTTCTCCGTCCAGCCAGGTGATCGCCTCGGTTTCGTCCCGCGGGGGCCAGGACGGGGTCTGCGGCGCGGGGATGCGCGGCCTGCGGTTCTTGCCCTCGGGGTAGAGGTGGTCGATGGCCGTGCACGCCGTGTGGAGATAGTGGTGGAACAGCCGGTCGAGGGCCTCGCGCTGGGCATCCGGGGTTTCCTGGGCGGCCGCGGTGGCGAGGGCGTGTTCGCGCAGCAGATCGTGGAAGGTGTAGCGGCCGAGCTGATGTTGGGTCAGAACGTGGGCGTCCAGGAGGTCTTCCAGGAGCGTCTCGGCCTCGTCCAGCGGGAGGTCGGCCAGCGCGGACGCCGCCTCGGGGCTGATGTCGCGGCCCGGCTGGAGCCCCAGGAGCCGGAACATCCGCTGCTGATCAGCAGTCAGCTGCTCGTAGGACAGGGTGAATGCCGCCGCCACTCCTCGCTCCGAGGTAGCCAGCTCGGAGAGCCTGCGGCGCTGGTCACGGAGCCGGTCGGCCAGGTGGGCGACGGTCCAGCGCGGGCGATGGTGCAGGCGGGCGGCGGCGATGCGGACGGCCAGCGGCAGGAATCCGCACAGCTGCAGGACATCGAGGACGGCCAGGGGTTCGTCCGCCGCCCGTTGGCCGACGATCGCCGTGAACAGCTCCAGGGCTTCCGCGGCGGGCAGCACGTCCAGGGACAGGGCGTGGGCCCCGTCCAGGTCGGTCAGCCGTCGGCGACTGGTGATCAGGATGAGCGCGCGGGAGGATCCGGGCAGCAACTGGCGCACCTGGTCGGCGCCGAGGGCGTTGTCCAGTACGGCCAGCACGCGTCGGCCCGAGAGTTCGGACCGCCACAGCGCGGCGCGGTCGGCGACCGATGCGGGTATCCGCTGGGTGGGTACGCCGAGTTGTCCCAGGAGCATCTCGAGCGCCGCACCGGCGTCGAGCGGTGCCTGACCGGCGGTGTGCGCCTGCAGGTCGACGAAGAGCTGTCCGTCCGGGAAGTGGTCCGCGAGGCGGTGCCCCGCGTGGACCGCGAGCGTCGTCTTGCCGACCCCGGCCATCCCGTCGATCGCCGAAATGGTCACGACGCCACCGTTGTTGCCCGACCACAGGCGGATCAGGCCGTCCATCTCGTCCTCGCGTCCGGTGAAGTCCGGGACGTCGTAGGGCAGGAAGTTGATCCCCTGCGGCTTCGCCGGCGCGGTCACCGGCGGCCGTAGATCGGGGGCGTCCCGCAGGATGTCCTGTTCGAGCTTGCCGAACGCGTGGCCGGGGTCCAGTCCCTGCTGATCGGCCAGGGTCGCCCGGAAGGTCCTCGCCACGTCCAACGCGTCGGTCTGGCGTCCGGCGCGGTGCAGAGCCAGCATCAGCTGGCAGCAGAGCCGCTCCCGCAAGGGGTTGGCCGCCACGTGGACGGACAGTTCGTCGATGAGGTCGTCGTGCCGCCCCCGGGCCAGGTCCAGCTCGGCCAGGCGCTCGACGGCGGTCAGCAGTTGCCCGTTCAGGCGCACTCTGGCGCTCTGGACGTAATGGGCGGTGATGTCGGCCAGCGGCTCTCCCCGCCACAGCGCCAGCGCGGCACGTATCTGGTCCGCGGCCTGGCCGGGGTCGTCGGAGAGGGACGCTGCTCTGGCGGTCATGCCGGTGAACTCGTCCAGATCGAGTTGCCCCGCCCCGGGGGTGATCACGTACCCGGCCGGTCGCGTGGCCAGCATCCCGTCGGCTTCCGAACCGCGGAGCATCCGCCGGATCGCGGCGATCGTGGTCTGGATCTGCGCCCGGGCGGAGTCCGGCGGCAACGGCCCCCACATGGCGTCGATCAGGCGGTCCGTACTGATCGCGACCCCGGCGTGCAGCAGCAGATAGGCGAGTACCGCACGATGGCGGGGTGCCAGGCCGGGTGCATCCGAACCGGGACCCACGGCCTCGACCGGACCGAGGATCGTGAACCGCATTCCGTTACCCCCGGGGTCACCAGCACGTGCATCGAAGAAGCATCGCGAATGTATCAAGATCGACCTGCATGGTTACCGGCATGTCACTCCACACCGTCGAACCGGAGATCGCGACCGGTGACACCGCAGCTCTGTTCACCGCCACGCACCAAGCCCTGGGGGTCATCCCCAACCTGGCCAGGGTGATGGCCAACAGTCCGGCCGTACTGAAGGGGTACTTGGGCGTCGTCACCACCCTGAGCACGGAGGGAACCCTGCCGGCGCAGATGCGCGAGAGTATCGCGTTGCTGGTGGCGCAGGAGAACGGTTGCGACTACTGCCTTTCCGTGCACGCGTTCCGCGGAACCAGGACGGCCGGGCTGAGTGCGGCCGAGGCCACCGGCGCACGCCGGGGCAAGGCCGACGACCCCTGGGCCGCCGCCGTCCTGGAGCTGGCGGCCTCGGCGGTCCGTGACCGGGGAACCGTTGCCGACGAGCAGTTGACGGCGGCCCGGAGCGCCGGCCTGTCCGACGGGCAGATCGTCGAGGTCATCGCCCATGTCGCACTCAACGTGTTCACCAACTACCTCGCGACGGCTGCCCGCATCGAAGTCGACTGGCCGCTCGTGCGCCACACCGACTGGACGAACACCCCAAGTGCGCCAAGCGCCACGAGCGTTCGAAGCGCTGCACGCAACCGACGTACCACCGACTCGACCACGAAGGCCGTCACCTTGCCCACATCAGTACACGTCAAGCCGCTCCAGCACGTCTCGGCCGCCGAAGCCATCGCGTGGCATCAGGTCGTCCAGGCCTCGACGGCCCACGACCTGCCGGGAGTACCGGCACCCGACCTCGGACAGATCCAGGCCCAGCTCACCCGGCCCGCTCTGGGCAGCCGCCGGCTGATGTGGCTGGCCACCCGTACGGACGGGGTCCCCGTCGGAGTCGCCGCCCTGCGGGTGTTCACCTCCCCGGGCCAGGAGCACCTGGCCGAGGTGGACCTCCACGTCGACCCCGCACACCGCCGCCTGGGAACCGGCTCCCTCCTGCTGTCAGCGGCCGTCGCGGCCTGCCGCGCCGAGAACCGGCGCAGCCTGATCGCCACGGCCCCGGCCGATGGTCCGGGCGAAGCCTTCAGCGGACGACGGGGCTTCCGCCGGGCACTGGCCTTGAGTCACCTCCTGCTGCGCCTCGACGACACGGACGGGGCCGCCCTGCTCCGGATCGCCGAAGCCGAGCACGCCGGGTACCGGCTGACCGGCTGGACCGGAACGGTTCCCGACGGCCTCGCCGACTCCTTCGCCGCCGCCAAGAACGCGATGAACGACGCGCCCGTCGGTGACCTGGACTACGGGAGCGTGGCGTGGGACGCGGATCGCGTTCGCGCCATGGCCGCGGTGGTCGCCGACCGCGGGAACACGCTGCTCACCGTCGCCGCCGTGCACGACAGCGGCGCCATGGCCGGCTACACCGAGATCGTGATCCCCCACGGAGCGCCGCCGCGGGTCCAGCAGTACGACACGGCGGTCGTGCCGGAACACCGCGGCCACGGACTCGGGTTGTGGGTCAAGGCCGCCATGGCGAGCCGGCTGCGCGCCGAGCACCCCGGCGTCGTCGAGATCGAGACGGACAACGCCGACGACAACGTCCACATGCTGGCGGTCAACCACCGCTTGGGGTTCCGCTCCTACCGGCGCACGTGCGAGCTCCAGCTCGACCTCGACCTCGACCTCGACCTCGACTAGAGGACACAGTTGATCATTCCCGCCGCCTTCGCCGTCTTGAGTGCAGGGTGAAGGCAGCACGATTCGCCGGACCACGGAAGCAGGAGATTCAGGAAATGCGTGTGCTGTTGTCGACCTATGGGTCACGCGGAGACGTCGAACCGCTGGTGGGACTCGCGGTGCGGTTGCGGGAACTCGGCGCTGAGGTGCGGGTATGCGCGCCACCGGACGAGGAC
This sequence comes from Streptomyces sp. NPDC056883, assembly GCF_042788835.1. Taxonomy (NCBI): domain Bacteria; kingdom Bacillati; phylum Actinomycetota; class Actinomycetes; order Kitasatosporales; family Streptomycetaceae; genus Streptomyces; species Streptomyces sp. NPDC056883. The sequence goes on along the minus strand of NZ_JBHUBS010000002.1, from coordinate 530,788 downwards.
TTCGCGGAGCGGCTGGCCGGGATAGGCGTGTCCGTGGCGGGCGTCGGCCGGTCGGCACGCGCGCTGACGACCGCGGCACCGCCTCCGTCGAAGGCCAACCTTCCCCAGCGTGCAGCGGAATTGATTGCCAGTCAGCTCGAGGTGATCCCCTCGGCGGCAGAGGGCTGCGACCTGCTGGTGGCGACGGGCGCGATGCCGGCCATCGCCGGGGCGCGGTCGGTGGCCGAGAAGCTGGGCATCGGCTACGTGTCCGTGATCTTCCAGCAGTTGACGCTGCCCTCGCCTCGGCGCCCGCCGCTGGCGTACCCGGGGCGGCCGTTCCCACCGGAGGTGACTGACAACCGTGCCCTGTGGGAGCTGGACGCCCAGAGCATCGATGCCCTGTTCGGCGAGGCGCTCAACACCAGCCGGGCGGCGATCGGCCTGCCCCCGGTGGCCAACGTCCGCGACTACGCCTTCGGCGACCGGCCCTGGCTGGCGACGGACCCTGTGCTTGATCCGTGGCTGGAGACGCCGGACCTCGACGTCGTACAGACCGGAGCGTGGGTGCTGCCCGACGAGCGGCCGCTCCCGGCGGAGTTGGCGGCCTTCCTCGAGGCCGGCGCGCCGCCCGTGTACGTGGGCTTCGGCAGCATGGCCGTGCGCGGAGGCGAGGAGGCCGCCCGGGTGGCCATCGAGGCGGTCCGCGCGCAGGGCCGCCGGGTCATCGTCGGGCGCGGCTGGGCGGACATGGGTCTCATCGACGACCGCGACGACTGCTTCGCCGTCGGCGAGGTCAACCACCAGCAGCTGTTCGGACGCGTGGCTGCCGTCGTGCACCACGGCGGCGCGGGTACGACGACGACGGCCGCTCGGGCCGGCGCTCCGCAGGTGGTCGTGCCCCAGCTGGCGGACCAGCCGTACTGGGCCGGCCGGGTGGCCGAACTGGGCATCGGCGTGTCCCACGACGGCCCTGTTCCGACCGACGAGTCCCTGTCGGCCGCGCTCAGGACGGCCCTGGCCCCGGACACCGTCGGCCGGGCCGAGGCCGTGGCCGACACGGTCCGCACCGACGGGGCGACGCTGGCGGCGCAACTGCTCCTCGACACCGTCGGTTGAGGCGCGCCCCCGGAACACCGAGTTCTGCCGCACTACGGCCGGCCGAGACCGGCATCCACAGAAATGGGAATGACGACATGCGAGTGCTGTTGATGGCATACGGATCCCGCGGCGACATCGCCCCGCTGGCCGGACTGGCCGCTGAGCTGCGGAGTCTGGGCGCGGAGGTCCGCGTGTGCGCACCGCCGGACGAGGAGTTCGCGGAGCTGCTGGCCGGTGTCGGCGCCGAAGTGGTGCCCTTCGGGCGGGACGTGCGCGCGCTGCGGACGGGAGCGCCGCCGTCGGACGCGGCCGCGTTCGCGGCCGAGCTGGTCGCCGCGCACTTCGAGACGGTCGGCAAGGCGGCCGAGGGCTGCGACGTGCTCGTGGCGAGCGGTCTCATGCCGGCCGGCGCCCGCTCGGTGGCCGAGAAGCTGGGCATCCGCTACGTGTACGCCGGCTTCCACCCGTTCGAGATGCCCTCCGAGCACTACCGGCCGTCGCCGCGGCCGGGACCGCCGGCTCCGCCCGGCATGACCGACAACCAGGCCCTGTGGGACCTGGACGTCCGGAAGGTCAACGCCCTCTATCTCGAGCCCCTCAACGCCCACCGCGAGGCGATCGGCCTCGCTCCGGTGGACAACGTCCGCGACCACGTGTTCACCGAACGGCCGTGGCTGGCGGTGGACCCGGTCCTGGGCCCCTGGCAGCAGCTGACGAACCTCGACGTCATACAGACCGGAGCGTGGATCCTGCCCGACGAACGCCCCCTGCCCGCCGATCTGGAGGCGTTCCTGGACGCCGGCACCCCGCCGGTGTACGTCGGCTTCGGCAGCATGCCCATGGGAACGGCCTCCGATATCGCCCGGACAACCGTCGAAGCGGCCCGCGCGCAGGGCCGGCGCGTCCTCGTCTCCCGCGGCTGGGCCGACCTGGGCCTCGTGGACGACGCGGACGACTGCTTCGCCGTCGGCGACGTCAACCACCAGTCCCTGTTCCGTCGGGTCGCGGCGGTCGTGCACCACGGCGGCGCGGGCACCACGACCACCGCCGCCCGGGCCGGTGCACCCCAGGTGGTGGTACCCCAGTTCGTGGACCAGCCGCACTGGGCCGCCCGTGTGGCCGAGCTGGGCATCGGCACGGCGCACGGCGGCCCCATCCCGACCTTCGAGTCCCTTTCGGCCGCACTCGGGACCGCCCTGGCCCCGGAGACCGCAGCACGGGCGAAGGCCGTCGCCGCCACGGTCCGCACCGACGGTACGGCGGTGGCCGCCAAGCTGATCCTCGATAAGGAGCACACCGATTCGATGAGCCGCGAACAGATCTCCGCGATCGCCCACGCCGACCACCCGATCAAGTCTCCGCTCGCCGACGAGTCGGTCGGCCGGCTGCTCGAACGCGGCCTCCCGCGAGGCGACGAGCGCGTGCTCGACCTCGGATGCGGCACGGCGGAGTGGCTCCTGCGCGCCCTGGCGACACGCCCGCACCTGCACGCCGAGGGCGTCGACGTCTCCGAAGTCTCCCTGACGCGTGCCCGCCAGGCCGCAAGCGAACTCGGAGTCGCGGACCGGCTGGTCCTCCACCGGCAGGAGGCCGCGGACTTCGCCTCTCCCCAGCCGTACGACCTGGTGATCAGTGTCGGCGCCACGCATGCCTTCGGCGGTCTCCTCCCCACCCTCGCAGCGGCCCGCAAGCACCTGGCTCCCGGCGGCCGCGTTCTGATCGGTGAGTCGTACTGGGACCGCGCGCCTTCACCCGAGGCCGTCGAGATGTTCGGTGACCTCGCCGACCTGGCGACCACGGTGGACAGCGTCGTCGCCGACGGATGGACCCCCGTCCACGGCCACGTCAGTACCCGCAGCGAGCTGGACTCCTACGAGTGGGCCTGCTGGGGCTCGCTGGCCGCGTGGGCCCTGGACCACCCTGCCGATCCGGCCGCCGCGCAGGTACTGGAGACGGCCACCGCCGCGCGTTCGGATTGGCTGCACGGGTACCGGGACAGCTTCGGCTTCCTCTGCTTGGTCCTGCGCCGAACAGCGGTCTGACCTCATGGGACTGCCGCCGATCCATTCCTCGATCCCGGATCCCCAGGACCGGCCCCTTGGCCGCCGCCGAAGCGCGGCGGCCGGAAAGTGACGACACAGATGCAACCGACCTTCGTACTCGTACACGGAGCCTTCGCGAACTCCTTCTCCTTCGCACCCCTCCAGGCCGAACTCGGCCTCCTCGGACACCGTTCGGTCGCCGTCGACCTGCCCGGCCACGGGTTCCAGGCCACCTTCACCCGCGCCTACCAGTCACCGCAGGATCCCGAAGGGCTCGCCACCGCACCCGGCTCGATCAAAGGCGTCACGCTCGCCGACAACGTCGCGCACCTCATCGGGATCCTCGAACGGGCCAAGCGGAACGGCCCCGTCATCCTCGTCGCCCACAGCCGGGGTGGCATCACGGTCACGGCCGCGGCCAACGCACGACCCGATCTGATGGACCGCATCGTCTACGTCTCGGCCTGGTGCCCGGTCCGGCTCGACGTCAGCGACTACTACGCCGAGCCGGAGATGGCCACGGTCGACCCCGCCGCCTTCGCTTCGGCGCTGGCGGGAAACCCCGCCAACCTCGGTCTGCTCCGCGTCAACTTCCGCACCGCGAACCCGGACGCGCTCGTGGCGTTCAAGGCGGCCTTCCTCGCGGACGGCACCGACGAGCAATTCCACACCGTCCTGAACACCTTCCAGCCGGACGAGAACCTCGACGTCGGCGGCCCCGCCGACCGGGCGCAGGCCGCGACCTGGGGCCGCATCCCCAAGACCTACATCCGCCTGGCCGACGACACGAGCCTGCCTCCTGCCCTTCAGGACCGGCTGATCCGCGAGGGCAACGAGCTGACGCCCGACAACCCGTACGACGTCCGCACACTCCCGGGCAGCCACCTGCAGTGGCTGGTCGCCCCCGCGCCGGCGGCCCGCGTTCTGGGCGAACTCGCCACGCTCCCGGCCTCGTCGGCTCACGCTTGATCGAAATGGCCTGTGCGAACTGCCGTGACCTGTCGGGGACTTCACCGGCCGTGGCGAGGAACAGGTCTGGCTGACCGAGCTGGTGGACGCCTGATCTCCCCGGGCATCGGTGTGGTGGGGCTCATCACCGGCTCCGCCTGAGGGACAAGCGCGTCCTGGTCGTGCTCGACAATGCCGCCTCGGAGGAGCAGGTGCGCCCGCTGCTGCCGGGAGGGGGCGCGAGCAGGGCACTGATCACTACACGGCGGTTGCCGGCGGGCCTGGAGGGGGTTCGCGAGCTCGCCCTGGGGCCCCTGCCGTTGCCGGAGTCCACGGAACTGCTGACCGGGATGCTGGGCGAGCGTTCCACATGGGACAAGGAATCGACGCTCGCCGGGCTCGGGGATGGCGCCGAGCGTCGCCGCACACAGTCGGCCGTTGGCGCTGCTCCGCAGGCGGCCCAGGTCTTCGAATCCATCGGTGACACCGCGGCCGGCAGCCGCTGCCCGGCCATGGCGGCGGCCGCTGCCGTCTGACGCGGACGGAGCACGGATCACCCGGCCGGCCGAGCTCACGAGCCGAGCCACGGCGCCAAGCACGTGCTCAGTCGAGGACGGCGGTGGCTTCGACCTCCACCAGGTGCTCGGGTACGTCCAGTGCCGCGACGCCCAGCAACGAGGCCGGCGGGACCGGTGCGGCGCCCAGCTTCCGGGCCGCCCGGCTGATCCCCTCCATCAGCAGGGGCATTTTGTCGGGGGTCCAGTCGACGACGTAGACGGTCAGCTTCGCCACGTCGTCGAAGGAGGCCCCGACCTCGGCCAGGGCCGTGCTTACGTTGAGGTAGCACTGCTCGACCTGCGCGGCGAGGTCGTCTTCACCCACCGTGACGCCGTCGGCGCGCCAGGCGACCTGCCCCGCGATGAAGACGATCTTCGACCCGGTCCCAATCGACACCTGCCGGTAGGCGTCGATCTCCGGTAGTCCCTTGGGGTTCACGAGGGTGATGGCCATGATGTCTGCCTCCATGTACAGGGGCACCGGCGGGGAACTCAATGCCATCGAGTCACGACGCCCACGCTCTCTTGTGGTTACTCAGAAACCGTAGGAGAGTGACCTCTCGCATGGAAGAACGCACTTTCCAGTGACTGGGGAACCCGATGGTGACCAAGCAGGCCACGGGCTCGCCCGACGACGCGGACCTTCGGCGGGCGGACTCGTTGGGGCGGGAGATCTTCTCGGACGTCGCCAACAAGTGGGCGCTCCTGATCATCGAAGCCCTAGGAGAGCAGACCCTGCGCTTCAGCACGCTTCGCGACGAGGTCGAGGGCATCAGCCACAAGATGCTGACCCAGAACCTGCGGATGCTGGAGCGGTACGGACTGCTCGAGCGCACCGTGCACCCCGTCGTGCCGCCGCGGGTCGAGTACACCCTCACCGAGCCGGGCCAAGCCCTGCGGGCCACGATCGACGGACTCTGCGAGTGGACGCACCGGTACTTCGGTCACATCGAGGCCTCACGCCGCCGCTTCGACGCCTGATAGAAAGGAAGCGCTCGCGCGCGAACGCCTCAGGCCGCCGCAACGAGCCCAGCAGGTCCCAGCCGTGGGGTTCGCCGAGCGCCCGGGCCGGACGTTCCGGCTGCTGACCATGGCCGACGAGACCGCGGGCGTCGTCTGCTACGACCACGACCCGGCCGAAGCCGGCGCGGGGACCGATACCTGACCCTTGCGGTCGAGCAGGGCTGGAGGCTGGGACCTGACGTACGCAGGGTATGGCTGCACACCTCATCGGCCGACCATCCGAACGCCCTGCCCAACTACCACCGCCGCGGATTCCGCACCTTCAAGACCGAGGAAGCATCGCCAGGACCGGCGTAAGCAGGCAGGCCAGGAGCCCCCATACCGGCTCGCCGTCACGTGCGCTCAGGTCCGGGGGGCGGGCTTGCGGGCGGCGAGGCGTTCGACGACACCGAGCTTGAACCGGTCGTGCTGCTCGACCTCCAGGCCCACCCCCTGGACGCCCCGGAGTGGCCGGCGCAGGAGGTGCTCCCCGCCGAGCGGAACGGTGAGGAGTTCGACGAGCCACTGGATCGCGCGAAGCGGCCAGGCGGAGCTGGGGACGTGATCCAGCAGGAGGAGCCTGCCGCCGGGCTTGAGCACACGGCTCATCTCCGCGATCGCACGCTGCTCGTCGGGGATCGCGCACAGGGCCAGCGTGCACACCACGCTGTCGAAGGACGCGTCCGGGAACGGCAGGGCTTGAGCGTCGCCTTCCCTCAGGTCGGCGATCAGGCCCAAGCCGTCGGCACGACGACGGGCGAGGGCCAGCATCTGCGGACTCCACTCGATGCCGGTCAGCTGGACGCCGGGAGGGTAGAGGGGAAGGTTCAGGCCGGTACCGATGGCGACCTCCAGCACCTCGCCGGTGGCCTGGGAACAGACCCAGGCGCGACTCTCGCCGAACAGGGTGCGGTCGAAGAACCGCATCTGCCGGTCATAGGAGCGGGCGTGCTCGTCCCAGTAGCGGCGCAGACGCTCGTCGTTCCTCGGCACGGACACAGCGCCATCCTCCCCGCTACCGGGCTCCCCCGCACCTCGCGGTGGCGTCGGCGCACTTGCGGCGCGGCCGCCGCTGCCGACGGGCCGGCCGGGTTGCTGCCGGACGCCGAGGCGGCAGCGACCCGGGGCGCTACGAGGGAGTGGCCGCGGTGGTCGAGCGGTCGGTCTCCGTACCGGGCGAGGGCTCGACGAGCTGCTCGCGCAGATAGCTCCAGACCACCGCGATCAGTGCCGCCGCCGGCACTGCCAGCAGGCTGCCGACCACTCCGGCCAGGCTGGCACCCAGCGTCACCGCCAGCAGGATCACCGCGGCGTGAAGCCCGAGACCGCGGCTTTGGATCATCGGCTGGAACACGTTGCCTTCCAACTGCTGGACCACGACGATGATCGCCAGCACGATCAGCGCGTCCGTCAGCCCGTTCGAGACCAGCGCGATGAGCACCGCGACGAGGCCGGCGAACAAGGCACCCACGATCGGCACGAACGCGGACACGAAGGTCAGCACCGCCAGCGGCAACACCAGCGGAACACCGACGATCCACAGCCCCAGCCCGATGAAGACGGCATCGAGCAAGCCGACGAACGCCTGGGAGCGTACGAACGAACCGAGGGTCTCCCAGCCGCGCGCGGCGACGACGGGAACGTCGGTGGCGAGCCGGCCGGGAAGCTGCCGGGCGAGCCACGGCAGGAACCGCGGGCCGTCCTTGAGGAAGAAGAACATGAGGAAGAGCGCCAAGACGGCGGTGACCAGGCCGCTGAAGACGGTGCTCACCCCCGTGACGACGGTGGAGACCGCACTGCCGACGCTGTTCTGGACCCGCTCGACTGCTGCGTCGAACGCCCCTGCGATCTGAGCGTCACCGATGTTCAGCGGCGGCCCCGCAGCCCACTCGCGCAGCTGCTGGACACCCTTGACCACGCCGTCGCCCAACTGGCCGGATTGCGATGCCACCGGCACTGCGATCAGCGCCACGACTCCCGTTGCGGCCACGAGGAACAGCACGGTCACCGATGACGCGGCCAGGGCGGGGCGCCATCCGTGCCGCCGGAGGAAGGCGGCGAGGGGCCACGTCAGAGTGGTGAGGAACAGGGCGACTATCAGCGGCCAGACCACCGACCACATCCGGCCCAGGATCCACAACGCCACCGCAGCCGCCACAAGGACCAGCAGCAACTCGGCAGAGACCCGCGCAGATGTCCGCAACGCGGACGCGGTCTTATCGGAACTCAGCGTGTCAGACATAGGGCCAGCCTATGGGTCGCTCCACCCAGTCCTGCTGCGGCTGCGTCAGGTCAGGTCAGGTCTGCGGAGTCTGTGCGGCGAGGGCCTGTGGGAGGGCGGCGCGGATGGCGGTGATCAGGGTGCGGCTGGAGTCGAAGGCGGCGGCCATGCCGGCGGTGGGGTTGGTGTCGGCCCGCTGGTGGAGGACGACTCCGAGGATGAGGCGGGGGACGCCCGCCACCTCCTGGGTGGCGGCCCACATGAGGTTGCCGCCGGCCGGGGTGGAGGAGCCGGTCTTCAACCCGATGACCCCGTCCTGCCCGAGGAGCTTGTTGCTGTTGTGTATCTGCACGCCGACGCCGGGGGCCGTAACGGCGGGCGTGGCCACGATCTGACGGAAGGCCTCGTTCTTCATGACGGCGCGGGCCAGCTTCAGCTGATCGGCCGCTGTGCTCTTCGTGCTGGACTCGATACCGGAGGCCCCGGTGTAGGTGGTGCGGTCCATGCCGAGTGCCGCGGCGGCCTTGTTCATCTTCTGGGCGAACTCTTCCTGGCCGCCCGCGTCCCAGCGGGCCAGGAGCCTGGCGACGTTGTTGCCGGAGGGCAGCATCAAGAGTTCCAGCAGCTGGCGCTGGGTGTATTCGCGCCCCGCGACGACGGGGGCGGTCGACTCGACCGAGGAGTAGGACTCGTCGGCCGCCTGCTGGTCGGCGATCACCTTTGCGCCGGGTGCGTCGCCGGGCATCGGGTGGCCGGCGAGGATCACGTAGGCGGTCATGACCTTGGTGACGCTGGCGATCGGTACCGGCGTCTGCTCGCCCTTGGTGCCGAGGCTGCCGATCCCCTCGACCTCCGCGCTCGCCTGGCCTTCCGTCGGCCACGGCAGGTCCATCGACATGGCCAGGGAAGTCACGAGGGCAGCCCTCGGGCTGGAGTGCTCGTCGCCTCCGAAGGCGTACCAGGTGCCCGCACCGGTCACCAGGACGGCGGCGGACAGCGAGAGGGCGAGCGACCTGCGCAAGCCGGAGCGGCGGCGGGTGGCGGACATGGGGGGCACCTCCAGAAAGGAACGAGTGCGGTTCCCGCACCCGAATTCACCTTCGAGGAGACGTGCTTCCGGACCGGTGCGACCCTGCTTCCGCCGCCATGAGGTCCTGTTGCGGTCCTGTTTCAGTCCGGTCCGGGAGCCAGGTCGAGGGTGGCGACCGCGCCCCCGTCCGGGGCGTTCGCGAACGTCAACCGGGCCCCGAGGACGCCGGCTTGCCCGAGCGCGATGGTGAGCCCGAGACCGTGCCCGCGGCCCCGCTCGGCCGATCCCGTACGGAAACGCTGCGGGCCCTCGTCGAGCAGCGCGGCGGGAAACCCCGAACCGTGGTCCCTTACGACCATCCGTGCGCCCGTGACGGTGACCTCGACGGGGGCCGCTCCGTGGCGGTGCGCGTTGGTCACGAGGTTGACCACGATCCGTTCCACCCTGCGCGGGTCGGTCTCGACTACGTGGGCGGCCCCGACCGTGACGACGGTCGGCGTCTGCGTACGGCGGACGACATCGGCGACCAGCTCGCCCAGCGGCACCACGTCGGTCCGGGCCTGTTCGGCCCCGGCGTCGAGCCGGGAGATCTCCAGGAGGTCCTCGACCAGCCCGTTCAGGGCCCGGGCCCGGTCCCGTACGAGTCCGGCCACCTCGTCGTCCTCCGGAAGGAGCCCGGCGGCGGTGGAGAGGCCCATCAGCGGGGTGCGCAGTTCGTGCGCGACGTCCGCCGTGAAACGCCGCTCGCCCTCCAGTTTCAACTGCAGGGCCGCGGCCATCTCGTCCATGGCGGCCGACATCTCGGTGATCTCGTCCCGGGCCCGGCCGCCGGGGCCGATCCGGGCGTCGAGGTCGCCGGCGGCGATGGCCCGGGCGGTACGGGAGCCACGGCGCAGCCTGCGGTTCATCGGCTCGGTGGCCAGGGCGGCGAGCGGCACGACGACCAGGAGGGCGGCGAGCACGGCCTTGACGATGCTGCGGTCCAGGAGCTGGAGGCCGCGCACCTCGGCGCTCATGTCCGTCCGGGCGACCAGCACCCGATCACCCTCAACGGGCATGGCCGCCCACAGCCAGTACCAGTTGGGGGGTTTGCGGTCGTACCAGATCGCGTACAGGCCGTTGTTGTCCTTGGCGGCCAGCGCCCTCGCGAGCGGCTCGGCGAGTTGCCCCGGTGTCAGGACCTCGACCTCGAGCGGCGCCGTGCCCGTGCGGGTGTACTCGCGTTCCGCGGCGGCCATCCGGGCTGCGATGCGGTCGTTGCCGGTGCGCTCGCCGCGTTCGGCCATCGCCTGGTGGACGAGTACGCCGATCACCGCGGCCACCGCGCAGCAGGCGGCCGCGGTCAGCGCGGCGATCTTCCAGCGCAGGGCGCGCGGGTTGAGGAATGCCATGTGCCGACCGGCCCCTCAGGTGCGGACGAGCTTGTAGCCGAAGCCGCGGACGGTCTCGATCCGGTCGGCGCCGATCTTCTTGCGCAGCCGCAGCACGCACAGGTCCACGACCCGGGTGTCGCCCTCCCAGCCGTAGTCCCAGACGTCGCGCAGCAGCCTGCGGCGGTCCAGCACGGCGCCGGGAGAAGCGGCGAACTCCAGCAGCAGGCGCAGTTCGGTGGGGGTCAGCGGGACGGCCCGCCCGCCCCGGCGCACCTCCAGGCCGAGCGTGTCGACGGTCAGGTCGCCGAAGGACAGTACCCCGACGGCCTTCGCCGGAGCTTGGGCGTCAGCGGAGGGGGCCTCCGACTCCGCCGAACCCGCCTCGGGCTCGGCCGGCCGGAAGGTCGCGCGGCGCAGCAGCGTACGGATGCGGGCGACGAGGACAGCGGTGTCGACGGGTTTGACGACATAGTCGTCCGCGCCCGCCTCCAGCCCCGCGACCACGTCCAGGGCGTCACCGCGCGCGGACATCATCAGGACGGGGACCAGGCTCTCCTCGCGGATCCGCCGGCACAGCCCGATGCCGTCCAGTTCCGGCAGCATCACATCCAGGATCAGCAGATCGTGCCCGCCGGCCCGGAACGCCTCCAGGCCGCCGAGTCCGTCCGCGGCCACCGCGACCTGGTAGCCGTAGCGCTCCAGGGACAGCTGCACAGCGCGGCGGATGGTGGCGTCGTCCTCGACGACGAGGACGCTGACGGGGTCGGGGACCCGGGTTTCCAACACGCCACCTACTTGCTCATACACGGACATACGTTCCGCCCATCGTAGTCAGTGCCTGGACCGTGCGGCGCCGGTCACAGCCGGAGGGAGGCGGCGACGGGGAGATGGTCGCTGCCGGTGGCCGGCAGGGTCCACGAGGAGACCGGGCTCACCCCTTTCACCAGGATCTGGTCGATGCGGACCATCGGGAACGAGGCGGGCCAGGTGAAGCCGAACCCGGCCCCGGCCTCCCGCTGCGCAGAGCGGAGCGGTGCGGTCACCGGCCCCAGTGCCGAGTCCTCGGCCGTCCCGTTGAAGTCGCCCATCACGATGACCCGCGGCAGCACCTCGGCCCGTACGGCCTCGGCCAGCTTCCCGGCCGACTCGTTGCGGCGCGCGGTGGTGAAACCGGCGCTCGGGGTCACCCGTACCGAGGCGAGGTGGGCGGCGAACACGGCGACGGGCCCGCTCGGGGTGTCGACCGTGGCCCGTACGGCGCGTGTCCAGGGCATGATCGGCACCGGCTCCACGCCGTGCAGCGGGTACTTGCTCCACAGCCCGACGCCCAAGTGCACCGAGTGGTACGGGTAGCGGGCGGCCAGCTCGCGCTCGTACACGGGCGTCGCCTTCGTGGACAGCTCCTCCAGCGCGAGCACGTCCGCGCCCGACCCGGCGAGGGCCCGCGCGGTGCGCAGGGGGTCGGGGTTCTCCTCGTCTACGTTGTGGCTGACCACGGTGAGGTCCCCGCCCGCGGCGCGCTTGTCGGTGAGCATCCCGCCGAAGAGGGAGACCCAGACGACCGCGGGCGCCAGTACGGCGACCGCCGCGAGCCGTGAACGTCTCACCGCCGCCAGCGCCAGCAGCGCGGGGACGCTCAGCCCGGCCCAGGGCAGGAACGTCTGGAACAAACTGCCGAGGTTCCCGAACCCGTTCGGGACGTGGGCGTGCAGCGCCATGACCAGGGCCCCGCACAGCGCGGCGGCGACCAGCCACCCTCGTCGGCCCCTGGCGCCACGGCGCCCACGCGCCCCTTCGGCGCCCCGTGGCCCGGCGCCGGACCCCACCTCGACAGTGGGCCCGGTACGGTTCGAAGTGCTCAGCACGGCAACGGCCTCCCGGCATCACGTACACCGGGGATCGGGTACCGCCACAGATTCACGCCGGCACACTTCCAGCCGATCAGGGCCCCGCTTCGAGCACCGCACGGCTGTGTTTCAGGTAGGTATCGGCACATGCGCGCCGGGAAACTCCGCAGGTCCCGCGGTACGCCGCAATGAAGTACGGCCTCACCAGGCCCACGAGCAGGCACGGCAGCCGACAGGAGAAGCCACCCGCATGCGCCCGCATGGGGCCCCACACCATGGGCATCGAGATGACCCAGACCCTCTTCGTCGGCGAGCACACCCGGCTCAACGCCCTCCCGCCTCGACCGGATGAAGGGCGCGAGGCCTTCCGAGTCCAGTTCGGACATCACGGGTTCGCCGCATCGTGGAAGGACACCGCCACCCCCTGTACTCCCGGGGGGGCCTCCCCGCCGAAGCGGAGGGGGGCCGACCATCGACTACACGCGCAACGCCGAGAACGCGTCCTCCCTGCCGACGCGTGCCGCAGTCCGCACGGCGGCCGGATTCGGCCGATGCCGCCCGAGGGGAGGCATGTCCTCGCCGGGCACGGTACCCTCCCGGCCATGTTTGACATGGACACGACTTTCAAGGGTGGCGCGCCCCTCCTGCGGCCCGGCACCTCATCGGCGCGAAGAAGAGGGCTCCGCCTCTTGGTGTGCCTCTTCCTTCTGGCCCTCCTCTGCGCACCGGGCGCCGCCGCGGCCCCTCCACCCCCCTCCCCCGCCCCCCAGCGGGCGGCGGGCGAGGCCGCCGCCCGCTGGGGCGACCGCCGCCTCGACGAGGCCTCCTTCCTGACCACCCACAACTCCTTCACCAACTACGAGGACTCCCGATGGAGTTCGGTGAACCAGTCCGAGTCGGTGCGCGCGCAACTCGAGGGCGGGGTCCGCGCCCTGAGCCTGGACACGCACTGGTACGAGCGCAGCACCTGGTTGTGCGTCATCAGCTTCGGCAGCGACTGCTACCCGAGCGACGTCTACCTGTGCCACGGCGAATGCAAGACCTTCGCCGGAGCCACGTACGCGCTCCCGAGGCAGTCCTTCCACGGCACCATGCAGACAGTGGTCGACTTCCTGACCTCCCATCCACAGGAGGTGGTGACCGTATTCCTCGAGGACTACGTCAGCGCCGAGCAACTCCGCCAGTCACTCGGCAGGGTCCGCGGGATCGACCCGCTGCTGTTCCGGCCCGACGAGTGGGGCGTACGGCAGCAGGGCTGGCCGAAGGTGGCCGACCTCGTCGCCACCGGCAAGCGCCTGATCGTCTTCTCGGACCGGTCCGACCGCGAGCACTTGGGCGTCATGTACGACAAGTCCTGGACCGTGAGCAACTACTGGAGCCTCGGCGACCTGGGCGACGACCTCGCGTGCGTCACCCGCTGGCCCGACGTGCCCCTGGACCGACAGGAACCCGGATTCCGGCGGCTGTTCACGATGAGCCACCACCGCAACGTGCCCACGGTCCTCACCGCGTCCCTGGACAACGGGGCCAAGCTCAGGAACCGCATCACGGAGCAGTGCCGGACCGCCAGCGGGGGCCGCACCCCGAACTTCGTCTCCGTCGACTTCCACCGCCTGTCCGACGGCAGCGGACACACACCCGCCTCGATCGTCGCGGAACTCAACCAAGGCCAAGGTGGACGATGAGGCCTGCTTCCTTGGCTTCGGTGATCAGCGTGTCGCCGTGTGCACGGCTTGCCGCCGTCGCCCGGCCATGACTCGCTCGTCACCACCGGTCGTACGGTGAGCACTTGGACGCAAAACACCGGCCGGCGCTCCCTCACTCACAGAAGATCGCATGGGCAGCCGCCGGCCGGTAGATGCGTGGAGCGGTCACATGGGGTCGATGCCCCCGCTGCCCCGGTCGCTCTCCTTCTTGCTCTGGTCCAGGATCCGTTGGGCCTTGTCCTTCAGCCGCTTTCGACGCGCCCGCTTGCTTCGATCCGGGGGCGGATCCGGCCGCAAACCTTTCCCTCAAAGAGATACGGGCGCACACGGAGGGTGAGATCTGGCCCCTTCTGCGGTGACCCGCCCCACAGGATCCAGGTCGCATACGAACCGGGATAGTAGTCCTTAAGCGGCCCCTACCCGCCCTCTCACACCGCCTGCCACCTGCCCCGATACCGACTCGACCGGCGGGGGCCGTTCCGCCCTGCCTGCGAGGGCCATTAGTAAGCGGGGTCTTTGCCAGGCCCCCCGCAACCCCCGTAGAACTGCATGAGTCGCAGGGCGGACGGAGACTCCCCCGGTTTCACACCCGGATTCCCCCCGGTCTCCCGCTCCCGCCGACGAACCCCTCTCCTCCGCGTGAGTGGCTCACGCATGTCTTCGGCATGCCTGCGACCGCCCTTGTCCCCTTCGGAAGGTCAATCCGTGTCCAACGCCGTCATCCGCCGCATCGCCGCCTCCAAGAACACCCTCGCGGGTACCGTCCTCGCCCTGGGCGTCGCCGGTTCCATGCTTGCCGCCGTCCCGGCGCAGGCCGCCCCGATGAGTGCCAAGGCGATCGCCCAGCAGATGATCAAGGACCCGGCGCAGTTCGCCGCCTTCAACAACATCGTTTCCCACGAGTCCGGCTGGGACTACACCGCCACGAACTCCGCTTCCGGCGCGTACGGCCTGGTCCAGGCCCTGCCGGCCTCGAAGATGGCCTCGGCGGGCTCGGACTGGAAGACCAACCCGGCCACCCAGATCAAGTGGGGCCTGGACTACATGAACTCCCGCTACGGCAGCCCCTCCGGCGCCTGGACGTTCTGGCAGAACAACCACTGGTACTAAACCACCAGCGGCACCAGGCGCACGCGCACGCTCGGCCCGGACTTCCCAGCCGAGCGTCTTTGCGTATGCGGCCGCCGATCCCACCAGAACGGCCCCTCCGTCACCCAACCCCATCGCGCACCTGGCCTGAGCCGGTCTGAGTGAGGAGTGCCGGTGCGGGCGACCCGCTCGCCCTGCGCAGCGCCGCCTGCCCACGACGAGCCGTCCCGGTGCCCTCCGGGGGCATCCGATATGCCCCCGATCCACCCCGCACCTCCTCGAAGTGACGGGGAGTGACTCCCGTCACTTCCAGTGACGGATGGGACATAGCTTCCATGGACCGGGGCAAGCGGGCACAAGCAACACCACTGCGGGTATGCCGCGGTGCCGAAATCGGAGGTACACCGAGTCGTGTCCGAGCAGACGACCATCCACATCGCAGGGACCTGGCGTTCCGCGGTATCAGGAGCCACCCGAGAGGTCCTCGACCCGGCGGACGCCACGGTCCTCGCCGTCGTCGCCGAGGGCGGCATCGCGGACACCGACGCGGCCGTCAGTGCCGCCCGCGCGGCCTTCGACGGCGGGGAGTGGCCCCAGACCCCCGTCCTGGAGCGGGCCGCACTGCTGCGCCGCACCGCCGACCTGCTCCACCGCGACCGCGAACGCCTCGGGCTGCTGGAGAGCCGCGACGCGGGCAAGACCCTCGAAGAGGGCCGTGTCGACGTGGACTGCGTCGCAGACGCCTTCCGCTACTTCGCCGACCTCGTCGCCGGCGAGAGCGCGGGCCGCGTGGTCGACGCCGGCACCCCCGACGTCCACAGCGTCGTCGTCCACGAGCCCGTCGGGGTCTGCGCCCTGATCACCCCGTGGAACTACCCGCTCCTCCAGGCCTCCTGGAAGATCGCCCCCGCCCTCGCCGCGGGCAACACCTTCGTGCTCAAGCCCAGCGAGATCACCCCGCTGTCCACGGTGGCCCTCATCGGCCTGCTGGCGGAGGCCGGACTGCCGGCCGGCGTCGCGAACCTGGTCACCGGCCCCGGCGACCCCGTCGGCGCGCGCCTCGCCGCCCACCCCGACGTCGACCTCGTCTCCTTCACCGGCGGTCTCACCAGCGGTACGAAGGTGATGCGCGCGGCCGCCGACTCCGTCAAGAAGGTCGCCCTCGAACTCGGCGGCAAGAACCCCAACGTCGTCTTCGCCGACGCCTGCGCCACCGAGGAAGGCTTCGACACCGCCGTCGACCAGGCTCTCAACGCCGCCTTCATGCACAGCGGCCAGGTCTGCTCCGCCGGCTCCCGCCTCATCGTCGAGGAGAGCGTCGCCGAGCGCTTCGTCGCCGAACTCGCCCGCCGGGCCGACCGGATCCGCCTCGGCCGCGGCACCGACCCGGCCGTGGAGTGCGGACCGCTGGTGTCCGCCGCCCAGCGCGAACGCACCGAGGAGTACGTGGCCTCCGCCCTCGCCGAGGGAGCCGTACTCCGCTCCGGCGGCGAACGCCCCGACGGGCCCGGCTACTTCTACCGGCCGACCGTGCTGGACCGCTGCCACCGCGGGATGCGCGTCGTACGGGAGGAGGTCTTCGGGCCGGTCCTGACCGTCGAGACCTTCCGTACCGAGGCGGAGGCCGTCTCGCTCGCCAACGACACCGAGTTCGGCCTCGCCGGCGCGGTGTGGACCTCCGACCCGGGCCGCGGCCGCCGCGTGGCCGGCCGGCTGCGCCACGGCACCGTCTGGATCAACGACTTCCACCCCTACCTCCCGCAGGCGGAGTGGGGCGGCTTCGGCAAGTCCGGCATCGGGCGCGAACTGGGCCCGTCGGGCCTGGCCGAGTACCGCGAGACCAAGCACGTGTACCAGAACCTCGCCCCGCGCCCCGTGCGCTGGTTCGCGGGCTGAAGGAGGAGCAGAGCATGACCACCCCCACGCACAGCCCCACCCACACGCCCACCCGCACCCCCACGGATCAGGAGTACGACTACGTCATCGTCGGCGGCGGCACCGCCGGCTCGGTGATCGCCTCCCGCCTGACCGAGGACCCGGACGTCACCGTCGCCGTCATCGAGGGCGGCCCCAGTGACGTCGACCGTCCCGAGGTGCTCACCCTGCGCCGCTGGATGGGCCTGCTGGGCGGCGAGCTCGACTACGACTACCCCACCACCGAGCAGCCCCGCGGCAACTCGCACATCCGCCACAGCCGCGCCCGCGTCCTCGGCGGCTGCTCCTCGCACAACACCCTGATCGCCTTCAAGCCGCTCCCGTCCGACTGGGACGAGTGGGCGGAGTCCGGAGCCGAGGGCTGGCACGCGGCCGCCATGGACCCGTACTTCGACAGGCTCCTCAACAACATCGTCCCGGTGGCCGAGAAGGACCGCAACGCCATCGCGCGCGACTTCGTCGACTCCGCGCAGAGCGCCCTGGGCGTCCCGCGCGTCGAGGGCTTCAACCGAAAGCCCTTCCACGAGGGCGCCGGCTTCTTCGACCTCGCCTACCACCCCGAGGACAACAAGCGCTCCTCCGCGTCGGTGGCCTACCTCCACCCCGTCATGGACGAACGCCCCAACCTCCGGATCCTCCTGGAGACCTGGGCCCACCGCCTGGAACTCGACGGCACCCGCGCGTGCGGAGTCCGCGTACGCGCCTCGGACGGCACGGAATCCCTGGTCACCGCACGCCGCGAGGTGCTGGTGTGCGCCGGCGCCGTGGACACCCCACGGCTGCTGCTGCACTCGGGCATCGGCCCGCGCGCGGACCTGGAAGCCCTCGGCATCCCGCCGGTGCACGACCTGCCCGGGGTCGGGGAGAACCTGCTCGACCACCCCGAGTCGGTGATCGTCTGGGAGACCGACGGCCCGATACCGGAGAACTCCGCGATGGACAGCGACGCGGGGCTGTTCGTCCGGCGCGATCCCGACTCCGTGGGGCCCGACCTGATGTTCCACTTCTACCAGGTCCCCTTCACCGACAACCCTGAGCGCATCGGCTACGAACGCCCCGCCCACGGCGTGTCGATGACCCCCAACATCCCCAAACCCCGCAGCCGCGGCCGCCTCTACCTGACCAGCGCGGACCCCGAGGTGAAACCGGCCCTGGACTTCCGCTACTTCACGGACGAGGACGACTACGACGGCCGGACCCTGGTGGACGGCATCAAGCTCGCGCGGCAGATCGCCGCGACCCAGCCCCTGGCCGGCTGGCTCAAGCGAGAGGTGTGCCCCGGCCCGGAGATCACCGGCGACGAGGAGCTGAGCGCCTACGCCCGCTCCGTCGCGCACACCGTCTACCACCCGGCCGGCACCTGCCGGATGGGCGCCGACGACGACCCCGGGGCCGTCGTGGGCCCGGACCTGAAGATCCGCGGGCTCGAAGGCATCCGCATCGCGGACGCCTCCGTCTTCCCGACGATGCCCGCGGTCAACCCGATGATCGGAGTGCTCATGGTCGGCGAAAAGGCAGCCGAACTGCTCGCCCGGGACGGTGGTACCCGATGAACACCATCACCCCCGCCGCGCCCGTCACCGACCCCGCCGAGTCCCCGGTCTTCTCGGTGGACGGCCTCTGGAAGGTCTTCGGGCCCGACAAGGCCGCCGCGAAGGTACCCGGCTCCGCCGACGCCGACCTGTCCGCCACCGAACTGCGCGAGCGCACCGGTTGCACGGCGGCCGTCCGCGACGTCACCTTCGACGTCCGCAAGGGCGAGGTCTTCGTCGTGATGGGCCTGTCCGGCTCCGGTAAGTCCACCCTCGTACGCTGCCTCACCCGGCTCATCGAGCCCACCGCCGGAAGCCTGTCCATCGACGGTGAGGACGTCCTCGCCATGGACGCCACCCAGCTGCGCGCCCTGCGCCGCCACCGCACGGCCATGGTCTTCCAGCACTTCGGCCTGCTCCCGCACCGCACCGTCATCGACAACGTGGCGTACGGACTGGAGATCCAGGGCGTCGGACGCGGTGACCGCCGGCGCAAAGCCGCCGAGCTCGTCGCCAAGGTCGGCCTCGAAGGACTTGAGGACCGGCGCCCCGGCCAGCTCTCGGGCGGCCAGCAGCAGCGCGTCGGTCTCGCCCGCGCCCTCGCCGCCGACCCCGAAGTACTCCTGTTCGACGAGCCGTTCAGCGCACTCGACCCCCTCATCCGCCGCGAGATGCAGGAGGAGGTCGCCCGGCTCCACCACGAAGAGGGCCGCACCATGGTCTTCATCACCCACGACCTCGCCGAGGCCCTGCGCCTGGGCGACCGGATCGCGCTGATGCGCGACGGCCGCATCGTGCAGCTCGGCACGCCCGAGGAGATCGTCGGCTCGCCCGCCGACGAGTACGTACGGGACTTCGTCCGCGACGTCCCCCGCGAACAGGTGCTCACCGTCCGCACCGCGATGCGCCCCGCCACTGCCGACGAGGCCGAACAGGGACCCGCGCTCCACCCCGCCACCACCGTGGTCGAGGCCATCCAGGCCGTCGCCCGCAGCGGTGGCTCGGCCCGCGTCGTCGACCGCGGCCGCTGCCTGGGCGTCGTGGACGACGCGGGGCTGCTCGCCGTCGTGGCCGGGCTCCCGGCCACCACCGGACGGGGGGTGGCTGCATGACCTGCCCGGCCCGTCCCACGGCCCCCGTCCCCGATGCCCGGAGGTGGTGCGCATGACCGCGACCCCGATCCGCACCCCGCCCGACCCCCGCACCGCCGCCCCTTCGGAAGCCCCGCAGTCCTCCGAACGGCCCGCCGGCCCGCGTCCCTCCCGCAGCGAGTCCGCTCGGCAGGACCGCCCCCGCGGCCCCCTGGCCGCCCTCGCCGCGCGCCGCGGGGTCCTCCTCCCGATGGGCCTCGCCGTCGCCCTGCTGATCCCGCTCGCCGTGGCCTTCCCGGGCGCCGGCAGCTGGCCCGCGGCCCTGGCGGTCGACCTGTCCGGCCCGCTCGGCCGCGCCGGTGACTGGATCATCGACCACCGCGACAGCCACCCGCTGTTCCTCTATTTCTTCGGCCACGTCAGCAACGCCGTCGTGGTGTCCGTCCGCGCCGTGTACGTGCTCCTGCTCGCCGCCGGCTGGACCGGGGTCACCGCCCTGGCCGCCCTGGTCGCCTGGCGCCTCGCCGGCATCCGGCTCGCCCTGACCTGCGCCGCCGCTTTCGCCGCCTGCGGACTGCTCGGCATGTGGGTACCGACCATGCAGACCCTCGCGCTGATGGTTGTCGCCGTCGCCGCCTCCGTCGTCCTCGGCGCCCTGCTCGGCCTCGCCGCGGGGCTCTCCCCGCGCGCCGACCGCGTCCTGCGCCCCGTACTCGACACCATGCAGATCCTGCCCGCCTTCGCGTACCTGCTGCCGATGGTGCTGGTCTTCGGCATCGGCGTGCCCGCGGCCGTCCTCGCCACCGTCGTCTACGCGGCCCCGCCCATGGCCCGGCTCACCGCCCTCGGCCTGCGCGACGCCGACCCTGGCGTCATGGAAGCCGCGGCCTCGCTCGGCGCCACCGGACGGCAACGCCTGCTGACCGCCCGGCTCCCGCTCGCGCGCCTGCAGCTCCTGCTCGGCGTCAACCAGGCCATCATGACGGGCCTGTCCATGGCCGTCATCGCCTCCGTGATCGGCGCGGGTGGCCTCGGCGACCGCGTCTACCAGGCCCTCGCCTCCGTGGACGTCGGCGCCGCCCTGGCCGCCGGCATCCCGATCGTGCTGCTCGCCGTGGTGCTGGACCGCACCGCCGACGCCGCCGGTCGCCGGATCGGCGCCGCCCCCGTACGCGCCCGCGAACAGCACCTGCTCCGCCGTGTGTTCTCCGGCTGGTACGGCCGCCTGCTCACCCTCCTCTCGGCGGTTGCCGCCGCCGTCGCCGGCCGCATCGCCGGCAGCTCCCTGTGGCCCGAGTCCTGGACCGTATCCCTGGCCGATCCGGTGAACTCGGCCGTCGCCTGGATGACCGACCACCTCTACTCCGGCGTACCCGTGGTCGGCGGCACCGCCGACTGGGCCGCGCGCTTCACAGGCTGGATCCTCGACCCGCTGCGCAGCGGGCTCCAGGCCGCTCCCTGGTGGCTGCTCCTGCTGGCGGCCTGCGCGCTCGCCCTGCTCGCGGGCACCTGGCGCACCGCGCTCACCGCGGTGCTCGCCCTGGGCGCCGTCGGAATGCTCGGCGTGTGGGAAGCCTCCCTGGACACGCTCTCCCAGGTCCTGGCCGCCGTGGCGGTCACGCTCGTACTGGGCTTCGCGATCGCCGTGGGTGCCGCCCGCAGCGCCCGCGCCGAACGACTGCTGCGGCCCGTCCTCGACGTGTGCCAGACCCTGCCGCAGTTCGTCTACCTCATCCCCGTGGTCGCGCTGTTCGGCGTCGGCCGCGCACCGGCCGCCGCGGCCGCCGTGGTGTACGCGCTCCCGGCCGTCGTCCGGATCACCGTCCAGGGCCTGCGCGAGGTGGACGCGACCGTAGTGGAATCCGCCCGCTCGCTCGGAGCCACCCGCTCACAGCTACTGCGGCAGGTCCAACTGCCCCTGGCCCGGCCGGCGTTGCTGCTGGCCGTCAACCAGGCCGTGGTGCTGGTCCTCGCCGTCGTCATCATCGGCGGTCTGGTCGGCGGCGGTGCGCTCGGCTACGACGTCGTCCTCGGCCTCGCGCAGGGCGACCTGGCCACCGGCCTGGTGGCCGGCGCCGCGATCGTCTGCCTCGGCCTGCTGCTCGACCGCCTCACCCAGCCCACGAAGGAGGCCTGACATGCGCGACGCACACCACCGGGGCCTCGACCGCCGGCGCGCCGCGGCCGTACTCGCCGCCGCGACCGGACTCGCCGTCCTCACCGGCTGCGGGGCCGCCGACATGACCCGCCAGTCCTCCCCGTACGCCGCCGCACAGGGAGCGAAGACCGTCACCCTCTCCGTCCAGTCGTGGGTCGGCGCCCAGGCGAACACCGCCGTCGCCTCCTACCTCCTCGAACACGAGCTCGGCTACCGAGTGGACACCGTCCAGGTCGACGAGGTTCCCGCCTGGGACGCCCTCAGCCAGGGCCGCGTCGACGCGATCCTGGAGGACTGGGGCCACCCCGAGCAGGAGAAGCGGTACGTAAAGGACAAGCGGACCATCACCCCCGGCGGGGATCTGGGAGTGACGGGCCACATCGGCTGGTTCGTCCCCACGTACTTCGCCGAGGCCCATCCCGACGTCACCGACTGGAAGAACCTCGACAAGTACGCCGACCAGCTGCGCACCCCCGAGAGCCGCGGCAAGGGCCAGCTGATGGACGGCTCCCCGTCCTACATCACGAACGACAAGGCACTGGTGAAGAACCTGGGCCTGGACTTCGAAGTGGTCTTCGCCGGCTCCGAGGCGGCCCAGATCACCCAGATCAAGCAGTTCGCCAAGGAGCACAAGCCCTTCCTTACGTACTGGTACGAGCCGCAGTGGCTCTTCGAGCGTGTCCCGATGACCGAGGTGAAGCTCCCCGAGTACACCGAGGGGTGCGCGGACGATCCGCAGAAGGTGGCCTGCGCCTACCCGGACACGCCGCTGCAGAAGTACCTGAACACGCGCTTCGCGGAGTCGGACGGAAAGGCGGCCGGCTTCCTGAAGAGGTTCCGCTGGACCAAGGAGCAGCAGAACGAGGTGTCCCTGATGATCGCCGAGGAGAAGCTGTCCCCGCAGCAGGCGGCGAAGAAGTGGGTGGAGCGCAACGAGAACGTGTGGAAGCCCTGGATGGGGTGACCGACCCCGCGCCCGCCCCCGCCCAACGGGAGGGCGCGGGCGCGGCGTCGCCCGCCGGGCGCCCTGCGCTGCACAGTCTGCAGGCGAGCCTTGGCACTTCCCCCTTCAGGTCATGGAGACGACCACACGCCTGGGCACCGACGCCCCCAGCACACCGCCGCCCTGCCCCCTGCCGAGGGCCCGCGCCGCGTCACGAAGCGGTACGGCACGTCCCCCGGCCCGATCCGCGCAGGGTTCCCCCGGCGGCCCCCGCGGGCGGGAGCTCGCGACGCCCGCGCAGCGGGGAGACCAGGGTCGGTACGGAGGCCAGGCAGAGCAGGGCTCCGCCTGACCAGAGGGCCGCGCCGGGAGACCCGTAGGAACCGATGGCACCGGCCAGGGCGGCGCCGAGGGCCATGGCCCCGGTGAGGACGAAGCGGAAGGTGGCGTTCATACGGCCGAGCAGGGTGTCCGGGGTCAGGCGCTGGCGAAGGCTCACTCCGAGGACGTTGCCCGTCCCCGTCCTGACGGCGAAGAGGAACCATCCGGCACCCGCCACCCACAACCAGACGCCCCGGTCCATCAGGGGTACCAGGAGTCCCGCCGGGGCGAGGCAGGCGTCCGCGAGGACCAGCGCCCGCCCATGCCCGAACCGGTCGGCGAGCCGGCGTGCGCAGCGGGCTCCGCACAGCAGGCCGACGCCTCCGACCGCCCAGAACAGGCCCAGTGCGCCTGCGGACAGACCGAGTTCGCGGGTGAAGACGACGGGCAGCATCGTGTTCACCATGACCGTCCCGAGGTTGCCGAGCGCCCCGGTGAGCGCGAGGGCGCGCAGTTCCCCGTGGCGCAGGACGTGCCGCAGGCCCTCGGCGATCCGGGCGCGCAGGCTCGGGCCCCGGCGGGGACCGTCGGCCGTGCCCGGGATCTCAGCGGCATCGCCGCGCTCCATGCGGATCAGCCGGAGCGCGGAACCCAAGTGGCCCACCGCCGCGCACACCAGAGCGACCGGTGCGCCGAGGAGCTGGACGAGCGCGCCGCCCGCGCCCCGGCCCGCGATGTTGCCCGCGGCCATCAAGCTCACCATGACGGAGTTGGCCGGGACCAGGGCCTCGGGGCGGACCAGCTGCGGCAGGGCGCTCTGGGCGGCCACGTCGGAGAAGACGGTCGCGACCCCGCTCAGGAACACCGCCGCGCAGAGCCCTTCGAAGGTCAGGGCGTCCCACCACCAGGCCAGCGGGATCGCGGCGAGCAGGATGCCGCGCAGCAGGTCCGCGGCGACCAGGACCGTACGGGGCCGTACACGGTCGACCCACGCCCCGGCCGGCAGGCCGATGAGGAGGAACGCCACCGTGCTCAGGGCGGCCAGCACCCCGACCTGCCCGGGGCCCGCGTCAAGGGCGAGTACGGCGATCAGCGGGATGGTGACGTAGGAGACGTTCGTACCGAGAACGCCGAGAACCGATGCGGAGAAGAGCACGCGGAAGCCGCTCGATCGCCACGGGGAGTGCGCGTCGGCGGTCGCGGGGAGGTGTCTGGGCATGCCCGTTACGGTGCCGGTCACCGCAGCTCCGGCCCAATGTTTTAGCCTGCCCTAAATCTACGGCGCACGGTCGGCCTCCGTGGCCTTCCAGGGAGGAGGGCACCCGGTGCTCGAGATCGAGTTCTCGGCCGAGGACGTCGCACGGACCCGCTTCGCCATCTCGCCGCTCTGGGAGGTCGTGGCGGGGGTACGGATCCTGTCCGGCGCCGACGAGCAGGTGCTGCATCGCCGGTGGGCCGGGCAGGCGCGCGACCGGATCGCGGCCGCACGGCTCGATCTGAGCCCGCTGACCGCGCTGGTGCCGGTGACGGCCACCTCCGTCCCCGGGTTCCTCTGCCCTCCGCCCAGCACGTCCGGACCGTCGCTCGGCGTGGAGCTGGCCGCCCTGCGCGCCACCCCGCCCGAACGGCTGCGGGCCTCCGCGCCCGGGGCACAGGCCGGGATCGAGGCACTGCTGGCGGATCCCGGGCGCGGGCTCGGGCGCCTCACCGATGCCATCGCCGCGTTCTGGGAGCTCGCGATGGCCCCGTACTGGCCCCGCATCCAGATGCACCTGGAGGCCGACATCCACTACCGGGCCCGCCGTTTCGCCGAGGACGGCACGCACAGCCTCTTCGAGGACTTCGCACCCCAACTGGCCTGGTCGTCAGGAACTTTGAAGGTCGAGCACCGCTTCCTGCGGGGCGTACGACGACTCGACGGACGAGGGCTGCTGCTCGTGCCGTCGGCGTTCGTGTGGCCGCGGGTCTTCGCGACGACGGACGCCGTGTACCAGCCGACGCTACGGTATCCGCCGCGCGGCATCGGCACGCTGTGGGAGGCCCCGCCGGGCTCGGCCTCCGCGGCCCTGTCCCGGGTGCTCGGGCGCTCCCGGGCGCGGCTCCTCGCGGAGCTCACCGCACCCGCCGCGACGACCGAACTGGCCCGGCGCACCGGCCTCACCGCCGGCGCGGTGTCCCAGCACCTCGGAGCACTCCGCGCCGCCGGTCTGGTGTCGGCGCACCGGGCGGGGCGGGCCGTGCTCTACGCACGGACGGGTGTGGCAGAGGAACTCCTCACGGGCGCCGGCCGGTAGCCCTCGCCGCCGACCAGCACCGCTCAACACGTAGTGCGGGAGCGACCTCCACTGAGGCCACAACGTGGATCACGATCGCCTGAACTCTGTTTATTTCAAGGTACGTTGTGGCTGAAATGAGGTTCTTGCCGTCGATCACGCAGCGTGCCTACATTGAGCGGACCCTTCCGGCATGAGCGGGTGAGGGCAGGGACCTAGCGCGGAGGGGGAGGCACATGAGCCTCAGGTCACTTCTCCGTACGTCCAGCCTGTTACGTTGCGGCAACCCTTCGGCCTCTTGAGGTAGCTGAGCCTAGGCAGGCCTGTGTTCATGGGTGCCTCAGGCGACGCCTCCGGAGTCGGCCAACCCTCGTCGAAGCGCGCGATCGCTTCCTCTCGACTTCGAGAAATCGAAGCCATGCCGCAATGCTGCTGTGGTGACGTCGTGAACCGCGCCCGGTTCATCAGGGGTGCACTCCTCGAACGGACATCGCAGCAACCCGCTCCGTTCGAAGGGCCCAACGGGATGTCCGCATTTCTAGAACTTCTCAGTCCACGTCACGTCCTGTCAGCGCTGCGCCTCGTTCCGCTCCTCATCGTCGTCCTACTCTTGGCCCCGGCTTGGCTGTCATGGATCTTTCTACCTCGGCCGAGGCAAGAGCTGGTCATCGAAGTAATGCAGAAGCTAATCGAGTGGACGAAGGCCACCAAGGCATAGCTGAGCCTTTTCCAACCTGACGTCGACGGCGACGTGTTGGAGGCGGTCAGCTGTACGGAACGACGATGCGCCCAGGCCGTCTGTTCCGGATCTTGCCGTCCGGTGTCGCGGCGGCAATCCCCTTGATCAAAGCTTGCGTTGAAGTGCACTCCAGCGCCTAGCGTCGGCCGCACGACCTGCGTGAAGGGGGAAGAACGTGCGGTACTCACTGTTCGGAAAGACCGGTCTGCGCGTGAGCGAGCTGAGCCTCGGCGCGATGACCATGGGCGACGACCTCAGCTGGGGCGCCGACCAGAAGAGCAACGCCCGGATCGTCGACGCGTACGCGGACGCGGGCGGCAACTTCATCGACACGGCGAACATCTACGGCGACGGCAGTTCGGAGCGGATCCTCGGCGAGCTGCTCGACGGGCGGCGCGATGAGTTCGTACTGGCCACCAAGTACACCTGCGGGACCCGTGACGGCGACGTCAATGCGGCGGGCAACCACCGCAAGAACCTGGTGCGTTCGGTGGAGGCCAGCATGGAGCGGCTGCGCACCGACCACCTCGACATCCTCTGGGTGCACGCACGCGACAACTTCACCCCGGTCGAGGAAGTGATGCGCGCGCTGGACGACCTCGTACGCACCGGCAAGGTGCTGTACGTGGGCGTCTCGGACTGGCCCGCCTGGGAGATCGCTCAGGCGAACACCCTCGCCGAGCTCCGCGGGTGGTCCGCGTTCGCCGGTTCGCAGCTGCGCTACAACCTGCTGGAGCGGACCCCGGAACGTGAACTCCTGCCCCAGGCCAGGGCGTTCGACCTCGCCGTGCTGGCCTGGGCGCCGCTCGCCGCCGGCAAGCTCACCGGCAAGTACCGCCGGGGCGAGGGAGGACGGCTGGACTCCTGGGGCGTCAAGGCGTCCCCGGAGGAGGAAGAGATCATCAGCGTGGTCCTGGAGATCGCCGAGCAGGGCGGTTGGACCCCCGCCCAAGTGGCGCTGGCCTGGCTGCTGGGCCGCCCCGGAAACGTCGTTCCGATCATCGCGGCGACGAAGGAGAGCCAGCTCGTCGACAACCTCGGCTGCCTCGACGTCCGCCTCGACGCCGATGCGGTCGCACGCCTCGACGAGGTGAGCGCCGTACCGCTCGGCTTCCCGCACGACTTCGTCCGGGAACCGTCCGTGATCAAGACCATCTACGGCGACCGCTGGCACGCGATCGAGGACCGGCGCAGCACCTATCGCCGTACGGCCACCGACGTGCGCTAGGCCGTTTCCTTCGGATCACCTCGCCGACCAGATGAAGATGGCGGCAAGGTGGAGTCCCGCGAGGTGGATGGTGGCGGTCTTGTCGTAGCGAGTGGCCAGACCGCGCCACTGCTTGAGCTTGTTGATGCAGCGCTCGACGGTGTTCCGCTACTTGTAGGCCTCGCGGTCGAAGGCCGGCGGACGGCCACCTCGGCGGCCGAGGCGTTTGCGGTTCGCGGCCTGATCGGCGGGCTGTGGGATCACTGCCCGGATCCCGCGCCGCCACAGATCCCCGCGCCCGCGGCGAATAGGCCTCGTCGGCCAGGACCACATCTGGCGTGCCCCTGGGACGGCCGATCCGCCTGGGCACCCGTAACCGAGCCATGACCTGCGCGAACACGGGTGCGTCGCCAGCCTGGCCCGGCGTGATGACGTAGTCAGCACGGGAGTCAGCACCGCCTCCCCAAAACAGGTACAACTCTGCAATTCCGGCAGGTCTGACACACCCTCGCCAAGAGGGGGATGAGGGGATAGGTTCGGGCCGTGTGGTGGTCGGGCACACCCGCCTGGGGTTGATTGTGATGGCGAGCAACATATGCCGTTGACCTGCGGACTCCTACGTTGTGGCCACACCCGACGTCCCCGCAGACACCCTGGAAGTGGTGCACATGGTCTCCCCCGGAACCGAATCGAAGGCCTCCTCCGGCATCAGACGGATCATTGCCGCCAGTCTCATCGGGACCACCATCGAGTGGTACGACTTCTTCCTCTACGGGACCGCCGCCGCCCTGGTCTTCAACAAGCTGTTCTTCCCCACCGCGGATCCGCTCACGGGCACCCTGATCGCTTTCCTCACCTACGCCATCGGCTTCCTCGCCCGGCCGCTGGGCGGGGTGGTCTTCGGGCATTTCGGGGACAAGGTCGGGCGCAAGAAGCTGCTGGTGCTGAGTCTGCTGATGATGGGCGGGGCGACCTTCGCGATGGGGCTGCTGCCCACCCACGCCAGCATCGGCGTCGGGGCGCCGGTCCTGCTGACCGCACTGCGCCTGGTGCAGGGGTTCGCGCTGGGCGGCGAGTGGGGCGGGGCCGTGCTGATCGTGTCCGAGCACGGCGGGGCCGAACACCGCGGGTTCTGGGCCTCCTGGCCGCAGTCCGGGGCTCCCGGGGGGAACCTGCTCGCCACCGGGGTGCTGGCGCTGCTCGCCGCCGTCCAGTCGGATGCCGCGTTCCTCGCCTGGGGGTGGCGGATTCCCTTCCTGCTCTCCGGCGTGCTCGTGATGGTCGGGCTGTGGATCCGCCTCTCGGTGTCGGAGTCGCCCGTCTTCCTCGCCGCGCAGGCCGCGGCCGCGGCACGGGGCGAGGCGGAGAAGGCCCCCGTGGTGCAGGTGTTCCGCAAGGACTGGCGGCAAGTGCTGACCGCCATCGGCACGCGCTTCGGCGAGAACATCTCGTACTACGTCCTCACCTCCTTCCTCCTCGTCTACGTCACCACCCACCTCGGGCTCCCCAAGACCACCGCGCTCAATGCGCTCCTGATCGGTTCGGCCGTCCACTTCCTGACCATCCCGGCCTGGGGCGCACTGTCGGACCGGATCGGGCGACGGCCGGTGACGCTGATCGGTTCGGTCGGCATGGCGCTGTGGGCGTTCGCGTTCTTCGCGCTGGTGGACTCGAAGTCGTTCGTGGTCATCACCCTCGCCGTCACCGCCGGGTTGCTGCTGCACGGGGCCATGTACGGGCCGCAGGCCGCCTTCATCTCGGAGATGTTCGACACCCGGGTCCGCTACTCGGGCGCCTCGATGGGCTCCCAGCTCGCCTCGATCATCGCGGGGGCCCTGGCCCCGATCATCGCCGTCGAGCTGTTGAAGGACTACGACTCGTCCGTGCCGGTCTCCGTCTACCTGTCCGCGGCCGCCCTCGTCACCACCCTCACCGTCCTCCTGGCCCGCGAGACCCGGGGCCGCGACCTGTCCGTCCCGAAGGCGGGCGCAGAGGCGGGAGGAGCGGGTCCGGCAGGGGCGGCCGCGGGGAGCGGGTACGCCGGCGCGGTCTCCGATCACGCCTGAGCCCGCCCGCCCCAGCCCGACCGACCGACCCACCCATGGGCCGCCCGCCGTGACCGGTACCTCCGGTCCGGCGGGCGGACCCGCTCGCCACCCCGTAGCGAAGGGCTGCCAGCATGGCCCCCGTGAACGATCCCTCCGCGCCGGCGCCCACGCCCGCGGCCGCATTGCGGCAGCTCCTGGACCTGCTCGCCCAGGGCGCGCCCGTCGAGCACTTCGCGCGGCCCGGCGCGCAGGCCCGTACCGCCGGCGCCGGCGCCGCCGATCAGGCCCTCGTGGACGAGGCGACCCGGGTCGCCCTCGACATCCGGCGCACGCTCGACCAGCACCGCAGGCGCGAGGCCGAACTCACCGCCCTGTTCGACACCGCCGGCGACCTCGCGGCACTGCGCGATCTCGACGCGGTGCTACGGGCCATCGTGCGGCGGGCCCGGACCCTGCTCGGCACAGACTGCGCCTACCTCACGCTCAACGACCCCGTGGTGGGCGACACGTTCATGCGGGTCACCGACGGCTCCGTCTCCGCCGCCTTCCAGCAGTTGCGCCTCGGCATGGGCGAGGGCCTCGGCGGGCTCGTCGCGCAGACGGCCCGGCCGTACGCCAGCTCCGACTACCGCGCCGACGACCGCTTCCGGCACACCAGCACCATCGACGCCGGGGTGCGCGAGGAGGGACTGCGCGGCATCCTCGGTGTGCCGCTGCGCGTCGCCTCGCGGGTCATCGGGGTGCTCTACGCCGCCGACCGGTCGGTGCGCGAGTTCGCCCCCGACGCGGTCGCGCTGCTCTCCTCGCTGGCCGACCACGCCGCCGTCGCCATCGACGGGGCGCGGCTGCTGGAGGAGACCCGTACGGCGCTGGTCGAGCTCAACGCCGCCACCGAGACCGCCCGGGCCCACAGCGAGGCCGCGCGGCTGGCCACCGAGACCCACGACCGGCTCACCGATCTGGTCCTGCGCGGCGGCGACGTCACCGATGTGGCCCGGGAGGTGGCCGCGCTGCTGCGGGGCGGGCTGGTGGTGCACGACGCCGACGGCGCCGAGCTGGCCCGGGTCGCCACCGAGCCGATCGGCGCGCCCGCCCAGGGCGTGGCGGCCTCCCGTTCCGGCGGCCGGGCCGTACCGGTCGACGGGGTGTGGGTCTGCGCGGTCCTGGCCGGGCCCGAACTCCTGGGCAGCATCGCCCTGACGGGCCGGGCCGACCTGTCGGACAGCGACCGGCGGCTGTTCGAGCGCACCGGCCTGGTCACCGCGCTCCTCCTGCTGCTGCGCCGCTCGGTGGCCCACGCCGAGGACCGGGTGCGCGGCGAGCTCCTCAGCGAACTGCTGACCCCGAAGAGCCCGGGGCACACCCTCGACACCGACAGCCGGAGGATCCGCGCCCGCAAACTCGGCGTCGACCTCGCACGCCCCCACTCCCTCCTGGTGCTCCACTGCGACGCGGCACTGCGGCCCCGGCTGTCGACCGAGGCCGCACGCCGCGCCCGCGCCCTGGACGGCCTGGCCGGGCTGCACGAGGGCCACGTCGTGCTCCTCGCCCCGGCCGAACGGCCCGGACACCTCGCACGCTCCCTGGCGACGGAGCTGGGACAGGCGGTGGGCGCACCCGTCACCGTGGGCTCCGCCGGACCGGCCGGCGACCCGGGCGGACTGCCGGCCGTGTACGCCGAGGCGGTGCGCTGCCTGCGGGCCCTGCACGCGCTGGGCCACACCGGCCACGGGGCCGCCCTGCCGGACCTGGGCTTCGTCGGCCTGCTGCTCGGGGACCACGGTGACGTCGGCGGCTACGTCGACCAGGTGCTGGGCCCCGTCATCGACTACGACGCCCAGCGCGGCACCGAGCTGGTCCGCACCCTCCAGGCCTACTACGTCCACGGGGCGAGCCTCTCCAAGGCCAAGGAGGCACTGCACATCCACGTGAACACCGTCGTGCAGCGCCTCGACCGGATCGGCCGGCTCCTGGGCGAGGACTGGAACTCCCCCGCCCGCGCCCTGGAACTCCAACTCGCCCTGCGCCTGCACCTCCTGTCGAACTCCGCCCCGCCCCGGGCCTGATCACGAGGACACGCCCCGCACTCCGCCCGAGGTGCGCGACGGTCCGTGGGGCAGAGTGGAGGGCATGACGACGTACGAGACGATGGCGTACCACCTGGAGACCGAGCGACTGATACTGCGGCCTTGGGCCGAGTCGGACGCCGCCGAGTTCCGTGACCTGGTGGCTGAACGCGGCAAAGGGGTGGGCACGGTTGAAGGCATCCGGACGGCCATCGCGGAACTGCTCGCCGCGACGGAGACCACGGGGATCGCCCTGCTGCCCATCCAGCGCCGTGACGAGGGCGATTTCATCGGCTACTGCGGGCTGATCATCGGCCGCTCCACCCTGGACGAGCCGGAGATCGCGTACGAGCTGTTCCAGAGCGTGCACGGGCACGGCTACGCCACCGAGGCGGCCGGGGCGGTGGTCGATGCCGCCATCGCGACCGGGCGGAAGCGACTCTGGTCGACCGTCGGCCCGTGGAACACGCCGTCGCTGCGTGTTCTCGAGAAGCTCGGCTTCGAGCGGCATCGCGTTGCCAAGGACGACAAGGGTGAGCACGTATGGCTCACACGCGAGTTGCCGTGACACCGGGCCGGCCGCGGAAGTCCGCGGGGACGTCCGCGCGGAACTCCCCTACCCCGTCCCCGGGGTGACCAGGCCCGTCTCGTAGGCCAGGACGACCGCCTGGGCGCGGTCGCGCAGGCTCAGCTTGGCGAAGATACGGGCCACATGGGTCTTCACGGTGGCCTCGCTGAGCGTGAACTCCTGGGCCAGCTCGGTGTTGGAGAGGCCGTGGCCCATGAGGGTGAGCACCTCCCGCTCGCGCGGGGTGAGGACGTCCAGGTCGGGGTGGGGTGCCGCGGTACCGCCACCGCGCGCGGCCGAGGCCGAGGCGCAGCGCTCCACCAGCCGACGGGTGATCGACGGGGAGAGCAGCGCGTCGCCGGTGTCGACCAGCCGTACGGCGTTGGCGAGGTACTCGGGGGTGACGTCCTTGAGCAGGAACCCGCTGGCTCCGGCGGCGAGGGCGGCGTAGACGTACTGGTCGAGGTCGAAGGTGGTCAGCATGATCACCCGGCATTCCGGGGCTTCGGCGAGGATCTGCCGGGCGGCCTCCAGTCCGTCCAGGCGGGGCATGCGTATGTCGAGGAGGACGACGTCGGGACGCAGACGGCGCACTTCCGAGACGGCCTCCACCCCGTCGGCGGCGACTCCCACCACGTCGATCCCCCGGGCGGTGAGGATCATGCGGAATCCGGTGCGGACGAGGTCCTGGTCGTCGGCGATGACCACGCGGGGCGAGGCGGTCCTCGGGTCCGGCTCGGCGGCCGGGTCCTGCGTGGTCACGGCCGCTCCAGCGGGAGGCGGGCGCGGACCCGGTAGCCGCCGCCGAGGCGACGGCGTGCGTCGAAGTCCCCTCCGTACACGGCGACCCGCTCCCGCAGCCCGATCAGCCCGTGCCCGGCGCCGTCCGCCTTCGGGCGCGACGCGGTGGCATCGGCGGACCCGGTGGCGGCGGACCCGGCTGATGCCGTGGATGCCGTGGATGCCGTTGACGCCGCCGGGTCACGCCTCCCCGCGACCGCCGGTATCCGGTCTCCGGACAGCACGCTCGGCCCGCTGTTGAGCACCTCGACCCTCAGCGCCTGGTCCGCGTATCTCACCGTCACCTCGGCCTTCACCCCGTCTCCGTGTTTGAGTGCGTTGGTCAGCGCCTCCTGGATGATCCGGTAGGCGGTGACATCGATCCCGGCCGGCAACGGCCGCGGTTCGCCGGATATCCTGACCTCGACCGGCAGCCCGGCGAAGGCTATCCGGTCGATGAGCGGACTGAGCCGGCTCAGACTCGGCTGCGGCGCCAACTCCGCCGCCGGGTCACGTCTTTCGGCGGCTCTGCCCCCGTACGGTTCGTCACGGCCGTCCTGCGCGGGCGCGAGCAGGCCCAGCAGGTGCCGCAGTTCGGTCATGGTCGTGCGCCCGGCCTTCTCCACGGCGGCCATCGCGGCCGCCGCCTCCACGGGCATCGTCTCCAACACCTCGCGGGCGGCCCCTGCTTGGACGATCATCAGGCTGACGTTGTGGCTGACTATGTCGTGGAGTTCCGCCGCTATCCGGGCCCGCTCCGCGTCCACCGCCGTCCGGGCGGCGGTCTCCCGCTCCCGCTCCAGCAGCCACCCGCGCTCCTCGATCGCCGCCCGGTGCGCCGCGCGGGCCCGCAGGAGCGCCACGGTCAGCCCGAACCCGGCCGACACCGCACCCACCGCGGCCACCACGACAGCGACCACCCATCCCGTCGTCACAGCGACTCCCCCTCCCCCGCCCGCGGCCCTCACGGCCCTCAGGTCCCTCACGGCCCTCACGGCCCTCACGGCCCTCACGCTTCCAAGATTCTCCTACCCGACCCTCGCAGGCACCCCGCGTAGTCCACATCACCCTCTGGGTTCTGTCCCCGCGTACATCCCCAGGATGACGCGACCTCCCCTTTACATCCGGGGGGTGACGCGGCACGTCCGACCTGCCTTCTAGGTTCGTGCCATGACACCTCATCACGACAGCGCCGCCCAGGTCGTCGTCCGCCTGGACCGCGTATCGAAGGAATACGGCGACACCCTGGCGCTCGACGCCCTGTCCCTGGAGATCCGCCGGGGCGAAGCCGTCGCCGTGATGGGCCCCTCCGGCTGCGGAAAGTCCACCCTGCTCAACATGGTGGCCGGCCTGGACCGGCCGTCCGCGGGCTCGATCACCGTGCACGGCCAGGACCTCGGCAGCCTGACGGAGACCGGCCTCGCCCTCTACCGCCGCCGCGACGTCGGCATGATCTTCCAGTTCTTCAACCTCATCGACGACCTGCCGGCGCTGGACAACGTCGCGCTCGCCGCCCAGCTCACCGGCACCTCAGCCCGCCAGGCCCGCCGCCGCGCCCTGGAACTCCTCGACGAGCTCGGGGTCGCCGACCGCCGCAACAACTACCCTGCGACGCTCAGCGGCGGTGAGCGCCAACGCGTGGGCGTGGCCCGCGCACTGATGAACCGTCCGGCACTGCTCCTGGCGGACGAGCCGACCGGCGCCCTCGACAGCCGCTCCGGCGAGCAGGTGATGGACCTGCTGATCGACCTCAACCAGATAGGCCAGACCCTGCTGATCGTCACCCACGACCCGCATCTGGCGACCCGCTGCGCCGGCCGCCTCGTCGAGATGGCCGACGGCCGCGTGGCCCGCGAACGCGCCCTGGACCGCGAGACGGTGGACGGCGAGACCGTCCACCGCGAGACCGTCCACCCCGAGACCGTGGACGGCGATACCCTGGACGGCGACACCCTGGAGCGTTCCGCGTGAGCGCCGTGTGGCGGGCCTCCCGGGCCGCCGTGAAGCGCCGCAGGGTCCAGACCTTCGTCATCGGCCTCGTCGTCCTCTGCTCCACCACCACCGTCCTGCTCGCCCTCGGCCTGCTCGTCGCCGCCTCGGGCCCCTTCGACAAGGCGTACACCGCGCAGCGCGGCGCGCACACCGTGGCCACCTACGACCCCGCGAAGGTCTCCGACGCCCAACTCGCGCAGACGGCGCACCGCCCGGGTGTGGCGGCCGCCGCAGGACCGTTCCCGCGGGCCGTCGTCGACGTCCCCGGGGACTGGCTCTGGATGCCGGCCGGCCCCCTCACCGTGGTCGGCCGTGCCGATCCGGCGGGGCCGGTGGACCGCGTCGAAATCCTGATGGGGCGCTGGGCGCAGGCCCCCGGTGAGATCGTCGTCGACTGGGGCATCGACGGGACTCCGTACGCCGATCTCCTCGGTACGAAACTGGAGGTGCCCGGGCGCCAGACGCTCACGGTCGTCGGTTTCGCGACGAGCATGAGCAAGTCGGCCGCCGCCTGGGTGACGCCCGAGCAGGCCGCGGCCCTCCATCCGACCGCCACGCAGATGCTCTACCGCTTCACCGACTCGTCCACCGGCGCGCAGCTGCGCGACTCGCTCGCCCGGGCAACGGACGGACTTCCCGCGGACTCGATGACCTCCGCGCAGACCTACCTCACCCTCAAGAAGGCCTTCTCCGCCCGTGCGGACGCCTATCTGCCCTTCATCTCCCTCTTCGGCCTGCTCGGCCTGCTCGTCTCCGCCCTGATCGTCGCGAACGTGGTCAGCGGCGCCGTCGTCTCCGGCAGCCGGCACATCGGCGTGCTCAAGGCCATCGGCTTCACCCCGAACCAGGTCGTCGCCGTCTACCTGACGATGGTCTCGGTCCCCGCCGTGGCCGGCTGCGTCCTGGGCACCCTGCTCGGCAACGCGCTGGCCGCGCCCATCCTGCAGATCGCGTTCTCCGGCATCGAGACGGGGATGGCGAGCGTGGGCACCGTCTCGCCCTGGCTGAGCGTCGCGTGCCTGGCCGGGATGCCCGCCCTGGTCGTGCTGACCGCGCTCGTACCGGCCCTGCGCGCGCACCGGCTGCCGGCCGCGCAGGCCATCACCGCGGGCGGCGCGCCCCGCACCGGGCGCGGGCTGCGCGTCCAGCGCGTGCTCGCCTCCTCACGGCTGCCGCGCTCCGTCAGCCTGGGCCTGGGCCACCCGTTCGCCCGCCCCGGCCGCGCCTTCATGACGACGGCGGCCATCGTCCTCGGTGTCACCACGGTGACCCTGGCGACCGGTCTGACCAGCACGATGGTTTCGTACGCGCAGGCCGGCCGCACCCTCCCCGGCGGACCGGTGCTCAGCATCGCGGCAGGCGGCCACGGCAACAACCCCGTCGAGCCGGTGCTGAGCGACGCGCAGATCGACGAGCGGCTGCGGTCGCTGGGGGCGCAGGAGGTACAGGCTCGGGGGCTGACCCGGATCGGGCTGGTCGGGTACGCGCAGCCCGCGTTCGGGAACTTCTACCGCGGGAGCCCCTCCCCCGCCGCGGCCTTCGTCGAGGGCCGGCCGCCCAGAGGACCCGGCGAGATCGCGGCGGGCCCCTCCTTCCTCACCGAACGCGGGCTGGCGGTGGGTGACCGGGTCACTCTGGAGGCCAACGGGAGGCGGACGGCCGCGACCATCGTCGGCCAGCTGATCGACAGCGACGCGCGCTCCCTGGAATCCACCTGGGAGACCCTCGGCGAACTCGCCCCGGACAGCCGCGCGGTCGAGTACACCGTCCGGCTCGCCCCGGGGGCGGACGCCCGCGCCTACGCGGACGCCGTCGATGCGGCCGACCCCGGACTGCACGCCGAGGTGGTGAACTCGGTCAACGTCAACGCCGCGACCACCACGGTCATCGGCTTCTCCTCGGTGTTCTCGGTCATGCTGACCCTCGTCGCCTCGCTCGGCGTCTTCAACACCGTGCTGCTCAACACCCGCGACCGCCGCCGCGACCTGGGCATGCTCAAGTCGATCGGCATGACCCCGCGCCAGGTGGTCGGGATGACGGTGACCTCGGTGACCGGACTCGGCCTGGTGGGCGGGCTGCTCGGGATCCCCCTCGGGATCGTCGCGCACCGGCTCGTCGTGGACAACGTGGGCATCGTCGCCTTCCCCGAGTCGATGAAGGACGTCTGGCACGCGCCGCAGCTCGCCGGAATGCTGTGCGCGGGGGTAGCGATCGCCGTCCTGGGCGCTTTGATCCCGGCCCGCTCGGCGGCCCGGATGACCATCGCCGCGGCCCTGCACACCGAGTAGGAGCGCCGCCCGCCCCTCGGGTTGCAGCCCCGCGGGTTGCAACCCGCGGGGCACTCAGCCCTGCGGGTCGTCCTCCTCGGACGGCGCAGCCTCCACGATGCGCCCGTCGCGCAGTTCCACCACCCGGTCCGCCAGTTCCATCAGCGCCGGGTCGTGCGTGGCGACCAGCGCCGTGACCCCCTCGCTGCGCACCACCGCGCGCAGCAGCCGCATGATCTGACGGCCCGTGTCGGAGTCGAGCTGGCCGGTCGGCTCGTCGGCGATGATCAGATCGGGCTCGTTCGCGAGGGCGCGCGCGACGGCGACCCGCTGCTGCTGGCCGCCCGAGAGTTCGCCGGGGCGCTGCTCGGTGTGCTCGGAGAGGCCGACGAGGGCGAGCAGGGTGCGGGCCCGTTCCTCGCGCTGCTTCGCCGGTACCTTGCGCAGCCGCATCGGGACCCCGACGTTCTCGGCGGCGGTCAGGGCGGGGATCAGGCCGAAGGACTGGAACACGAAGCCGATCCGGTCCCGGCGCAGCGCGAGGCGGCCGTCCTCGTCGAGGCCTGCCAGGTCGGTGCCGTCGAGGGCGACGCTGCCGCCGGTCGGGGTGTCGAGGCCGCCGACCAGGTTGAGCAGGGTGGTCTTGCCGGAGCCGGACCTCCCCTTGAGCGCGGTCAGTTCGCCGCGGCGGACCTCGAAGGAGACTCCGCGCAGGGCGTGCACCGCCTGCTGACCCGTCCCGAAACTGCGCCGCACGTCGTCCACGACCACCATCGGCGGCGCCCCGGCGTCCTCCCGCGGTGCGCGCCCCGGCGCGTGTCCCGACTCCAGTCGCCGTTCCTGGCTCTGGCCCTGGCCCTGCTCCTGGCCCTGGCCCTGCTCCTGGTCTTGCGTCATGCTGCGGCTCCCCCTCCAAGCGGATGGGCGGACGAAAGCCGAAAACGGCGTTCTTGCGGTCCCGCCCCGCACGATTTGTTCATCCGTTGCACCACTCACGCAAGTCCCTTCCGCTATCTGTTCGAATCTGGCAGCATCGTCCGGTATCCGGGGCTACCAGTCCGGTGCGGGGGAGGAACAGGCACATGCTCGGCTTCGTCGTGCGCCGGCTGCGCGGGCGATTGCCGCTCGCAGCCGCCGTACTGCTCACCGTTTTGATCACCACGACCGTGCTCACCGCGCTCTTCGCCTTCACCCGCGGAGTGGGCGACGCCGGACTGCGCCAGGCCCTCCAGGGCCCCGGTCTCGCACGCAGCACCGTCCTGGTCACCGGTTCCCACCCGGCGGCCGGCCGTGCCAAGGACGACGAGGCGGTACGGGGCTTCGCGCGCGAGCTGTTCGGCCCCCTCCCGGCCGGTGCCGAGAGCGTGGCGCGCAGCCGTTCGTACGGACTGCCCGGCCCGCGCACCCCCGGCAAGGACTCCGATCTGACCCTGCTGGCCGCCTTCGCCAAGGACCGCGTACGGCTCCTCGCGGGCACCTGGCCTCAGCCCGTCGCGGGACCGGTCTCCGATCGGAGCGGTCCGGTTCCCGTGGCCGTGCCGAAGGCGGCGCTGGACCGGCTCGGGCTCGCCGAGGGAGCCCTGCCCGCGCAGGTGCGGCTGGACGACCGGTACGGCGGCTCCCCGCTGACCGTGCTGGTGACCGGCGTCTACCGGGCGGCCGACCCTGACTCCCCGTACTGGCGGCTCGATCCGCTCGGTGCGCGCGGTCTCCAGGTCGCCGGATTCACCACCTACGGGCCCCTGCTGGTGGACGATTCCGCCTTCACCGCGGGCGGGCTGGTCCAGGACAGCCGCGGCATCCTCCTCACCGCCGACTTCTCCACCGTGGACGCGGCCGGCGCCGAAGCCGTCCACGGCCGGACCGCCGGGGCCTTGAAGGCGCTCCAGGCCGGCTCCGGGCTCGCCCCGTCGACCGAGCTTCCGGTGCTGCTCGGGGAGTTGCGGTCGGGCCTGACCGTCGCCCGCTCCACCCTGCTGGTCGGCGCGCTGCAACTGGCGGTGCTCGCCGGGGCTGCGCTGCTGCTCGTCTCGCACCTGCTGACGGAGCGCCAGGAGGGCGAGCGCGCCCTGCTCGCGGCGCGCGGCGCCTCCCGCGGCCGGCTCGGTGTCCTCACCGCGGCCCAGTCGCTGCTGCTGGCGCTGCCCGCCGCCCTCCTCGCTCCGCTGCTGACCCCGCCGCTGCTGCGCCTGCTCGGCGGCTACGGCTCGTTGGCGCACGTCCCGTTCACGGTCACCCGGAGCTGGCTGCTCTGGCCCGTCGCCGCGGGCTGCGCCCTCGGGTGCGTCCTGCTGACCACCCTCCCGGTCGTCCTGCGGGGCGCCGCCGCGGCCGCCCTGCACCGGACCGGCCGCCGCCAGGCGCTCGTCGCCGGCGCGGCCCGCTCCGGCGCGGACCTGGCGCTGGTGGCCCTGGCCGTACTCGCCTACGAGCAGCTCTCCCGCTACGGCGCCGGCGGCTCCGGCCCGGCCGCACGCTCCGACGGGCTGTTCGGCGTGGACCCGGTGCTGGTCGCCGCCCCGACGCTGGCGCTGTGCGCGGGCACCCTGCTGGTGCTGCGGCTGCTGCCCTTCGCGGCGCGGCTCGGCGCGCGGGTCGCCGCCCGGGGCCGGGGTCTGGGTCCGGCGCTCGTCGGCTGGCAACTGGCCCGCCGCCCGGGCCGGGCCACGGGTCCGGTGCTGCTGCTCGTGCTCGCCGTCTCCAGCGGGGTGCTGGCACTGGGTCAGCACACCGCGTGGTCCGAATCCCAGCGTGACCAGGCCGATTTCACGACCGCCGGGGGCCTGCTGATCTCCAACAGCGACTTGCCCGCGCTGGGCCGGGGCGGCCGGTACGCGGCGCTGCCCGGCGGGGACCGCATCCTGCCGGTGCTGCGCACCCGGCAGGAGCTGCCGGGCGGGCGCCCCGGCCAGCTGATGGCGCTCGACGCGGCGGCCGCCGCCGACCGGCTCGCGCTGCGGGCCGACCTGCGCGACGGGCGCAGCATGCGGGAGCTGTTCGCCCCGCTGGCCCCCGCCCCCGCCTCCCCCTCCTCCCCGGCCACCGGCATCCCCCTCCCCGGCCAGCCGCAGCGCATCGACCTCTCGGTCTCCGTGCACTCCACCGGTGCGGGCGGCCGCCCCGGTCTCGGGCTGCTGCTGCGCGACCGGTTCGGCATCACCTACCGGGCCGCGATGGTGCAGCTCCCGGAGAACGGCGACGCCACCGTGTCGGTGCACACCGGCTCGATGCTCGGCGCCCCCATCGGGTCGGCCGCCACCCCGCTCAGCCTGGCCGGGCTCGTGCTCTCGTACGACCGCGAAGGCCCGCTCCCCGGGACCGATGCGGACACCGATGCGGGTGACGGCTCCGGCAAGCCCGCCACCACGGTGAAGATCTTCGACGAGCTGAGCGTACGGAGCCTCGCGGTCGCCCAGACCCGGGACGGTGCGGCGGCGCCGGTCGCGATGCCCGCATCCGACTGGAAGCTGTCGGCCCCCCAGCTCAAGGACGGCTCCCCGGCCGCCGAACTGCTCCCGGGCTCCGATCCCGCGCCGAGCGGCCCGGCCCCGGTCAAGCTGCGTTACCGGGACGGTTCCGGCGAACGCGGCGGCGTCCAGGCCAATCTGACGCCGGGTCCCGCTCCGGCCGCCGAGATTCCGGGGATCGCCACCCGGGCGTACCTGTCCGCGATCGGCGGGGCCGTGGGCGATCTGGTGCCGGTCAAGCTGGACGACGTCACCTTCCCGGTCCGGGTCACCGCCGCGGTCGGCACCCTGCCCGTGGCCGGCGACACCGCGATCGCCGTCGACCTGGACACCGCCGCGCGCCTGCTCGCGGCGGGCGGCCGGGAGCTGCCGACGCCCGGCGAATGGTGGCTGCCGGCCGCCTCCGCCGACGACCCGGCCCCGGCCCGCGCCGCCGCGGAACTGCGCTCCGGCGCGGGCTCCCAGCAGGTGCGGCTGCGCGAGGAGGTGGCCGCGACCCTGCTGGACGACCCGCTCAGTGCGGGCCCGCAGGGGGCGCTGGCCGCGCTCGCGGCAGCCTGCGCGGTGCTCGCGGCGATCGGCTTCGCCGCCTCCGCCGCGGCCGCCGCCCGGGAGCGGGCCCGGGAGTTCTCGGTGCTGACGGCGCTGGGTGCCCGGCGCCGTGACCTGGCCCGGACGGCCACCGCCGAGAGCTGCCTGCTGGTCGGGCTCGGCACCGCGGTCGGGGTGGGTCTGGGTGTGGTCATCGTGCACCTCGTCGTGCCGCTGACCGTGCTGACCCCGGCCGCCGGCCGGCCGGAGCCCGGGGTGCTGGTGGACCTGCCCGCGGTGCGGACCCTGCTGCTCGCCGCCGCCGTCGCCGCCGTACCGCTGCTGTCGGCGGTCTTCGGCGGGCGGCGCAATCAGAACCGCTCGAAGCCGGCCGACCGGCTGCGGCACGTGGAGGACATATGACCGGGCCGGCCGCTACCGACGCCGACCGGCGTGCCCCGGGCGGGGCCGACCCGCGGGCCCCCCGGGATTCCGCCCGCCGGCCCGTGCCCCCGCCCGCGCCCTGGGTGCGGACCCGGCTGCGCGCGACCCCGCTGAGCTCCCTGCTCGGCGCGGCCCTGGCCTTCGTCGCCGTCCTGCTCTCCGCGGCCCTGCCCCGTGCCATGGACCGGGGCACCGACCAGGCGCTGCGCTCCTTCCTGGAGTCGCGCGGGCCGGCGCAGACCAGCCTGTACGTCACCGCGCGCCCCCGCTACGGCGAGCAGAGCCCGCAGAACCTGGACGAGGTGCTGGCGACCCTGGTCTCCCGTACCGCCCCGGGTTTCGCCGTCGCACCCGACGGCCCCGTCCACGGGACCTCCGCGGGTCCCCGGTCGCTGGCCAACCGCGGCCTGGCCGCCCCCGACGGGGTTCCTCCCCAGTTGGGCCTCCACCACCTGCGCACGGCCTCCGAACACGTACGCCTGGTGGAAGGACGCTGGCCGGGCGCTCCCGCCCCTGCTCCCGGCAGCCCCATACCCATCGTGCTGTCGCAGAGCGCCGCGAAGACCATCGGCATCCGGGTCGGCATGGTGCTGGAGAGCCAGGCGCTGACCACGATGAAGGCGGAGGTCGTCGGTCTCTACGTCGCGAACGACGAGGCCGAGGACTACTGGACCGACTTCACCTGCCTGCTCCGTGCCTGCCTGAACATGACCACGACCCAGCCTCCCTCGGCGTTCTGGCGGACCGAGGCCCTCGTCGGCGCGGAGGCACTCGACCCGCTCCCCGAGTGGGGCGAAGGGGACAGCAAGGACTTCTGGCGGATCCCGGTGGACACCGGGACGCTGCGGGCCGACCTGCTCCCGGCCACCGCCAAGGCCGTCGCCTCGTACCTCAGCGGTCCGACCGCGACGCGTCTCACGCAGGAGACCCGTCGGAGTGATCTGCGGTTCACTTCCCGCCTCCCCGAGCAGTTCGCCCTCGCCGAGGCCCGGCGTCAGGCGGCCACGCCGCTCGCCGCGATGGGCCCGGCCGGGGTGGCCGGAGTGGCGTTCGTGGTGTTCTGCCTGGCGGCCGGACTCACCGGGGACCGGCGGGAGGCCGAACTGCGGCTCCTGCTGGCCCGCGGCGGTTCCCGCGCGGGCATCGTGCGCCGGCTGCTCGCGGAGAACGCCGTCACCGTCCTGCCGGCCGCCGCCCTCGCGTCGGTGCTCGCCGTGGTCCTGCTGCCGACCCCCCGCTCCGCGGGCACCGTGCTGGCCGCTTCGGCCGCCACGCTCCTGGCGCTGCTGGCCGTCCCCGTACGGGCCTTCGTGCTGCTGTCGCCGAAGCGCCCGCCGGGTCCCCGGCGGCGGCTGGTCGCCGAACTGCTCGCCCTGGCGGCCACCGCGGCCGCCGTGTTCGAGGTCCGCTCGCGTGGGGTCGCTCCGGCGGGCGCCGGGGTGGACCCGCTGCTCATCGCCGCTCCGCTGCTGCTCGCGCTCTGCGGCGGCCTGCTGCTGGCCCGGCTCCAGCCCGCCCTGGTCGGGGCGTTGGCCCGGGCGGCCGGGCGGGGTCCGGGGCTGATCGGCTTCCTCGGGCTGGCGCGCGCCGCGCGGGGCACCGGGGGCCGGGCCCGTCCGTCCGTACTGCCGCTGATCGCGATGCTGCTGGCCATCACCACCGGGGGCTTCGGTGCCACGGTGCTGACCGCGGTGGCCGACGCCCGCGTCGCGGCGGCCCGTGCGGCCGTCGGCGGTGACGCACAGCTCGCGGGGCCGGGCGGCGCCGCGCTCCCGGAGTCCCTGACGACGGCGGCCGACGCGCTGCCCGGCGTACGGTCCTCGGTGAAGGTGTGGAGCGACGATAACGTGTTCCTCTACGGCACCAAGACGGGCAGCACCCAGATCTCGGTGATCGTCGCGGACCCGGTGGAGTACGCGAAGCTGTCCGCGGCGACCGGCAGGGGCCGGTTCGATCCGGCGCTCCTGGCGACCGGAGCGGCGGGCACCTCGGGCGCGACGGTGCCCGCGCTGATCAGCCGGGACCTCGCCGACGACGACACCTCCGGCTTCCGGCTGCGGCTCGACAACGGCGGGGAGCTGAAGCTCACGACCGTCGGAGTCATCGACGGCACCCCCGCCCGTCCCGGCGCCAGGTCCACCACCGTGGTGCTGCCCGCCGCCCAGGTGATGGCCGCGATACCGCAGATGGGGCTGCCCAACGCCTGGTTCGCGCTCGGCGACGTCGACCAGCACCGGCTGGAGCAGGCGGTCCGCACCGCGGACCCGACGGCAGGCGAGGAGCGCTACCGCGTCCGTACCAGCTCCGCCGCGACCGCCGAACTGGGCTCCGACCCGCTCCAGCGCTCCGCCGAGCGGCTGTTCTGGGCCTCCCTGGCCGGTGCCGCGGGCTTCGCGCTGCTGGCGGTCCTGCTGACCCTGGTCCGGGCCGCCCCCGACCGCGCGGCACTGCTCGCGCGGCTGCGCACCATGGGCCTGCGGCCCCGGCAGGGCATCCTGCTGATCCTGGTGGAGTCGGTTCCCCTGGCACTGGCCGCCGCGCTGGGCGGCGCACTGCTCGCGGCGGGCACCGTCGCGCTGCTGGGTCCGGCACTGGACCTGTCCACGCTGGTCGGCACCCGGGTGCCGACCGGTCTGCAGGTCCTCGTCACGCCCGTACTGATCCAGGCACTGGGCCTGGCCGCCCTCGTCGCGGGGGCCGTGCTCGCGGAGGCGGCGATCTCCGGCAGGCGACAGATCACGACCGAGTTGAGAGCGGGAGACCAGCGGTGAACAGCGATCAGCCCACCTACGAGGAGCTGCAGCGGCAGGCCCTGGCCGCCGCCGAGCCCCGCCGGCACGGCGCGGACACGGCCATCGCCTGCGACCGCCTCGTACGGATCTTCAGTACGGACGGGGTCGAGGTACAGGCCCTGCAGGGACTGGAACTGACCGTGGCGCAGGGCGATCTGATGGCCCTGGTCGGCGCGTCGGGCAGCGGGAAGTCCACGCTCCTGAACATCCTCGCGGGGCTGGACGTGCCCACGGCCGGCACCGCCAGCGTCGGCGGCTACGACCTGTTGGAGATGTCGGCGCGCGACCGGCTGCGCTACCGGCGCGAGGCGGTCGGCTTCGTCTGGCAGCAGACGGCCCGCAACCTGCTGCCGTTCCTGACGACGGCGCAGAACATCGCCCTGCCGATGCAGTTGAAGGGCAGCCGGCGGGCCGCCGCGAAGCGCCACGCGGTCCGGACCGGCGAGCTCCTCGAAGCGCTGGAGATCGGCGAGCTGGCGAACCGCCGCCCCGCCGAGCTGTCCGGCGGCCAGCAGCAGCGGGTGGCCATCGCGGTGGCGATGGCGAACGATCCGGCGGTGCTGCTCGCCGACGAGCCGACCGGTGAGCTGGACTCCGAGACGGGCGGGGCGATCTTCGAGGCCTTCCGCACCGTCAACCGGGAACTGGGCGCGACCGTGGTCATCGTGACCCACGACCCGCTCGTCGCGGGGGAGGTCCGGCGCACGGTGGCGATGCGCGACGGCCGCACCAGCAGCGAGGTGCTGCGCCGTACGGTCACCGACGAGCACGGCGCCGAGTCGGTGAG
Organism: Streptomyces sp. NPDC056883; assembly: GCF_042788835.1. Lineage (NCBI taxonomy): Bacteria > Bacillati > Actinomycetota > Actinomycetes > Kitasatosporales > Streptomycetaceae > Streptomyces > Streptomyces sp. NPDC056883. The sequence goes on along the minus strand of NZ_JBHUBS010000002.1, from coordinate 485,952 downwards.
CGAGCGCGAGTACGTGATGCTCGACCGCACGGGGCGCGTGCAGCTCCCGCAGAAGTTCCTGGAGGCCCTGGGCATGGAGCACCGGGTGGCGGTGGACCTGGCCGCGGACCACATCGAACTGCGCCCCGACGACGTGTCCGCCACGCCGACGGACGGCAGCAGCGACGGCGACGGCACGCCGGAGACGACCGCGGGCTGAGGCGCCCCGGGAGCCGCCTTCTGCCTCGCCTGAGCCCCGGTCAGCCAGTGCGCCCTGTCCGGGCCGCCTCGCCGCCATCCCGGATGTAGTGGAACATCCGGGCCGGCGGCTCTCCGGGGCGGCCAGGTTGATGATCAGGTGTTGGATCCCGACCTCGGGGTAGGCCTCCAGTTTTTGAACCCTCCCCCAGCTGAAATTCAGAGGGATTCCTGGCTCACGCTGCCTACGAGTCAGCGACTCGACAGGTCTTCCACGATCAACACCAGCCGGGTTGGAACCAGCCCGGTTTGGTACGGCAAAGCTTGGAAATGCCCGTGCCGTCTTGGTTCTCGATCGACACGGTGTACGCGCTTGGTTCTCGCCACGCACAGCGTGCACCCTACCCGATCGCGTGGGCGGCCTTTCGCCCTGAAGGCGGCGAGCCATGCGGTGAGCGCCTTGGCCTCCACAGGGGTGGGAGCGTCCTGCCCGGTGGCCCGCGAGGCCAGCCAGCCGATGCTGCCGCAGCAGTCGCTGCCCTCCAGTTGGGCGGGCCGGCCCCCGATCAGGAGCAGACTGGCTCCGTCGTTCCCGGTGACCTCTATGAGACCGAGGCCTTCGGGGACCTCGCAGACGACGGAATCGGTGGGCATGGGCCGAGTCTGCCAGAGCGCGTCCACGGAGAGAGAAGGGTTTGTGATGGCGGTCGAGCCGTGGGTGACCGGACTGGTCAACGGCATTCTGTACAACGCGATGTTCCACAGCGACGGTTCGGCGCTCGACGAGGATCTGGTCCGGCGCTACGCCGTCGCCCTGCGGGAGAGCCCCATCAGCGGCGAACCGCTGCGCCGGCAGGCGGCGGGTCTGCGCGCGGCGGTCGCCTCCGACGCGCCGCTCGCCTCGGCGTTCGAACCGTATCCGGGATGGCGCCCGTACGACGAGGCCGAGTTCCGCGCGTTCTTGATCCGCCTCGCGGAGGCCGTGGACGAGAGCATCGGCCCGGACGCACCCGATGTCCCCGACGCGCAGGAAGCCTCACGCCCGCATCCGTGCCCCCATCCGCGTCCGAAAGGTCTGCGCGCGCTCCTGCGCCGCCTGCGGTGAACACTCCGGCGCGCGTCACTTCCGTGGCCCGGGTGTCGTTAGGCGCTCGGGGTTGACTCGGGGGTCGAAGGGATGACGGAATGCGGCAGTTTCCTCTGGAGATGCACCACATGGCACCCGGCCGGGTCGTCGAGTGGCGGTTGCGGTCCACGGCCGGGGCGCAGTCTCCCGGCCCGGACGGTGCGGACGGCGCGGCGGACAGGAGGGCCTCCTTCAACCAGGACAAGCACTTCACCGTCGCCGAGGAGAGCCGCGCCGCCGACGACCCGACCGCGTCGTGGATCGCCGTCACCTTCGAGGTCGCGGGCCCGCTGGACGAGGACGCCCTGACCGGCTCGCTGCTGGCGTTCGTACGCCGCCACGAGGTGCTGCGCTGCGAGTTCCGGCGCCTGGCCGGGGAGTTGGCGTGCGCCCCGATCCCCGCCTCCGAACTGGCCCTGGACACCGTCCCGGTCGCCGCCTTCGACCGCACGGAGGAACTGACCCGCTTCCTGGTGGAGCGGTTCAAGCGGAGCATCGACACGCTGTCCTGGCCGCTGTTCACGATGGGCGCCGTCCTGCGCGAGGACTCGGCCACCGTCTACCTGGCCTTCGACCACATCGTCTGCGACGGCATGTCGATGCCGATCGTGGTCCAGGAGGTAGAGCGGGGCTACGAGGCCCTGCGCCGCGGCGAGTTGCCCGACCCGACGCCCGCGCCGAGCTATCTCGACTTCGCCGAGGAGCAGCGCGGCCGGTTCCTCTCCATCGATGAGCACGACGAACGTCTCGGTTACTGGAAGGAGTTCATGGCGAGCGGCGGCGGCGAGTTCTTCCCGCGCTTCCCGCTCGAACTGGGCGTGGAGCCGGGCCGGATGTACTCGATCGTGAACGAGGCCTCCCCGCTGCTGGACGCCGCCGAGGCGGAGGTCTTCGAGAAGGCCTGCCTGGCGGTGGACGGCAAGCCGTTCATGGGCGTGCTCGCCGCCGTCGCGGTCTGTCTGCGCGAGGCGGGCGGGCCGGGGGTCTACCGGGGGTTCATGCCGGTGAGCGAGCGCGGCCGGGCCGGGTGGGGCAACTCGGTCGGCTGGTTCGTCAACACCATGCCCATCGAGTTCGACGCCTCGCCCGGGCGGGACTTCGAGCAGGTGATGGCTTCGGTGCGGGCGGGCTTCAACGAGATGATCGGCCATCTCGACGTGCCGTTCGTACGGGCCTGGGAGCTGCTCGCACCCCGCGAGTTCGCCGCCCGCTCCTGGCCGTACCCGGTGAACTTCTTCTCCTACATCGACATGCGCAAGTGCCCGGGCGCCGAGCGCCACGAGGACTGGCGGCCCACCTCCCACGTGTGGTCGGCCCAGGCCAACGGTGCCTGCTCCTGGTTCCAGCGGGACGCGGAGGGGCTGCACATGAACTCGATCTACTCGGACACCCCCGCCGCCCGCCGCACCATGGACGGTTTCCTGGAGGCCCTGCGCGAGACGGTCCGGGAGATCGCCCGCCACGGATCGTTCCGCCGCCCGATCGCGCTGACCCCGCCGCGCCGGCCCGCGCGGACCCCGCTCGACGTGGCGGCCTTCGCCCGCCGCGGCTGATCCCGGCGCGACGCCCGACGGTGCGCCTCAGAGGCGGGCCGCGCGGGCGCGCAGCAGGGCCTGTTCCCGGGCGTTGCGCGTGAGGGAGGCGGCGCGTTCGAACTCCGCGCGGGCCTCCGCCGGGCGGCCGAGCCGCTCCAGCAGGTCTCCCCGTACGCTCGGCAGCAGGTGGTAGGAGCGCAGGGCCGGTTCCTCCGTCAGGGCGTCGACCAGGGGGAGCGCCGCCGCCGGGCCCTCGGCCATCGAAACGGCGACGGCCCGGTTGAGCTCGATCACGGGTGACGGGATCAGCAGGACGAGCCGTCCGTACAGGGCGGCGATCGTGGGCCAGTCGGTGTCCTCGTAGCAGACGGCGTCGGCGTGACAGCCGGCGATGGCGGCCTGGAGGGAGTAGGGGCCGGTGCCCGCGCGGTGCAGGGCTTCGACGCCGCGCCGGATCAGCAGGCGGTTCCACTTGGACCGGTTCTGGTCGGCGAGCAGCACCGGCTCCCCGTCCGGGCCGGTGCGGGTGGCGATGCGCGAGGCCTGGAACTCCAGCAGCGCCGCCAGGCCGTGCACCTCGGGCTCCTTGGGCATCAGGCCGGCCAGGACCCGGGCGAGGCGCAGGGCGTCCTCGCACAGGGCGGGGCGGACGAGGTCGTCGCCGGCCGTGGCGGAGTAGCCCTCGTTGAAGACGAGGTAGATGACCTCCAGCACGGAGGCGAGGCGCTCTTCGCGGTCGGCTCCGTACGGGACCTCGAAGGGCACCGCGGCCTTCGCGAGCGCCCGCTTCGCCCGGACGATCCGCTGGGCGACGGTCGGTTCGGGGCAGAGGAAGGCGCGGGCGATCTCCTGGGTCGTCAGGCCGCCCATCAGCCGCAGGGTCAGGGCGATCCGGGCGTCGGTGGCGAGGACGGGGTGGCAGGCGGTGAAGATCAGCCGCAGCAGGTCGTCGTCGATGGACTCGGGGTCCGCGAGCGCGGCATCGTCCTCCGGCGGGGGCGCGTCCTCCAGGGTGCGGCCCACCTCGGCGAGTTTGCGCGCGTAGGTCTCCTTGCGGCGGACGAGGTCGATGGCCCGGTGTTTGGCGGTGGCCATGAGCCAGGCCCCCGGCTTGTCGGGCACCCCGGAGGCCGGCCACTGCTCCAGGGCAGCGACCAGCGCGTCCTGGGTGATCTCCTCGGCGATGCCGACGTCGCGGACGATCCGGGCGACGCCCGCGATGATCCGCGCGGACTCGATCCTGAACACCGCTTCGACCGCTCGGGTCGTACTCACTGCCGTCACGGCTACCCATCAGAGCAGCCGTGACGAGGCAGGGCAAACGGCGCGGGTGGGTGCGGCTCCGAGCTGCGCCGCCGGCCGTCAGCTTCCGTCGAGCTGACGGAGCTCGGCGCCGACCGTCCAGTTCTCGGGGTGGATCTCCAGGAAGCGCTTGGTCCACTCCAGCGCCTCGTCCTTGTCCTTGCACTGCATGAGGGCGTACCCGCCGACGACCTCCTTGGTCTCGGTGAAGGGTCCGTCGGTGTAGCTGAGCTTTCCGCCGGACCAGGTGACCCGGGTCCCTTCGGAGGTGGGGAGCAGGCCGGCGGTGTCGAGCATGACCCCGGCCTTGGTGATCTCCTCCATCAGGGCGCCCATGCGGTCGTTGAAGTCGGCCGGGAAGGGGGTGTCCGGGGTGAGGTTCTGCTCGTCGATGCGGATCATCGAAAGGAAGCGCGGCATGGTGACTCCTCGGTGGTGGAGGACGGGGCCCTTCCCCGCCTCTCACCCCTGCGTCGAACGGGAGACGCCGGGATCGACAGCTTCCCGGAAAAATCTTCGGAGATTTTCGGGACGCGCGCGGCGACGGGGATTCCGGTCGCCGCCCCACCCCCGGCTACCGGCGAGTAGGATCACCGGGCCCAGGCCCCTCCGAGAGGATCCCCGATGCCGCGCACACCCTCCTCACCGCTCCTGCTCGCCGGTCTGCTGGCGGGCTCGGCGGTGGCGCACGCCGTCGTCCCCGAGCAGTTCGACGCGATCGTGCCGCGCTCGCTGCCCGGCAGCCCGCGCCGGTGGACGTACGCGAGCGGCGCGGCGGAACTCGCGCTCGCGGCCGGGGTGGCCCACCCGCGCACCCGCCGGGTCGCGGCGCTGGCGACGGCGGCCTTCTTCGTCGGCGTGTTCCCCGCGAACGTCAAGATGGCCGCCGATGCCCGCCACCGCTCCCCCGCCCTGCGGGCCGTGGCTCTGGGCAGGCTGCCGCTCCAGGTCCCGCTGGTGCTGTGGGCCCGCAAGGTCGGCCGCAACGCGGCGGGCTGAGGCGTCAGCGGCTGTCGCCCGTCCAGTCCCAGTGACCGGGATCGGCGGCGCGACGGCGGTAGTGGGCCCGGCCGCCGGGACCGTAGCGCCCTATCTCCGTGGGGAGCCTGGCCTCCTCGGCGAGCTGCGGGGCGCTCCACCCCGTGACGTCGAGCAGCAGCCCGTCGAGCGGCCCGCCCACGAGCTCTCCGTAGGCGTGCCCCGGGAGCGGACCCGGGTCGGGGTCGTCGTGGTCGGCGCCGTAGACCCGGCGCCGGAGCATCCTGTCGTCCATACCGGTCAGCTTCACAGACGGCACTGACAACGGCCCCCAGCAGGGATGATGGGACCCGTTCGGATCGCACGGCGCACGAAGCGGAGCACCATTCATGGCTCGTCGGGTACACCAGCCACTGGAGGACCAGGAGTTCGACTTCATCCTCGGCATGACGGACGGGCCGGTGCTCGCCTACTTCTGCGGAAGCTGGCCGAAGGCCCTGGAGCCCTGCCGCGCGATGGACACGGTCGTCGCCGCACTGGCGCAGGAGTACGGAACCCGGCTGACGGCGGTGCGCGTGGACATCACCCGCTGCCCCGCGCAGACCAAGCGGTACGAGGTGACGGGGGCCCCGACGACCGTCCTGATCGCAGGCGGCGAGCCGGTGGCCACGCACGCGGGGCCGATGACGGCGGAGGAGCTCCGGCTCTTCCTGGACGCCCGCCTCTGATCGCACCGCTTGCGCCATCCGGGCGAAGCGCACGATCTGGCCGAAAGTCACGTGGATCGGATAGGTGCCTGAGGCATGTAATGGATTCCGGCGAAACGGAACCATCGCGTGCGAGGTGCTGCATGTCCGAGAAGACCATTGCCTTCCCCCAGGACCGGACCTGTCCCTACCACCCGCCGGCGGCCTACGAGCCGCTGCGGACGGGCCGGCCGCTCTCCCGGGTCACCCTCTTCGACGGCCGCTCCGTGTGGGTGGTCTCCGGCCACGCCGAGGCGCGTGCCCTGCTCTCCGACGGCCGGCTCTCCGCCGACCGGCAGAACGTCTCCTTCCCCGCCCCCACCCAGCGGTTCAAGGGTCTGACCAACCGGCGCGCCGCCCTGCTCGGCGTCGACGACCCCGTCCACAACACGCAGCGCCGGATGCTGATCCCGAGCTTCTCCCTGGGACGCACCGCGGCCCTGCGCCCCCGGATCCAGGAGACCGTGGACCGGCTGATCGATGACATGATCGCCGCGGGACCCCGCGCGGAACTGGTCGGCGCCTTCGCCCTGCCGGTGCCGTCGATGGTGATCTGCGCCCTGCTCGGAGTCCCGTACACGGACCACGAGTTCTTCGAGAGCCAGTCCCGGCGGCTGCTGCGCGGCCCGGAACTCGCCGACGTCGAGGACGCCCGGGAGGAGCTCAACGGCTATCTGCGCGAGCTCATCGGCCACAAGCGCGAGCACCCGGGCGAAGGGCTGCTGGACGAGCTGATCGTGCGGCGGCTGGAGACCGGCGAGACCGATGTGGAGGAGCTGGTCTCGCTGGCCGCGATCCTGCTCATCGCGGGGCACGAGACCACGGCCAACATGATCTCGCTGGGTACGTTCACGCTGCTCCGCCACCCCGAGCAGCTGGCCGAGCTGCGCGTCGACCCGTCCTTGCTGCCGGCGGCGGTGGAGGAGCTGATGCGGTTCCTGTCGATCGCGGACGGCATGCTCCGGGTCGCGGCCGAGGACATCGAGATCGGCGGGGTGACCGTCCGCGCCGACGACGGGGTGATCTTCTCCACCTCCGTGATCAACCGCGACGAGACCGTCTTCGCGGAGCCCGACACCCTGGACTGGCACCGGCCCACCCGGCACCACCTGGCCTTCGGCTTCGGCATCCACCAGTGCCTGGGCCAGAACCTGGCCCGCGCCGAGATGGAGATCGCGCTCGGCACCCTCTTCGAACGGCTCCCCGGCCTGCGGCTGGCGGCCGAGCCGGACCGGATCCCGTTCAAGCCCGGGGACACCGTCCAGGGCATGCTCGAACTCCCCGTGGCGTGGTGAGCCCGGTGAGTCCGACGCATCCCCCCGGCTCTCCCGCGAGCCGCGTCTCCGTCGACACGGACCTCTGCATCGGGGCCGGACAGTGCGCCCTGACCGCGCCGGGCGTGTTCACCCAGGACGAGGACGGCTTCGGCGCGGTGCTGCCGGGCCGCGAGGACGGCGGCGGCAGCCCGCTGCTGCGGGAGGCGGCGCGCGCCTGCCCGGTGTCGGCGGTCAGGGTCGAGGAGGGCTGAGCGCAACGACGGTGCCGGACGGCGGCGCGCCGCCCGGTGGCTCAGTGCCGGGTGGCGGCGCCCAGCCGCTGGAACATGGCCTCGTCCAGGTCGAGCCCCTGCTGGGCCTGGTTGATGGCCTGCGAGCTGTAGACCCCGGTCGAGCGGGCGGCCAGGACGGCGTCCCGCGAGGCCGCGATCACACCGAGGCGCAGGTCCACGTACTGTTCGCGCACGCCGTCGATGCCGACGGGGACGCTCCCCTCCCCCTCCTTTCGGTCGAGGCGGGCGTCCTCGCGGACCTTGGCGAGGACCTCCTGCGCGTACGGGCTGCCGTCGGCCCGGACGAGGCCCGGCTCCTCCAGCGCGGCCCGGCCGGCCGCGGCGACCTCGTCGAGCAGCCGCGCGTACTCCTCCCGGAAGCAGACCGGGTCGTCGCCGGAGATCTTCGCCTTCCGGATGACGGCGGGCAGGGTCAGACCCTGGAGCAACAGGGTGCTGGAGGCGACCACGAAGGCGATGAGCAGCAACTGGGGGCGGTACGGGGTGTCCTCGGGCAGGGTCTGGGCCGCGGCGACGGTGATCGCCCCGCGCATCCCGGCCCAGGCCAGGGCCACACCGCTGCGCCAGCCGAGGCTCTCGTTGACCTTGAAGTCGACGTCGGCCGAGACCCGGGTGACGCGTTGCTTCATCTGTTCCCTGCGGCGGGGCGTCAGCTCCCGGCGGGGCCGCAGCGGATGGGCCGGCTGCTCGGCCTCCGGGGCGCCGAGCCGGTCCATCAGCCAGTCGAGCCGCGGCTTCTTCTCGGCGGCCCGCTGCGCGTCCTTGCGCAGGGAGGCGATGAGCGGGGCGACGAACACCATGCGCGCCACGATGACCAGGGCGGCGGCAGCGAGGCCGATGAACAGGGCCCGCCAGGCGCTGAGGCCGTCCGCGGCGACCTCGTCGAGGAGGCCCTTCAGACCGAGTCCCATCAGGAGGAAGACCGCGCTTTCGAGCAGGAAGGCGAGGGTGCGCCAGTTCATGGCCTCGGCCAGCCGGTCCTGGGCGCTCAGGAAGCGCGGCGCCTGGTGACCGGTGACCAGACCCGCGACGACCACCGCGAGGACTCCGGAGGCGTGGAACTCCTCGGCCGGCAGGAAGGCGACGAAGGGCACGACGAAGGAGATCGCCGTGTTCAGCAGGCTGTCCTTGAGCAGGGCCCGGACCCGGACGTTGACGAGGCCGACGACGATGCCGACGGCGGTGGCGAGGGCCACCGAGAAGAGGAAGTTCCCGGCGACCCCGGCCAGGGAGACGGTTCCGGCCATGGCCGCGATCGCGGAGCGCAGCAGCACCAGCGCGGAGGCGTCGTTGACGAGCCCCTCGCCCTCCAGCATGGTCAGCAGCCGCGACGGAAGGCCGAGCTGTTTGCCCATGGAGGTCGCGGCGACGGCGTCGGTGGGGCTGACCACGGCGCCGAGGGCGAAGGCGGCGGGCCAGCCGAGGCCCGGCATGAGCCAGTGGAAGAGCCAGCCCGCCCCGAGGGTGGTGACGGCCACGAGCAGGACCGCGAGACCGCTGATCGCCTTGATGTTGCGGCGGAAGTCCGACGCGGGCATGTTCACGGCGGTCGAATAGAGCAGGGGTGGCAGCACGCCCGCGAGGACCCACTCGGGCTGGATGGCGAGCGTCGGCACTCCCGGTACGAAGCTGAGGGCGATGCCGACGACCACCAGGCTCAGCGGGGCGGCGAGGCCGAGCCGCTTCGAGAAGGCGGCGACGGCGACGATGCTGCTGACGCCGACGATCGAGACGAGGGTCATTTCCATGGGCGGTACGGGGCCTTAGGGGTGCTCGGGGACGGTTTGTCCACCGTACGCCCACGGGTTTTACCGCGTCAAAAATTGAGCAACTCAACTTTTAACGCGGGACCCGCTACCCCGACCCGCGACCCCGAACCGCGACCTCGAACCGCGACCTCGAACCGCGATCACTCTCCCGGCGCGGCCTCCGGCAGCAGTCCGACCGCCTGCCGCTCCAGCACCAGGGCTCCGTCCACGAGCTCGGCGCAGGCGTCGAAGAGCTCCCGCCGCCCCGCGGCGGCCGCCCCGGGATCCGCCGCACGGGCCAGCTCCGCGAGCCGCGACCACTGCCGGCCGGAGTCACGGAAGAGCGCGGCCGCCTCACCGTGCCCGGCGAGGTCGAGGAAGTCCGCGTACAGCGGCCGGGTGGCGCCCGGGGCGGTCCACTCCTCCTCCAGGCAGGCGTACAGCCGCTGCGTCCCCAGGGCGAAGGCCTCGGGGGTGGCGAAGCGGCGCTCCCAGCCCGTCTTGGTGGTGGTGTCGCGCAGCTGCGCGGCGAACTTCTCCATGCCGGAGAAGCCGAAGTTGACGTCGAAGTGGTTGCCGAGCACCGGCCCGGTGAGGCGGGAGACGGTGGCGGCGATCGCCGCCTCCGGGTCGGGTTCGCCGGCGGGCTTCCCGGTGGTCACCACCATCTGGTGGCGGCCCTTCTTGTGCCCGGACCAGGCCGCACCGAACTCTTCGCGGCCGATGGCGTACGGTGCGCCCGCCCCCTCCAGGCCGGCTGCCGGGTCGTCGACCTGGAAGGTGTCCCCGTCGTAGCCGACCACGGCCACCACGTACGGGTCGGCGGCGGCCAGTTCGGCCATCGGGGCGGGTCCGTGCCAGGGCAGGGCGGACCGGTCGACGGTGCAGAACACGGGGGCTCCGGCGTCGAGCGCGGCCTCGACCCGGTGCCAGCGGGGCTTGGCGCTGCGCGTGGCCTCGTACGGGATGCGCAGGCGGGTCAGGGCGACCTGGACCCAGGGGTCGGGGTGGGCCTGGGCGACGATCGTCGGCATCGGCGGCCGGCCGGCGTACTCGAACACGAAGTACATGAAGCCGATACCGCCCGCCAGGCCCGCGACCAGGGCCTCTTCGTGCACGCTGCCGAGCGCGTGCCGGATCAGCGTGGCCTCGCGGTGGCGTCCGGGGGCGAAGTCTTCATATACGAGCGCAGTCATGCGGTCAGCGTAGCCGCGCCGCGGACTGCCGGCCGCGACCCGACTTCCTGTACAGTTGTCCAGGAAGTCGCGGGGACCGCCCTCGGCTCACTCCACCCCCAGGGAGGTGGCCGTGCACACGGTCGCAACGATCCTCATCGGCCTCGTCGCCGCACTGCACGCGTACATCCTGGTCCTGGAGATGTTCCTGTGGCAGCGACCGCCCGGCCGCGCCCTGCACGGATTCGACGCCGACACGGCCCGCCTGACCGCCCCGCTCGCCGCGAACCAGGGTCTCTACAACGGATTCCTCGCCGCCGGCCTGGTCTGGTCCCTCGTCATCGACTCGCTCGCCACGCAGATCTTCTTCCTCGTCTGCGTGATCGTCGCCGGGGTGTACGGGGCCGCGACCGCCAACCGCCGCATCCTTTTCGCCCAGGCCCTGCCCGGAGCCCTCGCCCTGGGCGCGGCGCTGCTCGCCGGATGACCGCCCGGACCGACCCCCGCACCGCCCGCACCAAGGAGCGGCTGCGCGAGAGCCTCCTCGCCGAGTGCGCGGACCGGCCGCTCGGCGAGGTCAGCGTCTCGGCGGTGGTACGCCGGGCGGGCGTCGGCCGGGCCACGTTCTACCTGCACTACGAGGACCTCACCGCGCTCGCGGTGGACGCGTGCGCCGACGTCGTCCACGCGGCGGTCGACGCCCTGCACGCCTGGCAGACGGACCCGTCCGCACTTCCCCCGGCCCGCCCCCCGGCCGCGCTGGCCGCCTTCCTCGGCGGCGCGGCCGACCGGGCGGCGCTCTACCGCACCCTGCTCCTGCCGGGCGGCGGCGGCCCGCTGGGCGAACGCCTGTACCGGGAGCTGCGCGAGCGCAGCCGGGCCGAACGCGCCGCGGTGGGGGCCCCGCGCCCCGAGCTGGTGGCTTCGGCCGTGGCCGCCACCTTCACCGCCGTGCTCGCGGACTGGCTGCACGGCGACCTGCCCGCCGGCCTGGCGGACCCGGCCGAGCTGGCGGACCGGATCTGGCCGCTCCTCATCGCCCTGCACCGGGCGGGATGAGCCGTCGCGGCAAGGCCGCCCCGGGTCGGCGGGTACGGGCTACGCCCCCTCCACCGCCAGCCCGGTCTCGGCCATGACCCGGGTGACGGTGTCCTCCAGCGAGTGCTCCGCCCCGATGACGCTCTCCCAGTCGCCGGGCAGCAGGTCGAGCGGGCGGTACCACTCCCGCATCTCCGCCTCGCCGAACTCGGCGGCCTGCGGCTTGCCCGCGTGCCGCCGCAGGGTCTCCTCGAACGGCACGTCGAGGTAGTAGAAGTGCGTCGGCCCGCGGTGGGCGCGGCGCAGGGCGTCGAGCATGGGGCCGTAGCGGTCCGCGTAGAGGATCCCCTCGACGATCACGTGGAAGCCGTGGTCCAGCGCGTAGCGCGCCACGCTGCCGATGAGCCCGATGTTCGCCGCGCCGGGGGTGTCCCGCTCCCGCAGGACGACGCGGCGCAGGTTGTCCTGGCCCACGAGCGCGACGCCCCGGCCGTGGCGGTCTCGGATGCCCTCCGCCACGGAGGACTTGCCCGCGGCGGAGTTGCCGCGCAGCACGATCAGCCGGGTGTCCGGCGTGCCGGTCATCATCCGGCCCACGCTACCGGCCGGGCCGGGCGTGCGTGAGCCCCGCCGGGTCACCGGGCGGGGCTCACGTCACGGGCCGGACTCGTGAAGCGGCGCTAGCCGATGGTGACCACCTGCTCCGCCTGAGGACCCTTGGGACCCTGGGTCACGCTGTACTCGACCTTCGCGCCCTCGGCCAGCTCCTTGAAGCCGGTCGTCTGAATGGCGGAGAAGTGGACGAACACGTCAGGGCCGCCGTCGTCCTGCTGAATGAAGCCGAACCCCTTCTCAGAGTTGAACCACTTCACGGTGCCTGTTGCCATCTGTACTGATCCTTCACAACGTTCCACCGGCCGCACATGCGGCCGGACCCGATCCTGCCCATTGATCGGCCCGAGCACACGCCAAGCGCGGCCAACCGGGGTGTTCCCGGATATTCGAACCTTTCTCCGTCCCGTCCGTGAATCGGGGGAACAGGCCTTCGCACGGGCCCCGGGAAGGGCTCTCGGCGGGGCGCTCCGGAGGAGTCTTCGAGAGGGGACGGACATGGGCGAGCTCGCGACGTTCCGGGTGCCGGCTCGGATCACGGGAACGACGGCGGACATCATGCTCGGCGGGGCGATGGTCCGCGCCTGGCAGCGCGACGGGATCTTCCAAGTGGCCGCCGACGGACGGCAGGAGGCCCGCACGCGGGCCGCGCTGGCGGCGAGCCGGCGGTTCTTCGCCCGGCCCGCGGCGGAGAAGGCGGCGTACGTCAACGACACTTCGTACAGCGGGTACATCGCCTCAGGCGAGGAGGTGACGGACGGAAGGCCGGACGCCTCGGAGATCTTCACCATCACCCCCGACATCCCCGTGGCGGCGGCCGCGGGCCTGCCCTGCCACGGCCCGGTCCCCTGGCCCTCCCCCGGCTACCGCGCGGCCATGGAGGCCTACTTGACGGGCGTCGCCGGGCTCGGCGAGCGGCTGCTCAGGCTCGTGGCCCTCGGGCTCGGCCTCGGACCGGCCGGCATCGACCGGCTCGCGGGCCTGACCCGCGGCGGCTGGCACCACATGCGGGTGCTGCGCTTCCCCGCCGCGGAGCGGACCGCCGAGCGCGGCATCGGCGCCCATACCGATTACGGACTGCTCGTGATCGCCGCCCAGGACGAGGTGGGCGGGCTCTTCGTACGGCCTCCGGTGCCGGGCGAGGAGCGCCCGCGCAACTGGCTGCCGGGCGAGAGCACGGCGGGCTTCGCCGAGGACCGGCCAGGCTGGACCCCCGTACGGCCCGTGGCGCGGGTGCTGACCGTGTTCCCCGGGGACATCCTCCAGTTCATGACCGGCGGCGCACTGCTGTCGACCCCGCACCGGGTGCGGCTGGCGGACCGGGAGCGGTACGCCCTCGCCTACTTCCACGAGCCGCGCTTCGGGGCCCGGATCCGCCCCCTCGACCCGGCGGGGGGCCCGCGGGGCGGGGACGGCGGCGAGGGGGCCGCGGTGATCCACTACGGGGAGCACTTCACCCGGATGTTCATGCGGTGCTATCCGCAGCGGGCAACGACGCGGCGGATCGAGAGCCGGGGGCTGCTGCGGCACCTCGCCGCGGCCCGCTGAGCCGGCAGCCCAGGCAGTCGGCGTGGCCGGAGTGCGCGACGGTGTCGCGGACCCGCCAGTCCCACTGGCTCTCCGGCCGGGGACCGCTCGGCTTGCCCCAGCCGGCGAGGTGCAGGAGCCAGGTGACGATGCCCGCCACCACGACGACCCCCAGGCCGATCCAGATGCCGGGGGTCCAGGAGACGCACAGAGCGGCGCCCGCCACCGCGCTTCCCACCAGGGCGATTGCGGTGCCGGTCCAGCCCGCCACCGTGTGGCCGAGGTCCACGTGGCCGTGAGCGCTCATCGTTCTCCCCTGCTTCGTCGGTTCAGTAGGCTCGAATGGCGTTCTCTTACCGAGAAAGCCATTTATCTCACGAGCTAAGTAACTTAGATGCTAAGGAGTATCCGCGTGCAGGGCAAGCCCCGCCCCGCGGCCACGGTCCAGGAGGCGCTGTCGCGCATGGACCGGTACGTCGCTCTCGGCATCGTCGGCCAGCAGGAGGTGGCGCAGCTCCTCGGGCTGAACGTCACCGACCTGACCTGCCTCGGCCACATCCTGGGCGCCGGTGACGACCCGCTCGGCGCCGGCGACCTCGCCGAGCTGACCAACCTCACCACCGGCGCGGTGACCGGGGTGCTCAACCGCCTGGAGCGCGCCGGGTACGCGAGCCGGCAGCCCGATCCCGCCGACCGGCGCCGGGTACGGGTGGTCGCGGACCCGGCCGCCGCCGCACGGATCTTCGCCGTCTACGAGCCCTTCTACGCCCGGCTCGGCGCGGTGTTCGCCGAATACACCCCCGACGAGGTCGCCGTCATCGCCGACTGGTTCGGGCGTGCGACGGCCGAGGTCACCGCCCATCTGGACCGGGTACGGGCCGGGGAACTCGGGCCGGTGGCCCCGTAACCCCGATGGTAAAATTTGCCTTTTGGCGACGTTCGCGTCGCACTCCCGCACATCTTGCGCGTCTCACGGAAGGTTCTGCATGAAGAACCCGTCAGCTCATGGGCGCTTCGGCATCAAGGCCGGAGCCAAGGCGAGCCCGAAGGGCGGTGCGAAGGGCGGCGGAAAGACCCCGCGGACCCTCGGCCCCCAGGGCGAGTACTCGATGCCCCGGACGACCACGCCGGCCCTGCCGCCGGTGGAGTCCTTCTCGGAGCTCGGCCTGCCCCCTGAGCTGGTGAAGACGATGGCCGACCAGGGGGTGGCGCAGCCGTTCCCCATCCAGGCGGCCACCCTCCCCAACTCCCTGGCGGGCCGCGACATCCTCGGCCGCGGGCGGACCGGCTCGGGCAAGACGCTCGCCTTCGGCCTGGCCCTGCTGGCCCGTACGGCGGGGCAGCAGGCAGATCCGAAGCGGCCGCTCGCCCTGGTCCTCGTACCGACCCGCGAGCTGGCGCAGCAGGTGACCGAGGCCCTGGCCCCGTACGCGCAGGCCCTGAAGCTGCGCATGGCCACGGTCGTGGGCGGCCTGTCGATCGGCAAGCAGACCGGTGCGCTGCGCACCGGCGCGGAGATCGTGGTGGCCACCCCGGGGCGGCTCAGCGACCTCATCGGCCGGCGCGACGTGCACCTGGAGCGCGTGAAGATCGTCGTCCTCGACGAGGCCGACCAGATGTGCGACATGGGCTTCATGCCGCAGGTCACCGAGATCCTCGACCAGTGCCACCACGCCGGCCAGCGGATGCTGTTCTCGGCCACGCTGGACCGCAATGTGGACCAGCTCGTCCAGCGGTACCTGAAGGACCCGGTCGGTCACTCCGTGGACCCGCAGTCCGCTTCGGTGTCCACGATGGACCACCACGTGCTGCACATCCACGCGGCCGACAAGGTCTCGGCCGCGACCGAGATCGCGGCGCGCGAGGGCCGGGTGCTGATGTTCCTGGACACCAAGCACGGGGTCGACCAGTTCGTGAAGCATCTGCGGGCCATGGGCGTACGCGCGGAGGGGCTGCACAGCGGAAAGTCGCAGCCGCAGCGCACCCGGACGCTGGGGCAGTTCAAGGACGGCCTGCTGAACGTCCTGGTCGCGACCAACGTCGCCGCCCGCGGCATCCACATCGAGGACCTCGACCTGGTGGTCAACGTGGACCCGCCGGCCGACAGCAAGGACTACCTGCACCGGGGCGGCCGCACCGCGCGGGCGGGCGAGTCCGGCAAGGTCGTCACCCTGGTCACTCCCAACCAGCGGCGCGACATCGTCCGGCTGATGGCCGACGCCAAGATCCGGCCGACCATCACCCAGGTCCGCTCCGGCGAGGCCGCGCTGAGCCGGATCACCGGCGCGAAGGCCCCGTCCGGCGTGCCGCTGGCCGGCGCCGCGGCCACCGACGCCAAGGGCCGGCCTTCGGGCTCGGACCTCGGCTTCCGCGGGATCGGCACCCGGCCCGGGCGGCCCGGCAAGGGCAAGGAGTCCCGCAAGACCATCGAGGCCCGGCAGGCCGCCGAGGCCCGTGCGGCGGCGCGTGTGCGGCGCGGCACGAAGTAGCTCGTCGCGAGAGGGCCGGGACCGCGGTGCGGTTCCGGCCCTCCTGTGCGTCCCGGGGATCGGGGCGGGTCGGCCGGGGTGTCGCGGGGCCGAACGGCTCACGAGCTCACGGCGGCCCGCCTCAGCAGCCGCTGCGCCGCCGCGTTGCGGACCCGGCGGGTCCGGGCGCCCGCGGCGAGCAGCCGTAGGGCCTCGTCCGCGTGCAGGGACTGGGCCGCCGTGCGCTGACACCAGTCGGAGGCCGCGAGGAGCTCCCCCGCGGACCAGGGCTCGCCCCGAGTGACGGCCTTCAGCAGGGTCCACTCGCGCAGCCGGCGGGCCGCGAAGCTGCGGCCGCCGAGGACGGCCCCGACGGCCTGCGCCCAGGCCGGGAAGGCCTCGTCGGCCAGCAGCCCGGCCGCCCGCCGGTCGAGGTGGGTGACCACCGCGCTCTCCGCCATCACCAGGTCCGGGTCGCGCAGGACGGCGGCCACGGCCTCGGCCTCCCCGGGCTGACCGGAGACGGCTGCCAGGGACTCCAGGTGCCGGGCGTAACGCCAGTGCTCGGACGGCGTGTTCGCCGCCACCGCGCCGGCCGTCCCTTCGGTCCGGCGGTCCGGGCCGCCCTGGCGTATCTGGTGCTCGCTTCTCCCCATGCAGCCATTCCACACGACACCGGTGAACGACGAGTTGTCAGGGTGGCATCAAGGCCCTGCGGGGCGGCCGGGGAGGGGGCGGCGGAGGCACTCATCCCGCATCTGCGCACGTCACAGGACTATTACGTGATCTCGGTCCGGCTTGTGCCGCATCGGTGACGCCCTGTGAGATGGGCCGGAGACAAGAGCACGGGCGGGGGCCTGACATGACGGAACCGGCGGAATTCTTCACGCGAATGCGCGCGGACGGACAAGACCAGGCACGGGTGGGGGACCAGGGCCGGGACCACGGCGGGGGCCGGGATCAGGGTTGGGTTCTGGGCCCGGTTCAGGGCCGTGATGCGGCCGCCCGCGCCGACGAGCGCCGACGGCGCGTCAGACGCCTGTCCGTCGGCGCCGTCGCCGCCCTCGCGCTCGCCGGCGTCACCACGTGGCTGGTGACCGCCCCGGAGGAACGGCCCGAGGGCGAGGCCTACGCCGCCGAGCTGGACGAGCAGGCATGGCCCGATTCCTGGCCGGCCACGACGGGCCTGCCGCTGCGCGGCTCGCCCGCACGGACCTGGGCGACCGAGAAGGACGAGCTCCCGCTGCCCGCGGCCACGGCGGTCGGTTCGATCCCGAAGGAGAAGGTCTCCGACGGACTGCTCCGGGCCAGGGAGTTCCTGGTCGCGGCCAATCTGGATCCGGAGGTGCTCCAGGGCGCGTGGCCCGCCGATGCCATGGAGCTCCTCGATCCGCAGCAGCCCGCCCGCGCCGAGCTGACGGAGCACCTGCGCGAACCGGGGCTCCCGGACGCCGACCCCACCGAGCTGTTCACCCGCTTCGACCCCGCCCGGCTCACTCCGGCCCGCGGCGGCATCAGGGTGCGCGGCCGGATGGCCTTCGAGGCCGGCGGGGCTCCGGGGCAGATCAGGATCCACGCCGACTACACCTTCGTCTACGCCGTGCGGCGCGTGGCCCCGCGCCCGGAGCCGGGGCCCGCGCCGGGGACGGAGGAGGTGGCGCGGGTGGTCGTACGGAGGCAGCTCGTACTGCTCTACGCCGCGTCCGACTCCCCCGGCGTGACGGCCGGGAAGCTGATTCCGGCCGGGTACCGCCGGCAGCTCGGCAACCACGACTGCGGCACCGTCGACGGCTTCGTCCACCCCTACTTCTCCAAGGAGGCGGCCGCCGCCGAGCGGCCGTGGCCCGTGGTCGACCCGTACGACGACAGCAAGGACATCCCCGACGGGCGGCCGAGCTGCACCGTCCCGTCACGCACCTGACCCCGGCGCGGTCGCCGACCTCGGCGGCCCCGGGCTCAGACCCCGTGGCTCTCGTATCCGCCGGAGCCCTGTTCGTTCGCGTGCCCCTGCTCCGGGAGCGGGGCGCCGGTCTCCAGGAGGGTCTTGAGGCTGGACGCGAGCATCGGCCAGGCGCGCCCGCACATGCCGATGAGGGTGCCGCCCGGTTCGAAGTCCTCGTGGAGGATGGTGAGCCGGGCGAGCGTGTCACCGACCGGCTCGATCTCGTACGTCACCTTCGTGCGCCGCTCGCCGGCCAGCTCGGCGCGCAGCTCCTCGCCGATGCCCACCGAGGCGGCCCACTGCGGGGTGAAGGTGTGCCAGGTGTAGGAGAGCCGCCGCTCCGGTACGCACTCCAGCACGACCTGCTCCGGATCGCTCGTCCGCGCCCCGCGCTCCACCCAGTCCATCGTCGAGCCCACCCGCCAGTCTGTCTCGAAGTCGAGCCCCCAGTAGCGGCGGGTGAACGCGGGCTCGGTCAGGGCCTGCCACACGCGCGCGGGGTCGGCCTGGACGTAGACGGTGTAGGTGATCGCAGTCTCGCTCATCCCCTCATGCTGCGGGACCGGGGCCCGCGGACCGGGGATTGAGCCGCTCCGCGCTCACCAATGGCAGCCCTCCGCCGGGAGTTCCGTCGGCGGGGTGCGGGGCGGCGACGGGAGGGAGAGGTGGGCGCGGGCGGTGTGGACGGCGGCGAGTTCCTCATGGCCGGCCGGACCCCAGTCGCTGAGCTCGCGGACCTGTTCGGGGGTGGCCAGCAGCCGTGCGTACGCCGGGTCCGGGCCCGGGGGCAGCGCCGTGAGCCGGGCCGCGGTCCGCGGGTGGGCGCCCTGGTCGGTGCACCGGTACCCGAGCGGGAGCGCGCCCGCGGTGCGGCCCGCCGTCGGGGGTGGGAGGTGGGCGGCGCCGGTGGCGCGGGCGATGAGCAGCAGCACGCGCCCGTCGGGGGCGAACAGCCAGCCGGCGGGGTCCCGTGGCATCAGGTGCGCGGGGGCGGGGCCCGGGTGCCAGGTGCCGTGCAGCGGAACGCGGCGGCTGCGCAGGACGCCGAGCCGGTCCAGGGCGGTGGGGGTGGTGGGGCGGCCGTCCTCCAGCAGGGCGGCGCCTCCTCCGTTGATCCGGGCCCGCAGCGCGGACAGGGCGCGGCGGGCGTCGCCCGCGTCCATCAGGGCGGGCAGCTCGGCCGGCTCGGCGAAGTGGATGCCGGTGATCTCCTGCGCGGGGAGCCGGACGGAGCCGATGCGCTCACGGGTCCAGGTACCGCCGTCGAAGACGTGCAGGATCTCGCCCGGGAACCCCATCCCGGGCGGCATGCCGGGCGCGTCGGCGGGGATCCAGTCGACGGCGAGGCCGCGCGGGTAGCGTCCCTCGACGCCGAGCTCCTCGTACACCTCGCGCGCGGCCGCCGCGGCCGGGGCCTCGCCGGCGTCCACGGCGCCGCCGGGCAGCAGCCGGTCGGGGCGGTAGTCGACGCTCTGGACGAGGACCCGGCCGTCGCCGTCGGTGACGAGGACGACGGCGCCGGTCCAGAGGGTGGCGCGGGAGGCTCCGTACTCCTCCGGGGTCATCCACGTGCCGGGGCGCGCGGCGGGGGCGGCGGGTGCGGCCGGGGCCCCGGATGCGGTCTGGTCTCCGGGTGCGGCCGGGGTGGCGCCCGTGTCCTGCGTCACGTCCTCGTCGGTCAGCTGCGGCATCGGACTCCATTCACCGTAGGGGCGCCGAGGGGGCGCCGTGCTGCCCCGGCGCGCGGACATCGCCGGGCATCGCGCGGCCATCGTGCGGGCCTCGCCGGGGCGTTCCGCACGGGTGGGCCCGCGGGCTGTGCAACAGCGCGGACGACCCCCGGGTTACGGAGATCAACACATTCCCCTTTGCCACCCCTATACCTCCTTATTACCTGGTTACACGGATCTTGCTACGTTCCCGCTGCGGACTGGCGGCATGAAAACCGCCGGTCCGACCACGTCACCGGACCGAGGAGAGACCCAGACATGCGACGCGCATCCCGTACGGGCACCCCGGCGGCCACCGGCAAACGGTGGACGGTCCCGGGCGTGGCCGGTGTGGCGGGCGGCGTCGCGGTCCTCGGCTTCGGCGGGCTGTACGCCGCGGGTCTGCTGCTGGCGGGCGACGACATAGCCGCCGGTACGAAGGTGCGCGGCGTCGACATAGGCGGGATGAGCCGCGCCGAGGCCCGGCAGACCCTGAACCGTGCGCTCGGCCCGTCCGCCGCGGCCCCGCTGGCCCTGCGGATCGGGGAGCGGACCGAGCAGGCGCAGCCGGCCACGCTCGGCCTGTCCCTGGACACCGGCGCCACCGCCGACCGGGCGGCCCGGTCCGGTTCCGACCCGGTCAGCGTGATCGGCCGGCTGTTCTCCTCCGGTGACCCCGCGGTGGAGCCCGTGGTCCGGCTCGACGAGAAGGCGGCCCGCTCCGCGCTGGACGGGCTCGGCGCGAAGACCCGTCAGGAGGCCCGGGAAGGCGCGGTCTCCTTCGAGAAGGGCAAGGCCAAGGCGGTGGCCCCGGTCACCGGTACCGAGCTCGACGTCGACGGCTCCCTCGGCGTGCTCCGCTCGTCCTACGCCCGGCCCGCCGACGGGACGCCCGGCCCCGTCGTGCTGCCGGTCCGGACCACGGAGCCGCGCATCGGGCAGCAGGAGACGGAGCGGGCGCTGAAGGAGTTCGCCGAACCCGCGGTGTCCGCGCCGGTGACCCTCACCGTGCAGGGCAAGCGCATACCCGTCGGCCCGGCCGTCCTCGCCAAGCACCTCGCCCTCAAGGACGACGGCCAGGGCCGCCTCGCGCCCCGGCTCGACGCCAAGGCGCTGCTCGCCGACCCGGAGTTGGCCGGTCCGCTGCGGCAGGCCACGCCGGGCCCCGTCGAGGCGAAGCTGCGTACGGACTCCGCCGGCGCGGTCTCCGTCGCCGAGGAGGGCCGGGCCGGACGCCGGGTCGCCGAGGAGGGCCTGTCCGCCGCCGTGCTGCCGCTGCTGACGCGGGCGGGCGCGGCGGAGCGTACGGGCGAGGTCGCCACGGAGGAGGTCGGTCCGAAGCTCACCAAGGACACGATCGGGCAGCTGGGCATCAAGGAGGAGGTGTCCTCCTTCACGGTCGACTTCGAGAAGGCCCCGTACCGTACGACGAACATCGGGCGGGCCGCGGAGCTGATCAACGGCTCGCTCGTGCTGCCCGACGAGACGTGGAGCTTCAACCGCCGCGTCGGCGAGCGCACGAAGGAGAACGGCTTCGTCGACGGCCTGATCATCAACAACGGCCAGTACGAGAAGGCCTCCGGCGGCGGCGTTTCGGCGGTGGCCACCACGGTCTTCAACGCGATGTTCTTCTCCGGGGTCAAGCCCGTCGAGTACGGTGCGCACTCCTTCTACATCGAGCGCTACCCGGAGGGCCGCGAGGCCACCGTGGCGTGGGGCAGCCTGGACCTGCGCTTCGCCAACGACTCGGGCAAGGCCCTCTACATCAAGGCCGAGGCGACCGACACCTCGGTCACCATCACCTTCCTAGGAACGAAGCAGTTCGACGAGATCCGCGCGGCCAAGGGCCCGCGGACGAACGTCAAGCCGCCCGCCACGCGCACGGACACCGGCCCCAAGTGCGAGCCGCAGTCCCCGCTGGAGGGCTTCGACGTCGCCGTCGACCGGGTGTTCGTGAAGGGCGGGCAAGAGGTCAAGCGGGAGACGATGAAGACCCGTTACACGCCGAGGGACAGCGTGACCTGCGGCTGAGGCCTCCTGTCGAGGGGTCCGCACCACCCGTCCGGGTGAGCGCGTGCACAGGTGCGGGCGTCCGTCGGGCAGGGTGGGCGAATGGAGTCGCGCCGGGGACCGCGGGTGCCCCTGATCATTGTCGCGCTGGCCGTTGCGGCCGGGTGTGTGACCGGATGTGTGACCGTGGGTCCGGCCGGGCCGGGGGCCGGTCCCGGGCTCGGGCCGGGGAACGGAGCGCGGCCCGCGCCGACGGAGGTGCGGGCGGTCCTGCCGGGACCGGCGACCGAGGCCTGGCCGCTGGGGGCGCTGCCGGAGGTCGCACAGGACGCGGACGCCGAAGCGGAGGCGGATGCTGAAGCGGAGGCGCATGCTGAAGCTGATGCTGATGCTGCGCCGGACGGTGCCTCGACTCCCGTGCCGGGGGCTGCAGTTGCTCCGCGGCCGGCCGCGCCCGCTGCGCCCGTTGCCCGGGCGCGGAGCCGGGTGAAGCCCGCCGCCCCGCGGCACCGGCCGGCGAAGCCCCGGCGGGTCGCACCGAAGAAGCCCGCGGCGCCCGCCGCGAAGGCCCGTCGCACCCGGCCCGCGCCGAACCGTACCTACGACATGGCGCCGCTGTGCGCGGCGGCCCGGGGGCGGGTGGACCCGGCCATCGTCGCGCTGTGCCACTGACCGCGTGGCGCTGCCGCGTGCGGGAGGCGGGATTCGCTTGGATGGGCCCGGCGGACCCCGACCGGGGCCCCTCCAGCCTCCACCTCCAGGAGTGGCCATGGCGAAGATCGCTCTCTTCGGCGCGACCGGCATGATCGGATCCCGGGTGCTGCACGAAGCACTCGGGCGCGGACACGAGGTCACGGCCGTCGTACGCGATCCCGCGCACTTCGCCGAGTCCGAAGTCAGCTCCGCGGACATCGCCGTCGTACGCGGCGACGTCCTCGACCCCGCGTCCGTGAGCCGGGCGGCGGCCGGGCAGGACGTGGTGGTCAGCGCGTACGGTCCGGGCTCCGGGGATCCCGGCACCCTCGTCGGTGCGGCGAAGGCACTGATCGGCGGCGTGCAGGCCCTCGGCCAGGACGGGCCCCGGCCGCGTGTGGTCACCGTCGGCGGTGCGGGCTCCCTGCGCACCCCCGGCGGACCGATGGTCTGGGACCAGGCCGGGATCCCGGCGCCGGTGCTCGCCGTCATGCACGCCCACGGGGACGCCCTCGACTTCCTGCGGACCGTTCCGGTGGACGAGGTCCACTGGACCAACCTCAGCCCGGCCGCCACGATCGAGCCCGGCACCCGGACGGGCACGTACCGGCTGGGGCTCGACGACCTGGTCGTGGACGATCACGGCAACAGCCTGATCTCCACGGAGGACTTCGCGGTCGCGCTGCTGGACGAGATCGAGCGCGACGCGCACGCGGGCAGGCGGTTCACCATCGGGTACTGAGCCGCCGATATTCGCTGGTCCGGGCTGGTTCGGCCTCCCTAGAGTGGCCGGGCACCAGCCTCGGCCCGCAGGGAGCGGATCATGCGCACGCACTACCCCCGGACCCCGCACCTGCCCTGGTCTCCGGGTGCGACGTCCGACGACGTGCGGACCAGCGGCCCCGGCATGCTGGCCGGGTTCGCCGGGCGCGAGGTCGTGGTCACCGAGAAGCTCGACGGCGAGAACACCACCCTCTACCCCGACGGCCTGCACGCGCGGTCGCTCGACTCGGGCCACCATCCGTCGCGGGCCTGGGTGAAGGGCCTGCAGAGCCGCATCGGCCCGGGAATCCCGGCCGGTTGGCGGGTGTGCGGGGAGAACGTCTACGCCCGGCACTCGCTCGCCTACGAGGAACTCGACGCGTGGTTCTACGGGTTCTCGGTGTGGGACGGCGACCACTGCCTGGACTGGGACCGGACGGAGCTCTTCCTGCGCGGTCTCGGGGTCCCCGGGCCCCGCGTCCTATGGCGCGGCGTCTTCGACGAGCGGGCCCTGCGCCGCCTGCGGCTCGATACGGCGCGGCAGGAGGGGTACGTCGTCCGCACCGCGGCCGGCTTCGACCGGGGCGACTTCGGGCGGTGCGTGGCCAAATGGGTGCGGGGCGGGCACGTGCAGACGGACACGCACTGGATGTACGCCCAGGTCGTGCCGAACGGGCTCGGTCCGGCGGCCGCCCTCTGGGACGCCCGCTCGGGCGCGGATCCGGACGCGGCCGGGCTGCTCCGCGCGCTGGGGCCGGACACGGCGGTCGAGGCGGCCGGAGTCGAGGAGCTGGTCGCCGAAGTGGCGGACCGCATCGACGGGCTGGGCGTACGCCGGTCCGGGGAGGAACGGCTGGCCGGGCTCCTGGCCGCGGCCCTGCACGGCGTACCGCGGTCCGTGCTCGCGTCCCGGCTGGCTGCGGGGCCGCTCGGGATGGCCACCGCACGGCGGGTCGCGGACCTGGTCGGGCTCTACCCGGCGCTGCGCAGGCCCTTCCCCTACCCGGACGCGGAACGGCGGGCGGGGCTCGTACGGATGGCGGAGGCGGCCGACCTGGGAGTGCTGCACGCGCTGGCCGGGGCGCTCCCCGGGGCCGGTGGGGGCGGTGAGCGGGGCGACGGGGCCGGCGAGCGGGGCGAGCACGTCGAGTCCGTCGAGTCCGTCGAGTGGTCCGCACTGCACGCCGAGGAGGCGGGGCTGCTCGGCCCGGCGCCCTTGGAGCCGCTGCGGGACGGGCTGCGAGAGGCCCTCGCGGGAGCCGGCATAGGCCCCGGAGGCGACGCGGGCGACGGAGGTACGGGCGGGGACGTCGCCGACCGCTGCTGGGCCGAGGCGCGCCAGGCCTACGGGCAGGGCAAACTGACCGGCGCCGAGGAGGCGGTCGCGGCGACCTGGCGTTGGCGGGACGGCGCCTCCTTCCCCCGGCTGGTGCAGCTCTGCGGGCCCTCGGGCAGCGGGAAGAGCACCTACGCCCGGAACCTGCCCGGGGTGGAGGCGTACATCAGCCTCGATGACCTGCGCGGCGCCCGGGGCTCCCGCGCGGACCAGCGGGACAACGCGGACGTGCTCCGCGAGGGCCTCGACCGGCTGGACTCCGCGCTCGCCGCGGCAGCGCGCCGAGGGGGCACGGTGGTGTGGGACGCGACCTCGCTCACGGGCCGGCAGCGCGGGCTGGCCGGTGCGGTCGCCCGGCGGCGCGACGCGCTCGTCACCCACGCGGTGCTGCTGGTCGGGGAGGCGGAGCTGATGCGCCGCAACTCCACGCGCACCCACCCGGTGCCGGAGCAGGTGCTGGCCTCGCAGCTGCGCCGGTTCGCTCCGCCGTATCCCGGCGAGGCGCACCGCACGTGGTACATCGGGGCGAGCGGAACCGTCGAGGACACGGCGGGCACGATCGGTGCGGCAACCCGCACGGTGCCCCGCACCGCGACCCGTACGACGACCCGTGAGGAGGGCTGATGCGTACCAGCGAGGAGCTCTACCACCAGGTCCGCTGGGACCCCCGATTCGATCCCGCCCGGTTCACGCTGGGCCTGCTGCAGCGCGGAGCCGCGCCGAAGCGGGTACCGCTGCCGTCCTTCGTGCCCGGGGGCGACATCCCCTGGCACCGGGTGCTGTTCGTGGAAGCCGACGGCGAGCTGGTGTGGGACCGGGCGACGGGCGTCGACATCATCGACAGCACCGCGGCCGGGCGGGTCCGCGACCCGAGGCTGCTGCGGGCGCCGTTCTTCACCGCACGGACGCCGTACGCGTGGGACGCGTCCGGGGGCGGCGCATGGCGGGCTGCACCCGAGGGCACGGCCGCCCGCACTCAACGGCCTTCGCAGATACGCCTGTTGACATGGAACACGCTCTGGGACCGGTACGACGCCCCGCGCATCGCCACCGCACGGCGCAGGCCGCTGCTGCTGGCCGACCTGGCGGCGGCGGACGCCGATGTGATCGCGCTCCAGGAGGTGGAGCGCGAGCTGCTCGGCATGCTGCTCGCCGAGCCGTGGGTACGGGCCCGCTACACGGTCGCCGCGAACCCGGGCGGCCGGGACGTGGCGGAGAGCGGGCTGCTGGTGCTGAGCCGACTGCCGGTGCGGGAGGCGGGCGTTCACGTACTGGGGCCGCACAAGGCGGTCGTCGCCGTGACCGTGGACACGGCGGGCGGGCCCCTGGTGGTCGCGGCCACGCACCTGACGAGCGATCACACGGAGCGGGGCGAGGACCGGCGCACGGCCGAACTGGCCCGGTTGTCGGAGGGATTGGCGGGGATCGAGGCGGCCGACGTGGCCCTGCTCGGCGACTTCAACGACGGCCGGTCGGGAGCCGAGGGACCGGCGGCGGCGCTGGGACTCCGGGACGCGTGGACCGAGGTCCACGGGCCGCAGGACGAGACCGCGACCTTCGACCCCGTCGCCAATCCACTGGCCGCCGTGGGGTCGTTGACGGGGCGGGCCGCCCGCCTGGACCGGATCCTGCTGCGGTCGGCGGGGGTTCGCGTGGCGGAGGCGGCACTGCGCGGCGACTCCCCATCGGCGGACGGACTGTTCATCTCCGACCACTACGGGGTCGAGGCCGCCCTGGACTTCGGCCCGGCGGCGGACGGGTCCGAGCATGCGGTACTGGACGTCCACGCCACCGCGCGGACGGCGGTGGCGTGGCTGGCGCCGCCGGACGAGCCGGTCGAGGCGCTGCGCCGCGCACACGACCCGCAGGCGGAGCGCTGGCCCGCGCACGTGAACCTGCTCTTCGGCTTCGTACCGGAGTCCTCCTTCGAGGCGGCGCTGCCCCTGCTGGCCGAAGCGGCCGCGGAAACGGCCGCGTTCACGGCACGCCTGGAGGGCGTGTACTCCTTCGGCCCGACCCTGTGGCTGGACCCGGCCGCGGCCGGTGACGCGCCGTGGCAGGCGATGCGGCAGTCCCTGGCCGCGCGGTTCCCGGGCTGCCGGGGCCGGGCCGAGGGCTACACCCCCCACCTGACCCTGGGCCGCAGCACCGATCCCCGGCGCGCGGAACGCGAGTTCGCAGCCCGCCTGGGCGCCGGCCGCACGGCCCGCGTGACCTCGCTCGCCGTACTGTCCCGACGCGGGGACGGCCCGATGGAGATCCGCGCCACGGTGGAACTCGGCACGGGAAGAACCCACTGGGCCCCCGACCCGCCACTCCCCGCACTTCCCGGCCCGAACGAAGCGGGGCTCGCCGCGCGGGTCGCCTCGCTGGTCTCCGCGGCGCTGCCCGAGGGGGTCGTGTGCGTGGCCGGCTCGCGCCGGATGGGGTGTGCGGGGGCGGGCTCCGATCTGGACCTGGTTGCGGCCCTGCCCGGCGCCGTCGACTTGGCGGAGGTGCGGGCGCGCATCGCGTCGGCCCTCCCCGAGGCCGAGCGGGTCCGTGAGGTGACCGGCGCCCGGGTGCCGGGCCTGCGGCTCGGCGTAGCCGGGCTGGACGTGGACCTCGTGGTGGTCGCCACCGGGCCGGTGCCGCCGGAGCGGGCCGTCGCCCGGCGGGCGGAGCTGGGCGAGGCCGCGGCGGTGGCGCTGAGTGCGGTGAGCGACGCCGAGGCGGTACGCGACTTCGTGGGCCCGGAGCATGCGGCGTTCGCCCGGCTGGCGCGCGAGGTCAAGGCCTGGGCCCGGTCCCGGGGCCTGGACTCGGCGCCCTTCGGCGGCCTGCCGGGACTCGCCTGGTCGGTACTGGCCGCCCACACGGTCCGCTCCGCCCCCGGCCTCTCCCCCGGGGCCCTGCTCCGTACCTTCTTCGCCACCTGGGCCGCCTGGGACTGGCGCACCCCGGTGTCCCTGGACCTGCCGCAGGCCGCGCCGGCCGCCCAGGGCGCAGCTGCGGACCGAGCCGCGCACGCAGCCGAGTACGCAGCCGCATGCGCGGCCGGGGACCCGGTCACCGTGCTGACCCCCTCCGCCCCGGTCCGTAGCTGCACCGGCCAAGTCAACGCAGGAATGGCGGAGTTGCTGACTCGCGAGCTGTTCGCCGCGTGGGAGGCGCTGGAGGAGAGCCCTGCGGCAGGGCCGGCCGACGCCGCCGCCGCCACGCCCCCGCACCGCCGGCACGCCGCCTGGGCCGTGGTCACCGTGACGGGCTCCCGGCCCCGCGACTTCGAGGACAACCTCGGCCGCACCCGCGGCCGCCTGCGCGCCCTGCTCGGCGCCCTGACGGAGGCCGGGTGCGCGGACGCCCACGCCTGGCCCCGGCCCTTCGAGCGGACCCCGGCCCTGGCCCGCTTCGCGATCGGCCTCGGCCCCACGCCTCCGGACGCGAGCACCCTGGCGGCCCTGGCCGCACCCTGGTCGGCGACACTCCCCGGCACCGAGGTCAACTGGGCGGACTGCGGCACCGTCCCCGACCTTCCCTGACGACAAGTAGCGAACACAGAACGGCAATCGGGCGGACCCCGGCGCCCACCCTCCGAACGCGGCGAAGACTCCCGACCAGAGCTCCGCCCCGCCGTAGCGGGCACGGCGAGACGGAGCGGTCAGAGCCTCAGTAGAGTTGGGCAAAGTTTTTTCGTCAATACTTTTCACAAGGATTGAAGAAACTCCAAGTTCACAGGCCTGATGCGTGTTTGACACGTCATTGGATCTTCAGTTCATGAACGCTCAAACCCTTGACGGCCCCGGCGCCGGGCAGTTCACTCACGCTTCGATCCCCCCGGATCCACAACGTCAGGAGTAGCCCCGCATGCCCCTCCTCTCCGCCCACCCACCCCACCCGGCGCGCCGCGTCCCGCGACCGTCCCGGCTGACCGTGGCCTCCCTCGCGGCCGCCCTGGTCGCGGCCCTCCTCGTGCTCCTGCCGAGCACAGCGGCGACGGCCGCACCCACGCTGCTCTCCCAGGGCAAGCCCGCCACCGCCTCCTCCTCCGAGGGCGCCGGCACCCCCGCCTCCGCGGCCGTGGACGGCAACAACGGGACCCGCTGGTCGAGCCAGTTCGCCGATCCGCAGTGGATACAGGTCGACCTCGGCGCGGCCGCCCAGCTGAGCCAGGTCGTCCTGCGCTGGGAGACCGCCGCCGCGAAGGCGTACCGCGTCGAGCTGTCCACGGACGGCACGAACTGGTCCACGGCCTACTCCACGGCCAACGGCACGGGCGGCGTGCAGACCCACGACATCACCGGCACCGCCCGCTACGTCCGCGTGTACGGCACCCAGCGGACCACCGGATACGGCTACTCCCTCTGGGAGTTCCAGGTCTACGGCACCGGGGGCACCGGCCCGCAGCTGCCCGGCGGCGGCGACCTCGGCCCCAACGTGATCGTCTTCGACCCGTCCACGCCGAACATCCAGGCCAAGCTGGACGAGGTCTTCGCCCAGCAGGAGTCGGCGCAATTCGGCTCCGGGCGCTACCAGTTCCTCTTCAAGCCGGGCACCTACAACGGCCTCAACGCCCAGATCGGCTTCTACACCTCGATCTCCGGCCTCGGGCTGAGCCCGGACGACACCACCATCAACGGTGACGTGACCGTGGACGCGGGCTGGTTCGGCGGCAACGCCACCCAGAACTTCTGGCGTTCGGCCGAGAACCTCGCGCTCAACCCGGTCAACGGCACCGACCGCTGGGCCGTCTCCCAGGCCGCGCCCTTCCGCCGGATGCACGTCAAGGGCGGTCTCAACCTGGCCCCGTCCGGCTACGGCTGGTCCTCGGGCGGCTTCATCGCCGACTCGAAGATCGACGGCCAGGTCGGCAACTACTCGCAGCAGCAGTGGTACACCCGCGACAGCTCCATCGGCGGCTGGTCCAACGGCGTCTGGAACCAGGTCTTCTCCGGCACCCAGGGCGCGCCCGCGCAGAGCTTCCCGGAGCCGCGCTACACCACCCTCGACACCACCCCGGTCTCCCGCGAGAAGCCGTTCCTCTACCTGGACGGCTCCGAGTACAAGGTGTTCGTCCCCGCCAAGCGCACCAACGCCCGCGGCACCTCCTGGGGCAACGGAGCCCCGCAGGGCTCCTCGATCCCGCTGAGCCAGTTCTACGTGGTCAAGCCCGGCACCAGCGCCGCGACGATGAACCAGGCACTGGCCCAGGGCCTGCACCTGCTCTTCACCCCGGGCGTCTACCACGTCAACCAGACCATCCAGGTCAACCGTGCGGACACGGTCGTCCTGGGCCTCGGCCTGGCCACCATCATCCCGGACAACGGGGTGACGGCCATGAAGGTCGCCGATGTCGACGGCGTGAAGCTCGCCGGCTTCCTGGTCGACGCGGGCCAGGTCAACTCGCCCAGCCTGCTGGAGGTCGGCCCGGCCGGCACCACCACGGACCACGCGGCGAACCCGACCACCGTCCAGGACGTGTTCATCCGCGTCGGCGGCGCGGGCGCGGGCAAGGCCACGGTCGGCATGGTGATCAACAACCACGACACGATCGTCGACCACACCTGGATCTGGCGCGCCGACCACGGCGACGGGGTGGGCTGGGAGACCAACCGCTCCGACTACGGGTTCCGCGTCAACGGTGACGACGTACTGGCCACCGGCCTGTTCGTCGAGCACTTCAACAAGTACGACGTGGAGTGGAACGGCGAGCGCGGCCGCACGATCTTCTTCCAGAACGAGAAGGCGTACGACGCCCCCAACCAGGCCGCGATCCAGAACGGTTCGATCAAGGGATACGCCGCCTACAAGGTCGCCGACTCGGTCAACACCCACGAGGGCTGGGGCCTGGGCAGCTACTGCTACTACAACGTCGATCCGACGATCCGTCAGGACCACGGCTTCCAGGTGCCGGTGAAGCCCGGAGTGAAGTTCCACGACATCCTCGTGGTCTCGCTCGGCGGCAACGGCCAGTACGAGCACGTCATCAACACCACGGGCCCGCCGACCTCGGGCACCTCGACCACCCCCTCCACCGTCGTCTCCTTCCCCTGATCACCCCCTGACACCCGGTTCGCGGGGCGGCCACCGGCCGCCCCGCGTTTTCCGGGGCACACGAGAGAGCGCTCTCCCAACCCCGCTCCCTCTCCGTTCCCTCCCTCTCCTCCCACGAGAAAGAAGCAGAGGAATGCATCTCCGACCGCGGACCCTGTCCGCACTCCTGGTCTCGGCGGCCATCGCCGTGACCGCGGCCGCCGGACTCGGCGCCACCACGCTCACCGCACAGGCCTCGCCCGACTCCGGCGCCGTCCACATGAACATGGACCACTCCGCCGTGGCGGCGGTCGCCGGGGGCGACGACCCCGACGGCGACGGCTACATCCCGGCCGTTCCGCAGGTCACCGGCGTGACCCCGTCCTGGAACAACCCGCCGGACCGCTACTTCCACGAGTTCCAGGCCAACTGCTCGGTCACCAAGACCGCGCCCGACGACCCGATCGTGTACGCGGGCCGGCCCGGCGCCTCGCACGACCACACCTTCATGGGCAACACCGGCACGGACGGCAACAGCACCACCGCCTCCCTCAGCGCCGGCAGCACGGCCTGTACCGCACTCGGCGACCTGTCCGGCTACTGGATGCCGACGCTTCTCAACGGCAGCCAGAAGATCCTGCCCACCGGCCCCCAGGTCATCTACTACAAGACCGGGGTCACCGATTACACGAGCGTGCGCCCCTTCCCCAAGGGACTGCGCTTCCTCGTCGGCAGCCCGACCCAGACCGCGGCGGAGTTCCGCGCGCACAAGGGCTGGGTCGAGGGCTGGGAGTGCGGTGACAGCTTCAAGAACACCGAGTTCCCGGCCAACTGCCCGGCCGGCACACAGCTCAACATCCGTATGCAGTCGCCCAGTTGCTGGGACGGCAAGAACCTCGACGTCCCGGACCACAAGGCGCACATGGCCTACCCGGTCACCAAGCCGGGCAACAACGACAACGTCTGCCCCGCCTCCCACCCGGTCGCGGTCCCGATGGTCGAGTTCAAGATGGCCTTCCCGGTCAGCGGGGACATGTCCCAGGTCAGGCTCTCCAGCGGGTCCGGCCACTCCTTCCACTACGACTTCTTCAACGCGTGGGACGAGCGCACCCTGAACGCCATGGTCGAGCACTGCATCAAGGGCGGCCTGCAGTGCAACAACCGCGGCTACGACCAGTTCCACCCGGAGGCCGGCACCGTCCTGGGCCCCGACGGCCGTCTCCCGTAGCGCGACTCCGGCGTCCGGCCTGATCCCCGGCACGACGCCCCCGTACGCTCCGCGCGCCGCCCGGGACCAGCCCGGGCGGCGCGCGGTCGCGCGCGCGGAAGCCTGCGGCGCCCGAGGCATCCGGGATGCCGTGATGCCGTGATGCCGTGATGCCGTGATGCCTACGATGCCTGCGACTCCGTGATGCCCGTGACGCCCGTGCCGTCCGGCTCAGACCTCCAGGACGATCTTCCCGGCGGTGTGTCCCTCCCGGTTGAGATCGAAGGCGGCCGCGAGTTCCGCGAGCGGGAAGGTCTTCGCGACGGTGACGGTGAGCTGCCCGGCGTCGGCCAGCCGGCCCAGCTCGGCGAGGTCGGCGCCGACGGGCCGTACCCACATCCACTGGCCACCGGAGCCGAGCACGGTGTGGTCGGCGATGGAGGCGTGCCGGCCGCCTTCGGCCAGTACGGCCAGGGTGGTGTCGAGGACTCCCCCGACGAAGTCCGCGACGACGGTGACCCCGTCGGGCGCGAGGGCGCGGACCCGCTCCGCGAGGCCGTCTCCGTACTCGACGGGTTCGCAGCCCAGCTCCCGCAGCCGGTCGTGGTTGCGCGCGGAGGCGGTGCCGATGACGCGCGCCCCGAGCGCCCGGGCGATCTGCACGCCCAGGGAGCCGACGCCGCCCGCTGCTCCGTGCACCAGGACGGTGTCCTCCTTGCCGGTGTCCAGACGCGTCAGCAGTTGGTACGCGGTGAGGCCCGCCAGCGGCAGCCCCGCGGCCTGCTGCCAGGTCAGGGAGGCGGGCTTGGGCGCGAGGGCCCGTACGGGCACGGTGACGAACTCGGCGAAGGTGCCGCCGTGGACGTAGTCCTTGCGGGCGTAGGCGACGACCTCGTCGCCGGCGGTGAACTCGGGGGTGTCGATGCCCACGTACTCGACCGTCCCGGCCACGTCCCAGCCGGGGACGACGGGGTACACGACGTCCATCAGGCCGTCGAGACCGCCCGCCATGATCTTCCAGTCGACGGGGTTGACGGAGGCGCACCTGACCCGGACGAGCACCTCGCCGGGTCCGACCTTGGGGACCGGGAGCCGGGTCTCGGAGAGCACCTCCACTCCGCCGTACGTGTCGTACGTCATCGCCCGCATGGTGCCCTCTTGGTCCTCGGACATACCTCTCGCCTCTCCGTGAGCCGTTCGCCTGCCCCCGCCCCCCATCCCACCACGAAGAGCCGCACCCACCCCGGGAGGAAGGCCGGGCGCGGCGCGGCGGAGCCTTTCCGCGGGTTCGGCGGAGCCGATTAATTCAGAGCGTGAAGTAAGTGGCGGCGATGGATCGCGCCCGGGGGTCCCGCACGGTATGTTGCGATCGATGTCAGGGGCGGAAGGAGTCACATGACGACGGGGCGCAGTGGACGTACGGTGCGGGACCTACGAACGGGCAACCGCAGCGCCGTGCTGCAGCAGTTGTACTTCGGAGGCCCCCTGAGCCGGCAGGAACTGGGGCCCGCGACCGGGCTGAGCTCGGGATCCGTCAGCAACGTGGTCGGCGAACTCGTCGCGGACGGACTGCTGGAGGAGGCCGGCATCGTCGACTCCGACGGCGGCCGCCCGCGTACGCTGCTGCGCGTGGCGCCCGGCAGCGCGCACATGATCGGCATTGATGTCGGCGAAACCCGGGTCAGGGTCGAGCTGTTCGACCTGACCCTTACCGAACTGGCGCGCACCGAGCTCCCGTTGCAGCCGCGCGGCTGCTACGACGTCGGCCCGATCGTCGACCACATCCGGAGCGGGATCGCCACCGTCCTGGAGCGGGCCGAGGTCGGGTCGGACCGGCTCCTGGGGGTCGGCATCGGCGTACCCGGCATCGTCGACCGCGATGCGCCGGGCGGAACCGTCGTCCACGGGCAGACCATCGGCTGGGACGCCGTCCCGCTGGAGGCGCTGCTGCGCGCGACGGGAGCCGTACCACCCGAGGTCCCGTACATCATCGACAACGGGGCGCGCACGCTCGGCCAGGCGGAGATGTGGTTCGGCGCGGGGCGCGGGGCCCGGGACGCGGTGGTCGTGCTCTTCGGCTCCGGCGTCGGAGCGAGCCTCATCACCGACGGTTCCCCGGACGGTGCCACCCCCGGGGGCGCACCGCTGGAGTGGGGCCACCTCACGGTGCAGGTCCGCGGGCGGCGCTGTCGCTGCGGGGCGCTGGGGTGCCTGGAGGCGTACACGGGGGCGGAGTCGCTCCTGGCGCGGTGGGCCGAGCGGGGCGGCGGCGGGGACACGGTCGTTGGGGATGCAGTCGGCGGGGATGCAGTCGGCGGGGATGCAGTCGGCGGGGACGAGGAGGACGCCCTGGCCGCACTGCTGGCGGCGGCCGGCGGCGGGGACAAGGTCGCTCTGGACCTGCTCGACGAGACCGCGGAGTACCTGGGCGCGGGCCTGTCGGACGTGATCAACCTCTTCCAGCCGGAGCGGATCCTGATCGGCGGCTGGGCGGGCCTGATGCTGGGGCCGCACATCCTCCCGGCGGTACGGGAACACGCGATGCGCTACTCGCTGCGCCATCCGGCGGCCCGGGTCACGATCGACATGGGCTCGCTGGGCCCGGACGCGGTCACGGTGGGCGCGGCCACCCTCCCGCTGGCGGCCTTCTTCGCCGCGGGCGGCCGACGCACACCACCGGAGCCCACGACGGAAGCCCCGGGCTGGCAGACCTCGCTCCAGACCCGTGGCGGCTCGACGACGGCCGGCGCTTAGCGGGGATCGGGCACCGGGACCAGGTATCGGGCATCAGGTACCAGGCATCAGAGAATCGGGGAGGTGATGATCCGGATCGCTCGGCACACCTCCCCGGCACTACTCTGACGACCCACCCGGCCGAGGAGCGGAGCACCCCATGATCCTCCCGAAGATCCGGGACCCCCGTTTCGTGACGATCCGCCGGGGCGGGACCCTCACCGACCCGGATCATCACCTCCTCGCCCTGTGGGCGGCGTCCTGCGCGGAGCACGTCCTCGACCTGTTCGAGTCGGTTCGGCCCGAGGATCCGCGGCCGCGCCGGGCGATCGATCACGCCCGCGCGTGGGTGCGCGGCGAGGTGACGATGACGCAGTCACGCGCGGCGGGCGGCCACGCGATGGGCGCGGCCAGGGACCTGCGCGGTGCGGCCCGCCACGCGGCGTACGCCGCGGGCCAGGCAGGTGCCGTCGCCCACGTCGCCGCGCACGAGCTCGGCGCGGCCGCCTACGCGATCAAGGCCGCCCGTGCCGCAGCGCCGGAAGCCGAAGCCGAGGCGGCAGGGCGCCTGGAGTGCCACTGGCAGCGCGACCAACTCCCGGAGCCGATCCGCGCCCTCGTCCTCGACGACCAGCGGCTGCGGAACGACATCTGCTGGTCGGCCTTCGACTGCTGAACCGGGCGGCTCGGCCGCATGATCCGCAGGCGGGCGTGGGCGGCACGACCACCCCGGCCGCGGCCCGTTGCGCGGGGGCCGGCTGGCACCGCGCACCGTATCCCGATGCTCCGGTCCCTCGGCCCGGTCAGCGGCCGGCGCCGCCGCTCATGCCGAGTCGCGGACCACCAGTTCCGGGTCGAAGAGCACCGCCGCGGGGGCCGTCGGGGCCGTGCCGGCCACCCGGTCCAGGAGGAGGCGGACCATTTCCGCCGCCATCTCCTCCACCGGCTGGCGGACCGTCGTCAGGCGGGGCCTGGCCGCCACCGCCGCGCCGGAGTCGTCGAAGCCGACCACCGCCACGTCCTCCGGGATCCGGCGGCCGTGTTCGCGCAGCACCAGACAGGCGCCCTGGGCCATCAGGTCGTTCGCCGCGAACACTCCGTCCAGGTCGGGGTGTTCGGCCAGCAGCGCACGCATCGCCTGCTCGCCGCCGTCCAGCGTGAAGTCCGCCTCGGCCACCCGTACCGCCGTTCCCGCCAGCTCCTCCCGGAAGCCCGCCACCCGGTCCCGGCTCGCCGGGACGTCCGCCGGGCCGCCGATCGCGGCCAGCCGCCGGCAGCCCCGGGCGAGCAGGTGCCGCGCGGCCAGTGCCCCGCCCTCGCGGTGGCGCAGGTCGACCCAGTCCAGCGGAACCCCGGGCGCCGGGCGGGCGAAGAGCACCGCGGGCAGCCCGGCGCGCGCGAGCATCCCGGGCAGCGGGTCACGGCCGTCGGTGGTGACGAGCAGTGCTCCGTCCCCACCGCCCTGGGTGAGGTACGCGACCACCTGCGCACGGTCCGCCTCTCCGTCGGCGAACAGCAGCACGGGGTGCACTCCGCGCGGGCGCAGGGCCCGTACGACCCCGCTCACCACCCGGCCGAAGAAGGGGTCCTGGAACACCCGGCCGGTGTCCGCTCCCGCGCCCGAGACCACCAGCGCGACCGCACCCGAGCGCCGGGTCACCAGCGAGCGGGCCGCGCGGTTCGGTACGTATCCGGTCGCCGCGACGGCGCGCTGGACCGCCTGCTGGATGGCGGGGTCCACGTTGCGGACCCCGTTCACCACGCGGGACACCGTGGCCCGGGACACCCCGGCGGCCCGGGCGACGTCCTCCAGGGTCGGGGCCGTGCCGGTGCCCGTACCGGTGGCCGTGCTCGCTGCGTCCATGTCGGCACTGTATCCGCCCGCCCTCAGTACCTGATCGGCCCCCGGAGCGGGCCGTGGAATCAGGCGGTGCGGCGGACGTGGATCGGGTGGGTCGCCTGGAAGGCCAGGCGGGCGTCCGCTCCGTCCGCGATCCGGGCGAGCAGCGAGTCGAGTTCGAGGTAGGCCTCCCACCGCTCGGTTCGGGACGGGGAGGCCCGTACCAGGTGGTCGACGAGCAGGTCCTCCAGGCCGGTGACCCGCTTGCCCTTCCACACCTTGTCGGCAGTGCTGACCAGCAGCTCCTCGAGGCTCACCCCGGGGTTCTCCCAGGCGCCGTGGGTGGCGGCGAAGCGGGCCCGTTCCGGGGTGAAGCCGTGCGCGAGGAGCAGCTCCCGTCCCGCTGGCTCGTGCGCCGAACCGGGGCCTTCGAGTTCGGCGGTGTGCACGGCCTTGCCGATGTCGTGCGTGGCCGCGCCGAAGAGCACGGCCTCACGGTCGAAGGCCAGCTCCGGACGGAACCGGGCGAACCAGTCCGTCAGCTCGTACGCCACGTCGTGCACGAGCCGCAGATGCGCCGCGAGCCGCGGCGGCGCGGCCACCTCGCGCAGCAGCGCGGCCACGGCCTCCGGGAGCGGGCGCATTGGCGGATCGGCCGGGGTGTCGAGCGCTCGGGCGAGGGCGGCGGATTCGGGCATCCGGCCAGACTAGGCCGTCACTCGTACTCCGTGCCCCCCTTGCGCGTCAGGTACGCCGGGCTGACCGCCTTCGCTATGGCCCGGCCTCCGAGCAGGGGGCTGTAGCGTTCCGTCGCCGGGCGGATGACGACACCCTCGCGCAGGTGCACGGCCCGGCCGGACACGGTCTCCCGGCCGCTCGCCCACTCCAGGACCTTGCCGAGGTCGTACGATCCCTCGAACAGGCGTGGCACCAGCGGGAGTTCGGACTCCACGAGAACCTCCGCCGGGTCCAGCCAGCGCACCTGGCCGTCGATCTCGGCCGAGACGTCGAAGACGGCGTACCCGGGTGGCGCGTCGGCCGCGCTCCGCACGTCGGTTCCGTACGCCAGGTCCTGGACGCCCTTGCCGTACACCTCGCCGAAGATCCCGACCCGGGTCGCCCCGAGCCGTTCCGCCAGCCGGGCCGCGGCCTCGGCCACTCCGTGACCGCGTACGGCCCGCCAGTAGAGGTTGCGCTCGTCCTCGCGGAGGGCCAGACCCCGGGATCCGAAGCCCTTCGACGAGACCAGGGTGCGGCCGTCTTCTGCGAGGTAGGTCAACAGGCAGGCGGTGCCGTGCAGTTTCTCCGTGAGGACGACCGGCTCGCCGGGCTCGAAGATCTCCGGATAGCGCTGGAGGTTCTCGATGTCCACCCACGGGAGCAGCTCGGGGGCCGCCTCCACGTCGCCGCTCATGGTCGTCGGGACGGGCGGGACCCACTTGACGACGCCGAGCAGCCCGGCGAAGTCCGTGCCCTCCTCGGCCGCCCGCCCGAGGTCCACGCCGTCCAGGGCGCGCGGCAGGCAGACGAGTCCCTGGGAGAGTTCGCCGCGCAGCCGAACGGCCTTGACGCGGTCGGCGGTGGAGCCGGCCAGGCGGCCGGTCAGTCCGAGTTCCTCGATCAACTCCGCCGGGAGGACGGACTGTTCGGGGATGTAGAGCGCGAAGTCGCCGGTCCGATACGCGCCTTTGGCCACGACCGCCCGGTAGAGACCGACTTGCGCCAGTTCTAGCGCGTCGGCGTTCGGGTGCGGATGGACTACGAGCTCTTCGGCGGTGACCCGCAGGGTCGACATGGCGGTGCTCCTCGGTAGGACGGAATCGGGCGGAGCCGCCGTGGGAACTCCGGCAGGAGCACCGGCGGACGCTCCGGCAGAGGCCCCGGCAGGGGCTCCGACAGCACTGTGCGGTACGCCATTTCCGCTGGTCCACCACATATCCCGGTGTTAGCCTGCGGCGATCCCAGGTGTGGGCACGACACGGGGTATTGCGTCACACAGGAGGCTCATATGTCACGTCGTCCGGTCACCATCGTCACCGGAGG
Source organism: Streptomyces sp. NPDC056883 (assembly GCF_042788835.1). NCBI lineage: Bacteria > Bacillati > Actinomycetota > Actinomycetes > Kitasatosporales > Streptomycetaceae > Streptomyces > Streptomyces sp. NPDC056883. The sequence continues at coordinate 447,663 of NZ_JBHUBS010000002.1, read as the reverse complement.
CAGTCGCGGAATCGGCGCCGCCACGTGCGTCCGGCTCGCCGCAGACGGGCACGACCTCGTCCTCGGCTACCTCCACGACGACGCCGCCGCCAAGGCCACCGCGGACCGGGTACGGGAGGCCGGCGCCCGGTGTGTGACCGTGCGCGGCGACACCTCCGAGGAGTGCGGCGTGGACCGGCTCTTCGACATCGCCGGAGCCGAGTTCGGTACCGTCACCGGACTGGTCAACAACGCCGGAGTGACCGGCACTCCGGGCCGGCTCGCCGACATCCGGACCGAGGACCTGCGCCGCGTGCTCGACGTCAACCTCCTCGGGTACCTGCTCTGCTGCCGCCGGGCCGCCCGGGACATGGCCGAGTCGGGCGGCGGAGCGATCGTCAACGTCTCCTCCGCGGCCGCCACCCTGGGCAGTCCCGGCCGCTACGTCCATTACGCCGCGACGAAGGCCGCCACCGACACCCTGACCCTGGGCCTCTCCAAGGAGCTGGGCCCGGACGGGATCCGGGTCAACGCCGTGGCTCCCGGCATCATCGACACCGACATGCACGCCGCCATGGGCGACCCCGACCGCCCGGCACTCGCAGCCGCCGAGATCCCGCTCGGGCGGGCCGGCCAGCCGGCGGAGGTCGCCGCGGCCATCGCCTGGCTGCTGTCCGCGGACGCCGCGTACACGACCGGCACGATCCTGCGCGTCGCCGGCGGGCGCTGACGGGCCGAGCGGCGACGCCGCGCTTCGCCCGAAGGGGAGTCGGATCCTCCCCACGGCCGGGGCGTCACCGCTGGACAGTCGAGCGCACCGTGGCCCGGCGCGCCGGCTGCCGCAGGCTTCACCGCCGCTGCGAACGCAAGGCCGAGCACTTGCCGGCTACGGGACGTTCCAGGCGGAGATGAAGGGCTGCCCGTCCTCGGCGGCCAGGAAGCTGAGGGTGCCCGGATGCGGGTGGCCGAGCAGTCGGCTCGCGGACGCGTCGAGGCCGAGCCACCGCACGGTGAGCACGCGGGCCAGGTGGCCGTGCGCGACGACGGCGACGTCACCGTCGTTCAGCAGCGGACGGATGCGGTCCAACACCGCGTCCGTGCGCGCGGCCACCTGCGCGAGGTGCTCACCTGGGTGGTCGGCGTCACCGGGAAGGACGCCGTCGCGCCACAGGTCCCAACCCGGCCTCGACTCACGGATCTGCTCGGCGGTCAGGCCTTCGTAGCCGCCGTAGTCCCACTCCAGCAGGTCGGGATCGGGCCTGATGCCAGTCAGGCCGGCCAGTTCGGCCGTCCGCATGGCGCGGCTCAGCGGGCTGCTGAGCACGGCGGCCAGACGGCGGCGGGCCAGCCTCGGAGCAAGAGCCCTGGCCGCAGCTTCGCCTACGTCGGTCAGCGGTACATCGGTCCGGCCCGCGTGCTGTCCCGACAGGCTCCACTCGGTCTGACCGTGCCGGATCACTATCAGCTCACCCATGGCCGCGCACGCTATCCGATCTTGTGGCATGCCGAGACGGTTTCCTCGCCTTCTCCACCGTCAACTGCCCCTCACCATCCGCTGGCGACTCACCCCGTGAGATGAGCTCTAACCCGCGGCGCGGGGAAGCCAGTCGGCGGTGTCCACCACTTCGCGCGCGATGTCGACCACGGACCGTCCGTCAGTCGACACGCGCACGGTGTCGAGAGGCGTCCGCTCCTCCAGGATCCGCGCCTTGCGGGCGCTGCTCTCCAACTCGTGCTCCAGCTCCGAACCCAGTTCCCGAGCGGTCAGCCGCTCGCGCACGGTGGCGTCGGACGCGGTGAGCACGACCCGCACGATCCTGACGTCCGCCCCCATGGCCCGCTGGAACATGCCCTCGTTCTCGGCCAGAACGCTCACGGTGTGCGTGTAGATCAGGCGGCGGTACCCGAGCTCGGCGTAGTTCGACCAGAGCGCCGTCAGATTGCGCTCGGCGATCTTCCTGCGGCCGGGGTCTCCCTCCGGAGCCGGATGCGCCTGCCCCATGAAATCGCCTTCGATGACACAGTGGGCCACCATCGCGGCACGCAGACGCGCCGAGACCTCCCACCCCACGGTCGTCTTTCCGACGCCCGCACGCCCTCCGATGAGCAACACCTCTGTCTGATCCATGACTGCACCCTGCCACCGAGAACTCGAACCGCGCGAACGGGCCGTGTTCAGCCTTCGATGCCGAAGGCAGCGCGGGTGGCCGGACCGTAGACGCCCAGTGGGTCGCCCTTGATGCTCCGGTTCTGCTGGAGCTGGGTGACGCCACGCCGGGTCTGCTCGTCGTAGACGCCGGTGAGGGAGACGTACGTGAACCCCTGCGCGTGGAGCCGTTCCTGGAGGGCGCGCACCTCGGCCCCGCGGTCCCCCGGGCCCAGGGTGCCGTCGCCGGGAGTCGGGCGGGTGCCCGTCGGGCCCGGGGGCTTCGGGTCCCGGGTCGTACTCGGCGACGGGCCGGACGAGGGCCGTCCCGTGGCCGGCGGAGCCGTCGCGGACGGGGCTCCGGTCGCGGGCGGGCTCGGGGACTCCCCGGCCTGCGCGGTCTCCTCGCCCGCCCCCGGGCTGCGCGCGGGAAGGACCGGTACGGACAGGTTCGGCGGGACCACGGTTCGCGGCGGCTCCCGGTCGGGGCCGCGCAGGAGGTACGCGAGGGCCCCAGCCGCCCCTAGGGCGAGGAGGGCCAGTCCCACGAACGGGAGCCGGATGCCCCGCCGGTCGGCCGATGAAACCGCCGAGGGCGTGGGCCGCCGCTCCTCGGGCGCGGGGTCCGAACCGGGTGCGCGCGAGGGCGCGGGCTCCTCGGCGGACGCCCCGAAGCGCGTCGGTACGAGGATCCGCCCGGACTCCTCGGGCCAGGCGGGCGCGGAGGAGCCGTGCAGCGGGCCCGAGGGGGCCACGTAGGGGCGTACGAGCAAGCGATCGTCGTCGGGCACGATCCCACTCTCATAGGGGTCAGGGGACACGGTTGTCTCGCGGCGGGTACGGGGGACGGCGCGGCGGTGCGGTGTCGGCCCCCGTACCCGGCCGGTCAGGTCCTGCGCCGCCGGGCGACCAGGACCGTCCCGGCGCCGGCGGCCGGAACGCGGCCACCGCCGATCGCCGGGGGCGCGGACATGCCCGCGCCGAAACCGCCGACAGCTGCCGAAGCCAGAGGAGAGCGGGCGGACATGGGCATGTGAGGGATCTCCGAGGTGAAGCTCGTGCGGTGGCGCTGGACGTCCGGATGCGCGGACGCGGACGGTCCGGTTGATGGTGTTCGACCGGCGCACTCTTTCCCCAGGAGATGCCCCAGGTCAAGCCGGATGTCCGATCCACCCCATCCGCCCCGTCTGGGCATGGCCGCTTCACCGGAACCGTCCCGTCGGGATCGCCCCCTCTGCCGGGCCGGGGAGGTCGACCGTCCGGATTGCGGACGGTCAACTCCCGCTCCAGGGTCTACCGCCGGCCCGTCCTCCGGGATCCACCGCCGCTCTATCGCCGGTCGGCCGGTGAAGCGTCGCGGGCCCCGGCGGGGCCTCCGGCATCGGCGGCACCGGGCGCGGAGGCCTCGCCCCCGCCCGTGACGGCCCGCGTGGCCGTGCGGGACGTCGAGGTGACCCGGACGGTGACGGCGGCCAGGGCCATCAGGGCGGCTCCGGCCCAGGGGGCCGCGGGCACCGAGATCCCGTCGACGGCCAGACCGCCCGCCAGCGCACCCGCGGCGATGGCCAGGTTGAACATGGCCACCATGAGCGAGGAGGCGGCCTCCGCATCATCCGGTGCGGCCTTGATCATCCAGCTCTGGAGACTGACCGAGACCCCGCCGTACACGAGCCCCCAGGCCAGCAACAGCACCGTCCCCGCGACCGCTCCCGGCACCGTGGCGAGCAGCGCCAGGATCACGGTGAGGGAGGCCCCGACCGTGAACAGCGTGCGGTACGGATCGCGCGCCCCCGCCAGGAAGTTGCCGGCCACGCCCGCCACCCCGTACCCGAGGAGGAGGGTGCTCACGTAGGCGGCATCGACACCGGACACGTCCTGCAGGATGGGCCGTACGAACGTGTACGCGGCGAACTGCCCCGTCACCAGCAGGAAGGTGACGGCCACCCCGGCCCGGACCGCGCGGTTGCGCCGGAGCAGGGCCGGGAGTTGGGCGAAGGTGATGGTCCGGGTCGGCGGCAGCGGAGGGAGCAGCAGGAGCAGCGCGGCCAGGGTGAGGAGGCCGAGCCCGCCCACGGCCGCGAAGGCGAAGCGCCAGCCGCCGAGTTCACCGAGCAGGGTCCCGGCCGGGACGCCGAGCACCGAGGCCGTGGGGACTCCGCCGAAGACGAGCGCGGTGGCCCGGCCGACGTGGTGCGCCGGGACGAGGCGGACGGCGAGGCCGCCGGCTATGGCCCAGAACCCGCCGACGCTGACCCCCACGAGCAGCCGGGCGGCCAGCAGCACGCCGAAGCCCGGCGCGAGGGCCGCGACCAGGTTGGCGACGGCCATCAGGGCGATCAGCACGACCAGCACCCACCGCCGGTCGAGCCGGCCGGCGCCCACGGTGACCAGGGGCGCACAGAATCCCGCGATCAGCCCGGGCACGGTGACCATCAGCCCGGCGGTGCCGTCGGACACGCCGAGATCGGCGCCCACGGGGGTGAGCAGGCCGACGGGCAGCAACTCGGAGGTGATGAGGCAGAAGATCCCGAGCGCCACCGCCCCTACGGCCCCCCATCCCCGCCACCCGGCGACGGCCCCGTCCGGAGCGACCGCGACCGCGTCCCCGACCGTCCGGCCCGTCGCGGAGGCGGGCCCATCCGGTGATCCGGGTGATCCGGGTGATCCGGGCGGGGGCACTGGAGCAGGGTCCGAGGCAGGGACGGGAACAGGACTCGGCAGGTGCTTCGGCTCCGGGGGCTGCGGTTCGTTGCCGGGCGCGGGGGCTGCGGTCATGGGGCGGGACTCCATACGGGGCAGGCGGGAGGGCAGGCGGGCGGCCCACCGGAGCGTTCCCACCGCTCGGGCGGGGCCGGTCCGGGGAACCGGCACGGCGGTGCGGAGTACCGGAGGTCGCGCCTCCCCCGGCATCCGCACTGTCGTTCCCATCCGAACCTTGTCCGGATTTCTCCGCCAGGTCCACCCCCGTCCACGTGCGCGTGCTCCCGGGCCGGTGAACCTCCCGACACGGCAGAAACGATCACAGTGAGCCCACCGAACCGTTTCAGCAGCCCCCACGGCGCCCTTCCCGGTCCGCTCGGCCGTCCCCGCCCCACCCCCGCGCACGAGCGCGGGAACCGGCCCGCCCGCGGGTGCGGCATGGTGGTCCGATGCAGTTACGCCGGGTCCTGCCCCTCTCCCTCGTCGCCCTCCTCGCGAGCGCCGGCTGCGTGTCCGTCGGCGGCCCGGGGGTGTCCGACGTGCCCGCGCGCGACCCCGTACCGCCCGCCGATGCGCCGGATCTGAGCGGGCCGGCCGACGCGTCCCCCGCGGCCGGTGCGGTCGGGCTCCCCGCCGAGGCGCTGCCCCTCGGCGCACTCCCGGCGGGGGCCGGCGCCGACGATGACGGCGCCGACCGGGCCGCCGGGCACGCACCCGTCCGGCGTGCCGTCGAGGCCCCGCGCCCGGTGGCCGAACGACGCACGAAACCGGCCGCGCCGCGCCGCGCGCACCCGCCCAAGAAGACCGCCGCCCACCCCGACCGCCCCGCACGCAACCCCGTACCGCCGCTGCCCCGTACGGACGAGCTGTGCGCGGCTGCGGACGGTGCCCTGCCGCCTTCCATCGTGGATCTCTGCATCCGCCAAGCCGGCCGCTGACCTGGCCCGATGGCTTCACATGCCGCATATTCTGGGCGCGCTTGACTCTCACACCGTGTCAGGGCCTGCACTGGAAGGCGTCATGTTCACCATCGGAGACTTCGCCAAGCACGGCCGGGTATCGGTCCGCATGCTGCGTCACTACGACGCCCTCGGACTGCTGCACCCGGCCCGTGTCGACCCCGCCAGCGGCTACCGCTACTACGAGGCCGGGCAGCTCGCCCGCCTCAACCGTGTCATCGCGCTCAAAGAGCTCGGCTTCAGCCTGGAACAGGTGGGGTCGATACTCGACGAGCTGGTGAGCGCGGAGGAGCTGCGCGGCATGCTGCGGCTGCGGCAGGCGGAACTGGAATCGGCCATGGCCGCTGCGGCGGCCCGGCTGACCCAGGTCGAGACGAGGCTCCGGATCATCGAGAACGAGGGAACCATGTCTTCCATCGACATCGTCGTGAAGAGCCTTCCGCCCGTCCGCCTCGCCGAGTTGAGCGGGGTCGCTGCCAGCTACGACGGGCAGGACATCGGCCCGGTCATCGGCCCGCTCTACGACGAGCTGCTGAGCCGTGTCGAGGCCGCCGGCGTCACGCTGACCGACCCGGGCGTGGCGTACTACGAGGACGCCGGTGACGCGTCCCGTCCCGGTGCCGTCCTGGTCCACGCAGGGGTGGCGGTGGCGCCGGGCGTCCGGGCCGAGGACCTCGGAGGCGACGTACGCATCGTCGTGCTGCCCGCCGTCGAGCGGGCGGCCACGGTCGTACACCGGGGTTCGATGGACTCCGTCCTGCCGACCGCGCAGGCCCTGGCCCAGTGGATCGACGCGAACGGGGAGCGCTCCTCCGGCTACGCCCGCGAGGTGTCGCTGGCCTGCCCGGAGGACCGCAACCAGTGGGTCACCGAACTGCAGGAGCCCCTCGGCGCCTGACGGACCGCGCCCCCGGTTAGGCTCCGCTGATGCAACGCGTACTCGTGGTCGGCATCAGCGGAGCCGGCAAGTCCACCCTGGCCCGGGAGTTGGGACGGCTGCTCGCCCTGCCGTACCACGAGATGGACGAGCTGCACTTCTCCGGGCCGGGGTGGGCCGTCAGCCCGTCCTACGTCGCGGACCTGGAGCGGATCGGGGAGGGCGACCGGTGGATCCTCGACTCCCACGGGCCCGAGGCCGCGCGCGAGCTGCTGTGGCGGCGGGCCGACACCGTGGTGTGGCTGGACCAGCCGCGCCGTACCGTCATGCGCCGGGTCCTGGTGCGCTCGCTGCGCCGGAGCCTGCTGCGGGAGCGGCTGTTCGGCGGCAACCGGGAGCGGTGGCGGGAGTGGCTGCACGCCGACCACCCCGCGTGGTGGGCCTGGTCCCAGTACGGGGCCCGGCGTGCGGAGATCGGCGGGCTGGCCGACGACGCCCGGTTCGTTCCGCTGCGGGTGGTGCGGCTGCGCTCCCCGAAGGCCGCCGAGGCATGGCTGCGGGCTCAGCGACCCGCCGGGCGGCCGCCCGTCACGTAGGCACGACCCCGTGCCGCGCCCCGTACCGTTCCGCGCACGGCTCCGCGCCGGACCGTGCGCAGCCGACGCATCGTGGCGTGCCCGCGGCGGCGCCACTCCGCCCGCGGCAGACCGGCGCGCTGGCCGCCGCCGGTGATCAGGGCGTTGACCGGCGCGTGCGGGTCCGCGGCGAGCCCCTTGGCCACCAGGACCCCGACCACGAGCGGGACCAGGGCCACGGCGAGCGCGGAGCCGGCGGTGGTCACGTGCTGCTGCATCCGCGGGCGGTTCGCGGCGGGCGCGGTGGCGGTGGCGGCGCTGGTGACGGTCTCGGAGGTCATGCCCCCATTCGATCAGCGGGGGCCGCCCCGGGAATCGGCCCGGATACTCAGGCCGTTGGGTGTGAGGTACTCAGAAGCGGACACGACGAGAGACCGGATCGGAATCGGTCGAGGGGACAGCCGTACGTGAACACACCCGGGCAGGGCTTCGAACCGGCGAGCGGCGACGGCCCCGCGCCCTCCGAAGCGGGGCGGGCGGCGGAGCTCCGTACCGCCTACGAGGGCCTGCTGCAGATCCGCCGGCTCGTCAACGGCCCGTCCGGCGCCGGAGTTCCCGCCCCGTGGGAGCTCCGGCTGATGCCGCGCGCGGTGGCTCTCGCACTGGAGGCGGCGGGCATCCCGCCGTCGGCGCAGGACCCGGGCGGACCGCGCACCCGGACCGGGTACCGCGTGGGCTCCGCAGCCTCCGGGGAGGGCCGCGTCGAGGTGACCTGGCTCGGCCCGCCGGGCGGCGGCGCTGCTGAGGAGGAACAGGACCGCCTCACGGCCTGCGCGGCCGCCCTCGAACGCCTCGGCTGGGTCTGCCTGCTGTACCGCGGCCCCCGCCGCCGCCGCTTCCTGGAGGTCGAACCACCGCCCGCTCCCTGAGGCCACCGCCGAAATCCGGTACCCGCGGGGCCCCCGCCGGGGGACACTCACCGGATGGGAATGCTCGACGTCCAGGCAGACCGCGTCCGCGCGGGCGCAACGGTGGAATTCCGGCCCACCGGCACGTCCATGGTCCCGCTCGTCCACAGCCGGCAACGCGTCCAGGTCGCCCCGACGGACCCCACGCTGCTGGAACCCGGCGACATCGTGCTGGCCCGGGTGTCCGGCACGGTGTACCTCCACCTCGTCACGGCCGTGGACCCTCCGCGCCGCCGGGTCCAGATCTCCAACAACCGGGGCCGCATCAACGGCTGGACCGGCCACGACCGCGTCTTCGGCATCTGCCTCGCGGTGGACGGCGTCCCCCGCCCCGGGGCGGCGGCCAAGGCCCGCACGACACCGGACACCGCGGGCCCGGCCTGATCCGGAAGACACGCCCCAAGCGTGCCGTTCAACCATCGAACCGCTCTTGCATCGCCTCGTGGACCGCGAGTTCGTCCGAAGTCCCGAGAAAGGCCGGCCCACAGCCGACCGGAAGGCGCTCCACAACCATGGCGATGGCTTGTGAGACCGTCTCCGCAGGCCCCACGGCCTGCGAACGGAGAGGACCCGACACCCAGTAATGTCCGTCGGCTGCAGGCTGGATGTAGGGGATGTCCCACGTCCACCGTTGTTCGGTGCAGCGGCTGAAGTGCAGCTCGCCCATGCCGGTCCAGGGGAAAAGCTGTCGCAGGCCCGGTTCGGCGTACGCCGCGTCCAGCAGCTCCGGGCGCACGCGTCCGTCCGCGCGGACCTTTTGCCAGCCTGCTTCGACAGCGTCATCGCTCGATGGCCCCAGTGTCATGGGGCCATCATGACCACCATCCTTCAGTCTCGCCGGTGGCGAGGACATGGCCGCCGTCACAGCGGGCGGCCAGCTGTCGGTTCTTCGAGCCGAGCGCACGCCCGGGGCCGGCCCACGCGGCCCGGTCACCGAAGACGACCACACCGCCGTGCTTGGTCGGCCCGCACGCAGCGAGCGCAGCCGCGTGACCTGCGGGAGGTCTACGCCTCGGGCTCCGGGTCGGCCCTCAGGTAGCGACCCCAGATCTGGGCCTTGCGATAGGGGCCGTCCCCGCCGCTGTCGTACTGCGGTGTGTCGAAGGTGACCCAGTACAGCAGCTCACCCTCGAATGCCCGGGCGTGCTCGTTGGGTTCGGGTGCACACATCGCGTCGACCGTTCCAGCGAACTCGACCTGCCAAGGCCCGTCCCAGACCGGGTCACGGACGACCGTGACCCGGCTGCCCTGCACCAGTGCACCCATCGGCCATGTCCGGCTCAAGGTCTGAGCACCGAGGCCGAAGCCGTCTCGTCTCCGGTGTCCGGGCCTGCCGGTCGGGGCTCGGTGATCCGGTGCAGGGTGTTGTGGACCGCTTCTGCCAGGCGTTCGTCCTCGCGCATCTCCTCGTCGCGGTCACCGAGGTACATCGGGATGCGGACGCTGTGCTCCGCCGCCGCCCGCAGGGCGGGAAGGGCCGGTGCTGCGGCGGGGCCCAGGGCTGCCAGGACTCGGCAGACGTACGGGCCGAAGCCATCGCGCGCCACGTGGTCCAGGAGGGCGTCGAGCGGCGGGCCCGTCGGCTCGTCACTGGCGTGCAGCCACAAGGTGGCGAGGAGTCGCGGGTGCGCGCGCTCCGCGTCGGCGGCGTTCTCGCGGAGCCGGGCCACGTGGTGGGGCTCCAGTCCGCCGTGGTCGGCCAGCCACTCCAGGATCCGGGCCGCCAGGGCGATGTCGCGCGGCCGGTCCCCCAGTCCGGCGAGCGTCTCCTCCGCCCGGCGGCGGTCCCCGGAGATCCGGATCCGGGCCATGGCGGTGTGCCCGGCGCGGGTGCCGGGACCGTTCTCGGGGATCGCGTCGAGGAGGGGCAGGGCGGGTGCCGCCGCCGGGCCGATGGCTCCGAGCGTCGCGATCAGGCTGCCCGCCAGGCGGCGCTCCCGTTGGTTGCGCGGACCGTCGGCCGGCAGCCCTGCCAGCATCCGGACCAGCGCGGGCACGGCAGGGGCCGCGGCCGCTCCGCACGCGCTCAGAACGGCGAGCGCCCGTTGCGCTTCCTCGGACCCGGGCAGGTCCAGGGCCGCCACGGCCGCCGCCACGAGCGGAGCGAGGTCCGCGCCGGGTACACCGGCCAGGCCCTTGGCGGCTTCCGCGGACCGCCACCCGGACGATCCCGCGCGGACGATCCGGCAGAGCTCCGGGAGGGCCCGTACGTCCCCGATCCGGGCGAGCGCCAACGTGGCCGTCTCCGCCCGGCCCGCGCCGGGCTCCGCCAGTTCCTCCCGGCACAGCCGGGCGGCCTCCAGCGAGGCCCCGAGCACGCGTGCGGCCGCGGGCCCCGCCGAGGGGTCCGCCAGCAGCGGCCGCAGGTGCGGTACGAGGGCCGCCGGGGCGGCCCGCCAGTGGCGCATCGCCTCCGCCGCCAGGTCCACGGCCGCGAGGCGGGCCGCCTCCGTCGGCCGGACCGCGAGCCGGGCGATCCACGCGTAGCAGGTGCTCTCGTCCACGGAGCTGCGCGCCTTCATCCCCCACACGGTGCCGATCCGCCAGGTCACCCGGCTGCCGGGGCCGCCGATCCGCGTCCCGGCGACGTCGAGGTCCTCGAGGACGGCTTCGCCCTCGGGAGCCGGGGTGGCGCGCAGTCTGACCGCAGGATCGGCGTCGGTGCGCAGCCGCTCCGCGAGGCCGTCCCCGTCCCGTACGAGCAGGGCCTCGGCCAGCGCGAGGCGGGCCACGGGGTCCGGTGCGCCGGGATGGTCCACCGGGGCGGTCAGGAGCTGCTCGGCCCCCGCCCGGTCCGCCTCGGCGAACAGCCAGGCGGCCGCCCGCCGCACGGGCGGGTCGGGGTCGTCCAGCAGGGGCAGCGCGGTCCGGGCCGCGGCCGTACGGTCCTCGGCGCCGGATGCCAGGTCGGCGAGCAGCCGGAGCACCCACAGCCGTACGTCGCCCCGCGCGCCGGAGGCAAGGGAGGCGAGCCGCCTCGCCTCGGGGCCGTCGCCGTCACGGCGTACGGCGGCGAAGACCGCGGAGCGGGCCGCCCCGTAGGCATCGCCGGTACGGTCCTGCCCGGCCTCGTCCAGCCAGGCATCCACACAGTCGGCCGGGCCCTCGGGACCCGGCGGTCGGGGGCTCAAAGCCCCGGGCGCAGAACGCCCTTTCGCATCGTCGTCATGCCGTGGATCTTCGTCGGGCCACCGGCCGGGCGCAACCGGTTTCCCACCAGCGCTCGCCGGCCATCGCCGGTTCTCGCAGGTTCTCACCTGTAGCGCCCGGCCAGCTCGGCCACCGTGTCCGCGAGGGCCCGGCGCAGCTCCGGCGGTCCGAGCACCTCGGCCTCCGCGCCGAGGCGGAGCAGGTCGCCGACGGCCACGGAACCGGACTCGACGGCGAGTTCCACGCCCACCCAGCCGTCCGCGTCCGGCGGCCCCGCGGTGGCGAGGGCGCGGACGCCCGCCGCCCCGAACCACATCGGCAGCAGGCGCCGGGCGTGCGGGGAGAGCCGTACGAAGGCGGTCTGTCGGCGCGTGGCCGCCTCCAGGCGGCGGGCGGACTCCTCCCAGTAGGCGGCGAGTTCGAACCCCTCGGGGCGTTCGAAGCGCTCGCCCCGGGTGTCCACGGCGAGGAACCGCCCCACCCGGTAGGTCCGCACGGCGCCCTCGGCCTCGTCCGCCCCGTCCGCCCCGTCCGCCGCGGCCCGGGCGACCAGGTACCAGATGCCGCCCTTGAGGACGAGTCCGAGCGGCCACAGCGCCCGGTGGACGGCTCCGCTCCAGCGGCGGTAGTGGGTCTTCAGGATCCGCTGCTCCCACACCGCCTCGGCGATCTGCGCGAGGTGCGGTACGGGGTCGGCGTCCCGGAACCAGGCGGGCGCGTCGAGGTGGAAGCGCTGCTGGATCCGGCGGGCCCGGTCGGCGAGTTCGGCGGGGAGGGCGGCCTCGAGTTTCAGCTGCGCGGCGGTGAGGTCCGCGCCGAGGCCGAGGTCCCGGGCGGGGCCGGGGGCGCCGGCGAGGAACAGGGATCCGGCCTGGACGTCGGTGAGGCCGGTGAGCCGGGTCCGGTAACCGTCGACGAGGCGGAATCCGCCGGCCGGCCCGCGGTCCGCGTGGATGGGGATCCCCGAGGCTCCGAGCGCCTCGACGTCCCGGTACACGGTGCGGACGGAGACCTCCAGCTCGGCGGCGAGGTCGGGGGCGGTCATCCGGCCGCGGTTCTGGAGCAGCAGGAGGAGGGAGAGGAGCCGGTCGGCGCGCATGCGGTCATTGTCCGGCATACCTGACAGGAGATGTCAGGTACACGGACCAGGCTGTGCGCAGACGGGCCGACAGCCCGCCGAACACCGATCCGCCCGCACCAGGAGGCCCCCGTGCCCACGCCCGCATCCGCGCCCACGCCCACGCCCACGCCCAACGGTTTCACCTTCAAGGACTGGGAGGAGCACCCCGTCGGCCCGGAAGGCGTCTTCCCCCGCCTGGCCCGTGCCACGGTCACCAACGCCTTCACCGGCGCCCTCACCGCCCCCGCGACCACCTGCGCCTACACCGTGGCCTACACGGGGGACAGCACCGGCACCTTCACCGGCATGGAGCTGGTCACCGGCACCGTCGACGGCCGCGAAGGCGCCTTCGTCCTGGAGGAACGCGGCACCTTCGACGCCACCGGCACCCACTGCACCTTCACCGTGGTCCCCGGCTCGGGCACCGACGGCCTGACCGGCCTCGGCGGCTCCGGCTCCTTCGCCCACCGCTACGGCGACACCTCGGTGGAGTACGCCTTCGACTACGCGTTCACGGACGCGGCCGCAGGTGCAGCGGCGGTCCCGGCCACGGCTCAGTCGGCGTAGCGCAGCAAGCGCAGCGCGTTGGCGACGACCACGAGGGTGGAACCCTCGTGGACCAGGACCGCCGGGCCGATGCCGAGGCCCAGGGCGGTGGCCGGGACGAGCACCGCGACGATGCCGAGGCTCAGCCAGAGGTTCTGGCGGATGATGCGGCTCGCGCGGCGGCTGAGGCCGGTGATGAAGGGGAGCCGGCGCAGGTCGTCGGACATCAGGGCGATGTCCGCCGTCTCCAGCGCCACGGCCGAGCCGGCCGCGCCCATCGCCACGCCGACGGTGGCGCCGGCCATGGCCGGGGCGTCGTTCACGCCGTCGCCGATCATGGCCGTACGGGCCGTGCGGCGCAGCCGGGTCACCTCGGCGACCTTGTCCTCGGGCAGCAGGCCGCCCCGGACCTCCTCCACGCCGACCGCGCGGCCCACCGCGTCGGCCACCCGCTGGTCGTCGCCGGACAGCATCACGGTCCGCTGCACGCCGAGCCCGCGCAGGGCGGCCACCGCTGCGGCGGCCTCGGGGCGCGGGGCGTCCATCAGGCCGAGCGTGCCGAGCCAGCGGTCACCCCGGCGGACCAGCATGGTCGTGCGGCCGGTCCGGGCGAGTTCCTCCGTACGGGCGCGGAGCCGGGCCGGTACGGGCGGGCCCGCGAGGGTGTCCGCGTAGGCGAGGCTGCCGATGTGGACGGCCTCCCCGTCGAGCTCGGCGACGATCCCGAGGCCGACGAGGGCGCGCAGGTTCCCGGCCTCGGAATCGGCGGCCGTCCGCACGAGTCCCGCACCGTCGCGGACCACGGCCTGTGCGAGGGGGTGGTCGCTGAGGCGCTGCGCGGCGACGGCGGTGCGCAGCAGCTCCTCGCGCCCGGCGGCGTGGACGGGCTCGATCTCGGTGAGGCGGGGCCGGCCCTCGGTCAGGGTGCCGGTCTTGTCGAAGGCGATGGTCCGCAGCCGGCCGAACTCCTCCAGCGGCGCCCCGCCCTTGACCAGGACTCCCCCGCGCGCCGCCCGGCCCACGGCGCTGAGTACGGCGGCCGGGGTGGCGATGGCCAGGGCGCAGGGGCTGGCGGCGACGAGGACGGCCATGGCGCGGTAGAAGGTGTCGGCGAAGGGCTCGCCGGTGAGCGCCCCGGCGGCGAGCAGTACGGCGACGAGTACGAGGACGCCCGGTACGAAGAACTTCGTGAACCGCTCGGTGAACCGCTGGGTCGGCGAGGTGCGCTCCTCGGCGTCCTGCACCAGCTTGACGACCCTGGCCAGGGTGTTCTCCCCGGCGAGACGGGTGACGGCGATGTCGAGGGCGCCGGATCCGTTGACCGTGCCGGCGTAGACGCGGCTCTCCGGACCGGCGGCCGCGCCGGGGTCGGCGAGGGCGGCGGCCCGGTCGGCGACGGGGACCTTGTCCGCGGGGACGCTCTCGCCGGTGATGGGCGACTGGTCGACGCTGCCGGTGCCGGCGGCGACGAAGCCGTCGGCCGGGACCCGGGTGTGGGGGCGGACGACGACGGTGTCCCCGACGGCCAGCTCCTCGACGGGGACCTCCACCGGCGGCCCCGCGTCCCGGCGCACCAGGGCGGTACTCGGGGCCAGCGCGCCGAGCGCTTCGATGGAGCGGCGGGCCCGGCCCATGGCGTAGCCCTCCAGGGCGTGGCCGAGGCTGAACAGGACGAGCAGGACGGCGCCCTCCTCCCAGCGCCCGATCGCGGCCGCGCCGGCCGCGGCGACGAGCATGAGGAAGTCGACCTGGAAGCGGCCGCCGCGTACGGCGAGGAGGGCCTCGCGGAGGGTGAAGAACCCGCCGAAGGCGTACGCCGCGATGAAGAGGGCCTGCGGTACGGGGCCTCCGTGGCCGGTGAGCTGGAGGGTCAGGCCCGTGAGGTAGACGGTGAGGGCGAGCAGGGCGCTGACCAGCTCCGCGCGCTCGCCCAGGAATCCGTGGCGGTGGGTGGTCGCACCACCGCTCGTGGTCGCGTTCTCGGCTTCAGTCATGACATCAACATATCAGCATGTTGAAATATATGAACCTGGAGAGATCCTGATGTACTGATCTAAAGTGACCGGCATGCAACCGGAACCGCTCACCGAACCGGACGCCGCCGCCGTGGCCGAGGTCCTGCAGGGCCTGGCCTCCCCGGCCCGGATCCGCATCCTCGCCCGCCTGCTGGACGCCCCCTGCTCGGTCGGCGAGCTGGCCGAGGCACTCGACCTCGGCCAGCCCACCGTCTCGAACCATCTGCGGCTCCTGCGTCACCTCGACCTGGTGACCGGCCGCCGCGACGGGCGCAGCGTGATCTACGAACTCCACGACGCGCACGTCGCCGCCCTGCTCCGGCAGATCCTGGCGCACGTCCACCACGCCGGCCGGGACTGAGCGGGGGGCGTCTCGAACCGCGACGGCGGCCGGGCGAAGTATCCGCACCGGCCGCCGCACGTAGGAACAGGTCCCGCTACGGCGCGCCGAAGGTGAGCGTCAGCTTCGGGCCGCCCTCGTTGGCCGCGGCCTCCGAGGACCACAGCCACAGGGCGTCCGTCCCGGCGCTGCTCAGCGCCAGGCCGTAGGCACTGCCGAGCGCTCCGGCGACGGTGGCCTTGTCCAGGCCGGTCGTCTGGACGGCCGAGCCGTCCGGGACGCCCGCGAAGCTGCCGAGCGCCGGGCTGCCGAGGGCCGGGCGGTTGGCGTACGTGGTTCCGGCCTCCGTCCAGGAGCCGGTGACCGGGAGCACGGACACCGTGTCCGTCGTACCGGCGCCGGCCATGGTGCTGGTCTTCACGCTCAGCACGGCCGACTTGAGCACCGTGCCGGCGGGGGCGGCGGGCAGGTTGAACCGCAGGTAGCTCGCGTAGAACGAGGTTCCGCGGACCGCGAGCGAGCCGGACGTCCCGTAATTGGTGCTCGGGGCGCCCGCGTTGGCGTAGGTGTCCTCCGCGGCCTGGACCTCCACGACCGAGTCGGCCGGGGCGGAGGCCAGGGTGTGGTGGTTCTGCACCTGGGCCGCGCTCAGGACCGTCGGGTAGACGGCGGTCTCGTCCAGCTGGCCCGCCCAGTACTCGCTGACCGGACGGTCCGGCCAGCCGCCGAGGCTGTCGCCGCCCACGTGCCAGTAACCGGCGAAGTTCTCGTGCGCGGTGAAGCCCAGCGTGCCCTTCTGGGCGCCGTCCACGTACAGGGTCATGCCGCCCGGACCCTGGGTCGCGACGACGTGGTGCCACTGGTTGTCGTTGTACGCGGCTGCGGTCGTGACGGTGTGGGTCCCGCCGCTGTAGACGCCGTAGACGAGCCGGCCGTCATTGGTCATGTAGATGTGCTTGTCGTACTGACTGCTGCCGCGGGCCTGGTTGTTGCCGAACCCGATGAGCTTTCCGCCCGTGGTGGTGTTCGTCTTGAACCAGGTCTCGATGCTGTAGGTGGAGCCGACGTTCTGGCGGCGGTCCCCGTACACCTGGGTGTCCGTGCCGTTGAAGCCGATGGCCGTGCTCGCGCCCGTGACCGCACCGGGCGTCTGGCGCAGGGCGGGGGCGTTCAGGTGCACACCGCTCTGGTTGCCGTCCGCGGAGTCCGCGACGAAGGGCAGGGCCGACTCGTCGTAGCGCCAGAACAGCTGGGCACCGTCCGTGCGGACCGCGCTGGGGTACGCGTCGGCCGAGGTGGGCACCGTCACGCTCGCCGTCGCCGACAGGGCGCTGGCATTGCCGGCCGCGTCGGTGGCGGTCACCCGGTAGGTGTAGGACTGCCCCGCGGTGACGGTGGTGTCGGTCCAGGAGGCCTGCGGACGGCGGAAGAACAGCGAGTCCGCCTCGACCGTGGCGATCGGAGTGGCCGAACCGTTGCGGTAGACCTTGTACGTGAGCCTGCTGTCGTCCAGGTCGAGGCTGGTGCGCCAGCGCACCTGCGCCTCACCGGGCTTGAAGCTCACGGCGCTCGTCACCGGGACGCTGGGCGCGCCCGTGTCCCCGGTGGAGGCGAAGCGCGTCAGGCTCTGCTGCGCCGCACCGTTGACGGTGGTGAACTCGCCGCCGACCCAGAGGTACTGGACTCCGCCCTTGGAACCGACCGCCATCGCGCGCGGGCCGATGCCCTCGCCGATGCCGTCGTTGGTGTCGGGTGCCCAGCCCAGCTTGCCGGTCGAGGCGGTCGGCTGCGCGAGCAGGTGGTGGCGCTGCCCGTCCGGGAACTCGCCGATGCCGGAGCAGTCGTGCGCGTGCGAGGCGCTGTAGAGCACGTCCTGGTACGGGAGCACGGCCTGGGTCGCCCCGAGGCAGGTGTCGCGCCAGCGCTGGCCGAAGTCGCTCAGGTTCAGGGCGATCCGGCCGTCGAAGACGCCTCCGCCCGTCCCCTCGTTGCCGGTGTAGAAGCCGGTCGCGTCGGTGGCGATGTCCTTGACCACCGAGTTGGTCTCGATGAACCCCGGGTAGGCCTTGGTGACGGCGCCGCTCGTCGCGTCGACGACGGCGAGGGCGTGGCTGTTCGTACCGCCCACGGTGAAGAAGTCACCGCCCAGGACCACGTGCGAGCCGTCCGGGGTGACCTCGACGGCGCGGCCCGGCTCGTCGGCGTTCGCGGTGAACGGCTTCAGCGTGCCGTCGGCCGCGTTCACGGCGGCGAACCGCTCGCGGGGCTGGCCCGCGACGGTGAGGAAGTCGCCGCCCGCGTACACGGTGTCGCCGGTGACGGCGAGGGCCCGGACGGTGGCCGCGAAGGCGGGCCGGAAGTCGGTCTTCACGGTGCAGCTCGCCACGTCGATGGCGGCGATGCTGGACACCGCGGTGCCGTTGACGGCGCCGAAATAGCCGCCGGCGTACAGGGTCGACTTGTCCGGCGAGAGGACGAGCGCGCGGACGGTGGCGGTACCGGAACCCACGGTGAAGGACAGCTTGCAGGAGGTCGGGGCGCCCGTCGCGGCGTCGAGCGTCGCGAAGTTCACCGCCTCCTGCTCGGTTCCGGCGGCGCCGTCCGGCGGGCGCACCGCCGAGAAGGTACCGCCGACGAAGACCTGGTCGCCCGCCTCGGCGAGGGCCCAGACGACACCGTTGACCTGCCAGGTAGGCAGTTCGTCGGCGGTGAAGGCCACCGGCGGCGTGATGGCCGCGGCCTCTTCGACGAGGCCGAGGCCCATGGCCGTGCAGGTGCCGGCCAGGGCCAGGGTGAGAGCGGCTGCCAGCCCTCTGGATCTACGCATGAACCCCCCAGTTCGATATGGAATGCGGAATGACGGACCGTGAAAAACGGAATGGCCGGAAGCTATCGTACGGACGTCCACGGCCGTACCCACGGGCGCCCGGAGGGAACCCCGGCCCCTTTCACCGCACTTGACCCATCGGATGCCAAATCGCACCGACCCGCCCGTCCGGAACATGGGACGCCGGGCCCGTTCCGGCGATTGCCGCCCCACCCGGGCCCGCGCCCCTCTACGGTGCCCTGGGGGGACGGCACAGGCACGGGCAGAAGCGCACGCCCGGGGACGTACGCGGGCGCGGGCGCGGTACCGGAGGGGCGGAGCGGGATGAGCGACGAAGAAGACACGCGACTGGCCAGGATGACCCCCGAGATCTCCCGCCGCACCCTGACCCTGCTCCGCGGCCTGGCCGGGCTGGAACCACCGGAGCAGGTGCCCGAGGAGGCGATGAACACCGCCGACGAGGTCCTCGCCGAGTACGGAACCGACGGGCTCCGCGTGCTGGTGATGACCCTGGCGGCTTGGGCGACGGCACAGATCGAGAACGTCTCCGAACTGAGCGGGCGCAGCCACGAGGCCGTGCTCGACGCCATGGAGCTGGCCTGCCTGGAGGCCGGTGCCGAGGAGTGACCGCAGAGTAGCCGGGGAGCACCTCAGGGTTTGCGTCGCCGAAAATCGGACAATCCACCGGGGGCGGACACCCCGGATTCGGCCCGGCGTCAGCGACACTGGGGAGCGGGGGGTCCCGATCGGAGGCCGTCGTGAGCACACCTTCCCCCATCCGGATCGCTGCCGTCCTGTCGACCGAGCACCGCGGACGGCTGATGTCCCACGCCCGTGAGGTCAATTTCCCCGAGGGCGCGCGGATCTTCGACGAGGGCAACCGGGCGGATTCCTTCTGGATCGTGCGGTCCGGCACGGTGACCCTGGAGATCCCGGTTCCGGGTCGCCGGCCCACGCCCATCGAGAGCCTGGGCCCGGGAGAACTGGTCGGCTGGTCGTGGCTGTTCCCGCCGTTCGTGTGGCAGCTGGGCGCCGAGGCCATGACGCCGGTCCGCGCGTACGAGTTCGACGCCACGACCGTACGGATGCTCATGGACGCCGATCCGGCCTTCGGGTCCGCCCTCGGCCACTGGGTCGGGCGGGTCCTGGCGCTGCGGCTGCACCAGACCCGGACCCGCCTCCTCGACACGTACGCCCCCCGGCTCGCCGCGAGCTGACCCGGGCGGTTCGGGCCGATTCCGCCGGCCGCTCCCCCACAGGTCAGCCGCCCCGGACCGCTGCGGTCTGCGGTCATGCGTGCGCACTGCGTGACGAGAAGTAGAGGTGCGAACGGGCGTTCCGGTTCCGCATGGGCAAGACTCGCGTCCGTTATCCGACGCAACGACGCGAGGAGTGTTCGACATGCGATCCGTCACCAGGACCCTGGGACTGTCGTCCGCCGCCATGGGGCTCACCGCCCTCACCGCCCTGGCCGGCTCGGGCGCCGCCGGAGCCGCGCCCGCCGGCGGCGAAAGCCTGTACGCCCCGTCCGCGCTCGTCCTGAGCGTCACCGACGGCGAGGACGCGGTGAGCGGTACGGTGCTGCGCGCGGTCACCCTGGTCTGCGCGCCCCGGCCCGGCGGAACCCACCCGGACCCGGAAGCCGCCTGCGCCGAGTTACAGGCCCACGCCCCCGACCTGGACGCACTCGCCGAGCCGCGCCCCGACGCGGCGTGTACCCGGGAGTGGAGCCCGCTGACCGTCACCGCCGAAGGCGTGTGGCAGGGCCGCCGGATGAGCTACGCCTACACCTACGCGAACCCGTGCGCGCTGTGGAACAGCACCGGCACGGCCTTCGCCATCTGAGTTCAGCCCAGCTCCAGGCTCGTGACCCCGTAGATGCCGGTCAGGTCGAGGTCCGGTTCCTGGCCGGTGTACATCCGGGCGGTCTCGAACGTCGGGGTCAGGCCCAGTCCGCCCAGCAGGGCGGCGGCTCGCGGATGGGCGTCCGGCACGTCCACGGCGACCTTGCCGTCGGGGGTCCGTTCCGCGAGCCGGAGCAGGAGGGCGGCCGCGACGGCCGGGTCGGCGGCGTAGAGCGGGCCGACGCGCGAGGCGCCGCTGCTCGGCCGGACCACTGCGAGCCCCTCGACCCGGCCGTCCCGGACGGCGGCGAGGGCGGTGCGGCCGGGCAGCGCGACCCAGGCGGCGAGGAAGGCGTCGCGCGGCGTGGGGAAGAACCTCCGGTCGTACGCGGCGAGTTGCCCGAAGGGCAGGGTGGTCGCGTCCACGATCCGCACCCCGGGCGCCGGCTCCTCCGGAAGGTCCCCGGACGCCTGCGGCGCCCCCTCGTAACGGACGTTGTTCCAGGCCGAGCGGAAGCCGGACTTGCGGTAGTTGTGCTGCTGCTCGACCACCCCGTCCAGCCCGACGAGCCGCCCGTCGAGCCGCTCCATCCCGGCCTTCCACAACCGGATCCCGTACCCCTGCCCGCGCACGTCGGGGCGGGCGATGTAGAAGCCGATGAAGCCGAATCCGGCGCCGTACCGGACGGCCGAGATGCAGGCGACGGGCTCCCCGCGGAGCCGCCCGACGAGGAATCCGCCCGGATCGGCGACGGCGAAGGCGAAGCGGTCGGAGTCCCCGGGGTTCCAGCCCTCCTCATCGGCCCAGTCCCGGAGGAGCGCCATGTCGGCGGCGCTCGCGCCGTTGATCTCGAATCCAGCGAGTCCCGTCATGTCCGCTGTTGTACCAGATCCACCCCTGCGGTCCGCGTGGGCTCAACCGCCCGTCAGGAGGCGGACGAACGCCGCGCGATCGGCTTCCCGGTGCAGATCGCTCACCTGTCCGTCACCCACCTCCACGACCCGCCAGACTCCGTCCGCGCGCAGGGCGAGGTCCGTGGTGACGAAGGCGCAGCCGAGCTCCGCGACGGCGGCCCGCACGGGTCCGAGGTCCGGCGCCGCCGCCTCGGCGTACGGGCTGTCGGGGTGGGCGGTGACCAGCCGGGGTTCGCCGTCGCGCCACCAGACGCGGACCTCGGTGGCCACGCCCTCGGTCGCCGTGAACGTCTCGAAGGCGCGCAGCACCACCCCGCCGGCCAGGTCCTCGCCCTGGAGTTCCACGAACCGGTTCACCACGCGGTGGACGGCGGCCCGGTCCGCGAGGTCGGGGAGGTGGCAGGCCTCGGCCCACTCGTGTTTGCGGGACTTGACGTAGTCCTTGACGATGCCCGCGCGGGACGGCAGGGCCGCGGCGGCGTCCGCGAGCCGGTCCGGCTCCGGGGTCTTCCCCGGGGGTGTCGCCAGCCAGCGGCTGGGCGGGGTCAGTCCGGCGAACGCCTCGTACCAGCCGGGGAGTTCGTGGGCGCTTCGGTACGCGTCCGGGGTGACGCGGAGTCCGCCGCCGCGCTCGCGCAGGGCCGCGTCGAGTGCGGCGTACCGGGCCGCCGGAATCATCCAGCCCCGGTACCAGAGCGCCCCCGCCCCGACGGGCACCCCGGCCGCGGCCCGGCCCGCGTCCCCGGCGAGCAGCGCGTCGTGGTCGATGAGCGCGACGCCGCCTCCGGCGGCGCGCACCGCGCGGGCCTCCTCGGCGAAGTGGGCGTCGGGACGGCGCCCGTTCAGCGGATCGGAGCAGTACAGGACGGTGGTCTGCATGCCGCCACCCTACGGACGTCCGCGCGGAACGGGGGCCCGGATGCACCGGCCGCCCACCGGGCCCTGCTCACCAGGCTCCGTGCGCCGGCCGAAACCCCGTGGAGAACACCGCCCGGGCTGCCTAGAGTCGGCCCCATGGGAAAGCCGCTCGTCGCAGTGTTCAGTGGGGCCGGGATGTCCACCGATTCGGGGATTCCCGACTACCGGGGGCCGCAGGGGTTGTGGCGTCGGGAGCCCGACGCCGAGAAGCTCGTGACCTATGACTCCTACATGGCCGATCCGGAGATCCGGCGCCGGTCCTGGCTGATGCGCGCCGAGATCGGGGCCTTGGGGGCACGGCCGAACGCCGCGCACCTGGCCGTCGCCGATCTGGAGCGTGCCGGGATCCCGCTGCGGGTGATCACGCAGAACGTGGACGGGCTGCACCAGCTCGCCGGGACCTCCGCGCGGAAGGTGTTCGAACTGCACGGCACGGCGCGGGCCGTGGTGTGCACGGCCTGTCGTGCCCGTACCGACATGGACGAGGCGCTGGCCCGGATCGCCGCCGGGGAGTCGGATCCCGCCTGCCTGGCGTGCGGCGGGATCCTGAAGGCGGCGACCGTGATGTTCGGGGAACGGCTGGACCCCGAGGTGCTGGCCCGGGCCGTGGCGGTCGCCAAGGGGTGCCAGGTCTTCGTGGCCGTGGGCTCGACGCTCCAGGTGCAGCCCGCGGCCTCGCTGGCCGGGATGGCCGCGGAGGCGGGGGCCCGCCTGATCATCGTGAACGCGGAGGAGACCCCGTACGACCCCCTCGCCGACGAGGTGATCCGCGAGCCCATCGGGACGGCTCTGCCCGCCCTGCTGGCGCGGATCGCCTCGGAGGACATGCTCCTCTGACGCCTCAGCCGGCGTCGGCCGCCCGCCGCATCTCCGCCACGTCGAGCTTCTTCATCTTCATCATCGCGGCCGTGGCCCGCGCGGCCCGCCCCGGGTCGGGGTCGGAGATCAGCTCGATGGCCCCGGCCGGGATGACCTGCCAGGACAGCCCGAACTTGTCCTTGACCCACCCGCAGGCGGATTCCTGGCCGCCGTCGCCGGTCAGCGCCTCGTAGTAGTAGTCGGCCTCGGCGTCGTCGGCGCAGTGGATCTGGAAGGAGACGGCCTCGGTGAAGGGGAACTGCGGGCCGCCGTTGAGGCCGACGAACCTCTGGCCGTTGATCTCGAACTCGACGACCATGACCTCGCCCGCGACGCCGGGGCTCCCCTCGGGGTAGAGGCCGACGCGGCCGCGCTTGCCGTCCTTGAAGACCGACAGGTAGTAGTCGGCGGCGGCCTCCGCCGCGCCGTCGAACCACAGACACGTGGTGAAGGGGTTGCTCGCCATGACTGCCTCCAGAGTGTGCGGGTGGGGGAATCCGTCCCGCACATACAGACCGGTCCCGGCCCCGAAACTCATCGGTGGGGCCGGGACCGGTCCGTATCCAGTCTGGAATGCACTCCTGCGGGTTACATCTCGAGCATGCGGTCGACGATCCGGCGGGCCGCCTGGCCGTCGTCCAGGTCGCAGAACTCCTCGCGGAACGCCGCACGCGCCTGCGCGTACTGCGCACCCACCGCGTCCACGTTCCGCACGGCCTCGATCAGGCTCGCCGAATCCCGCAGGAGCGGGCCCGGGGCCTTCTTCTCCAGGTCGAAGGTGAACCCGCGCAGCGTGTCCCGGTAGTGCTCCAGGTCGTACGCGAAGAGCAGGACCGGCCGGTCGGTGTGCGCGAAGTCGAAGATCGCGGAGGAGTAGTCCGAGATCAGCACGTCGGCGACGAGCAGCAGGTCGGTGGCGTCGGGCCAGCGCGACACGTCGACGACGAACCCGTCGCGGACGCCTTCGCGCAGCTGCTCGGTGACCTTGTGGTGGCCGCGGATCAGCAGGACGTGGTCCTCGCCGAGCTCACGGCGGGCCGCGTCCAGGTCGATCTGCAGGTCGAGCTTGTAGCCGGAGGTGACCGTCCAGCCCAGGCGGTTCTCCCGCCACGTGGGCATGTACAGCACGACCTTCTTGCCCTCCGGCAGGCCGAGCCGCCGGCGGACCTCCGCGATCCGCTCCGCGTCGGGCCGCACCAGCGCGTCCGTGCGCGGGCTGCCGGACTCGATGACCTCGCCGCCGTAGCCGAGCGCCCGCTTCAGGACCGGGGTGGCGTACGAGCCCGGGGAGGCGAGCAGCGACCACTGCGCACTGTCGTGCTCCAGCGCGTCCAGCACCTCGGGGCTGGTGTAGTAGTCGTGCATGAAGTCGTGGCCGATCTGCTTCAGCGGCGTACCGTGCCACGTCTGCACGACGGTCTGGCCGGGACGCCGGCGGAAGGCGCGCGGCACGCTGTCGTTGACCACGTAGTACCGGGCCCGCGCGAGCACGTCCCAGGACTCGAGGCTGTCGTACTGGACCGCGCGGGCGGTCTCCGGGACCTCGGCCCGGCCGTCGCGCACCAGCCAGACGTGCTCCAGCTTCTCGTCGCGGCGCAGCAGTTCCTCGTGGATGGCGCGCGGCGAGTCTCCGCCGCCGTGCCCCTGGAAGGCGTCGTAGACCACGACGTCCTTGACCGGGAGGGCGCTCTGCGCCGGGTACGTCACGTCGCGCGCGATCCGCTGCGCGTAGCGCGAGCGGTCGTGCGGGCTGATCATCGGATCGGCGATCAGCGCCACGCGGTCGTAGAGGCGGGATTCGACCCTTATCCGGCGGTCCCGGGCCGTGACGGCGTGGGGTCCCGCGTGCAGGGCGGTCGGGGCGAACTGCAGCGGGGCGCCGCGGTCGACGCCGAGCAGGCCGGCGGTGGCCCCGCCCTGGGAGACCGGGCGCAGCGTGGGCCACCAGCGGCCCTGCGGCAGCGGGGTGCGGCCGGCCCGGCTCTCGGGGAGCACCGGCTCGAAGGAGGCTTCGAAGGTGTCGCCGTCGCGGGTGACGGGGTAGCTGAACTCCAGGCCGGTCGGGTCGTGCAGGACCAGCTCGTAGGGCTCGTCCAGGGGGGCGACGAACCGGCCCCGGAGCGTGAGCGCGCCGTCCTTGGCCTCGACGGTGTCGACCAGCGGCGGGGAGACCTGGACCGAGAAGGTCAGGTGTCCGGTGGTGCCGCGCTTGGCGAAGAGGGCCCGGCCGGGCTCCTCCCCGGGCAGCGCGAGGACCAGTCCGGCGAAGCCGGCGCGCTCGTCGTGCGCCAGCCGGTGCTCGGCGCCGTCGGCGCCGGTCACGGACAGGCTCCACGGCTCCGGGGTCCACTCGCCGGGCACGACCGGGGCGTCCGGGACTGCGGCCAGATCGGCCAGCGGCACGCGCACGGTGAAGGGGATCCGGCCGCCGGTGACGGCGGGGGCGGTCTCCAGCGGGAAGGTGAGCGCGGTGCGGGTGGAGACGTGCACGGCGCGCAGGGCGGCTCCGGCGCCGACTTCGGCGGCGAGCTCGCCGGCCACCTCGACGGCGTCGTCACCGGCCGGGCGGACGTCCAGGGCGCGGGCGCGGACGATCTCGACCTGGACGCTGAAGGTCCCGGTGGTGCTGGGGACGATCCGCACGTCCGGGGCGACCCAGTGGGCGGGCGGGTTCTGTCCGCTGTCGTGCTCGCCGCCCTTGAGCCGGGCGCGGTGCAGTCCGCCGGCGCCGGTGACGGCGACGGAGGTGCTCCACACGCCTTCGTTCCACTTCCCGCCCGTCTGGAAGGCGGTGGGGTCGATCACGGCGGTGAAACCGGCCCAGTCGGCGTGGCGCAGGGCGAGGTGCGGGGAGTTCACGGTGGCCATCGGGGAGGCGACCGTACGGGTGGTGACGACGGTCCGGCGGCGCTTGCCGTTCTCGCGGAAGACCAGCATCTTGCGCGAGCCGAGGCGGCTCTCGGCGCCCAGGTGTCCGGGGAGGGCGTAGCCGCGCAGCAGCAGCTTGCCGTCGGCCCAGTGGGCCTGCTCGACGCGGCTGACGACGCGGCGTTCGCGCGGGCCGAGGGTGAGGACCTTGGCGGGTACCGGTGCCTTGAGGAACGGGTAGTCGGCCTGCGGGCGGGCCAGTCCCTTGACCGGCACGCTGTAGGTGAAGTCCCGCTGGTGCTGGACGAGGGCCACGAACTCCTCGATCCGGCCCTCCGCGGCGAGGTAGGCCTTGAGCCGGTCGGCGACCGTCAGGTCGGGCCACAGCCCGGGGCCGATCTCCCGGACCAAGCCGCCGGCCTCCTTGGCGAAGGCGGCACGGAACTCGGCGCCGGCCTCGGGAACGTACTTGTAGATGAGCGGGAGTTCCTCGCTCAGCACGTTGCGGTCGTAGTCGCGCAGGTAGCGGGTGTAGGCGGCGCCCTGCTTGCTCTGGAGCGCCTCGCGGACCAGGCGGACGGAGGTCACGCGGTCGATGACCGAGACCGGGTCGGTGGAGCGCTGGGTGATGGAGCGCTCGCCGGTCTCGCGGACGCGCCAGTGGTAGACGCACTCGCCGATGACGTCGACGCTCTTGGCGAAGTAGTGCGCGGGAATGGAGACGGGGGCGTCCTCGTAGAGGATGCCTTCCGGGTACTGGAAGGCGTGCTCGTCCCAGAAGCTGCGCCGGTAGACCTTGTTCCACGCGGTGCGGTCGGTGACCAGCGCCGGGAACTTGGAGATGTGGGTCTTCAGCCGGGTCGCGGCGAAGGCGACGCGGTGGCCCCAGGACTGCTGCATGCCGACGGAGCGGAAGCGCTTGACGTTGCCGGCCGCGAAGTCGGAGCCGGTCTCGTCGAGGGCGTCGATCATGCGCTGGTACGCGTACGACGGCATGGTGTCGTCGCTGTCGACGAAGGCCAGGTACTCGCTGCCCGGGCTGATGTGGCGGGCGCCCACGTTGCGGGCCGCGCCGAGTCCCGCGTTCTTCTGGAGGACCAGCCGGAAGCGGTCGTCGCGGTCGACGAACGCCTGGGCGAGTGCCGCGCTCCCGTCGGTGGAACCGTCGTCGACGAGCACGACTTCGAAGTCGTCGAATGTCTGTGCTGCGATGGACTCCAGGCACTCGTCGAGGTAAAGCTCGACGTTGTAGACGGGGACGACGATACTCAGGCGCGGGGGCATGGGCGGCGAGTTCTCCAGCTTACTAACAATATTGATGATCAGCCGATTACAGCATCTTACTCTGTAACGAGATGATAAAATCCGGTCGTCTCGGACATAAGTGAGAAGCCGCCGGGGCGGGCGGCAATGAGTTCAGCCGCCCGCCACCTCGCCGTCATCGGATCAGACTTCCAGCTCTGCCTCGATCTTCTTCAGCTGGTGCCGGGCCATCGCGAGATTGGCCCGCGTCTTGTCGAGCGCCAGGTAGAGGAAGAGGCCCGCCGAGCCCCGGCCCTTCATCAGTCGGATCAGGTGGTACTGGGTTCCGAGGGTGATGAGGATGTCCTCGATCTCGTCCTTCAGGCCGAGCATCTCCATCGTGCGGAGCTTGGCCCGCACCACGTCGGTGTTGCCCGCGGCGGCGACCGTGAGGTCGAGGTCCTTTCCGCCGCCGACGGTGCCGAGGGCCATACCGCTGCTGCAGTCGACCAGGGCGACGCCGAGCACGCCGTCGATGCTGGTGGTGGCTTCCTTGAGCGATGTCTCCACGTTGGCCATGGGGGTTCCTCTTTCTTTTTCGTGTCCTGGTCGTTCTGGTGGTTTTCTTCGGTCGGTACGGATGTACGTGGTCGAGGGGATCAGGAGCCCTGGCCGGGGCCCGCGCCCGGGGCCGGGCCCGGCGCCGGGCCGCGGCGGCCGAGGCTGTGATCGATCAGCTCCGCTATGCGCAGGCTGGAACGGCGGGCCTCCAGGTGGAGCCGTCCGACGTTGACGCGCGGCTCCGCGATCAGGGTCAGCACGGCCGCGTCGCCCGCCGCGTAGGTGGCGACGTAGCCGTCCTCTCCGCGCACGAGCAGTTCGCGGAACCCGCCCTGCCCGGTGCAGTCGCTCAGCCGCTGGGCCACTCCCAGGGCCGCGGCGGTCAGGGCCGCGACGGATTCCGCCGCGGTGGCGGCGCTGTCGTGGGCCAGGACCAGGCCGTCGACGCTCGCGGCGAGGGCCCCGCCCAGCTGCGGGACGCGGGCCCGCAGCCGTCGGAGCTCGGCGAGTATCTCGGCCTCGGCTTCGGCGGGCACCGTACTCATGTCGGACCTTCTCCTTTCGGACTGCCGCCGCTCGGAACGGTCGCCGCGCTGGGCGGCTCGCAGCGGGAGCCTCACAGGCTTGCCTCCAGTGCGTCGCGTAACCGGCGCAGCAACGCCACGTCCGGGGACTGCGCCTGCGTCATCCAGTCGGGCAGCGGCGCCTCCGCGGCGGCGGGCGCCGGCGCGTGCGGGGTTTCGACCAGCCCGGCCGCCGCGAGGCGTCGTACGTCGAGCAGGGTGTGGAAGGCCGGCCGGCCCAGCACCCAGGCGAGGTCCGCCGGTGTCCGGACCCCGTCGGCGCGGTCGAGCAGGATCCGCTGGCGGGCGGTGACGGTCTGCCCGGGGGCGGCGGCCCGGGGCACGACCGGGGAGGTGTCCAGCAGCGGGTAGGGCCAGACCGCGTCGAGCAGCTCCCGGCGGCGGCAGGTCTCCCGCTCGACGGCGGCGGCCGGTACGGAGCGGACGGAGCCGATCCAGTGCGTGGCCCCGCGCCGGAAGCGGGAGGGACCGCTGCCCGGGGAGAGGGCGAAGAAGGCGGCGTCGAAGATCGCGGCGAGGTGGCATATCTCCAGTTCGCCGCCTGCGAGCCCGCCGCTGTCGACGAGGAAGCGGGCGACTTGGCGGCGGGCGCCGGCCTCGTTCACGGCTTCGGTCCAGCGCTCGGGGGTGAGGCCCCCGCCGGTGGTGAGCAGGACGTCGAGGCCCGGGGTGGCCGGGCTCTCCGCGTGCACCACGCGGCCGTCCTCCAGGAACAGGGTGCCGCGCTCGCGGAACAGGGCGCCGGTCGCCCGCTCGGCGGCGAGCCGGGTGAGCAGCGGGGAGACGGCGACGGTGGCGACGGCGGTCACTTCAGCACCAGCTCCTCGGCCAGGGCCCTGAGTCTGTGCCGGGCGAGGGCGAGGTTTCCGTCGGTCCGGTCGAGCCACAGGTGCAGGAACACGCTGCTGTCGAAGCTGGTCTCGACGAAACGGAGCACGTGGTAGCCGGTCCGGGTGGTGACGATCAGGTCCTCCACGGGCGGCCCGGCGCCGTCCTGCGCCTCGGTTCCGTCCGGGGCGAAGGACTCGTACTCGACGGCCGCCCGGGCCAGCTCGGCGGTCTCGGCCGCGGTGGTCTCGTGGTCTCCCACCGGTGATTCCCCGATGGTGCCGAGGGCCAGGCCGCTGCTCCAATCGACCAGCGCGGCCCCCCTGGCACCAGGCAGGGCCATTGCTTCGAGCAGGCATTCGTCGATCCCGGGCACGCGGACTCCCCTCCCGGCCGGACCGTGCGAGGTGCACGGTCGTGCGGCGCGACAGGAGGGAACTTACTCAACTTCCACACTGCGAAAGGGCGTTCTGGCATTTTCCGCTGGAACATGCGCGATGGCACGTGACAGCTTGGCCGGAACGCCACCACTTTTGATCATTGCGCCGCCGTCAGGAGGCGAGCGGCAGATGTTCCGAGAGCCGGAAGGCCCCGCCCTCGCGCTGGACGTAGCCCTCGTGGCTGAGGGTGCGCAGCAGGTGGTACACGGTGGGCAACGGGATTCCGGTGAGCCGGGACAGGCGCTTGGCGGTCGCCCCGCCCTCCGCGTACATCGCCTCCACGAGCCGCAAGGCCCGCTGCACGGAACCGATGAGGGTGGGTGCGGTGGCGGGTGTGCTGTCGGTGCTGTCGGCGGTGTCTGCGTTGTCGGTGGTGTCCGCGCTGTCCTTCGGGCTGTGCTCGCTACCCATGAATGGTCCCCCTGCTCCGGTACGAGGCCTGGCAAACCCATCAAAGTCGCTCACCGGCCTCAAAACCAGCGGACTCGCGTAAACCTGAGCATAAGATCAGTTCCCGGACCGGGCCCTCAGATGCGGGCCGGTGTCCAGCCTTCGATGTGCCAGGGCGCGCCGACGGTCAGCGCGTGCGGGGCGCCGGAGACGGTGAGGCAGGCCTCGCGCGGGGTGCCCCGTTCGAAGGTGAGCCGCAGGGAGCCGTTGCCGGCGACCTCGGCCGTGTTGATCCGGCACAGGGCCAGTTCACCGAGGAGCGCCAGCGGATGGCCGGGGAGCATGCTGCCCGGGCTGGCGGAGACGCGGACGTCGCCGTCGGCGGCGATGCCGACCCGGACCGAGCCGAAGAGCGGCTGCTCCAGCCGCCAGGGGGCGTCGATGACGATGCGGGCTTCCGAGTCAGTCAGCTCGTCGTGGACGGTGAGGAAGGGCGAGGCCCGGCGCCGCTCTCCCGTCTCCAGGACGAGGGCGCCCTCCAGGTCCACGGGCAGGGGGGCCACTGCGCTCGCGACGGGGAACGGACCGCTGTCCACGCGCAGGCACACCGGGTCCAGGCAGTCGGGCACCGGATCCACCACGGGCCCCGGCAGCGGGGGCCGGTCGGTCACCTCGCCCCAGAGGGCGGGGACGGCGTGGCGCAGCACCACGTCCGTGACCTCGTCCGCGACGCGGGCGGCGGTGCGCTCGTCGGTGATGCTCCACCAGTGGTCGTGCGGATGGCCGAGCAGACGCCCGATCCTGGCGTGCCAGCCGACGGGGCCGACGCGGTTGGCACTGAGCCGGGTCCCGAGGGCCGGCCGCATCCGCCGCAGGGCCTCGTGTTCCTCGTACGGGACCGCGCGCAGGTTGACGGTGAACCTGCACTCGGCGGCCCCGGACGAAGCGCTCCGCTGGAAGCCGAGCAGCGCGTGGTCGGGTTCGGCGGCGCGGAGCCGGTACTCCAGCCCCGTGCCGGTGAAACCCGCATCGCGGAGCGCCGGGGCGATCCGCTCGCGCAGCGTCTGGTGGAACAAGTCGGTCGCGTTCACCCCCGTAGTGTCACAAGCCGCACGCTCCCCGACCAAAACCGTCCATCCCCGGGCGGCCACGGAGCCCGGTCCGGGCCCCTCTATCCTGCGCGGACCGCGGATCACAGCAGGTCCGCGGCGGGGAGGGGATCGGCGAACGTGGAAACCGTGAGGCAGAGCGTCGGGGCGACGGACGCCCCGGAGGTACGGCCGTGCCCGGAGTGCGGGACCGAGGTCACCGTGCACCCGTGGTACGTCACCTGGTGCGCGGCCTGCGACTGGAACGTGGACCCGGGCGCCCCGGACCCGGAGCGGGGCCGCCTCGCACAGGTCCGGCGGCGCCTGGCCAGTCGGCACGGGGAGCAGTTGGCGCAGGAGATCGAGCAGGGCGCCGGCGGCGGCCGGGGCGGGCCGGACCGGTCGACCGTTCTGGCTTTCGGGCTCGCCCTGCTGGTGCACGGGGTCACCGTGGGCCTCTGCTTCGCCGCGGCCGTGCTGATCATCGGCGGATGGCACACCGGCATCCAGCCGGTGCTCGGTGTTCTGCTCCTGGTGGCCGTGGCGGTGCTGCTGCCGCGGCCGGGGCGGGCCCCGAGCGGACCGGCGGTGCTGTACCGGGCGGACGCTCCCGGGCTCTTCGGGCTGATCGACGAGGTGGGGGCCGCCGTCGGGACGACGGGGGTGCACGCGGTGGTGGTGGACGCCTCCGTCAACGCCGGGGTCCGCACCTACGGCTACCGCGGCCGGCGGGTGATGTTCCTCGGCCTCGGGCTGTGGGAGATCCTCGCGCCTCAGGAGCGGGTGGCCCTGCTGGGACACGAGCTCGGTCACTTCGCGAACGGGGACGTCCGCTCCTCGTTCCTGATGCACGGGGCCCTGCGGTCCCTCGCCGAATGGCACGCCGTCCTGCGCACGGTGAACCACGACAGCATCGTGGACTGGTTCCTGAACGCCTTGACGTTCCTGCCGCGCTGGACGGTGTACGGACTGCTACACCTGCTCGACGGCCTGACCATGCGCGCTTCGCAGCGTGCGGAGTACCTGGCCGACACCGGTTCGGCCCGTGCCGGTTCCAGCGGGGCGGCCGTCGCGCTGCTGGACCGGGGTCTGCTCGTCGACGGCGTCGAGGCGCACCTGCGGCGCGAGTCGATGGCCGCGGCGCGGGCCGGCGGCGGCGCGGGGGGCCGCGAGGAGCGCGAGGCCGCCGAGCGGGAGCTGTGGGAACGGCTGGCCGCGCGGATCGGCTCCGTCCCCGAGAGCGAGTACGAGCGGCTGCGCCGGGTCTCGGCCCGGCGCGGGCACAGTGTCGACGACACCCACCCGCCGACCCACCTGCGCCGGCGCTGCCTGGCTTCGGGCGACCCGCAGCCCGCGCTGGTCGTCTGCGACGGACCCCGGGCGCAGGTGGTCGCGGCCGAACTGGCTCCGGCCCGTGCCCTGCTGGCCCGCCGGGTGATCCGGGACCACGCCGGCTGAAGGCGCGTACCCCTACTGCGTGCAGGTCACGAAGGCCGGGAGCGGGGTCTCCTCGACGAGGCGGCGGGGAAGGGACAGCGCGAAGCGGTGTTCCAGTACGGCGAGGGTGAGGCGGTCGCGTTCCTCGTACGGTTCGTCATCGGGGCGGGCGTAGCAGCCGTCGGGGGTGAGGATCTTGGCCTCGACCAGCTCGGGCAGGAGGAAGTCGGGCCGGTGGCCGCCGCGCCAGTGCTCCTCGCCGATGCCGAAGCAGCAGACCAGCTCGCCGTCCCGGGCGTACGCGAACTGCTTGGGCGGGTGATCGGGCTGCGGGTCGAGGTACACGGCCTCGACCCCGGAGCGGGAGACCTCCGCGAGGCGCTGCGCCCCGGCGGGCACTCCGTGTTCCACGGCGAAGGACCAGCCGCCCCAGCTTCCGACCCGGGCCACCCCGTCCCCGTCCACCGTCTCGGTGACCATGCTCCAGGCGTCGATGGCTCCGAGCGGCCCGGGGCGCAGGTCCGGCAGGGCGCCGAGCCGGGCGGCCAGTTCCTCGGGGCCGATGCCCCGGGCGAAGGTGAGGCCGACGTACCAGGCGCTCCAGTCCGCCAGCCACTGGATGCCGTCGTCGCAGCCGCGGGCGCCGTCGCCCGCGCCCTGCCTCGTGATGTCCGCCATTGCCACGGTTCCTCCCGCGATCCCTGCGATGCGAGCCGGTCCTGCCGGTGGCGCCGGTCCTGCCGGAACCGGCCCTACCGGCACGATAGTCAGTCGGCGGGGCCTTCCGGGAGGAGGCGCTCGACCATCGTGCCGATGAGCCCCTCCACATCGTGGGGGTCCAGCAGTCCGGGCGCGGTCAGGTCGTCGACGATCAGCCCGAGCATGGCCAGGTAGATCAGGACCACGCCCTGCCGGTCCCCCGGCAGTCCCGCCTCCATGTGCCAGGCGATGTTCGCCTCCAGTTCGGCGCCCTGGAATCCGGCCAGTGCCTCCTGGAGTTCGGGCCGCCGGGTGGCCTCCAGGCGCAGTTCCAGCATCGCGGTGTGGACGCTGCGCTCGCGGCGCATGCGCTCCAGGAGCCGACCCAGCAGCACCTTCGTGTCGAAGGGGCCCGTCAGGTCCGCCGGATCGGGGGTCAGCCGCTCGCGGGTGCGGTGCAGGATCTGCACGAGGAGCTGGGCGCGGTGGGCGAAGTAGTTGGAGGCGGTGCCGGTCGGCACCCCGGCCTCCGCGTCCACGGCGCGCAGGGTCAGCCCCCGTGAGCCCTCGCGGGCGAGGACTTCGATGGCGGCGTCGAGCAGCGCGGCGCGGCGCTCGGGGTTCTGGCGCATGGGTGGGTCCCTGACGGTGTGGACGCGGCTGCCGGTATGACCGCCGCATATGCACTGCACGTGCAGTGCTTCGGACACGCTAGCGGACACCGCCTCGTCGGGGCCCTCCCCAGCGCCCCCTCCGACGTGCCACCCTGCCGGTCATGGAGCGGATCATCGGGGAGATACGCGAGGACCTGGACCGCCGGATCGCCGTGGCCGCCGAGCGGCTCGCCGACCGGTCGCCGGCCGATGATCCGGCCTGCGCCGTCTACGTCGCCCTGCTCGGCCGGGCCGCCCTGCGCGAGCGGGTCCACCACCTGCTCCGCCAGACCGTCGACGGCCTGCTGCGTGCGGCCCGCGGCCTGCCTCCCGACCTCGGCGCGGCCCGCGCCGACGGCGAGCTCCGCGCCCGGCAGGGGCTGCCGCTCGACTCCCTGCTGCGCGTCCACCGGCTCTGCGGCAGGCTGCTGTGGCAGGTCCTGACCGAGGCCGTCGCCGCCCACGACCGGGCGGCGCTGCCCCGGCTGCTGCCCGGGGCGCCCACGCTGTGGGACGTGGTCGACCGGATGGCGGACGCGGCGGCCGAGTCCTACCGCCGGACCGAGGCCGTACGCGGCGACCGCGAGCGGGAGCTGCGGGGCGCCCTGCTCGACGCCCTGTTCGAGGGCGGCGGTCCGGCGGGCCGGTCCGCCGAGGCGGCGCGGCGGCTCGGGCTGCCGGAGCGCGGCCGGTTCGCCGTGGTGGTCCTCGATCCCGGGGACGGTGCGTGGGCGGCCCCGGCGGGCGCCCCGCGCGTGCTGTGGCGGATCCGCGCCGACGGCGAGACCGGCCTGGTGGAGCTGGGCGGGCTGCCGCTCGCCTCCGTGACCGATCTGCTGGCGCCCCTCGGCTTACGGGCCGGGGTGAGCCCGGTGGTGGAGACGCCGGGCGAGCTGGCCGGGGCCCGCCGGCTGGCCGTCCTCGCGCTGCGCGCGGCGCCGGGGGCCGACGGTCCGCACACCGCCCTGCTGGACGAGCGGCTCCCGGCGGCACTGGTCGCGGCCGAGCCCGAGCTCGCGGGCCGGCTGCGTCAGGTGGTGCTGGGTCCGGTCCTGGCCCTGGCCGCGGAGGACCGCAGGGTGCTGCTGACCACCCTGGGCACCTGGCTGTCCTGCCGGGGCTCGACCACGTACGCCGCCCAGCGGCTGTACTGCCACCGCAACACCGTCTCCAACCGGCTGCGCCGCCTGGAGCAGCTGACCGGTCGCTCGTTGGCCGATCCCGCCCACGTCGTGGAGCTGGCGCTGGCGCACGCGGCGGTCACCCAGCGCCCGGCCGGGTCCCCGCCTGTTCCTGCGGGTCCCCCGTCCCCGCAGCTCCCTCCTCCGCAGGTCTCGCGGACTCCAGCAGGTACGGCACGTCGATCACCGCGACCCCGGGCGTGAACAGCAGGCGCGCCTTGAGGCGCAGCGCGTTCTGGTTGTGCAGGGGCTGTTCCCACCAGTGCCCGACCACGTACTCGGGGATGACCACGGAGAGCATGTCCGTGCCCTCGGCGGCCGCCTGTTCCTGCACGTAGGCCAGCACGGGACCGACCACCTCGCGGTACGGGGAGTGCAGCACCTTGAGCGGGATGCCCGGGTCGTGGTCCGCCCAGGCCTCGCGCAGCCGGTTCGCGTCCTCCTCGTCGGCGGCCACCGAGAGGGCCGTCAGGGTGTCGGGGCGCAGCCCCATCGCGAAGCCGAGGGCCTTGAGGGTCGGCGCGTGGACGGCGGCGACGAGGACGACGACGTGATGGCGGGCGGGCTTGCGGGGTTTGACCCCGGGGGCGACGGCGACTTCCCGGGCCACGGTGTCGTAGTGGCGGCGCACGCCCTTCATCCCGAGGAAGAGCACGGGCATGGCGATGACGACCAGCCAGGCGCCGTGGGTGAACTTGGTGATGAGGACGATGACGAGGACCACGGAGGTCATGACGGCGCCGACCGCGTTGATGGCGAGCCGGCGGTGGATGTGGATCCGTTCCTCCTTGCGCGTCTCCGGGGAGGCGAGCTCCTGCTTCCAGTGCTTGACCATGCCCGCCTGGGAGAGGGTGAAGGAGACGAAGACGCCGATGATGTAGAGCTGGATGAGGCGGGTCAGCTGGGCGTCGAAGGCGACGATCAGGCCGATGGCGGCGAGCGCCAGCAGGACGACGCCGTTGGAGTAGACGAGCCGGTCGCCGCGGTTGAAGAGCTGGCGCGGTACGTACCGGTCCTTGGCCAGGATCGAGGCGAGCATCGGGAAGCCGTTGAAGGCGGTGTTCGCGGCGAGGATCAGGACCCCGGCCGTGACGGCCTGGAGCAGGTAGAAGAGGACGTGCCAGTCGCCGAAGGTGGCTCTGCCGATCTGTGCGAGCGCGGTGGACATCGGGGTTCCGGGGGCCAGGCCCAGCTCGGTCGGCTCCGCCGCCACGTGCACCTGGTAGGTCATGGCGAGGTAGGTGATCCCGGCGAACATGGTGACGGCGAGCGCGCCCATCGCGGCGAGGGTGGTGGCCGCGTTCTTGCTCTTGGGCTTCTGGAAGGCGGGGACGCCGTTGCTGATGGCCTCGACGCCCGTGAGCGCGGTGCAGCCGGAGGCGAAGGCCCGCAGCGCGAGGAGCACCACCGCGAGGCCGGCGTAGTTGCCCTCGGCGGTGATCGGCAGCTCGGCGGATTCGGCGCGGATCGTGTCGCCGGTGGCGAGCCGGTAGGCGGCCACCGCGAACATCAGGTAGATGACGAGGACGAAGCCGTAGGTGGGGACGGCGAAGACCCGGCCCGATTCCCGTACCCCGCGCAGGTTCATGAGGGTCAGCAGCACCACGAAAGCCACCGACAGGGGGACTTCGTGGTCGGAGAGGGAGGGGATCGCCGAGGTGATGGCGGAGACCCCGGAGACCACGGAGACGGCGACCGTCATGACGTAGTCGACGAGCAGGGCGCTGGCGGCGGTGAGGGCGGCGGTCTGGCCGAGGTTCTTGGAGCTGACGATGTAGGCGCCGCCGCCGCCCGGGTAGGCGTAGCAGGTCTGCCGGTAGGAGGCGACGACGACCACGAGCAGGAACACGATGGCGGCGGCCGCGTACCAGGCGAGGTGGAGCAGCGCGACCCCGCCGAGGGCGAGGATCAGCAGGATCTCCTCGGTGGCGTAGGCCACGGAGGAGAGGGGGTCGCTGCAGAAGATCGGGAGCGCGAGCCGTTTGGGCAGCAGGGTCTCGCCCAGACGCGCGGTGTCGAGCGGTTCGCCGACCAGCACACGTTTCGCATTGATACGCCTCATTCAGGCATGATCAGCCAAAACTGTGGCGATTCATCCCATATAGGCCCTGTGTCACGGGGTGAACCGCCTACATCTTCGCCGCCGCGCTCCGGATGGCCTCCCGGATGCGGAAGTACGTTCCGCAGCGGCAGATGTTGGCGATCGCGTCGATGTCCTCGTCCGTGGGCGTGCTCGTACGCTTCAGCAGGGCGACGGCCGCCATGATCTGGCCGGGCTGGCAGAAGCCGCACTGGGCGACGTCCTGTTCGAGCCAGGCCTCCTGCACCGGGTGCAGGTCCTCGCCGTCGGCCAGTCCCTCGATCGTGGTCACCGTCTTCCCCGCGCAGGCGGAGACCGGCACCACGCACGGGCGGACGTCCACCCCGTCGAGGTGGCTGGTACAGGCCTTGCAGACGTCCACTCCGCAGCCGTATTTGGGGCCGCGCACGTTCAGCATGTCGCGGAGCACCCACAGCAGGGGCAGATCGTCGGGCGCGTCCACGGTGACGCTCTGCCCGTTGACGGTGAAGGTGTGCGAGGGCACGGCTCGGCTCCTGGACTAGCGGGGGTAGGGGGTGAAGTCGACGTCGAAGTCGAGGGGGAAGCTGCGCGGCTTGGTGCCGGTGGCCCGGGCGTAGGCGTTGGCGATCGCGCCCACGGCGGCGGGCAGGCCCAGCTCGCCCGCGCCGCCGGGCTCGGTTCCGGTCGCCGGGAGCACGAAGACGCGTACGTCCTTCGGGGTGTCGCGCTGCTGCGCCCAGTGGAACTGGCTGTAACTGCCTTCCAGCGGGAGCCCCTTGTCCAGGTGCAGGCCGGCCTTCAGCGTGGTGGAGATCGCGTCGGTCAGGCCGCCGATCATCTGCGCCTCCAGACCGCGCGGATTGACGGGCAGGCCCACGTCGACGGCGATGACCGCCTTCGTGACGCGGACGTGCTCGGGATCCCTGGTGTCGATCTCGACCAGGCAGGCCGTCCGGGACTTGTACTCCTCGTGGAAGGCGATGCCCTGGGCGCAGCCGGCCGGCATGGCCCGCCCCCAGCCGCCTTCGGTGGCCGCCTTGTCGAGCACGGCGCGCTGCGCGGCCGTCTTCAGGAAGGTCCGGCGGAACTGGTACGGGTCCCGGCCCGTCGCGGCGGCCAGCTCGTCCACCACGATCTCCTCGGCCCCCCGGGTGTTCGCCGAGTACACCGACCGCCAGGACCCGGTGGGGACCCCGGTCGGGACCTCGGTGAGCGCCTGGGTGGTGAGCCCGAAGTGGTACGGGGACTTGATCGTGGTCAGGAACAGGGTCTGCGCGAGGGTGGCGTTGCCGATGCCGAGCGGGAGGCTGGCGGCGGTGGCGGTGATGATCTCGCCGAGTCCGTGCCGGAAGTCGGTCTCCGCGGCGGCGACCCGGTGCTCGAAGCTGAGCACCTCGCCCAGCAGGTGCGTCGCCCGGATCTTGTGGTGGGTGGCGGGACGCATCCGGCCGTGCCGGGTGTCGTCCACCCGGGTCCACATCAGCCGCACCGGGCGGCGGCAGACCTTGGAGATCCGGGCCGCTTCCAGGGCCGCGTCGAAGAACAGCCGGCGGCCGAAGGAGCCGCCCGCCTGCACCACGTGGACGGTGACCTTGTCGAGGGGCAGGCCGAGGTCGGCGGCGATCGTTTCGCGGGCCACGATCGGCGACTTGAGCCCGGACCAGATCTCGGCCCGGTCCTCGCGCACGTCGGCGACCGCCGAGTTGGTCTCCATCGGGGCGTGGCTGACGAAGGCGAAGTCGAACTCGGCGTCCACGTGCGGGGTGAGCAGCGGCGGCACGAGCAGCGGCGGGGTGGCGGCGCGCAGCTTCGTACGGACGGCTGCGTCCGAGAGCTGGTCGGCCGGGCCCGGGCCCCAGGTGACCTGGAGGGCGGCCTTGGCGTCGAGGGCCTGGCCGAAGGTCTCGGCGACGACGGCGACCCCGGTGGCGATGGTGACCACGTGCAGGACGCCGGGCATGGCCCGGACGGCGGCGAGGTTGGCGACGGAGCGGACGCTGCCGCCGAGCGTGGGCGGTCGGCGGACCACGCAGGGCTTGGCCCCGGGCACGTCCAGGTCGAGGGTGTAGCGCTGGGCCCCGGTGACCATGGCGCGGGCGTCGATCCGGCTGGTGGGCTTGCCGACCAGGGCGTGCTTCGCCGCCGGCTTGGGGGTGGCGCCGAGGACGATCAGGGTGGGGTCGGCGGCGGCCGCGGCGAGGGAGCCGTAGGCGGCGGTGCGGCCGTCGGGGGCACGGACGGCGCCGTTCGCCGTGGTCAGGGTCGATGCCGGGAGGCTCCAGCGCACGGCGGCGGCCGCTACCAGCCGGGCCCGGGCGGTGGCGGCGCACTGGCGGACCGGACCGTAGAGGGAGCGGATGGAGTTGGAGGATCCGGTGAGCTGGTTGAAGAGCAGCTCGGGGCGCGCGTCGTCCAGTTCGATCCGTACGGCGGCCAGCGGGGCGTCCAGTTCCTCGGCGACGAGCATCGCCACGGCGGTGGTGAGCCCCTGGCCGACCTCCTCGCGGGGCAGCCGGAAGCGGATGGCTCCGTCGGCCTCCACGACGAGCGCGAGCAGGGCCGAGGTGGGGGCGCCGGCCAGGATGAACAGGTCGCCGAGGTCCACCAGATCGGCGATGGCGGGCAGCGTCGGGATCACGGCGTGCGCGGGCTGCGGGGCGACGAGG
Organism: Streptomyces sp. NPDC056883; assembly: GCF_042788835.1. Lineage (NCBI taxonomy): Bacteria > Bacillati > Actinomycetota > Actinomycetes > Kitasatosporales > Streptomycetaceae > Streptomyces > Streptomyces sp. NPDC056883. The sequence goes on along the minus strand of NZ_JBHUBS010000002.1, from coordinate 408,227 downwards.
TCGGCTCCGGCGCGCGTGACGAGGGCGAGGGTCGGCGCGGCGATCAGATAGGTGAGGAAGGACCGCCGGCTCTGCCCGCCGGTCGGCGCATGGCTCTGTCCGTCGGTCGGCGCATGGCTGTGCCCGGTCATGTCGTGTGTCCCCACCCTGCGCGCGGCCCGCCTCAGCGAGCCTCCCCGGCTCGTTACCGGCACGTAGAGTAGCCATTCGGGGGTGCCGGGGGAAGTCTGGATCACATCCCGGGCGGAATACCGGACATACCGTCACCGGGGGCGGTGATCGCACCGCATGGGCGGCCGGCCGCAGCGCGGGGTCCTTCGTTCGGGGGTACCGGGCCGGTCGTGTTGATCCGGGTTCTGCGGTGTCTTTCGCCGGTTCGGCAGCGGGCGGGCCTCGTACACCTCGGCCGTACGATCGACCACCTCCGTCCGCACGGCCGGTTTCCGGCCGCGGGCGGACAGGGACGGACGTGGGCAGGAGCCCGGCCGCGGCACACCGTGCACACCGGACGCGCCCGGGCTGGCCACGCGTCCGGAGCGATCCGCCCGGTGCGGATCGCGGAGCGACGACCCGGGAACGGCAAGGGCGGGCGGGCCCCCGCCTCCGGCCCGTCGACACGGGCTGACCGGATTCGTTCGCACGCTCCAGGAGGGCCGGAAGGCCTCAGGCATATGCCTCGTGCAAGTCCTCCGCGGATGTTGCCAAACGCCTTACAGGCCGTCGCCGGCTGTGCAACAGTCGTTACCGGCCCCTTCCTTCAGAACCGGTCCCTCCTCAGACTTGGCCGTGCCGCGCCTGTATCGGAGTTCAGATGCCGTCCCACTTGTACGCGGACCGCCCCGCGCAACCCCCCGAGCCAGGGTCGGTGGACGCGCTGATCTCGCAGACCCGGCAGCTCCGCGGAGAAGTCGACGCCGTCCGCCGCGACACCGTGGTCGACGACGACGACGCTCAGGGCCGCTGGCAGCGCGCGCTGTGCGATCTCGCCGTCCACCACCTCGACGACCTCCGCGCGCACCTCGGCCAGCTCAAGGAAGGGATGCCGCCCACCGCGCCGGAGTCCGCCGCACTGCCGCAGGCCGCCCCGGAAACGGGGGCCGAGGCCCAGCAGACCAGGGTCGGCAGTGCCGAGTGGAACCTGCTGACCGACGAGGTCAGTTGGTCCGACGAACTCTTCCAGATCTTCGGCCGCTCCCCCGAGGCCGGCGCGCTGCCCCTCGACGAACTGGGATCCACCCTGTTCTCCGAGGACCAGCCGCTGCTGACGGCGATGGTGACGGCCTGTCTGGTGGACGGCAAGCCGATCGACGGCGAGTTCCGCATCGTCCGGGCCGACGGCCGGGTCCGGACGCTGCACATGAGGGGCGAGCCGGTACTCGACTCCGACGGCTGCACGGCCTCCATGTGGGCCGTGCTGCGGGACGTGAGTGAACTGCGCCGGAGCCAGCGGGCGGAGCGCGAGTCCCGGGACTCGCTGCAGCGCCGGCAGGAGATCGCGCAGACCGAGCGCCGGCTGGCGGTCGAGCTGCAGGAAGCCGTGCTCCCCCCGTGGCGCGGCTCCCTGCGGTTCCCGCACGACAACACCAGGGCCCTGGACGTGGCGGCGCACTACCTGCCCTCCGCGACCAGCGCTCTCATCGGCGGCGACTGGTACGACGCGCTCGAACTCCCCGACGGGAACTCGATGCTGACGGTGGGTGACCTCACCGGGCACGGGGTGACCGCGACCTCCGGCATGGCGATGATGCTCGGCGCCCTCCGCGGGATGGCCATGGCGGGCATCGAACCGGGCCCGCTGATGGGCTGGCTGAACCAGCTCCTGGAGACCTCCGTACAGCCCGCGCTCGGATCCGCCGTGTGCTGCCGCTACGATCCCGCGCGCCGGGTGCTCTCCTGGGCGCAGGCCGGCCACCCCGCCCCGCTGCTGTTCCGGCGCGGCCAGGGCCGTTCACTGCTGCCCCCCGAGGGCGTCCTGCTGGGAGCGACCTCCGGAGCCGCGTACGGCCAGGCCGAGGAACGGCTGGAGGTGGGCGACGTCCTCGTCCTGCACACCGACGGACTGACCCCGCGCAGCATCGAGTTCAGCAAGGCCGACGGGACCGAACGGCTGCTGGCGCTGGCACCGCACTTCTCCGCCGCCCGGTCCGCGCAGGACTGTGTGCGCCTGGTGATCGGGGAGTTCGGCGAGGGCGAGCGCGAGGACGACGCCTGCGTGCTGGTGGCCCGGATCGGCTCGTAGCGGGCGGTTCACGGGACTGGAGGCCGCGCCGGAAGGCGCGGCCTTTCTCGTCCTCGGACCCCGGAGGCCACCGGTCCCGGACCGGCCGTGCCACTCGGACCGGCCGTGACACTCGGACCGACCGTCCCACTCAGACCGACCGTGCCACGGGGCTGTTCGGGAGGGCCAGCTTGATCTCCTCGCGGAGCTCCTCGATGCCGGCGAATCCCGAGTAGTGGCCGCTCAGCCGGTACATCTCGCGCAGCCGGTCCCACGTCCGGTGCGAAGAGGTCTCGTTCATCGAGACCAGCGCCAGGCGGGCGTAGCGGTCGGCCTGTTCCGGGTCGTCGGCGATGAAGCAGGCGGAAGCCATCGAGATGTAGTCGAAGATCTTCGAGCGCTCGTGGCCCGCGCTCCGCAGTCGCAGGGCCTCCTTCGCGTGCTGCTGCGCGATGGTCGCCGCCGAGGGGTCGTGGTCGGCGAGGGTACGGAAGGCCAGTGCCTGCATGCCGTGCAGATCGGCCTCGTCGAAGTGCTGCATCCAGGAAGGCGGCGGCACGTCTCCCGAGGTGGACACGAACAGGTCCTCGGCCTCGCCCAGGGTACGGCGCATGGCCTGCCCCTTGCCGAGCGCGGCCTGCGCCCAGGCCTCGATGGTGTGGAGCATGGCGCGGGTCCGGGGCAGGGTCTGCTCGCCGGAGCCGGACTGCGCCAGCTTCATCAGGTCCAGGGCCTCGTTCGGCTTGCCCAGGTGGACCATCTGACGGGCCGCGCGGGAGAGCGCCTCGCCCGCGCGCGGCCGGTCGCCGCCCTCCCGGGCCGCGTGCGCGGCGATGACGAAGTACTTCTGCGCGGTGGGCTCCAGGCCCACGTCGTGGGACATCCAGCCCGCCAGGACCGCCAGGTTGGCCGCCACCCCCCACAGCCTGCGCTGGAGGTGATCGGGGTGGTGGTACGCGAGCATGCCGCCCACCTCGTTGAGCTGCCCGACCACGGCCTTGCGCTGGAGGCCGCCGCCTCTGGAGGCGTCCCAGGCGCGGAAGACCTCCACCGAACGCTCCAGGGCCTCGATCTCCTGGGAGCCGATGGGCGCGGCCTCGTAGCGGTCGTAGCCCGCGGAGTCGGCCTGGAAGGCGTCGCCGTGGCGCTGCACGTCCTTCGCGCGGGCGGGGTCGGTGTGGAGCCAGTCGTGCATGGCGTTGCTGAGGGCTGAGCCGGCGGTGAGCGCGGCACCCGCGCTCATCAGACCGCGACGGTTGAGCATGAGGTCCATTCCCGTGAATTCGGTGAGGACCGCGGCTGTGCGTTCGGGCGCCCAGGGCATTCCGTCGGGGTTCTCCTGCTCCCCGTCCGGCTGCTGTTTGGCGGTGCGCCGTTGTCGTACGAACCCGAGGTCCTCGATGGTCACGACACGACCGAGCCGCTCGGTGAACAGTGCTGCCAGTACCGTGGGCACCGGCTCGCGAGGGGTCTCCCCCATGTCGATCCAGCGCCGCACCCGCGAGGTGTCGGTGGCCAGCTGGTGGTGCCCCATCGAGGCCGCCTGCCGGTTGACCATCCTCGCCAGTTCGCCCTTCGACCAGCCGGCCAGGCCGAACAGGTCGTTCAGACGGGTGTTTGGACCTTTGCTCACTTCAAGCCCCCAGGTTCTCGGCTGAGTTGACAGTAACCCCCCGTCAGATGCCGAGCGACTATTCGCCAGGGTTCGCCAGGGCACGCAATGTGGTCCGCCACCCACGCCCGGGTGTCAGGTAGGAATGCGCCTCCCCGACCCGGTCACCGGCGGAACTCCCCAGGGCGATGCAGGGGATCCGGCGGGGCGGCGTACGCAACTCGTCGGCGCACGAAGGGATCCGTAACGCCATGTACGTATCAACGTCCTCCGTGTCCGCCCCGGTCCGGCCGCACCGCACGCTCCCCGCGGGCGGCGGCCCCTACCTCGAACCCGGCCGCTCCGCGGCCCTGGCGCCGGGCGCCGTTCGGGCGCGGCGGATGCCGGGTATCGGATCGCAGCCGCTCAGCGGAAGAATCGACCTGTCGGGGCCCCAGGGGGCGCAGTTGCGCACCGCGCTCGCCTCCGTGCAGCGCATCTGTCCGGAGTTCGCGCCGGTCCAGGTACTGCGCCGCAGCGGCCGGTCGGTCCTGCTGGTGGGAACCACCGGACGGATGACGGCCGTCGCGAAGGTTTTACTGGATCACTCGCCCGAGTGGCGCGAGCGGTACCGGCACGAAATAGCGACGTACCGGACGTTCGTCCGGCACCGCCCGCAGGTCCGGGTGCCGCGGCTGATCGCCGCCGATCCGGAGAACTGCGTACTGATCGTCGAGCGGATGGCCGGCCGGGTCGCCGCGCTCCAGCGGCATCCGGTGGAGGCCCCGCCGCGGGCCGACCTGCGGGCGGCACTCGGAGCCGTGCGCCAGGTGAACGGCTGGCGGCCCGCCGACGAGTTGTTCGGGCGGCCGCTGGACTACGACCGGCGGATCGCCCGGGACTACCAGCTGGGCCTGCTGACCGACCGTGACTTCGGCGATCTGCAGAAGCTGCTGCACGGCGTGAAGATGTCGGGCAACCCCTGGCAGTTCAACCACGGCGACCTGCTGCTGTCGAACCTGCTGCTGTCCCCGACGGGTCCCGTCCTCCTCGACTGGGAGCACGCGGGCTGGTACCGGCCGGGCTACGACCTGGCCACCCTGTGGACGGTACTGGGCGACGCCCCGGCCGCACGGGCCCAGATCAGCCGCCTGGCGCAGGCGGCCGGCCCGGCCGCCCGGGACGCGTTCCTGGTCAACCTGATGCTGGTGCTGACCCGGGAGATCCGGATGTCGGAGACGGCCGTGCAGCGCTCGATGCTGGCGGCCACGCCGACCCAGGCGCTGCCGGCGGGCGCCCTGTCCTCGGGCGAGGAGCAGCGCCTGCTGCTGCGCCGCCTGCACGACGACGCGGGCATGGCCCGCAGGGCGGTCCGCGCGGCGGTGGGCACGCGCTGACCCAGCGGCGCTGACCCGGCCGCACCGACCCGCCCGCACCGACCCGGCCGCGTTGCGCGCGGTCGCCCGCGAAATCCCGTGCCGCACACACCCGGTGTGTGCGGCACGGGATTTCGTGCGTCCGGGCCCGGAGCGCAACCGGCGCGTATGCCTTGACTTCACATGATCCCCCGAAGACCTTTTCTGACTCAGCATCAGAATGCTGGATCCACCCCTCACCCCTCTCCGCTGGAGCCTGCCCATGACCGCGAGAACCGCCCCCTCAGCGAGTCCCGAACCAAGCGATGCCCTTCCCTCCCGCCGGACGGTCATCGCAGGGGCGGGGGCCGGCGTACTGGCCGCCGCCGTGCTGCCGGCCGCCGTCGCCCACGCGGCCGGCGAGCCCACGATCGGCGAGTACGACGTCGTCGTGGTCGGCTCCGGGGCGTCCGGAATGACCGCCGCGCTCACTGCGGCCAAGCGGGGCCTGAGCGTGCTCGTGGTCGAGAAGGCCCCGACCTTCGGCGGCTCGGCCGCCCGGTCCGGTGCCGGGATCTGGCTGCCCAACAACTCGGTGATCCTGGGCGCGGGCGTGCCCGACACCCCGGCGAAGGCGGCACAGTACCTGTCGGCGGTGGTCGGCAACGGCTCCTCCGCGGACCGGCAGGCGGCCTTCCTCGCCAACGGGCCCCGGATGCTGGACTTCGTGATGGCCAACAGCCCGCTGCGCTTCCGTTTCATGGACGGCTACAGCGACTACTACCCGAACCTCCCCGGCGGGCTCCCCAACGGCCGCTCCATCGAGCCGGATCAGATCGACGGGAACATACTCGGCGCCGAACTGGCCCACCTGAACCCGGCGTACATGCCCGTGCCGGCCGGAATGGTGGTGTTCAGCCAGGACTACAAGTGGCTCAACCTCGCCGCCGTGAGCGCCAAGGGGCTCGCGGTGTCCACCGAATGCCTGGCGCGCGGCACGGCAGCCGCGCTGTGCGGGCAGAAGCCGCTGACCATGGGCCAGGCCCTGGCCACCGGTCTGCGGGCCGGTCTGATCCAGGCCGGAGTCCCGGTGTGGCTGAACAGCCCGCTCGTCGACCTGGTCCAGGAAGGCGGCGCGGTCACGGGCGTGGTGGTGGAGAAGGAGGGCGTACGGGGCGTGGTACGGGCCCGCAAGGGCGTGGTCATCGGCTCGGGCGGCTTCGAGCACAACGCGGAGATGCGGGCCCAGTACCAGCAACAGCCGGTCGGCACCCAGTGGTCGGTCGGCGCGAAGGAGAACACGGGCGACGGGATCCGGGCGGGCCAACGGGCGGGTGCGGCGCTGGCGTTGATGGACGACGCCTGGTGGGGTCCCTCGATCCCGCTCCCGAACGAACCGTACTTCTGCCTCGCCGAACGGACCCTGCCCGGGGGCCTGATGGTCAACGCGAAGGGCGCCCGCTTCGTCAACGAGGCCGCCCCGTACAGCGATGTGGTGCACGTGATGTACGAGAAGGACCGGGGCGCGACCGGTTCGCACATCCCGGCCTGGCTGATCGTGGACCAGAACTACCGCAACAAGTACCTGTTCAAGGACATCCTGCCGACGATCGTCTTCCCCGATTCCTGGTACCAGGCGGGTGCGGCGAAGAAGGCGTGGACCTGGGACGCCCTCGCCAACCAGATCGGGGTGCCCGCGGCCGCCCTGCGCTCCACCCTCAACCGCTTCAACGCGCAGGCGTGGAACGGCACCGACCCCGACTTCCACCGGGGCGACACCGCGTACGACCACTACTACACGGACCCCGGCGTGACGCCGAACTCCTGTCTGGCCCCGATCTGGGCGCCGCCGTTCTACGCCTTCAAGATCGTGCCGGGTGACCTGGGCACGAAGGGCGGCATCGTCACGGACGCACGGGCCCGCGCGCTGCGCGCGGACGGATCGGTGATCCGGGGCCTGTGGGCCGCGGGCAACGCGAGTGCGGCCGTGATGGGGCACAGCTATGCGGGGGCCGGCTCGACGATCGGTCCCGCGATGACGTTCGGCTACGTGGCCGCCAACGACATCGCGGACGCGTGACGCCGGTGGGCTAGCCCTGCTGGGTCAGCCCTGCTGGAAGAGCTCGGCCGGGAGCGGCTTCAGCAGCGCGTAGAGGTCGTCCGTGATCGGCCGGTCCCAGCTCGCGATGGTGACCAGCACGTTGTCGCTGCGGTCGAACTGCACGCAGCTGATCCGGCTCTCGGAGAGCTTGATCTTCCGGACGATGAGGAGGTTGTCGCCCTGCATGACGGGGCAGTCCTCGGCACCGGTGACCTCGACGTCCTCGTCGTTCTCGAGGGCGTCGAGGAGCTGGGCCACCTCGAAGGGGACCTGGCCCTCGGAGAGGTCGCGCGCGGGGGAACCCTCGGGGAGGTTTCCGATGATCATCGCGGGGCCGCGTCCGCCGAACAGGTCGTAGCGGAGGAAGACACCCTGGCAGCTGCCGTCGGGCGCGGGCAGCAGCCCGGCCCCGAGATTGCCCGGCCAGTCCCCCGGGTCCATGGCCAGGACGTCGAAGTCCGGGCCGGCGGGTGTGGCGGCGCGGTGGCGGCGGAGGAAGGACATGCCGCCATGGTACGTGGCCCGTCGGGTTTCCCGGCCCTCCACCCCCTGACCCGGCCCCGGGCGCCGGCCCCGCCGGTGTCGCCGTGCGGGCGGAGTTCCCCGCCGCGACCCTTGCCGCTGCGCGGGGCCGGTTCCCCTACCCGCCCTTCCACCGTTCCCCGGGCTCCGCCCGGACCCGGTCCTCAAACGCCGGACGGGCTGGGTTTTCCGGCTGCGCCGGAAAAATTCAGCCTCGCCGGCGCTTGAGGCGCGGGGTCTGGGGCGGAGCCCCAGGAGGGGTCCGGGCGCAGCCCGGGGAACGGGCGAAGGGCGGGTAGGGGACAGCCCCCCGCAGGGCGCCCGCACGGCCCCACCGGCCCGGGCCGGTCAGTGGGCCGGGGCCGGATCCGGGTCGGCGACGGTACCGCGCGGCAGGGGTCCACCGAGGGCGTGCAGGGCCGCCGCGACCTTGGCCACCAGGCCGTCCGCCCCGCAGGCACGGGCCCCGGCCACGGCCCTGAGCAGGAGCTCTCTATCCCCCCGCTCCTCCCCCAGCGCGGCCAGCGCGAGCGCCAGCTCGTAGGCCGCGGGCGAAGCCGACAGGACCTCCACGGCCTCCTCCAGGAGGGCCGGCCGGTCCTGCGGCGCAGCCACCTCCGCGGCCACCCGCAGGGCCTGGCCGATGCCGGACGCAGCCCCGAAGGCACGGGCCCGGCGTACCGCCTCCTCCGCCAGCTCCCGCGCCCGCGCCGGATCCTCCGCGGCCACCGCCCGGGCCAGGTGGAGCTGCCACGGGCACCAGGACGGGTTCTGGATGCCCCTGGGGGTCAGCCGCCGGTCCACCGCTTCGAGCTCCGCCGCCGCGGCCTTCGCCTGGCCGCGGGCCAGCAGCAGTTCCGCGTAGACGGTCTGGGAGTCGGGGAAGACGACCGCTGCCGGGAAGGGCTCCCCGTACTCGTGCTCGCGGACCAGTTCCCAGGCCGCCTCCACCCGGCCCCGCGCCAGCAGCGTGGTGACGAGGATCGCGATGGCGTACCAGTGCACGGGCGTGCGCCGCCCGACGCGCTCGGCGAGGCGCAGTCCGGCCCGCGCCAGCTCCTCCGCCTCGGCCAGCCGCCCGCGGCGGTAGCGGATGTAGGCGCGCAGGCTGTAGGCGAAGGACAGGTGAGCGCCGCGCCACCCCTGCCGCTCGAACTCGGCGGTGCCCGCCTCGAAGAGTTCCTCCGCCCGCTCGGGCCGGTCGGCGTACATGTGCACCATCGCGACGAGCACCGGGACCTCGAACCCCCGGTCCGCGTACGCCCAGCTGAACTCGGTCTCCAGGACCCGCCCGGCGTGGTGCAGGACCACGTCGACCGGCTCCCCGCGCAGGCAGGCGTCCCAGGCGCGCAGCCCGATGACGTACCGCTCGGTGAGGTCCCGCCCGCCCAGCCGGTCCGCGAGCTTCGCGAGCCGCCGGGAGCGCGCCGGGGAGTCCGGCTCGGCGGCGTTGAAGGCGTCCCACATGAACTGCTCGGACTGCAGGCGCAGCCGGCCGCGTACGTCCTGGGTGTACGGGATCTCGCGCGCGAGGCATTCGGAGGCCTCGGCCAGGCGGTCGCTGTGCGAGAGCACCTGGGCCAGCCGGATCACGATGCCCTGGCGCAGCGCCGGGTCCTCGAAGGGCTCCGCGAGGGCGGCGCGCAGGTGGTTGACGGTGTTGGCGGGCTCGGTGAGCAGCGAGGCGCAGCCCAGTTCGTACAGGACGGCCGCCCGCTCGTCGAAGTCCGGGGGTTCGCGCAGGGCCCGTGCGAGCTGGCGTCGGGCGGCTTCGGGGGCGCCGGCCCGGAGGTTCTCGCCGGCCGCCTCGCGCAGGGTGCGCACCACCCAGGGGTCGTTCTCGGGATGCGTCTCCAGAAGGTGGCGGGCGGCGGCGGAGGGCCCGAGTCCCGCGTCGACGACGGCCGCGGCGGCCTTTCCGTGCAGGGCGACGCGCAGGGCGTCGGGGATCGCGCGGTATATGGCGGTGGCGATGAGGGGGTGGACGAACTCCAGCCCGGACTCGTCGGCTTCCTCGGCGGCGGCTTCCTCGGCGACGGCCGACAGGATGCGGGCGTCGCGCAGCCGCCCGGTGGCGTCGACGGCCTCCTCGGTGCCGAGTCCGGCGACGCGGGCGGCGAGTTCCCTGGGGATGTCGGTGCCGAGGACGGCGCAGGCCCAGGCGAAGCGGACGGTGGAGGGCCCGAGGCTGTGGAGGCGGGCGACGAGGCCGCTGCCGCGCTGTGCGGCCGCGAGGTCGCGCAGGAGCGGGGCGCTGGCTTCGACGGGGGCGAGGCCCTTGTCCCGGACCTTCGCGGTGAGCTCGACGGCCTCGAAGGGGTTGCCGGTGGTGACGGCCCAGGCCTCCTGGCAGAACGCCTCGTCGGCGTGTTCGCCGACGGCCTCCCGGACCAGTCCGGAGACGGCCCGGGCGGTGAGCGGAGCGAGGGTCAGCGGGCGGTGTCCCGCGCGGCCGGGCAGCGTACGGAAGGCCTCGGCGTGCGCGGGCAGTTCGTCGGGGCGGTAGGCGACGACGAGGAGGAGCGGGAGGTGTTCGGCGCGCGGGGCGAAGGCGGCGAGCCAGGAGAGCGATTCGGGGTCGGCCCAGTGGGCGTCGTCGAGGACGAGGGCGACGGGGGCGCGCTGGACGACGAGGTGGGTGAGGACCCAGTCGAGTCCGTCGCGCAGGCCCTGGGGGTCGGGCGGGGCGCCCTGTTCGGCCGCGCAGAGGCCGAGGGCGGGGCCGACGATGGCGTACCAGCTGCCGAGAGCCTCGCGCAGTTCCGCGTCGGAGGTGCCGGCCAGCTGGGGCTGGATGAGCTGGCGGGCGACGTGGAAGGGCTGGCTCTGCTCCTGTTCGCCGCCCCGGGCCGCGAGGACGGTGCAGCCCTTGGTGTGGGCGCGGCGGCGGACTTCGCCGAGGAGCGTGGTCTTGCCGAGGCCGGCGGGTCCGGAGAAGGCCAGCAGGGCTCCGCCGGCGTCGGGGCCCGGATCCGTGAGCTGGTCCAGGGCCTCGTCGACGGCGGCGAGCTCCGTGTCGCGTTCGAACATCGTGCGCCGTTTGCGGGTCCGGCGTTCCGTCATGGCTGGTACCCCCCAGGCCTGTTCGGGGGTTCAGCGTACGCCCGCGCACGCGCCCGGGAAGCCCGGTGTGGCAAATAAAGCTGATCTTCTTCGGCGGGCCGCCGGAAGGGGTATACGAGGTGGTATGCGCGGAACGCTCAGTCCTGCGCGGAGCGGTCCGCGAGCGCTTCCAGGACGGCCACGGCCTCGGCGGCCCGGGCGGCGTCCACGAAGAGGTGGTCGTGGTGGTAGCCGGCGATGACGTTGCAGCTCAGGCCGTGTGCCGCGAGTTCGGTGGCGAAGGCCGCGGTGAGGCCGACGGCGTCGAGGGAGGAGTGGACGCGCAGGGTGATCCAGCCCGCGGTGTACGTGTACGGGAGTCCGGCCTCGTCGGCGTCCTCCTGGCTCAGCACGAGGGTGAGCCCCTCGGGCTCCAGGACGGAGGCGACGGGGGTGAGCCCGGCCAGGGCCTCCGGGTCGGTGTCTCCGGGGATGGTGCAGAACACGTACAGCCCGTCGTTCAGTTCGGGCCGCATGCCGCTCAGCAGCTTCCGCAGGTCGTTTTCTCCGCTCACGCCGCCACCGTACCCGTGGTCGGGCCGCGGCCGCTCCGACACCCCGGTGCGGTCCCCCGCCCTCACCAGTACTCGGACCGGTCGGGCTCCGGCTCCTCCTCGCGCAGCCGCCGGTGCCACCAGGCGAGCGGGCGGCCGAGCCCGTCGGCCCATCCGGAGTCCGGCGGGTCCGGGTCCTCGATCGTGCGGCGGCGGAACTCGTCGTCCAGGCCGCGCAGCACGCGGCACAGGGCTTCGCGGGCGACCGGCGGCAGCAGCCGGTGGTGGTCGCGCAGCTCGTCGCGGACGGTGGCGACGCCGGAGAACGAGCAGCCCGGGCAGTCGGCGCACGGGGAGGGGCCCAGGTAAAGGTGGCGGCCGGGGCGGTTCAGGAAGACGCGGTACCTGGCCAGCAGGCCCGCGATCTCGCCGGCCCGTCCGGGGCGGGCCCAGTGCACGGCCGCGGCCGCCTCGGGCGGCAGCCGGTCCACGGGCGGGAGCGCCCGCGCCCAGGCGGGCGGCCGGTGGTCCCCGTACGTTCCTCGTTCGGCGCGCAGCGCGCCGGGCCGTCTACGCGGCATCGCCCTTTCGGCGGGTGATCGTCATGGCGGCCATGATGCCGAGGGGCCTCCGGGGCCGGCAAGGGGTTTACGGGAGCCCGCGGGGGGCGCCGGATCCGGGCTCCCCACCGGGGCGGCGACTTCCACCGGAGCGGCGGCCCCCACCGCCGCGGCGGCCCCACCGGGGCGGCGGCTCCGCGCCCGGTGGTGCGCCGCGCACCCGTCCCGTCCGGAGACGGACGCTCTAGGTCAGGTCGAACTCCCCGCCCCGTGCGTTCAGCACGAACTTGCGCCACTCGTCCGGCGCGAAGATCAGCGAGGGGCTTTCTGGGCGGTCGCCGTTGCGCATCGCGATGAACCCCTCCACGAAGGCGATCTGGACGTCACCCTCGCCCCGGCTGCTCGACTGCCAGTCCGCCTCGGTCAGATCGAGGTCCGGCTTTCCCCAGCCGGCCGGCGCCTTCGAAGTCATGCTCTCTGCCACGTGCGTGCTCCTCCCGGTACTCCCGGTTCGTCGTCCCGGGGCCAGGTTAGCCATCGCACGCCGTGCCGCACAGGCCACGGTGCGTCACTCGTGGCCTGTACGGCACGGCGCCCGGAATCGGGTTTCCACTCAGGAAGTCGGCTGCTCCGCTCCCACCAGCCACATCGCGAAGAACTGCGCCCCGCCGCCGTAGGCGTGCCCCATCGCCCGCCGGGCGTCCGGGACTTGGTGCTCCCCGGCCTGGCCGCGCACCTGGAGGGCCGCTTCCGCGAAGCGGATCATGCCGGAGGCGCCGATGGGGTTGGTGGACAGCACGCCGCCCGACGGATTGACGGGCAGGTCCCCGTCGAGTTCCGTGACTCCGGCCTCGGTGAGCTTCCAGCCCTCGCCCTCCTCCGCGAATCCGAGGTTCTCCAGCCACATCGGCTCGTACCAGGAGAACGGCACGTACATCTCCACGGCGTCGATCTCCCGGCGCGGATCGGTGACCCCCGCCTGCCGGTAGACGTCGGCCGCGCAGTCCTTGCCCGCCTGCGGGGAGACGAAGTCCTTCCCGGCGAAGAGGGTCGGCTCGCTGCGCATCGCCCCGCCGTGCACCCAGGCCGGCGGCTTCGGCGAACGGGCGGCGCCCGCGCGGTCGGTGAGGATCATCGCGCACGCCCCGTCGGAGGACGGGCAGGTCTCGGAGTAGCGGATCGGGTCCCACAGCATCGGGGAGGCCTGGACCTTCTCCAGGGTGATGTCGTGCTCGTGCAGGTGCGCGTACGGGTTCTTCAGCGCGTTGCGGCGGTCCTTGTACGCGACGAGCGAGCCCACCGTGTCGGGGGCGCCGGTGCGCCGCATGTACGCGCGCACGTGCGGGGCGAAGAACCCGCCGGCCCCGGCCAGCAGCGGCTGCTGGAAGGGGACGGGGAGCGAGAGCCCCCACATGGCGTTGGACTCGGACTGCTTCTCGAAGGCGAGGGTCAGCACCGTGCGGTGGACCCGGGCGGCGACCAGGTTGGAGGCGACCAGCGCGGTGGAGCCGCCCACCGAACCGGCCGTGTGCACGCGGAGCATGGGCTTGCCGACGGCGCCGAGGGCGTCCGCGAGGTACAGCTCCGGCATCATCACGCCCTCGAAGAAGTCGGGGGCCTTGCCGATGACGACCGCGTCGATGTCCGCCCAGGTCAGCTCGGCGTCCGCGAGCGCGCGGGCCGCCGCCTCGCGCACGAGTCCGGCGATGGAGACGTCGTGGCGGGCGGCCACGTGCTTGGTCTGGCCGATGCCGACGATGGCCACCGGCTCCTTGCCCGTCGCGGCGGAGGTGCTCATGCTCGGTCCCCTTCCAGGACGGCGACCAGGTTCTGCTGGAGGCAGGGGCCGGAGGTGGCGTGCGCGACGGCCCGGTCGGACTCGCCGCGGTGGATGCGGGCGGCCGCCTCGCCGATCCGGATCAGGCCGGCGGCCATCATCGGGTTGGCGGCGAGCGCTCCGCCGGAGGGGTTGACGGCGACGTCCCCGCCGAGCCCGAGGGCCTTGCGCAGCACGACTTCCTGGGAGGAGAAGGACGCGTGCAGTTCGGCGGTGTCCACCGGGGCCTCGAACACGCCCGCGTGCTCGGCGGCGATCCGCGTCGAGGGGGAGTCGGTGAGATCGCGCAGCCCGAGGCTGTGGGCCTCGATGCGGTGGTCGATGCCGGTGATCCAGGCGGGCCGCTCGCACAGCCGGCGGGCCACGTCCCCGGCGGCCAGGATGACGGCGGCCGCGCCGTCGCCGATGGGCGGGCAGTCGCCGGTGCGCAGCGGGGCGACCTGGTACTCGCCCTGGGCGACGGCTCCGCTGAGCTGGGCGTGCGGGTTGGTGCTCGCGGAGGCGCGGCTCCGGGCGCCGATCGCGGCGAGCCCGGCCTCGTCGGTCTCCCCCGCGTCGATGAGCGCCTGGGCCTGGAGCGCGGCCAGGGCCACCGAGTCGGGCCAGAGCGGAGCGACGTAGTACGGGTCGAGCTGGCGGGTCAGCACGTCGCGCACCGACCCCGGCGAGGACTTCCCGTACGAGTAGACGAGCGCGGTGTCGGCCTCGCCGGTCTGGATCTTGACCCAGGCCTCGTAGAGGGCCCAGGCGCCGTCCATCTCCACGTGCGATTCGGAGATGGGCGGCCAGGCGCCGACCCCGTCGAGGGTCATGGTGAAGGAGAAGGCCCGGCCGGCGAGGTAGTCGCTGGAACCGGAGCAGGTGAAGCCGATCTCGCCCGCCTTCAGCCCGGTGGCGGCCAGCACTTGGTGCAGGACCGGCATGACCATCTCTACTTCGCTGAGCTCGTCTGTACGGCGCAGGTGGTCGCTCTGCGCGAAGGCGACCACCGCGACCTCGCGGGCGTATCGGGCCATCAGATGAGCTCCTTGTACACGTCGTAGTCCGCGTCCGGCTCTCCGGTGGGGCGGTAGTGGTCGGGGTAGCGGCCGCCTTCGGTCCAGACGGGTTCGACCCGCAGGCCCATCCGCACCTGGTCGTACGGGATCCCGCCGATCCGGCCGTGGAGCGCGAGGCCGGCGCCGTCGAGGGCGATGTGGGCGTAGACGTACGGCACTTCGATGTCGAGGTTCTTGGCCTTGATGTTGACGATGCAGTAGGTGGTCACGGTGCCGGCCGGACCGACCTCGACCCGGTCGGTCGTCGCCACCCCGCAGGTGGGGCAGGCGCCGCGCGGGGGCACGTACACCTTGTGGCAGGAGGGGCAGCGCTCGCCGATGGTCTTCTGCTCGGAGAGCCCGGCGATGTACGCGGTCTGCGCGCGGCCGGGGCTGTACGTGTAGTCCAGGCGGGCCTCGGCGATGATCCCGGTGACGGCGTCGCCGAATTCCCCGCTGTGCGGAGCCGCCTCCCCGTGCTCTTCCCCGTCCCCGGCGGGCTCGAAGCAGGCGATGTCGGTGATGGCCCCGGTCCGCTCCGCGGCCCACCGCACGCGGACCCGCATGCCGGTGGTGACGGCCTCGGGCCCGGGGGCGTCGAGGGCGTGCAGGATCGCGGTGTCGGCGCCGTCGAGGCGGACGAGGACCCAGGCGAAGGGCGTCGCGAGGGGCTGGTTGGGGCGCGGCGAACCGTTCCAGGCCCAGGTGGTGACGGTCCCGGTGGTGCCCACCTCGACCAGGTCGCGGATCTCCTCGGCGGTGACGGGGTCGTACTCGACGGGCGGCACCATCACCTTGCCGTCGGCGGTCGTGACCCCGAGGACGACCCCTTCGCGCAGCCCGGTGAGGAAGGCGCTCTGCACGGGGCCGAGGGAGCGGGTGAAGGGGAACTCGACGACAAGGGGTGCGCGGAGGATCTCGGGTGGCGACGCGGCTGTCATGGGTGGGTCTCCGATGTGTGGGGTTACGAGAACGGTTGGGACGGACGGTGCCGCCGGGCACATCCGGTCCGCCGGGCGAAAATCCAGCCCCTCCGGCGTTTGAGGAGCGGGGGTCCGGGGGCTGGCCCCCGGCAACGGCGCCGCACCCGGACCACGGACCGGCCCCACCGGAACGGGTGGGACCGGCGCGGGCACGCGGAAACTACTCCCGCCGATACAGCGCGGGCCGCTTCTCGGCGAACGCCCGCGCCCCCTCCTTCGCGTCGGCGGTGTCGAAGATCGGCCACCCCCGCAGCAGCTCCGCCGCCAGCCCCTCCGACTCCGTCATCTCGGCCGTCTCGTAGACGGAGGCCTTCACCGCCTCCACCGCCAGCGGCCCGCACGCGTTGATCCGCTCGGCGATCTCCAGCGCCGCGGCCAGCGCCGTCCCGTCCGGTACCACCCGCCCGACGAGCCCGATCCGCGCCGCCTCCTCGGCCGCGTACGGCCGCCCGGTCAGCAGCATCTCCAGCGCGTGCGTCCGCGGGATCTGCCGCGGCAGCCGTACCGTGGAGCCGCCGATCGGGAAGAGCCCCCGCTTGACCTCGAACAATCCGAAGGTGGCCCCCTCCCCCGCCACCCGGATGTCGGTCCCCTGGAGGATCTCCGTACCGCCGGCCACGCAGTAGCCCTCGACCGCCGCGATGATCGGCTTGCGCGGCCGGTGATGGCGCAGCATCGCCTTCCAGTGCAGGTCGGGGTCGGCCTTGAGCCGGTCCCGGTACTGGTCGCCCGCCATGCCCTTGCCGGCCAGCGCCTTCAGGTCCATGCCGGCGCAGAAGTCCCCGCCGGCCCCCGTCAGCACCACCGAGCGGATCGTGTCGTCCGCGTCGGCCTCCAGCCAGCCGTCGTACAGCCCCACCAGCAGCGGCAGCGAGAGCGCGTTCTTCGCCTCGGGCCTGTTCATGGTGAGCACCAGCGTGGCTCCGTGGCGTTCCACGGTCAGGTGTTCTGTCCCACCCATTGCCGTCCTCCCGTCTCAAGACCTAGAACAGGTTGCAGTAGGGGCGGGTGCAGTTCAATAGTTTTCTGACACCCAGTCAGATTTCTTGGGCGGTCCCCTTCCTTGTTGGGGTTGGCGACGCTCTAATGACCGCCGAGCAGACCAGCCATGGGATTTTCTGGGTCAGGAGGACCGGTGGAGTACAACATTGCCGACCTGTTCGAGTCGGTCGTGGACGTGGTCCCGGACCGCGAGGCCCTCGTGTACGTGGACCACCCCGGGACCGGCGCCGAGCGCCGCCTCACGTACGCGGAGCTGGACGCGGCGGCGAACCGCATCGCGCACCATCTGCTGGACAGCGGCCTGAAGGCCGGTGAGCACCTGGGCCTGCACCTCTACAACGGCGTCGAGTACCTCCAGACCGTCATCGCCTGCCTGAAGGCCCGCCTGGTACCGGTGAACGTGAACTACCGCTACGTGGAGGAGGAGCTCGTCTACCTCTACAACGACGCCGACCTCGCCGCGCTCGTCTTCGAGGGCGAGTTCACCGAGCGGGTCGCGGCGGCGCTCCCGCAGACGACCAAGCTCCGTCACCTGATCCGCGTCGGACCGACCCCCGAGGGGGCTCCGGAGCCCGCGATCGCGCCGGTCGCGTACGCCGACGCGGAGGCGGCCGGCTCGCCCGGCCGCGGATTCCCGCCCCGTTCCCCCGACGACCTCTTCATCATCTACACGGGCGGCACCACCGGCATGCCCAAGGGCGTGATGTGGCGCGCCGAGGACCTCTTCTTCGCAGGCCTCTTCGGCGGCGAGCCGACCGGCGAACCGGTGAAGCGGCCGGAAGAGCTGGCCGAGCGGGTCGCGTCGAAGGGCGCCGGGCTCACCTTCTTCCCCGCGCCGCCACTGATGCACGGCACGTCCACGCTGACGTCCTTCATCGCCTTCAACTACGGGCAGCGGGTGGTCATCCACCGCAAGTACGCGCCCGAGGAGGTGCTGCGCACGATCGAGAAGGAGAAGGTCTCCAGCGTCTCGCTGGTGGGCGACGCGATGCTGCGGCCGCTCATCGACGCCCTCAACGGGCCCCTGAAGGGCACCGACCTGTCCTCCCTCTTCAGCGTCTCCTCCTCCGGCGCGATCATGTCGGAGACGGTGCGCGCCGAGTTCCAGGCGCTCGTCCCGAACGTGATGCTCCTGAACAACTTCGGCTCGTCCGAGTCCGGCTCGAACGGCCGCGCGACGAACGACTCCAGCCCGGAGAAGGGCTTCCGGCTGGAGGTCAACGAGCGGACGCAGGTGGTCGACCCGGTGACCCACGAGCCGGTGCCGGTCGGCGAACCGGGACGGCTCGCGCAGCGCGGGTACGTCCCCCTGGGCTACTACAACGACCCCGTCAAGACCGCCGAGACCTTCTTCCAGAAGGGATCCGAGCGATGGGTGCTGCTCGGTGACATGGCGACCGTGGACGAACAGGGCATCGTCACCGTCCTCGGCCGCGGCTCGCAGTGCATCAACACGGGCGGCGAGAAGGTCTACCCGGAGGAGGTCGAGCAGGCGCTGAAGTCCCACCCGGACGTCTACGACGCCCTGGTCGCCGGGGTCGCGGACCCGAAGTGGGGCAGCCACGTGGCGGCCGTGGTCCAGATCCGGGAGGGCGCCGCCGACCCGACGCTGGACGAGATACAGGCCCATTGCCGCACCAAGCTGGCGGGTTACAAGATCCCGCGCCAGCTCGTCATCGCCCCCGCCATCCAGCGCTCGCCGAGCGGCAAGGCGGACTACCGGTGGGCGAAGTCGGTGGCCACGGAGGCGGACGCGGACGCCGCGAGCTGACCCCGCACGGCGCGCACGCCCGCGGGCCGGGACCCTGAGGGGTCCCGGCCCGCGGGCGTTCCCGTACGTACGCACGCACGCTCAGGTGCTTACGGAGGGGCGGCGCCTCAGAGCCTGGTCCGCAGTTCGGCCGCCAGGGTGCGGGTCCAGGTGGCCAGCTCCGACCGGTCCGCGCCCTGGCCCAGGGCATCGGCCTGGGCGTCGTCGAGCCGCAGCGGGCCGGGGTCCTCCAGCAGGTGGGCCACTTCGGCGAGCAGTCCGGCCAGGCGTCGCGCGCCCGGGGCGCCGAGCCGCACCGATACCGCGGGGTCGATGACGGGCATGGCCGCCGCCTCCCTTCGCCAGGGGCGTCTGCTTCGACCGTACGCCCGCGGCCCGGCGGTCGCCGCTCAGGCCCCGGTGGCCAGGAACCGTTCGACGCGGTCCGCGAACCACCGGGGCTCGTCCAGCCAGGGGAAGTGCCCGCCGCCCCGCTGTACGTCGGCGACGCCCCGCGCGAAGAGCTCCGCGAGCCGGGCGGCGAGGGCCGGGGAGGGGTTGAAGTCCAGCTCCCCGGCCAGGACCAGCGCCTCTCCGGCGAAGCGGCCGAGCGCGGCCCGGGTGGCCGGCGGGTCGAAGGCGCCCGGGCCGGCGAAGGCTGCGGAGGCCTCGGCGTTCTTCTGGACCGGGCTCAGTGCCGCGTGGGCGCGCGCCGTCTCGTCCCAGCGCCCGTAGGCGAGGGGCATCGCCGCCGTCCAGTCGGCCTCGTCGGGGTTCCCGCCCGCGGCGATGGCGGCGAGCGCCCGCTCGTGGGCCGCGACGGCCGTGTCGTAGGGCTCGCTGCCGGCTCTCCGGCGGATGTCCGCGAGGCGGCTTTCCGGGGATTCGGCGAGGTCCACGGCCCAGCTGGTCGGCGTGATCAGGGCCAGTCGGCGCACCCGCTGCGGGTGCGCCGCCGTGTAGAGCAGCGCCAGGTTTCCGGCGGCGGAGTGGGCGAGCAGGTCGGCGCTCTCCAGGCCGAGGTGGCTGCGCAGGGCCTCGACGTCGGCCACCTGGTGGTCGACCCGGTACGTCGCGGTGTCGGCCGGGACCGCGGAGTCCCCGGTGCCCCGCAGGTCGAGGAGGATCAGCCGGCGCCCGGCGGACAGTCCGCCGAGGTCGCCCAGGTAGGCGGAGGCCCGCATGGCACCGCCGGGGAGGCAGAGGAGCGGCTCACCTTCACCCTGGACGTGGTACGCGAGTTCGGTTCCGTCGTGGGCGGTGAAGGTAAAGGTGCAGGTGGAGGGCGTGGAGGTCGACATGGGCGCAATCTCAGCAGACGATCACTCGTTCGAGTAATTGATTTGGCCGCCGAGGTCCGGCAATCTACCGAATGATCGGTCGGTTGACTCGGAATGGGGTGGGCGGCATGGGTACGGACGCGCGGGGCCACGACGGCGGTGCGGACGCGACGAACGCGACGGACTCGACGGACGCGGGCGAACGGATGGGCCGGGACGAGCTGGCGGCGCTCCAGTTGACCCGGCTGCGGGCGACCTTGCGCCGGGCGTACGACCGGGTGCCCTTCTACCGGCAGGCCTTCGACAAGGCCGGCGTGCATCCCGACGACTGCCGCTCCCTCGCCGATCTCGCCCTGTTCCCCTTCACCACCAAGTCCGATCTGCGCGACCAGTACCCCTTCGGGATGTTCGCCGTACCGCGCTCCGAGGTCCGCCGCATCCACGCGTCCAGCGGGACCACGGGCCGGCCGACCGTCGTCGGGTACACCGACGGAGACCTCTCCACCTGGGCGGACGTCGTCGCCCGCTCGATCCGCGCGGCGGGCGGCAGACCGGGCCAGATCGTCCACATCGCCTACGGGTACGGACTGTTCACGGGCGGCCTGGGCGCCCACTACGGCGCGGAGCGCCTGGGCTGTACGGTCGTGCCCGCCTCGGGCGGGATGACGGACCGCCAGGTCCGGCTGATCCAGGACTTCCGGCCGGAGGTCATCATGGTGACCCCCTCCTACATGCTGACCCTGCTGGACGAGATGGAGCGCCAGGGCATCGACCCCCGCGCCACCTCGCTCCGTACGGGGATCTTCGGCGCCGAGCCGTGGACCGAGGAGATGCGCCGCGAGATCGAGGAACGCCTGAACATCGACGCGGTGGACATATACGGGCTCTCGGAGGTGATGGGCCCGGGTGTCGCACAGGAGTTCGCCGAGACCAAGGACGGGCTCCATATTTGGGAGGACCACTTCTACCCCGAGGTCGTCGACCCGCTGACGGGCGCCGTGCTGCCCGAGGGGGAGGCCGGGGAGCTGGTCTTCACCTCGCTCACCAAGGAGGCCATGCCCGTCATCCGCTACCGCACCAGGGACCTGACGCGGCTGCTTCCCGGGACCGTCCGACCGGCCTTCCGCCGGATGGAGAAGATCACCGGCCGCAGTGACGACATGATCATCCTGCGCGGGGTGAACCTCTACCCCACCCAGATCGAGGAGGTGCTCCTGCGGACCCCGGACCTGGCTCCGCACTTCCAGCTCCGCCTGACCCGGCAGGGGCGGCTGGACGCCCTGACGGTACGGGTGGAGGCGCGCCGCGGAAGTGACGCGGGCCGGCGGGAGGCCGCGGCGGCCTCGGTGGTGCGGGCCGTCAAGGAGGGCATCGGCGTCTCGGTCACGGTGGAGGTGGTCGATCCGGAGACGCTGGAGCGGTCGGTCGGCAAGATCAAGCGGCTGGTGGACCTCCGGGGGGCCTGAGGCACGCCCCGGCGGTGGATGCCGGGCCACGCGCCGGCCGGGTTCCGCTGCCGGGCCCCGGGCCACGGCCCGGGCCGCGTCCCGGCCGGGGTGCCGCCGCCGGGCCGAGGTGCCGCCGCCGGGCCGCGGCCGGATCCGCCGTCGGATCCACCCATCCACCCCTTCGGGCCCACTCGGGGGTCCTCCCGGGAAGGCGCGGGCCCATCCGGGTAGGGACAGAGGCGTGACCTCGACCTACCGGCGGATCCACGACCGGCTCCAGGCCTCCCAGGCCGGGCTGGCGTGGAGCCGTGGCCGGGAGATGGAGCTGATGCACCGGGCCATGGGCTTCGCCGCCCTCGGCTTCCTCACCCTGGTGCCGCTGCTCGTCGTCGTCGCGGCCGCCGCGCCGGGCAGCGGCTCGGGCTTCGGCCGCTGGCTCGGTCAGGCCCTCGGGGTGACCAAGTTCTCCCGGGAACGGGTGGAGATGCTGTTCGGCGCCGCGGACCTCGCGCTGGAGCGGACCACCGCCTTCGGTCTCGCCGCCCTCGCGGTCTTCGGCCTGACCTTCGGCTCCGCCGTGCAGACCGGGTACGAGAAGGTCTGGGACCTGCCGACGGCCCGCTGGCACACCATGTGGCGGCACGTCGTCTGGCTCGCCCTGCTGGTCTGCTACCTCGGGCTGCTGGTCCTCATCCCGGCTCCCTCGGACGACGCGCCCGGCACCATCCTGGGCACCACGGGCGATCTCATCGGGACCTGTCTGTTCTTCTGGACCTCCCAGTGGATCCTCCTCGGCGGCCGGGTGCGCTGGCGCGCCCTGCTCCCGGGGGCCGCGTGCACCAGTCTCGGCCTCCTCGGGCTGCGGGTCTTCTCGCAGCTGGTGTTCTCCCCGCTGATCGCCTCCAACGCCGTGACGTACGGCCCCTTCGGCACCCTCCTGGTCGTCCAGTCCTGGCTGGTCGGCGTCGGCTTCGTGGTCTACGGCGGCGCTCTGGTCGGCCGCCTCTTCCACGAACACCTCGTCCTGCGCCGCCTCCGGGTCACGGAACTCGCGGAGGACCGGGAGCCGTAGCTTCGGACGCAAAAGAACCACCGGACAGGGCGATATTCCCGGTGCGCCTAGAAAAGGATGGATGTTGATCTGATGTAAACAATGATCGGATCGCCCCCCGGCGTCTCCCCCGGAAAAGGAGTCAGACAATGAGGCCACTGCGCCGCCCCCGCCAGGCCGCCACCCTGCTCGCCGCGCCCGCGTTCGCACTCACTGTCGCCGGTCTGGCCGCCACCCCCGCTCACGCGGCCACCGTCAGCGTCGCCTGCTCCCCCGCCGCCCTCATCCAGGCCGTCGCCACCGCCAACAGCACCCCCACCACCTCCGACACCCTCAACCTCGCCCGCGACTGCACCTACACCTTCACCGAGCAGATCGCCGGACCCGGCCAGGCCGCGCTCCCCCAGATCACCAGCCCCATCACCATCAACGGACGCAACGCCACGATCACCCGGGACGAAAGCACCGGCAACGAATTCCGCTTCTTCACCCTTCCCCCCACCACCCGCGGGAACCTGACGCTCCGAGACATCGCCCTCACCAATGGAGGAGGCTCCCAGGGCGGAGCCGTCCAGCTGGGATTCGGCACCGTTGTTTCCCTGACCAACACCCGCCTCACCGGCAATGGCGCCGGCAATGGCGGCGGCGCCGTCAACAACAGCAACGGAACCCTCCGCGTAGAACGTTCCTACTTCAAGGGCAACCGCACCGAAGCCGGCCACGGCGGTGCCATCCTGAGCAGCGGCACCACCCGCGTGGACCTCAGTGTCTTCATCAACAACTCCACCGGCCCCGTCAGCGGCGGCAACGGCGGAGCCATCGCACACAGCAGCATCCCCGCACCCTTCACCCTGACCTCGAGCATCCTCACCGGCAACGAAGCGAAGGGCCTGGGCGGCGCCGTCCACACCAGCAGTTCCTCGGCGACCATCTCCGACAGCCAGATCCGCAGCAACGACGCGCGGACCGGCGGGGGCATCGCCAACTTCGGCACGCTCACCGTCAACATGCTCACCACCATCCGCGGCAACACCGCAAGCTTCTCCGGTGGCGGCATCTACAACTTCGGAACGCTCAACACCCGCAACGTCTCCATCGACAGGAACTCGGTCACCCAGGGAACCGGAGCCGGCATCCACAACCAGGGCGACGTCACGCTCAACGACTCCCGCGTCACGGGCAACAACGCGGCCTACGGCCCCGCCGGCCTCCACAACGAAGGCGGGACCGTCACCCTGAACCACACCACCATCTCCAACAACAACCCCAGCAACTGCGATCCCTCGAACCCCGCTGTCACCGGCTGCGCCCAGTAGGTCCAGACGGTCAGGACGGGGTGGAGAAGCGGTCGCGCAGCGTGCGCTTGAGGATCTTGCCGCTCGCGTTGCGGGGAAGGGCGTCCACGAAGAGGATCCGCTTCGGGGCCTTGAAGTGGGCCAGCTTCTCGCGGGCGTAGGCCAGGAGTTCCGCTTCCGTCACCCCGTCGCGCGGGACCACCACCGCCGTGACGGCCTCGATCCACCGTTCGTCCGGCAGGCCGACCACCGCCGCCTCGGCCACGCCCGGGTGGGTGTACAGCACGTCCTCGACCTGCCGTGAGGCGACCAGCACCCCGCCCGAGTTGATGACGTCCTTCACCCGGTCCACGACCGTGAAGTACCCCTCGGGGTCCCGGACCGCCAGGTCGCCGGAGCGGAACCAGCCGTCCCGGAAGGCCTTCTTCGTGGCCTCCGCGTCGTTCCAGTAGCCCAGGCAGAGCTGCGGGGAACGGTAGACCACCTCGCCCGCCGTGCCGTCCGGCACCTCGGCCCCGTCCTCGTCGACGACCCGCGCCTCCACGTGGTGGACCGGCCGGCCGCACGAGTCGATCCGCCCCTCGTGCTCCTCCGGCCGCAGCACCGTGGCCAGCGGGCCGATCTCGCTCTGGCCGAAGCAGTTGTAGAAGCCGAGCCCGGGCAGCCGAGTCCGCAGCCGTTCCAGGACCGGCACGGGCATGATCGAGGCCCCGTAGTACGCCTTGCGCAGGGCGGACAGATCACGGACCGCGAAGTCCGCGAAGTCAGGGTGGTTCGCCAGACCGATCCACACCGTCGGCGGCGCGAACAGGCTGTCCGCCTCCCCCGCCTCCACCAGGCCGAAGATCTCCTCCGCGACCGGCGCGTCCACGATCGTGTTGCGCGCGCCCACCGCCAGGTACGGCAGCAGGAACACGTGCATCTGCGCCGAGTGGTACAGCGGCAGGGAGTGCACCGGCAGATCGCCCTCCGCCAGGTCCAGGGCCGCGATCGCGCTCTCGTACTCGTGGCAGAGCGCCTCGTGCGTCATCATCGCCCCCTTCGGCAGGGCGGTGGTCCCGGAGGTGTACAGCAGCTGCGCCAGCCGGGACGGGTCCGCGGAGCGGGCGGGGACCCCGGGCCGGGCGGGCTCCGCCGGTCCGGCCGGCTCCGCCAGGTCGGCCAGGAAGGAGCCGGGCGCGTCGCGCAGCGGGCGTACGGCGAACCCGTCGGGGACCCGCCCGGCCAGGTCGGGGTCCGCGAGGACGAGCGTGCTCCCGGAGTTCTCCAGGATGTACGCGAGGTCCTCCCCGGTGAGGTTCTGGTTGACGGGGACGTGCGTGAGCCCGGCCCGCGCGCAGGCGAGGAAGGCCAGGAGATAGGCGTCGGAGTTGTGCCCGAAGGTCGCGACCCGGTCCCCCTCGGCCAGCCCGTAGGGCCCGCGCAGCACGGCCGCGCCCGTGGAGACGGCCGCGTCCAGTTCCGCGTAGGTCCAGGTCCGCTCGCGGTAGCGGACCGCGATCCGGTCCGGGACGCGCCGCGCGCTGTCGTGGAGCAGTCCGTCGACCGTGTTCTTCCGCACCGGGGTCATGGCGGGATCTTCGTCTGCGCGGACGGCGAGGTCAATGACCCGGGCTCCGCGGATGCCGGGCCGGAACACGCAGGGATACCAAACGGCATGTTGACACGACGTCAGGTGGCCTGCATGAGTGTGGGGGCACACCAGCACCACCCGTCCGCACGGGCGATCGCGCCCGTCCGCAGGCTACTTGGGAGGTATGTTGCGCCTTCTCCACGGACGCCGTCGCGCCCGCCCGCTCCTCCGCCGTCTCGCCCTCACCGGCACCGCACTGCTGGCCGCCGCCGCTGCGATACCCGAGGCCGCCGCCTTGGACCAGGGCTCCGGCCCGTCCGGCGGTGGCCCGTCCGGCGGCGGCCTGTCCGCCGTCATCCGGTACACCGAGAACGGGATCCCGCACATCCTGGCCCGGGACTACGCCCACCTCGGGTTCGGCACCGGCTGGGCGCAGGCCGCCGACCAGGTGTGCGTGCTCGCCGACGGGTTCCTGACCGTCTCCGGGGAGCGCTCGCGGTGGTTGGGCGCGGACGCCGTGCCCGACGGTTCGCTCTCCTCCGCCTCCGGGAACCTCTCCAGCGACCTGTTCTTCAAGGGCGTGCGCGACTCCGGCACCGTGGAGAAGCTGCTGGCCGTGCCCGCGCCGGCCGGGCCGGGCAAGGAGGTCAAGGAGCTGATGCGGGGCTGGGCCGCCGGCTACAACGCCTGGCTGGCGCAGAACGAGATCACCGACCCGGCCTGCAAGGGCGCCGGGTGGGTGCGCCCGGTCACCGCCACCGATGTCGCCGCCCGCGGCCTGGCCGTCTCGGTCCTCGGCGGGCAGGGCCGCGCCGTCGACGGCATCACCTCGGCGCGGCCCCCGGGCACGGCGGCCGCACCGGGCGCGGCGCCCCCGGACACGACCGGCACGGATCCGGCGGCCGGCATCGATCCGGCGGCCGCCGCTGAGGCGGCCCGCGCGTTCTTCGACACCGCCCGTTACGACATGGGCTCCAACGCGGTGGCCTTCGCCGGCTCCACCACCGCGAACGGCTCGGGCCTGCTCCTCGGCAACCCGCACTATCCGTGGCAGGGCGGCCGCCGGTTCTGGCAGTCGCAGCAGACCATCCCCGGCGAGCTGAACGTCTCGGGCGGCTCGCTGCTCGGCACCACCGTGGTGAACATCGGCTTCAACGAGAAGGTCGCCTGGAGCCACACCGTGGCCACCGGCACCCCCGTCAACCTGCACCAACTGGCCCTCGATCCGGCCGACCCGACCGCCTATCTGGTGGACGGCAAGCCGGAGAAGATGACCACGCGCACCGTCAGCGTCCAGGTCGCGGGCGGCGCCCCGGTCACCCGGACCCAGTGGTGGACCCGGTACGGTCCCGTCCTGTCGGGCCTCGGCGGCGGCCTCCCGCTGCCCTGGACCACGACCACCGCCTACGCGCTGGCCGACCCCAACGCCGTGAACCTGCGCGGCTCCGACACGGCCCTGGCCATGGGCAGGGCCCGCTCGGTCGCCGGCGTGCAGGAGGCCCTGCGGCGCACCCAGGGCCTGCCCTGGGTCAACACGGTGGCCGCCGACTCGGCGGGCGGCACGCTCTTCACCCAGTCCCAGGTGCTCCCCCGGATCACGGACGAGCTCGCCGCGCGCTGCTCGACCCCGCTGGGCAGGGCCACGTACGCCTCCTCGGGGCTGGCGGTGCTGGACGGTTCGCGCGGTGACTGCGCGCCCGGCTCCGATCCGGACGCGGTCCAGCCCGGGATCTTCGGCCCGGGCAGGGCGCCGACGCTGCGCGACGCCGCGTATGCCGAGAACTCCAACGACAGCGCCTGGCTGGCCAACGCGAAGCAGCCGCTCACCGGCTACGAGCGGATCTGGGGCACGGTCGCGACGCCGCGCTCGCTGCGGACCCGGGGCGCCCTGGAGGACGTCTCCGCGATGGCCGACCGGGGCGGGCTGACGGTGGCGGACCTGCAGGAGCAGCAGTTCGCGAACCGGGTCCCGGCCGGCGACCTGGCGGCGGCCGACGCCGCGGTGGCCTGTGCGGCCCTGCCGGGCGGGACGGCCACGGGCAGCGACGGCGCCACCGTGGACGTGTCGGCGGCCTGCGGGGTGCTGGCGGCCTGGGACCGCAAGGCCGACAGCACGAGCCGCGGCGCGCTGCTGTTCGACCGGTTCTGGCGGAAGCTGACCGCGAGCACGGCGGCCAAGGACCTGTGGCTGGTGCCCTTCGACGCGGCCGATCCGGTACGGACGCCCCGCACGCTCAACCGGGCGGC
This sequence comes from Streptomyces sp. NPDC056883, assembly GCF_042788835.1. NCBI lineage: Bacteria > Bacillati > Actinomycetota > Actinomycetes > Kitasatosporales > Streptomycetaceae > Streptomyces > Streptomyces sp. NPDC056883. The sequence goes on along the minus strand of NZ_JBHUBS010000002.1, from coordinate 380,781 downwards.
GCCCGGGATCGGACGGGCCCTCGCCGACACCGTCACGGAGCTGAGGGCGGCGGGCATCGCTCCGGACGCCCTGCTCGGGGACCACCAGTTCGTGGTGCGTGGCGGGCAGAAGCTGCCGGTGGGCGGCGGAACGGAGGCCTTGGGCGTCTGGAACAAGATCGAGGCTCCGTGGAACGCCGCGGGCGGGGGCTACCCGGAGGTCGTGCACGGCTCCAGCCACATCCAGGCGGTCGGCTGGGACGGCGGCCGCTGCCCGGTCGCGCGCACGCTGCTGACGTACGGCCAGTCCTCGAACCCGAATTCCCCGTACTCGGCCGACCAGACCCGGCTCTTCTCCCGGGAGCGCTGGGTGAAGGCACGGTTCTGCGAGCGGGACATCCTCACCTCGCCCCGGCTGAAGGTGGTCTGGCCGCGCGAGCGGCGCTGACCGGAGCGGATGCGCGTACGGCCGGCCGCTGTTCGTGAAAGCGGCGGCCGGCCGTACGGGGGCGAGCGGGCTCAGGGGCTGACGGCGAGGAAGAGGTACGCGGCCAGCAGTACGAGGTGCACGCCGCCCTGGAGCAGGGTGGCGCGGCCCGGGACGATGGTCAGGGCGCCGACGACGACGGTCAGCGCGAGCAGCACCATGTGGACCGGGGCGAGCCCGAGCACCAGCGGCCCGGACAGCCAGATCGTGGCGAGCGCGATCGCCGGGATGGTCAGGCCGATGCTGGCGATGGCGGACCCGTAGGCGAGGTTGAGGCTGGTCTGCACCCGGTCCCGGCGGGCCGCGCGGACGGCGGCCAGGGTCTCGGGGGCCAGGACCAGCAGGGCGATGATCACACCCACCACGGCGTAGGGCAGGCCGAGGTCCGCGACGCCCCGCTCGATGGTCGGGGAGACGGCCTTGGCGTTTCCGACGACGGCGACGAGCGCGACGAGGAGGAGTCCGAGGCTGATCAGGGCGGCGCGGGCGGTGGGCGGTTCAGCGTGCTCGTCCTCCTCGCCGGCCGCGGCCGCGGCGGCCGCCTGCGCGGCCTCCTTACGGATCCGCTTGGTGTCGACGGGCAGGAAGTAGTCCCGGTGGCGGACCGTCTGGACGGCGACGAACAAGCCGTAGAGCGCGAGCGAGGCGGTGGCCGCGAAGGCGAGCTGGGCCGTGGAGAACTCGGGGCCGGGCTTGCTGGTGGTGAAGGTGGGCAGGACGAGGCTGAGTACGGCGAGCGTGGCGACGGTGGCCAGGGCCGCGCCCGAGCCCTCGGCGTTGAAGACGGCGACGCGGTTGCGCAGGGCCCCGACGAGCAGGGACAGGCCGACGATGCCGTTGCACGTGATCATGACGGCGGCGAAGACGGTGTCGCGGGCGAGGGAGGAGGTCTTGTCCCCGCCGTCGGCCAGCAGGGTGACGATGAGGGCCACTTCGATGACGGTGACGGCGACGGCGAGGACGAGCGAGCCGAAGGGTTCGCCGACCCGGTGCGCGACGACCTCGGCGTGGTGGACCGCCGCCAGCACCGCGCCGGCCAGGCAGAGGGCGACCAGCGCCACGGCGAGCGTGGGCAGATCGCGTCCCCAGCTGAAGGCCAGCGCGACGAGCGCCACCAGGGGGACCACGACGGTCCAGTCGGTCAGGGGAGTTCTGTGCGTTGCCGTACTCATATCAGCCAACTTGCCAGAACTGTTCCGCTTGTGCGGTCCAACAGCTGCCTCTACGCCCCTGACGTGGCCTTTCTCACGAATCTCCGGGCGTGGCGGACCGCTGCCGGGGGCCGGCCCCGCAGGACCGGTCGCCGCAGGACCGGCCCTCGCAGGACCGGCCCCGGCAGCGGTCGGGCTCACATCGCGCGCTCGTGGCCCTCCCAGTACGGCTCGCGCAGTCGGCGCTTGTACAGCTTGCCGTTGGGGTCGCGCGGCATCGTCTCGATGAAGTCCACGGTCTTGGGCCGCTTGTACCCGGCCAGTTGCCGCTCGCAGTGGTTCAGGATCTCCGCCGCCAGCGCGTCGCTCGCCGCGAAGCCCTCGGCCGGTTCGATGACCGCCTTGACCTCCTCGCCCCAGGAGGGGTGCGGGATGCCGAAGGCGGCGGCGTCCGCGACCGCCGGATGAGTGAGCAGCGCCGATTCGATCTCTGCCGGGTAGATGTTCACCCCGCCCGAGATGATCATGTCGATCTTCCGGTCGCGGAGGAAGAGGTAGCCCTCCTCGTCCATCAGGCCGAGGTCCCCGACGGTGAAGAAGTCGCCGATGCGGTTCTTCTTCGTCTTGCCCTCGTCCTTGTGGTAGCTGAAGCCGCCGGTCTTCATCTGCATGTAGACCGTGCCCAGTTCACCGGGCGGCAGTCGGTTGCCGTCGTCGTCGAAGATGGCGAGTTCGCTGATCGGCCAGGCCTTGCCGACGGTCCCGGGCTTCTTCAGCCAGTCCTCGGCGGTCGCGAAGGCGCCGCCGCCCTCGCTCGCGGCGTAGTACTCCTCCACGCACGTGCCCCACCAGTCGATCATCGCCCGCTTGACGTGGTCGGGGCAGGGCGCGGCGCCGTGGATGGCGTGCCGCATGGAGGAGACGTCGTACGCGTCCTTGGTCTCCTGCGGGAGTGCGAGGAGCCGGTGGAACTGGGTCGGGACCATGTGGGTGTGCGTGCAGGCGTGCGCGTCGATCAGGCGCAGCATCTCCTCCGCGGTCCACTTGTCCATCAGGACCAGCGGGTGCCCGATGTGCAGGGCCGCGGCGGCGAACTGCAGGACGGCCGTGTGGTAGAGCGGCGAGCACACGAGGTGGACGTTGTCGTCGAAGGCGCGGATGCCGAAGATGCCGAGGAAGCCGCCGAGGTACGTCTCCTCCGGGAGCTTGCCCGGCAGCGGGCGGCGGATGCCGCGCGGCCGGCCGGTGGTGCCGGAGGTGTAGTTCATGACCCAGCCGAGCGTGCGGTCGGCGGGGGCGGTGTCCGGCTGCCCGTCGAGCAGTTCGTCGTACGAGCGGAAGCCCGCGACCGCTCCGACCGCGTACCGGTGGCTCGCGGGCAGGCCCGCCTCGTCCGCCGCGGCGGTGGCGGCGTCGGCGAACCGCTCGTGGGCGACGAGGACCTTGGCTCCGGAGTCGGAGACGATCCAGGCGATCTCGGGGCCGACGAGGTGGTGGTTGACCGGGACGAGGTAGAAACCGGCCTGGGAGGCGGCCAGGTAGGCGGTGAGGAACTCGACGCTGTTGGGGAGGACGACGGCGAAGACGTCGCCGCGCTCCAGGCCGGCGGCGCGCAGTCCGTGGACGAGGCGGTTGACGTCGGCGTGCAGCCGGGCCGCGGACCAGGTCTCGCCCTCGGGGGTGACGAGGACGGTGCGCTCGGGGTCGGCGGTGGCCTGGGCCCAGAAGCCGTTGGGGGGCGTGTCGGTCATCTTGTCGACTCCTCAGTTCCTCAGGCCCGGCCGGCGATGCGGGTGATGCGGTCGATGGCGCGCTCGAAGCCGCTGGTGAGGTCGTCGAAGACGGCCTGCACGCTGCGCTCGCTGTTCATCCGGCCGACGATCTGCCCGACGGGGGTGCCGAGCAGCGGCTGGATCTCGTACTTCTGGATGCGGGACACGGCCTCCGCGACGAGGAGTCCTTGCAGGGGCATCGGCAGGGCGCCGGGGCCCTCCGGGTCGTCCCAGGCGTCGGTCCACTCGGTGCGCAGCTGCCGCGCGGGCTTGCCGGTCAGTGCGCGGGAGCGGACGGTGTCGCCGGAACCGGCGGCGAGGAGCTTCTCGGTGAGGGCGCGGGAGTGCATGTCGGCCTCGGTGGTGGTGAGCCAGAGGGATCCGAGCCAGGCGCCCTGGGCGCCGAGGGCGAGGCCCGCGGCGATCTGCTCGCCGCTGCCGATGCCGCCGGCGGCGAGGACCGGGAGCGGGGCGACGGCCTCGACCACTTCGGGCACCAGCACCATGGTGGCGATGTCTCCGGTGTGTCCGCCCGCCTCGTAGCCCTGGGCGACGACGATGTCGATGCCGGCCTCGGCGTGCCGGCGGGCGTGCTTGGCGCTGCCGGCGAGGGCGGCGACGAGGACGCCGTGTTCGTGGGCGCGCGCGATGACGTCGGCGGGCGGGGAACCCAGCGCGTTCGCCAGGAGTTTGATGGGGTAGTCGAAGGCGACGTCGAGCTGGTTGCGGGCGACCTGTTCCATCCAGCCGGTGATGCGCCAGCCGGAGGCCTCGCCCTCCGGGAGTTCGGGTACGTGGTGTTTGGCGAGGGTGTCGCGGACGTACTCCCGGTGCGCGGCCGGGATCATCGCCTCGATGTCGGCTTCGCTGACGCCGTCGACGGCCTTCTTCGCGGGCATGACCACGTCGAGCCCGTAGGGCTTGCCGTCGGTGTGCTCCTGCATCCAGTCGAGGTCGCGCTTGAGGTCGTCGGGGGCGGTGTAGCGGACCGCTCCGAGCACCCCGAACCCGCCCGCGCGGGTGATGGCAGCGGCCACCGCCGGGAAGGGCGTGAAGCCGAAGATGGCGTGCTCTATTCCCAGTTTTCTGCTCAGCTCCGTCTCCATGGGCGGCAGGATGCCGCAGCCCGGCCGCCGAGGGAAGGGGTTTTCTGATGCAGCGTCAGATTCTTTGCCGGCCGGTCGCCGCGGGGCCCGCGTCGTGAGCGGGCAGATACTCGGGAGGGCACGACGGCGGACGGGAGGACCGGTCATGAAGGCACCAGGGGCAGCCGGGAACGACGGTGGCACGAAGGGCTCCGGCACGACCGGCCCGACGGCGCACGACGGCGGCGGCAACGGCAGTGGCAGCGGGCCCGGGTCAGTCGGCACCGGACCCGTGGCGGACGGCGCCGGACCCGTGGCGGACGGCAGCGGGCTCGGGGCGGACGCCGGCGGGTCCGGGGCGGACGCCGGCGCCGGGCCCGGGCGCGGGCTCAGTCGGCGACGGCTCGGGGCGCGGCTGTTGGCGCTGGGCGGCGTGCTCGTGCTCCAGGCCGCGCTGCCGGGGTCCGCGGGGGCCTCCGGGGCGCCCGCCGAGCGGCGCGCGCTCCAGGGACTGCGCCTGCGGTACGGGTCCGCCCGCCAGGCCGGGCTGCTGGAAAGGCACCTCGAAGGGGTGGCGGACGAGGCACGGCGCTTCCTCGGCCCCTCCCCCGAACACCCTTACTACGCCGGGGCCGTGGTCCTCGCCGGCCGGGGTCGCACCGTGGCGCTGCACCGGGCGATGGGCGACGCCGTGCGGTACGCCGACTACGACGGCCGCACCGACCGGGTCCGGGAGTTCCCGGCCGCGCAGCGGATCGCGATGGCCGAGGACACGGTCTTCGACCTGGCCTCCCTCTCGAAGCTGTTCACCTCCCTGCTGGCCGTGCAGCAGATGGAGCGCGGCCGGCTGGAGCTGGAGGCGCCGGTGCACCGGTACCTGCCCGAGTTCACGGGCGGGGGCAAGGAGTCGGTCACCGTGCGCCAGCTCCTCACGCACACCTCGGGGCTGCGGTCCTGGGCCCCCTTCTACAAAGAGCCGACGCGCGCGGGGCAGTTGAGGCTGCTGTGGTCGGTGAGGCCGCAGGAAACCCCGGGGACGGTCTACCGCTACTCCGACCTGAACCTCATCGCGCTCCAGTTGCTCCTGGAACGGATCACCGGTCACACACTGGACCTCCTGCTCCAGGACGAGATCACTGCTCCGCTCGGGATGCACCGCACTCGTTACAACCCACCGCTCTCCTGGCGCCGGGTCACGGCCGCCACCGAAGTGCAGCGCCCGCCCTGGTCCGGGCTGGACCGCGGGCTCGTCTGGGGCGAGGTCCACGACGAGAACGCACACGCGCTGGGCGGCATCGCCGGCCACGCCGGGGTCTTCGGCACCGCCTGGGACCTGGCGATCCTGGCCCGCACCCTCCTCGACGGCGGGGTCTACGCCGGCAAGCGCATCCTGCGCCCCGCCTCCGTCGAGCTCCTCTTCACCGACTACAACACCGCGTTCCCCGGCGACGACCACGGCCTGGGCTTCGAGCTCTACCAGCACTGGTACATGGGCGCCATGGCCACCCCGCACTCCGCCGGCCACACCGGTTTCACCGGCACCTCCCTGGTCCTGGACCCCTCCACGGACTCCTTCCTGATCCTCCTGGGCAACTCCGTGCACCCCGTGCGCACCTGGCGCGCCGGCAGCGCCCCGCGCGTCGCCGTCGGCAACCGCTTCGCCCGCGCCGTCCCCGTCCGCACGAAGCACGGCGGCCCGGCCTGGTACTCCGGCATGGAAACCGGCGGCTCGGGCACCCTGACCCTCCCGCCCCTCACCCCCACCACCGGAGCCGCCCGGCTGCGTTGCGCGCTGTGGTGGGACACCGTGCCCGGCGCGGGCGCGCTGCACCTGGAGGCTTCCGCCGACGGGCAGGCCTGGGAGCCGCTCCCCTTCACCACCGTCCGCACCACCGGCGGAGCGGCCGAACAGTGGCCGCAGGGTTCCGTCTCCGGCTGGTCGGGCCGCATCTGGCACCGCCTCGAAGCTCCGCTCGCCGCCTGGGCCGGCCGCGAGGTGCACCTCCGCTTCCGCCACACCGCGCAGGGCCGCTACGTGGGCCGGGGCGCCTACGTCGACGTCCTGCGCGTGTCGGAACCCGCCCGCCTCCTCTTCGCCGAGGACCGCCCCGCGGACGCCTCCCGCATCGAGGCGACGGGCTGGTCCCGCTCGGCGGACTGAGGCCCTCAGGCGGGTCGCCCTCGCTCGCGCTGACGAGCGCGGTGCCGGCGGACGGCGTCCCGGCCGCCGCAGCGCGGCGAGCAGTACCGCTGGGTGCCGTTCCGTGAGGTGTCGACGACGACCTTCGTGCAGGGGTGGGCCGCGCACCGGCCCAGGCGACTCATGCCGCGCGTCGTGAGGTGCAGTGCGGTCCCGACGCTGAACACGGCGTGCAGGACCCGCGCCAGGTCGTCGTCGACGTCGCGATAGTGCAGGTGCCAGCCCTCGCCGTTGTGGTCGGTCATGCGGGGATACGCAGTGGCGGCGGCCATCTGCTCGTTGAGGATCGCCGCCCGCTCGCTCGGGTCACGGGCGTCGACGACCCGGATCCAGTCATCGAGCACGGCCCGGCAGCGGGCGTGGTCGTCAGGCCTCTCGGGGAAGGGCATCGTCATGCCGAACTCGCGGGTCCGCTCGACGATCCCGGCCCGGGTGTCGGGCCAGTCGTCGGCCAGGGAACGGGCGAGGAGCACGGCGTACTCACCGTAAGGGTTGAGATGCATAAGGGCATTACATCAAGGTGGGGACATGTCCCTCACCTCGCTGTCCTCACCCGTGTCCGGTGCGTCCGCCCTCGGCATGGCACTCACCGCGCTGGTGATGGTGCTGACCCCCGGGCCCAACATGATCTACCTCGTGTCGCGCAGCATCAGCCAGGGACGCGCTGCGGGCCTGGTCTCCCTGGCCGGCACCGGTGTCGGCTTCGTCGTCTACATGCTGATGGGCAACCTCGGCCTCGCGGTCGTGTTCGTCGCCGTGCCCTGGCTGTTCATCGGCTTCAAAGCCGCCGGCGTCCTCTATCTGGCCCACCTCGCCTGGCAGGCCCTGCGCCCCGGCGGGCGGGGCATGTTCGAGGTCCGCGACATCCCCCGCGACAGCCCGGCGCGGCTCTTCCGCATGGGGCTGGTGACGAACCTGCTCAATCCCAAGGCCGCGATCATGTACCTGACCTTGATCCCGCAGTTCGTCGACCCGCACCGCGGGCATCCGACCGCGCAGGGCCTGACGCTCGGGTCGGTTCAGATCGCGGTGAGCCTGACCGTCAACGCCCTGATCGTCATCGCCGCCGGCGCCGTCGCCACCTTCCTCGACCGACGCCCGACCTGGGCCACCGTGCAACGCCGCATCACCGGCACCCTCCTGGGCGCCGTGGCCCTCCTCCTCGTCCGCGAGGTACCCACCCGGGCCCGGGCATGACCAGGTGGTCGTCCGTACATCCTTCGGGGGTTGACGTCAGGTCAGGCGGAGGCGGCTTGGAGGAGGGTTTCGGCCGCGGCGGTGCGGGCGTAGAGGACGGAGCGACCGGCACGGTGGGCGCTGACCAGGCCCGCATTGCGCAGCGCGGTGAGGTATTGGGATACCCCTGCGGGGGAGAGTCCGGTGCGGTGCGCCAGCTGTGTGGTGGAGGCCGGCATGTCCAGCTCGGTCAGCAGCAGGGTCCGTGAGCGGCCCAGCACGGCGGAGAGGGAGTCGGCCCGGGTTGCGGGGCGCGGCGTCCACAGCGTGCCGATACCCCGCGCCGGATAGGCGAGTTGAGGTGGGTCCGGCAGCGTCGTCCGGGTGCGCAGCCCCGGTCCGGTGAAGGCCGAGGGGATCAGGAGCAGTCCCGTTCCTGCCGTCGTACGGGTCAGCGGCTGCTTTCGGCGGGCCATCCGTAGCGCGTTGCCGTCCCAGCTCACGGACGCGTGCAGGTCGTTGAGGAGGTGGCCGGCGCCGTGCTCGGCGGCCATGCGCGCCCGGTGGAGGATGTCCGCGTCCAGGACGGCCCGGATGCGCGCCCAGTAGGGGGCGAGTGCCAGCTCCCAGTAGGTTTCGATCTCTTCCGTGACCTTGGCCAGGAGACCCTGTGGGTCGTTGTGCAGCGCCCGCAGCCGGGGGCCGAGGTTCCCCTGGTGGCGGGCCAGGTGGTCGAGGTCCTGGCGTACCCGGTCGGCGGGCGCGGCCCGGATCGCGTCCCGCTCTGCCGCCGGGGTGGGGGCGGGTCCGGCGGGTGGCGGGTTGAGGAAGTCGGGGACGTAGCCGCCGGTGAGCGGGATCAGCTCGCGGAGCCAGCCCTGGTCCAGCCCGGCGGCCACCATACGCGGGCGCACCTGGTCGGCCCAGGGCCGATGGACCGGATGCGTGGTGCCGGACCTCAGCAGCCGGAAGCTGGGCGCGACCTCCCACATGGGTGAGACGGCGAACCGCACTTGCGCCAGATCGCTCGTCGAGAACACCAGCTCCGCCAGGACGACCCCTCCTCGATGGATTCACACATGCCTGAATCAATGGCGGGCCAGCCTACCGTGCGGAGATCATCCCGCCATGACCTCACAGACGATCACCGCAGCGGCATCGGGCACCTGGAAGCTCGGCGACCGCACGGTCAACCGGATCGGTTTCGGCGCGATGCGCCTGCCCCAGCACGGGGAGGCGTTCGCGGCCGATGCCGTGCCGCGCGGCCGCGACCAGGCGATCGGCGTGCTGCGCCGCGCGGTCGAGCTCGGCGTGAACCACATCGACACCGCCGCGTTCTACTTCTCGGCGTTGCGCTCCGCCAATGAGCTGATCAACCAGGCGCTGGCCCCCTACCCGGACGACCTCGTCATCACCACCAAGGTGGGGCCGGGCCGCGACCCCTCGGGCCGGTGGCTTCCGCACGCCACCCCCGGGCAACTGCGCGGCCAGGTGGAGGAGAACCTGCGCCAGCTCGGCCGCGACCACCTCGACGTGGTGAACCTGCGCATCGTCGGCACCGACTCCATCGCCGAACGCTTCGGCGCGCTCGCCGAACTGCGTGAGGCCGGGCTCGTCCGTCACCTGGGCCTGTCCAACGTCCGACCCCACCACCTCGCCGAGGCCCGGACCATCGCATCGGTGGTCTGCGTCCAGAACATGCACGGCATCGGTGCGTCACCCGAGCAGCAGGAGTTCCTGCACCTCTGCGGTGAACAAGGCATCGCGTTCGTGCCGTTCTACTCGATCGCCGGTACCGGACGCACCGCCGGCGCGACCACCGGCCACAGCCCGGAGGTGCACGCCGTCGCCCGCGCCCACGGGGTGAGCGCGGCCCAGATCCGGCTGGCGTGGACGCTCCACCAGGGCCCTCACGTCCTGGCCATCCCCGGCACCGGCGACATCGACCACCTTGCCCAGAACGTCGCCGTCGGCTCCCTGCACCTGTCGGAGGAAGAACTCGCCGTCCTGGGCCCCCTCCACCACGGGACGGATTGACCCGGACTTCCGCGCCAAGGCCCAAGGACTTCCGGAGCCGCCCCTAAGCGAGGACCGCGTCGAGCATCCGGCGGGCCACGGCCGTCAGTTCGGCCGGGTCGGGTGCCGGGCGGGTGTGGGCGAGTGCGCCCGCGAGGCGGTCGTAGAGGAGTCCGTCGGCCCACGCGACCAGGAGTTCGGCGGATTCGGCCGGCCGGGTGGCGCCGAGGGCCGCGAGGATTCCGGCGGCCAGTTCGCGCGGGCCCCGGCCGGCCCGGTGGAGTTCCGTCGCGAGCTCCGGGTTCCGGGCGGCCTCCAGGCTCAGCTCGAAGCGCGCCAGTTGCCGGGACCGGCCCGTGGTCAGCCATCGGTACAGCACCGCGGCGACCGCCGCGGCGGCGGCGTCTCGGTCCGTCGACTCAGGCGGGGCTCCGCCGTCGAAGTCGTCGAGGTCCAGCTCGGCCAGCCGCGCGTAGCAGGCGCCGATCAGCGCCGTCCTCGTACGGAAGTAGTACGAGGTGCTGCCCGCCGGAAGCCCGGCCGTGCCGTCGACCGCCCTGTGGGTCAGACCCCGCAGCCCGGCGGCGGCCACCAGCTCGATCGCGCTGTCCGCGATCAGGGTCCTGCGGTCGCTGCCGCGCTCGGGTGCACTCATCCCCTCACTCTACAGGTGTAGAGTGACAGCCATCCCCTCTACAGATGTAGAGGGGATGGTCGAACGGCGAGGGAGGAACTGTCATGACCCGACGTCATGCGGTGGTCGTGGGTGCGGGGATCGGCGGGCTCTCGGTGGCGGTGGCCCTGCACCGTCGCGATTGGGACGTCACCGTCTGCGAACGTGCCGCGGCGCCTTCCGCCGTCGGCGCGGGGATCGTCCTCGCCCCCAACGCCCTGCGCGCCTTCGACGCGATCGGCTTCGACGCCGCCCGCGCGACGGGCCACGCCGCCCCGGCCGCGATGGACCTGCGCCGCCCCGGCGGCCGCCTGCTGAGCCGCGCCGACTGCGCCGCGCTGACCGCCCGGTACGGCCGGCCCCCGCTCGCCGTGCACCGCCCGTCCCTCTCCGCCGCCCTCGCCGCCGAGCTCCCCGAGGGGGCCCTCCGGTACGGCACGGCCGTGACCGCCGTCGACGACGCGGACGACGTACACGGCCGCCCCGTCGTCCACACCTCGGCCGGCGCCCTCACCGCCGATGTCGTCATCGCCGCCGACGGCATCCACAGCCCGATCCGCCGCCGGTACTTCCCCGCTCATCCCGGCCTGCACCACAGCGGGGAGACCGCCTGGCGGACCGTCCTGGCGGCCGGCGGGCCGCCCGTGCGCGCCGCCACCGAGACCTGGGGCCGCGGGGAGCGCTTCGGCGTCGTCCCGCTCGCCGACGGCCGCGTGTACGTCTACGCCACCGCGGTCGTCCCCGAGGGCCACCGGCCCGTCGACGTCCGCGCCGAACTCCTGCGCCGCTACGGCACCTGGCACGATCCGATCCCGGCCCTGCTGGACCGGATCGACCCGGAGGCCGTGCTCCAGCACGATCTGTACGACCTCGCCGCCCCGCTCCCCCGGTTCCACCAGGGCCGGCTGGCGTGGCTCGGCGATGCGGCTCACGCCATGACCCCCAACCTCGGCCAGGGCGGGTGCCAGGCCGTCGAGGACGCCGCCGTCCTCGCGCACCTGCTGGAGGGAACCGACGTACGGGCGGCCCTGGCCGCCTACAGTGCGGCCCGCTGCGCCCGCACCGACGCCCTGCGCGTCCGCTCCCGCCGTGCGGGCCGGGTCGCCGCGCTGACGCACCCCCTCGCGGTGGCCGCCCGCGACCTCGCCGTCCGCGCCACCCCGGCCCGCGCCACGCGGCGCGCCCTGGACGACCTCTTCGCCTTCGACGGGTTCGGGCTTCCGGAATAGGGCACACGCCCAGGGGTGACAGGGCCGTGCCCTGTGGCGCCGACACTCGTTGTTGTGGTTCGTTGACCGTTCAACACGAAGGCAGGCGAAGCCATATGACCGACATCGACTGGGACAACCCGATCGACCCCAAGCCGGGCTGGACCCTGGATCACGTCAAGCTGTACGTCGGTTCGGGCGGGGCCGAGGGACAGTACTGGAACAACACCCAGACCCTGCTGCTGACCACCATCGGCCGCAAGTCCGGGAAGCCCGTGCGGACCCCGCTCATCTACGGCGAGGACGACGGCCGCTACCTCATCGTCGCCTCCAAGGGCGGCGACCCCGCGGACCCGCTCTGGTACCGGAACCTCACCGAGCACCCCGAGGTCCGGGTGCAGGTCGGTCCCGAGGTCCGGCAGGGCACCGCGCGGACCGCGACCTCCGAGGAGCGTGCCCGGTTCTGGCCGCTGATGGTGAAGCACTGGCCCTCGTACGACGAGTACCAGACCAAGACCAGCCGGGAGATCCCGATCGTCGTGATCGACCCCGTCGGCTGACGGGGCACCGGGGCGCCGGGCACAGGGGCGCGTCAGTGTCCCAGGACCGCCATCGCCGCGTTGTGGCCGGGGACCCCGCTGACGCCGCCGCCGCGGACCGCCCCCGCGCCGCACAGCAGTACGTTGCGGTGGGCGGTCTCCACACCCCAACGGCCGCCGCCTTCCCCGGAGTCGGAGTACGGCCATGACAGGTCCCGGTGGAAGATGTGCCCGCCGGGCAGGCGCAGTTCGCGTTCCAGGTCGAGCGGGGTCTTGGCCTCGATGCACGGGCGGCCGTCGGCGTCGAAGGCCAGGCAGTCGGTGAGCGGTTCGGCCAGGTGGGCGTCGAGCTGGGCGAGGGTGGCGGCGAGCAACACCTCGCGCGCCCCCTGGTTGTCCTTCTCGAACAGCCGTGCCGGGGTGTGCAGTCCGAAGAGGGTCAGGGTCTGGTAGCCCTGCTCCGCCAGCTCGGGCCCCAGGATCGTGGGATCCGTCAGCGAGTGGCAGTAGATCTCCGAGGGCGGTACGGAGGGCAGTTCGCCGGCGGCGGCCTCCGCGTGGGCCCGGGCGAGCTGTTCGTACCCCTCCGCGATGTGGAAGGTGCCGCCGAAGGCCTCGCGCGGGTCCACGGAGGTGTCCCGCAGCCGGGGCAGGCGGCGCAGCAGCATGTTGACCTTGAGCTGGGCCCCCTCGGGGGCCGGCTGCGCCGGTTCCTCGCCCAGGAGTTCGGCGAGCGCCCGCGGCGAGGCGTTGACGAGCACCACCCGGCCGGCGACCCGGCCCTCGCCCGTGGCCGTACGGAAGGTCACCTCCGCCGGGGCGGTCGTGCCGTCCGTGTCGATGCGCAGCGCCTCGTGCCCGGTGGCGATCTCCGCCCCGGCGGCCAGCGCGGCGGCCGCCAGCGCGTCCGTGAGGGCGCCCATGCCGCCGACCGGTACGTCCCAGTCGCCGGTGCCGCCGCCGATGACGTGGTAGAGGAAGCAGCGGTTCTGGGCCAGGCCCGGGTCGTGGGCGTCGGCGAAGGTGCCGATCAGCGCGTCCGTGAGGACCACGCCGCGCACCAGGTCGTCGGTGAACTCCCGCTCGACGGCCCGTCCGATCGGTTCCTCGAACAGCATCCGCCAGGCCGCCTCGTCGTCGAGCCGCGTCCGCAGCTCGGCGCGCGTGGGCAGCGGTTCGGTCAGCGTGGGGAAGAGGCGTTCGGCGGCCCGCCCGGTGGTCCCGTAGAAGGCGCGCCAGTTCTCGTACTCCCGCTCCGAGCCGGTCAGCCGGGCGAAGGACTCCCGGGTGCGCGCCTCGCCGCCGCCGACCAGCAGTCCGCCGGGGCGTCCGGCGCGCTCGACGGGGGTGTACGAGGACACCGAGCGCTTGCGCACCTCGAACTCCAGCCCCAGCTCGCGCACGATCTTGGCGGGGAGCAGCGAGACCAGGTAGGAGTAGCGGGAGAGGCGGGCGTCGACGCCCGGGAACGGCCGGGTGGACACCGCGGCCCCGCCGGTGCGGCCGAGCCGCTCCAGGACCAGGACCGAACGGCCCGCCCGGGCCAGGTAGGCGGCGGCGACGAGGCCGTTGTGGCCCCCGCCCACGATCACCGCGTCGTACACGTCGTGCCCGAAGCCCCGCGAGGTCGTCATGGCTCTTGGTAACACACCTGGCCCAGCCGCTCCAGACAGTGGGCCTCGTCGGCGTGTGCCGCGACCGTGTCCGGGTGGCCGTCGCCGAGCGAGCGTTCTCGGATGCCGGACAGGTCCCGGTAGACCGGCAGCGCCTGGTCCCAGCGGCCCAGCCGGCCTAGCCCGACGGCGAGTTCGCGGCGGCTGACCAGGGTGTCGGGGTGTTCGGGGCCGAGGGTGCGGGCCCGTGCCTCGCCCACCTGCCGGGCCTCGGCCACCGCCTCCTCCCAGCGCTCCAGGCGCCCGAGGTTCACCCCGAGGACGTGCCGGGCCCGCAGCGTCTCCGGGTCGGCGGCCCCGTAGGCGCGGGTGCGGTCGCGGACCAGGTCCCGGAACAGCTCCAGGGCCTGGGCCGAACGCCCGGTCCGGCCCAGCGCGATCCCGGCCTCGTAGCGGGCGGCCAGCGTGTCGGGGTGGTCGCGGCCGAGCACCCGCTCCCGTACGGCCGCGATGTGCCGGAAGGCCTCCAGGGCCTCCTCCCAGCGTTCGAGGCGGCCCAGCGCGTACGCCACCTCGTACCGGGTCAGCAGCGTGTCCGCGTGCTCCGCCCCCAGGACGGCCGCCCGGTCGGCGGCCACCTCGGCGGCGGCGGCGTGGGCCTCGGCGAAGCGGCCGAGGGCGCCCAGCGCGCAGGCCAGGTTGTGCCGGCAGCGCAGGGTGTCGGGGTGGATCCGGCCGACGGTCCGCTCCCGGGCCGCGAGCACCGTGCGGTAGCCCTCGTACGCCTCCTGGTGGCGGCCGAGCAGGCCCGTCTCGTACGCCGCCTCCTGCCGCGCGGCGAGGGTGTCCGGGTGGTCGGCGCCGAGCACCCGGGCGCGCCCTTCGGCGACGGCCGCGTACCCGGCGAGGGCCTCCTCGGTGCGGCCGGCCCGGCTGAGGGCGAAGGCCCGCGTGTGGCCGGCGTCGAGCGCGGCCGGGCCCGTGAGGGCTTGGCCGGGGCCGTGCGGGAACCCGTAGGCGGCGGTGAGCCGGGGGTCCTCGGCCGGACGCGGGCGTACGACGGTCGGCGCGGGCGGGATCGGGGCCGGGGCGCCGGAAGCCGTCGCGGCCGGTCCTCCGACGGCGGGAACGGCCGTGGCGGGCACGACGGAGCCCGTGGCGGCGTGGGCGGCGTGCGCCGCGTGCGCGGT
This sequence comes from Streptomyces sp. NPDC056883, assembly GCF_042788835.1. Classification (NCBI taxonomy): domain Bacteria; kingdom Bacillati; phylum Actinomycetota; class Actinomycetes; order Kitasatosporales; family Streptomycetaceae; genus Streptomyces; species Streptomyces sp. NPDC056883. The sequence goes on along the minus strand of NZ_JBHUBS010000002.1, from coordinate 365,692 downwards.
CCAGGAGCCGGTCAGGACGGCCCACTCGCCGCTCGCGGGACGGGCCTCGATGCCGGCCCGGCGTCCGGCGGTCATCCCCCCGGCCCACTCGGGCAGCGGCGGGTGCGCACCGACGGCCACGGCGGGGCCGAGCCGGGCCTCGAGGAGCTGGCGGTGCAGGTGGCGGGCGTCGCCGGGCCGGTCCTCGGGGGACTTCGCGAGCAGGTCGAGCACCAGCCGCTCGAAGTGGACGGGCAGTTCGGGGCGGTGCTCGCGCGGCGGCACGGGCGCGGTGTCGCGGTGGCCGACCAGGACGGACCAGGAGTCCCCGAGGTCGAAGGGCGGGGCTCCGGTGGCGATCTCGTACAGGACGCAGCCGAGGGAGTAGAGGTCGCTGCGGTGGTCCACCTCGCCGCCCGCGATCTGCTCGGGCGACATGTAGTGCGGGGTGCCCATGGCCATGCCGCCGCCGGTGAGCTTGGCGGTGAAGCCGATGTCGGCGGCCAGCCGGGCGATGCCGAAGTCGCAGATCTTCACCGTGCCGTCGGTGAGCCGCATGATGTTGGCGGGCTTCAGGTCCCGGTGGACGACGCCCTGGTCATGGGTGTAGCCGAGGGCGGCCGCCATCTGCTCGGCGATGTCGACGACCACGTCCACGGGGAGCGGGCGCGCGTCGTTGTCCTCCAGGAGCTGGCTGAGATTGCGGCCTTCGAGGAGCTCCATGACGAGGTAGAGGGGACCGCCGGCCGCGCTGTCGTCGCCGAAGTCGTGGACGACGGTGACGCCACGGTGCTGGAGGGCGGCGGCGACGCGCGCCTCGCGGCGGAACCGCTCGCGCAGCACCTGGGTGAAGTGGGTGTCCTGCTCGGGTCCGAGGGGCTTGAGGCATTTGACGGCGACCTGCCGGCCCAGCGACTCGTCGCGGGCCCGCCACACCTCGCCCATGCCTCCGCGGCCGATCAGATCGAGCGACCGGTACCGGCCGTGGATCAGTCTGGACTCCGCCATGTCTTGAAGTCGCCCCCGTGTGTCGTGCTACGCCCTCCCCGGCCGGTCCAGTATGGCCGCTGATGTACGCAGTGTGTACGGCGCGGGGCGGCTCCCGGGGCCCATGCGGCGCATCGCTTTCAAGATGTGACCTGGAGGCAGCTGCCAGCGCAGACCTGCGGGAATGCTGCGCAGCAGGCTACCGGTGAGACGCAGGCGGCGGGTGACGCTGCGCGGGGCCGGTGCGGGGCGGCCGTACAGCTGGTGCGCCCAGCCGGGGAGGGTCGCGTAGGCGAGGCCCGCGAACGGGCGCCACACCAGGTTTCGGCCAGGGACGAGGAGGGGGTGGATCGGCGGGGCGGACAGGAAGGCGTCCACGGCGTGGGCGTCGGGTCCGGCGGCCAGCTCGGGGCGGATCCGCTCGAAGTAGGCGGCGAGGGCCGCGGTGTCCCCCGGTACCCCGGACGGGTCGAGCCCGACGAGCCGGGCGTTGACGCGGTTCTCGGCCACGTAGCGGTCCGCCTGCGCGGGGGTGAGGGGGATCCCGGAGCGGCGCAGGATGTGCAGGAAGCTGTCGATCTGGGCGCAGTGGATCCAGAGCAGCAGCTCGGGCTCGTCCACGCGGAACCGTGTTCCGGTGGCCGGATCGGTCGCCGACAGCAGGGTGTGGATCTTGCGGACGCGGGCGCCGGCCCGCTCGGCGGCCTCGGTGGTGCCGTAGGTGATCGTGCCGACGAAGTCGGCGGTGCGCAGCAGGCGTCCCCAGGCGTCGCCCCCGCCGTTCTCCCCGCTGAAGGCGGAGCTGTTCTCCATGACACCGCGGACCGCGCGCGGGTGCAGGGCCTGGAGGTAGAGCGCGCGGACCCCGGCGATCCACATGACCGGGTCGCCGTGGCACTGCCAGGTCACGGAGCCCGGGCCGTACAGCCCCGGATCGGGTCCTGACAGCCCCGGATCGGGTCCTGCGCTCTCGTCCATGTCCGGCTCCTCCCCCGTCGCCCGCCCCGGTACGCCGCATCGGCCGCGCGGGCTCTTCCAGCATTCCACCGAACGGCCGCACGCACGCACGTGGACGCCACTAGGCTTTCCGGCCGGCGGACCGCACCCGCCTCCCCTCGCGACGCGGAGGCACGGTCATGGTCATGCGTACGGGACAGCTCGAAGGGCAGGTCGCCGTCGTCACGGGCGGTTCGTCCGGCATCGGCCTGGCGACGGCCCGGCGCTTCGTTGAGGAGGGCGCCCGGGTCTTCGTCACCGGCAGGCGGCCGGAGGAACTGGCCGCGGCGGTCCGCGACCTGGGCCCGGACGCCGTGGCCGTCCGTGGTGACGCCTCCCGCGTCGCGGACCTGGACCGGCTCTACGCGGCGGTCGCCGCCGCGGGCTGCGAGGCGATCGACGTGCTGGTCGTGAACGCGGGCGGCGGCCCGCCCGGCGGCTTCGCGGAGTTCACGGAGGAGCAGTTCGACGCCACCGCGGACCTCAACTTCCGGGGCGCCTTCTTCACCGTCCAACGGGCCCTGCCGCTGCTGCGCGACGGCGCCTCGGTCATCCTGCTGGGTTCGGCCGCCGGTTCCTCGGCGTCCACGCGGTACGGGGTGTACGCCGCCACGAAGGCGGCCGTACGGTCCCTCGCGCGCAGCCTGGCCCTGGAGCTCGCGGGGCGCGCGATCCGGGTCAACACCCTCAGCCCGGGCCCGATCGCCACCCCGGCGCTGGCCGGTGCGCCGGCGCACGTACGCGAGCGGGCGACCGCCGGAGTCCCGCTCGGCCGGGCCGGACGCCCCGAGGAGGTGGCCGCGGCGGCCCTGTTCCTCGCCTCGCGGGAGAGCAGCTTCATCACCGGGATCGAACTGTTCGTGGACGGCGGAGCCGGCCAGGTCTGAGCCGGCCGGCTCCGAGGAGCGGGACGCTGTCCTACGGCGCTTGGGGCTGGATCTGGTGCGCGCCCCTCCTCCTGGCCGACATGGCCCGGGGGCCTGCGCCGTCGATGTGCGGGAGCCGGGACGGGCACCGAGCATGAGTCCATGGCCACCACGGAAGACACACCCGACGAGGTCGAAGCCGAGGTCGAAGCCGGGGCCGGGGCCGGCCGCGGGACGAAGAGGCAGTTCATCTCCTGGGTGACGCTCGCCCTGATGACGACCGCCTCCGTCTCCAGCCTCCGCCCCTCGCCCTCCATGGCGATCTACGGTCTCGCCGCGGTCTTCCTCTACCTGCTGCCCGCCGTCGTCTTCCTCCTGCCCACCGCCCTGGTCGGGGCCGAGCTGGCCTCGGGCTGGTCCGGCGGCATCTACCGGTGGGTCAGCGAGGCGCTCGGCAAACCGCTCGGGTTCGTCGCGGTGTGGTGCCAGTTCGCCATGACCATCGCGTACTACCCGAGCCTGCTGGCGTACGTGGCGAGCACCTTCGCCTACGTCATCGACCCCCGGCTCGCCGAGAACGGGCTCTACGTCGCGGTCGTCATCGTCGTCGTCTACTGGACCGGGGTCTGGATCTCCTCCCGGGGCACGAAGACGGTCGCGGGGCTCTCCTCCGCCGGGCTCGTCATCGGCACGCTGGTCCCGGGCGTGCTCCTGGTGGTCCTCGGCATCGTCTTCCTGGGCCAGGGCAACCCCTCCGCCCAGCCCATGGGCGCCTCCCACTGGCTTCCTCCATGGACGGGGCTCGCCAGCCTGGTCCTGATCGTCAACAACTTCCTGTCCTACGCCGGCATGGAGATGAACGGCGTACACGTCTCCTCGCTGCGGCACCCGAAGCGCGAGTACCCGAAGTCGATGTTCCTGGCGACCGGCCTGGTCCTGCTGATCTTCATCCTTCCGGCCCTGGCCATCTCCTGGGTGATGCCGTCCTCGGAGCTGAGCCTCACCGCCGGGCTGATGCAGGCCTTCCAGGCCTTCTTCGACCACTTCCACATCGGATGGATGACGAAGGTCGTCGGGGTGATGCTGGTGGCGGCGGCGCTCGGCGGCATGCTCACCTGGCTGTCCGGCCCGGCCAGGGGCCTGGTCCTGCTCTCCCGCCAGGAGGGCTACCTGCCCCCGGTCTTCCAGCGGTTCAACAAGTACGGCACCCCGCAGAACATCATGGTCGCGCAGGGCGTGATCACCACGCTGATCGGTGTGCTGTACGCGTTCAGCGACGACGTCTCCAGCGCGTACTGGATGTTCTCGGTGATCACGGTGCAGATCTATCTGATCGCCTACCTGCTGATGTTCGCGGCGGTGGTCAGGCTCCGCAGGACCCGGCCCGAGGTCGAACGCGGCTTCCGGGTGCCCGCCGTGACCTGGGTGGCGGGCACCGGCGCCGTGGCCTCGGTCGCCGCACTGCTCATCGGCTTCGTACCGCCGGACCAGTTCGGCGGCCAGCCCCTGTGGCGCTACCTCCTGATCGTCGGCGGCGGCCTGCTGCTCCTGGGGGTCCTCGCTCCGGTGTGTTTCCTGAAGTTCCGCAAACCGAGCTGGGTCCACCCCGACCACCGGCAGGACGCCCCTTCGCGGGACGGCCGCCGGTAGGAGGGCGTCTCAGCGGCGGACCCGCGGCATGCCCAGGCCGATCCACGAGATGATCTCGCGCTGGATCTCGTTGTTGCCGCCGCCGAAGGTGAAGATGACCGCGCTGCGGTAGCCGCGCTCCAGTTCGCCGTGCAGGACCGCGCCCGCGGAGCCGTCCTTGAGGGAGCCGGCCGCGCCGACCACCTCCATCAGCCAGGCGTACGCGTCCCTGCGCGCCTCGGAGCCGTAGACCTTGACGGCGGAGGCGTCCTGCGGGGTGAGGTTGCCGTCCTGGACGGCATTGACCATCTGCCAGTTCAGCAGCTTCATCGCGTCGAGGCGGGCGTGGGTGCGGGCGAGGCGGCCGCGGACCCAGGAGAGGTCGATGACGCGGCGGCCGTCGGCGAGCTTGGTCTCGGCGGCCCAGCGCTGGACGTCGTGCAGGGCGCGGATGGCCATGGTGCCGTGGGCGGCGAGCGTGACGCGCTCGTGGTTGAGCTGGTTGGTGATCAGGCGCCAGCCCTTGTTCTCCTGGCCGACGCGGCGGCTCGCGGGGACGCGGATGTTCTCGTAGTAGCTGGCCGTGGTGTCGTGCGAGGCCAGGGTGTTGATGAGGGTGCAGGAATAGCCGGGGTCGGAGGTCGGCACGAGGAGCATGGTGATGCCCTTGTGGGCGGGGGCGTCCGGGTCGGTGCGGACGGCGAGCCAGACCCAGTCGGCGGTGTCGCCGTTGGTGGTCCAGATCTTCTGCCCGTCGACCACGTAGGTGCCGGTCTCCTCGTCGCCCTCGCGGACGGCCTTGCACTTGAGGGCGGCGAGGTCGGTGCCGGCGTCGGGCTCGCTGTAGCCGATGGCGAAGTCGATCTCCCCGGCGAGGATCTTGGGCAGGAAGTACGCCTTCTGCTCGTCGGTGCCGAACTGCATGATGGTCGGCCCGACGGTGTTGAGCGCCATCAGCGGCAGCGGTACGACGGCCTGTGCGGCCTCGTCGAAGAAGATGAACTGGTCCATGGGCGACATCCCGCGCCCGCCGTACTCCTTGGGCCAGCCGACCCCCAGCCAGCCGTCGGCACCGAGCCTGCGGATGGTCTCCCGGTAGAAGCGCTTCTGTTCGGCCGGGTCCTCGTACCGCGCGTAGACGTCGTCCGGGATCAGTTCGGCGAAGTAGGCGCGCAGCTCGGCGCGCAACCGCTGCTGCTCAGGCGTGTATTCGAGGTGCACGGCCCCTCCGGGTCTCTCGTGGCTCAGGTCGCGCGGCCGTCCGCCGCCGCCGCTGCGGGGGCAGACTAGAACCTGTTCCAAGAATCCGGAAGGGTCAGCGGGTCATGTCGTCGGCGGGCGCTCGGCGGGCCTCACCCCGGTTCCGCCCCGCTCGGGCCGGATCAGGACCTTGATGTGCTCCTCGGGCCGCCGCAGGGAGGCGAAGGCCGCGTCCAGTCCGCCGAAGCCCGCTTCTCCCGTGACCAGGGACGCGGGGTCGATGCGGCCTTCGGCCAGGCGGGCGAGGGTGGCGCCGAACTGTTCGGGCGGGTAGGTGAGGCACATGCGGATCGTGACGTCCTTGTAGATGCCGACCACCGGCCGGATCACGTCCTCGGTCATCACCCCGCCGATCTGCAGGATCTCGGTGCCGCGCGGGACGGTGTGCAGGAGCTGGTTCAGCATGCCGGGTACGCCCACGCAGTTCACGACCACCGTGGGGCGCGGGCGGGCTCCCGCCAGTTCCGCGCAGAGGCGTACGGGGTCCTGCACGGCCGGGTCCACCACCGCGTGCGCGCCGAGCCGGGCGGCGGCCGCCCGCCGCAGCGGCGAGGGGTCGGAGGCCACGACCGGTCCGGCGCCGCGCTCCAGCAGTGCGGCGACGGCCCCGAGGCCGACCGGGCCGCAGCCGATGACCACGGCCGGGGTGTTCCTTCCCGCCGCGCTCCGGGCGATGTTGCCGAAACCCACGGCCAGCGGCTCGGTGAGCGCGGCGAGCCCGAGGTCCAGGGACGGCGGGACGGGCAGCAGCGCCTGCGCCTGTACGACGATCCGTTCGCCGAATCCGCCGGGGAAGGCATTGCTGTAGCCCACGGTCCGCACGACCCCGCCCGGGTCGACCGCCCAGGGCAGGCCGACGACCCCGGTGCCCGGTTCGGGACCGGTCGCGCCGGGCCCGTAGGAGAGGACCCGGCCGGAGAACTCGTGGCCCATCACCAGCGGCCGGTTCGGGTCGAAGAGGAAGCTGGTGGTTCCGCTGTCCCGGGAGGCCCGGAGGAACTCGTCGGTGTGCGCGACGGCGCTCAGGTCGGAGCCGCAGATCCCGCAGGCTGCGGTCTCCACGAGCGCCTGCCCGGGGCCGGGCACCGGATCCGGGTGCTCCCGTACGCGGAACCGGCCGTCTTCGAGCACCGCGGCCCTCAACGGACCTCTCCCTTGCGGGCGATGGCGTCCATCGTGGCCCGGCGCATCGCCCCGATGAACCGTTCGCTGTTGCGCCCGGCCCACTCCAGACTTGAGCGGCGTGCTTCGGTGTGGCCGGTGAGCCGGGGGACGACCCGCTCGGCGAAGAGCTCCAGGCTGCGCAGGGCGGCCGCGGGCTCGGCGAGGTCCAGCTGCAGGATGAGGAAGGTTCCGAACCCGCCGGTCTTGTCCGCGAGCTGCTCGATCCGCTGCACGGCGTCCTCGGGGGTGCCGATGACGGCCCGGCCGAAGGTGGGCAGCCCTTCGGTGGTCCACCGCTCGACCGCACCGGCCGGGGTGGCGCAGCCGTCCAGCCGGGTACCGCTCAGCTTCTCGATGTAGTCCACGAGGTCCGGCGTGCCGTACTCGGCTTCGTGCAGGGCCTGTTCGCGGGTCTCGGCCAGGTGCACCGGGGTGACCAGCCGCCAGGCGGAGCGGTCGGCGGCGCGGCCGGCTTCGCCGCAGGCCCGCTCGTGGGCGGCCCAGTTGGCGTCGAGCGCCCCGTACCCGGCGGGGTCGGCCGCGGCGAGCGAGAGCATCCCGACCCCGTGGCGTCCCGCGAGCACCGCCCCGGTCGGCGATACGGCGGAGGCGACCGCGACCTCCAGCTCCCGGCCCCGGTAGGGCCCGAGCTGGAGCCGGGCCTCCTCCAGGGCGAACCAGTCGGTGGCGGCCGTGACCGTCTCCCCGCGCAGCAGCCGCACGATCGCGTCGAGGGCGTCGGCCGTCATCGCGCGGGAGCGGAGCGGGTCGACTCCCGTCATGAAGGCGTCCGAGGGCAGTTGGCCCGGACCGACCCCGAGCATGGCCCGGCCCCGGGACTGCTGGTCGAGCTGGCAGATCCGGTCGGCGAGGATCAACGGCTGGTGGTAGGGGAGGGAGTTGACCCCGGTCCCGAGCATGATCCGGCTGGTGCGTTCGGCGGCCGCGGCGAGGAACACCTCGGGCGAGGCGATGATCTCGTACCCCGCGGAGTGGTGTTCCCCGGCCCACAGTTCCTCGTAGCCGAGCCGGTCCAGGTCGGCGGCGAGGTCGAGGTCCCGGCGCAGCTGGAGCGCCGGGTCGCCGTCGGGCCGGTGGTAGGGGGCGAGGAACACCCCGAAGCGGTGCGGAAGATACGGCTGCGGCATGTGCGGTGGCCTTCCCTCGGCGGCGCCTGCTCTGCTCCGGCATCCGACGAAACACCGCCCGGGGCGCAGCTTCAATGCCGCCGCGGCCGTCCTCCCACTGAGTGGGAGGATTCCCGCGGGCCGCCGCTCAGGTGTGGCTCAGGCGCATCTCAGGCGTGGCTCACGTGTAGAGGAACGTGTAGTCGAAGTACACGAGGTCGCGGATGCCGTCGAAGCGGAAGGTGCCCGAGGGGACCACGTCCAGGCCTTCCTCCAGGGCGACCTTGTCGTACGTCGGGCTCTGCTTCCAGGCCGCGCTGGAGGGTATGTACGGTTTCAGCGGGGCGGGCAGCCCGGACAGGGAGCCGACCTCGAAGTGGTGGGCGGGATCGCGCATGATGCGGTTCGCCGTACCCTGCTTGAGATGGGCGACGCCCACCAGGCGCATGCGGGAATCCGGGCTCGGGATCGACCGTTCGTTGTCGGACTCGTCGATGTCGTAGCCGAGCCAGTGTGCGTCGGACACGTCGCCCAGCGCGGTCCAGAAGCGCCGGTTGAGCGGCGCCAGATCGGTGCGGACCTTCTCCGCGTCTTCTCCCTCGGGCCACATGACGTAGCCGAGCCCCGCCGCGCCGAGCAGCAGCGGGGCCCCCAGTCCCAGGAGAAGCCGCCGTCTGCTGCTGAGGCCCCGCTGTGCGTCCATACAGTCCCCCCGATACCCGATTCGGTCAGTTCAGGGCGCTGATCATAGCGGCGGCCGTCGCCGTCATCGCCTCCCGTGCGGCGGTCAAATACGGGCGGGGATCCGCGGGGGTGAGATGGGTGCGGATGGCTTCGGTCATCGCCACGTTCAGCGCGGTGCCGATGTTGACCTTCCGGATGCCCCCGGCGACGGCCGCGGCGAGTTCCGCGTCCGGCAGACCGGAGGATCCGTGCAGCACCAGCGGCACGTCGACCGTCTTGGCGAGGCGGCCGAGCAGCACGTGGTCCAGGGCCGCGGTGCGGCTGGTCATGGCGTGGCTGCTGCCGATGGCGACGGCCAGCGCGTCCACTCCGGAGTCGGCGACGAACCGCCGCGCCTCGTCGGGGTCGGTACGGGCGCCGGGTGCGTGCGGGTCCAGCGGCGCGGCCCCGTTCTTCCCGCCGACCTCGCCCAGCTCGGCTTCGATCCAGAGGCCGTTGACGTGCGCCCAGTCGGCGGCGGAGCGGGTGGCCTCCAGGTTCTCGGCGTAGGAGAGGTGCGCGGCGTCGTACATGACCGAGCTGAATCCGGCGTCCACGGCCTGCCGCAGCAGTTCGGAGTTCTTGACGTGGTCCAGGTGCAGCCCGACGGGGACCCCGGCGGCCTCGGCGATGGCCACGGCCGCGCGGCTGATGGGCAGCAGTGCACCGCCCCGGAACTTCACGGCGTTCTCGCTGAGCTGGAGCATCACGGGGAGTCCGGCCGCTTCGGCGCCCGCGACGACCGCTTCGGCGTGCTCCAGCGTGATGATGTTGAAGGCGGCGACGGCGCGGCCCTGGGCGGCGGCATCCAGGACGAGCCGGCCGGCGGAGACGAGGCTCATCGGACGGCCTCCTCGTCCGTGGTGAGGATGACGGACCGGGTCAGGTTGCGCGGCGCGTCCGGGTCCAGCCCCTGGTGGGCGGCGACGGCGATGGCCAGGCGGTGGACGCGGACCAGCTCGGCGAGCGGGTCGAGGTGCCCGGCCACCCACTGGGCTCCGGTCCCCCGGACCTGTTCGGCGAGCCCTTCGGGGGCGTCGCCGAGCGACCAGGTGACGGTGCCGGGCGCCGAGACGCTGATGGGGCCGTGCCGGTACTCCATGGCCGGGTAGGACTCGGCCCAGGCCAGGGCGGCTTCGCGCATCTTCAGGGCGGCCTCGTCGGCGAGTCCGACGCTCCAGCCCCGTCCGAGGAAGGTGAACTGCCCCCGGGTCTCCAGCTCCGCGGGGAGCGGCTCGGCGAGCGCGGCGCGCGCGTCGGCGATGACGGACGGGCTGTGCAGGCCGACGTGGGCGCGCAGCAGGGTGAGGGCGGTGGTGGCGAAGCGGGTCTGCACGACGGACTGCTCGTCGGCGAAGTCGAGGACGACGAGCGCGTCGGCGAGGGTGATGACGGGGGTGGCGGGGTCCCCGATGACGGCGGTGGTGGGCACGCCCGCGTCCCGCAGCCCGGCCAGCAGGTCGAGGACCTCGGTGGTGGTCCCGGACCGGGTCAGCGCGACGACCCGGTCGTAGCGCCGGTGGCGGGGGAACTCCGAGGCGGGGAAGGCATCGGTCTCGCCCTGCCCGGCCTCCTCGCGCAACACGGCGGCGGCCCGGGCCATGTAGTACGAGGTCCCGCATCCGACGATCGCGGTACGCTCCCCCGGCCGCGGCAGCACCGCCCGGTGTTCCGGGGCCAGTTCGGCGGCCCGCTCCCAGCATGCGGGCTGCGTGCCCAACTCGTACGCGACATGGCTCATGGCTGCTCCCTAGCGCGGTGCGTGCACCCCTGAATGCTTGTTCCTGCAAGATACTGCGCTCTTTCGCGCAACTTCAAGCATCTCAGGGGTGATCTCCTGCGTTAATCTCGACGTATGGGCCAAGAGAGAGCGTCGAACCGAACAGTGACGCGCCCCTCGAAGACAAGACCGGAAGGGCGGCCGATGACCCGCAAGGAACGCTGGCAGACACTGCTGGACCTGCTGGTGGAGCGGGGCGAGCTGGAAGTGGAACCCGCCGCCGAGGCCCTCGGCGTGTCCGCCGCCACCATCCGGCGCGACCTCGACCAGCTCGCCGAGCAACAGCTGCTGGTGCGCACGCGCGGCGGAGCCGTGCTGCACGGGGTCAGTTACGAACTCCCGCTGCGCTACCGCACCTCGCGCCGGGCCGCCGAGAAGAGCCGCATCAGCGAAACCGTCGCGGCGCTGATCGTCCCCGGCGAGGTGATCGGCCTGACCGGCGGCACCACGACCACCGAGGTGGCGCGCGCGCTGGCCGCCCGCCCCGACCTCGCCACCGGCTCCCCCGCCCTCACCGTGGTCACCAACGCTCTGAACATCGCGGGCGAGCTGGTCATCAGGCCGCAGTTCAAGATCGTGCTCACCGGCGGCGTGGCCCGGCCCCAGTCCTACGAGCTCACCGGCCCGCTCGCCATGGAGGTGCTCGGGCAGCTCTCCGTGGACACCGCCGTCGTCGGCGTGGACGCCTTCGACCCGGCCGACGGGGCCGCCACCCGGCACGAGGACGAGGCGGCCATGAACCGCCTGCTCTGCGAACGCGCCCGCCGCGTGGTGATCGCCGCCGACTCCAGCAAGCTCGGCGTCCGCGCCTTCGCCCGCATCGTCGCCACCGACGCCGTGGACGTACTGGTGACGGACACCGGCCTGTCCCCGTCGGTGGCCGAGGCCTTCGAGGCGGCCGGCGTGGAGGTCATCCGCGCCTGAGCACCCGGCCGGGGGCGGGCGGGCCGGTGCGGGGGCGCCCCGGGGCGTCCTCTCGCAGCCTCCTAGACTCCCCGGATGGCAGACGATCTTCTCCGGCTCACCGTCCTGGGCAGTGCGACGCCCTACCCGCGCGCCGACAATCCCTGCTCCGGCTACTTGCTCGAAGGCGGCGGCGCCCGGGTCTGGGTCGACGCGGGCAGCGGAACGCTCGGGCCGTTGCAACGCCACGTAGGACTCGGCGAGTTGGATGCGATCTGGATCTCGCACCTGCACGCCGACCACACGGCCGACCTGCTGACCGCGTACTACGGCCTGCTGTACGCCGACGTACGACGGCCCGCGCCGCTCCCCCTCTACGGGCCGCCCGGCATCGCCGACCGGCTGGCGGGGTTCCTCACCAACGGCCCGGACCGCAGCCCGGTCGAGGCCGCCTTCGAGGTCCACGAGCTGTACGACGGCCACCGCGCGAGGGCCGGAGCGCTCGACCTCACCAGCGGGGCGGTGTCCCACGGCATGCCCGCCTTCGCGCTGCGGGCCGAGTCGGGAGGCCGGTCCCTCGTGTACTCCGGGGACACGGCGCCCTGTTCGGCCCTGACCCGGTTCGCCGAGGACTGCACGCTCCTGGTCTGCGAGGCCGACAGCTCCGCGCACCCGGCCGACGCCGAACCGGTGCACCACACCCCCGAAGAGGCCGGCGACACCGCCCGCGCGGCACGCGCCGGGCGCCTGGTCCTCACACACCTCGGCCGGGACCTGGATCCGGCCGAGGCCGTGTCCCGCGCCGCCGCCCGCTACTCCGGGCCCGTGGAGCACGCGGCACCCGGCGCCGTCTTCGCCCTCGTCTAGGCCGTCTCGGTCAGTGTTCCGGGAGCCGGTCCGCCTCACGGGTCAGGGCCGCCAGCACCGGTGCGATCAGCGGGTGCGCCTCGGCGCCGCGCCGGGTGGCGGCGAAGACGCGGCGGGTGGGCGCCGGGCCGGACACGGGGCGGACCTGGACCTCCTTGAGGTCCATGCCGCGCAGCGCCGAGCGCGGCACGAGGGCCACTCCGGCGCCGGCGCCCACGAGGGCCACGACGGCCCGGAAGTCGTCGGAGGAGTGCACCAACCTGGGCTGGAACCCGGCCAGTTCGCAGGCGAGGAGCATCACGTCGTGGCAGGGGTTGCCGGGGTACTGGCCCACCCAGTCCGCAGCCGAGAGGTCGGCCAGGGACACCTCGGGCAGGTCCCCGAGCGGGTGTCCGGCCGGGAGGACCGCGTCGAAGGGCTCGGCGTAGAGCGGGAGCACGGACAGCCGGCCGTCGTCGGCGCCCGGGGCGCCCCGGTACTCGACGGCCAGCGCCAGGTCCGCCTCCCCGTCGAGCAGGAGCAGCAGGCTCTGGTCGCCCTCCGCGTCGCGTACGCGCAGCCGGATCCCGGGGTGGTCCGCGGCGAGCCGGGTGATGGCGGGGGCCAGTACCTCGGCGATGCCGGTGGCGAAGGCTGCCACGGTGACCTCGCCCGCCGAGCCGCCCGCGTAGGCGGCGAGTTCCGCCTCCGCCCGCTCCAGCTGTGCGAGCACCTCGTGCGTGTGCCCGAGCAGGATCTGCCCGGCCGCGGTGAGCCGGACGCCCCGGCCGCTGCGGGTCAGCAGGGCGTGCCCGGTCTCCTGCTCCAGCGCCGCGAGCTGCTGGGACACGGCGGAGGGGGTGAGGTAGAGGGCTGCGGCCGCGGCGGTCACCGTACGGTGGTCCGCGACGGCCCGCAGGATGCGCAGCCGGCGGGGGTCGATCACCCTGCCATTCTCGCAGGCCGCGGGGCCCGGCGGCCCCGACCGATCGGGCGGGGCCCGCACGCCCCGAGCCGGGGCGGCTCGCCCCCCACCCGGGTATCCGTACCGGAGCCCGGGGCCGGGTGCTGTCCCCTACCCGCCCTTCGCCCGTTCCCCGGGCTGCGCCCGGACCCCCTGGGGCTCCGCCCCAGACCCCGCGCCTCAAACGCCGGCGAGGAGGGGTGCTTTGGCGTGGACGGGGAGACCAGGCCGGGCCGGGG
>NZ_JBHUBS010000002.1:212022-352219 GCF_042788835.1 Streptomyces sp. NPDC056883 | reverse complement strand
CCCTTGGGTCTCCCCCCAAGACCCCTCCCCGCAAACGCGGGAGGGGCTGGGTTTTCCGAGACAGCGAAAAAACCCAGCCCGTCGGGTGTTTGAGGACCGGGGGTCCGGGGGCCGGCCCCCGGCAACGGCGCCGCACGCGGCAACGGGTCCGGGCGAAGCCCGGGGAACGGAGCGGAGGTCAGGCTTCGGTGCCCGCCAGGGACGCCCGCGCGTCGATGAACGCCGCGATCGCACGCTCCACGTCGGCCGTCGAGTGCGCGGCCGACAGCTGGACGCGGATCCGCGCCGCACCCATCGGCACCACCGGGTAGGAGAAGCCGATCACGTAGACCCCGCGCTCCAGCAGGAGTTCCGCCATCCTGGCCGCCTCCGCCGCGTCGCCGATCATCACCGGGGCGATGGCGTGGTCGCCGGGCAGGATCTCGAAGCCGGCCTCGGTCATCTTCGTGCGGAAGAGCGCGGTGTTGGCGGCGAGCCGCTCGCGCAGGTCGTCGGCCGACTCCAGCAGGTCGAGGACCTTGAGGGAGGCCGCCGCGATGACCGGGGCGAGGGAGTTGGAGAAGAGGTACGGGCGCGAGCGCTGGCGCAGCAGCTCGACGATCTCGGCGCGCGCCGCGACGTAGCCGCCGGAGGCCCCGCCCAGCGCCTTGCCGAGGGTGCCGGTGATGATGTCCACGCGGTCCATGACCCCGTGCAGTTCCGGGGTGCCGCGGCCGCCGGGGCCGACGAAGCCGACGGCGTGCGAGTCGTCGACCATGACCATGGCGTCGTAGCGCTCCGCGAGGTCGCAGATCTCGGCGAGCGGGGCGACGTAACCGTCCATCGAGAACACGCCGTCGGTGACGATCAGCTTGCGGCGGGCACCGCCCTCGGTGGCCTCCTTGAGCCTGGTCTCCAGCTCCGCCATGTCGCGGTTGGCGTAGCGGAAGCGGCGCGCCTTGGAGAGGCGGATGCCGTCGATGATCGAGGCGTGGTTGAGGGCGTCGGAGATCACCGCGTCCTCGGGGCCGAGGATCGTCTCGAAGACTCCGCCGTTGGCGTCGAAGCAGGAGGAGTAGAGGATCGTGTCCTCCTGGCCGAGGAAGGAGGAGAGGCGGGCCTCCAGTTCCTTGTGGACCTCCTGGGTGCCGCAGATGAAGCGGACCGAGGCCATGCCGTAGCCCCAGCGGTCCAGGGCCTCCTTCGCCGCGGTGACCACCTCGGGGTGGTCCGCGAGACCGAGGTAGTTGTTGGCGCAGAAGTTGAGGACCTCGCCGGGGGCGCCGCCCGAGGTCACGGCGACGGCGGCGTTCTGCGGGGTGCCGATGACGCGCTCGGGCTTGTGCAGACCCGCGGAGCGGATCTCGTCGAGGGTCGTACGGAGGTCCGCGCGGACGGTCTCGAACATGTGCGGTGCTCTCTTTCTCCTGGTGCGGCGGAGGGAGGGGGGGCCGGGCCCCGCGGAGGGGGGGAGGGTGGTGCGGGACCCGGCCGGAGGGAAATGGTCTGTGGGGCCGGACGCCGGACGCCGGACGCCCGACGCCCCGGCGGGCAACGCCCGGGCGGCTGCGCCCGGAGCGCTACGCCTGCGTCCAGTCCAGGATGATCTTGCCGCTGCGGGCGGTCGCCGCCTCGTCGAACGCGGCCTCGAAGTCCCCGTAGGCGTACCGGCCGGTGATGACGGGGCTGAGGTCGAGCCCGCCCTCCAGCAGCACGGTCATCGCGTACCAGGTCTCGAACATCTCGCGGCCGTAGATGCCCTTGATCGTGATCATCGAGGTGACGACCTTGGCCCAGTCGACGGCGAACTCCTGCGCCGGCAGGCCCAGCATGGCGATCCGGCCGCCGTGCGTCATGTTGTCGATCATGTCGCGCATGGCCTCGCCGCGGCCGGACATCTCCAGGCCGATGTCGAAGCCCTCGCGCAGGCCGAGCTGGGCCTGCGCGTCGGCGATGGTCGCCTTGGAGACGTCGAGCGCGAGGGTGGCGCCGGCCTTGCGGGCGATCTCCAGACGGTCCGGGCTGACGTCGGTGATGACCACGTTGCGCGCTCCCGCGTGCCGGGCCACGGCCGCCGCCATGATCCCGATCGGGCCCGCGCCGGTGATCAGCACGTCCTCGCCGACCAGCGGGAAGGAGAGCGCGGTGTGCACGGCGTTGCCGAACGGGTCGAAGATCGCCGCGACGTCGAGGTCGACCTTGGCCCGGTGGACCCACACGTTCTGCGCGGGCAGGACCACGTACTCGGCGAAGGCGCCGTCGCGGCCGACCCCGAGCCCGATCGTGCTGCGGCACAGGTGGCGGCGCCCGGCCAGGCAGTTGCGGCACTTCCCGCAGACCAGGTGGCCCTCGCCGCTCACCAGCGCACCGACCTCGATGTCCTCGTGGACGTCCGCACCGAGCGCGGCCACCTCGCCGACGAACTCGTGGCCGAGCACGAGGGGGGTCTTGACGGCGCCCTGCGCCCAGCCGTCCCAGGAGCGGATGTGCAGGTCGGTCCCGCAGATGCCGGTCCGCAGCACCTTGATCAGCACGTCGCCGGGGCCGTACTCGGGCTCGGGAACGTCCATGAGCCACAGCCCGGGCTCGGCCTTGTGCTTGACGAGTGCCTTCATGGGGTGGCTCCAGGCATGCGGAAGGAAGCGCTACGGGGCGTGCGGGCCGGGCAGCGTTCGGACGCCTCCAATCTGCCGACCTGCGGGTGATCAGTCCATCGAGGATTTCTTAAGCGGGTCGACAGCCCAGCTTCACGCCTATGCTCCTCAGGTGACGGGCAGGGGCCGGGGAGCTTTCCGGGCCGGGTTTGGGGAGGTGAGGGGCGTGCCGAGTCTGCGCAGCAGGGCGCTTTCGGTCGCGCTGATCGCGGCGGGGCGGCGAAGACGGTTCGGGAGCGCCGAGGCGGTCCGTACCCGGGTGGCGGAATCGATGCGGCGCCCGGCGTCGCATCTGCCCCCGCGTTCGCTGGGCCGGGTGGCGGAGGTCTCGCGGACCTTCGTCGGGGCCTGGCCGGTGTACGAGGTTTCGCCGCTCGGCGTGGAACCGGCCGCCCGGGTGCTGTACGTGCACGGCGGCGGGTACATCAACGAACTGGTCCGGGCGCACTGGTCGCTGATCCGGACCCTGGTCACGCAGGCGCAGGCGCGGGTCGTCGTACCGGCGTACATACTGGCCCCGCGCGGAACCGCCGACCGGACCGTCCCGGTCGCCGCCGACCTGCTCAGCGGCCTGATCGCGAGCGGGGGCGCCGGCGGCACGGTGCTCCTGGGGGATTCGGCGGGTGCCGGGTTGGCGCTGGCCGCGGCGCAGCGGCTGCGCGACCGCAACGGGGCGCAGCCTTCGCGCATCGTGCTGATCTCGCCCTGGCTGGACGTGTCCATGAGCCATCCCGACCAGGCGGCCATCGAGGCGGGCGACCCGATGCTGGCCCGCCCCGGCCTGCGGGAAGCCGGGCGGTTGTACGCGGGCAACCTGGCGGCCGACGATCCCCGGGTGAGCCCGCTGCACGGGTCGTTCGCGGGGCTGGCCCCGCTGACGGTGTTCACGGGCACCCGGGACGTCCTGACGACCGACAGCCGCGAACTGCTGAACCGGGCGCGGGCGGCCGGCGCCGAGGTGGAGTTCATCGAGGAGCCGGGGCTGTTGCACGACTACCCGCTGATGCCGGTCCCGGAGGGCAGGGCGGCCCGCGACCGGATCGTGGAGCTGGTCCGCGCGGCGGCGGCGGAGTCCTGAGGCGGCGGAGTCCTGAGGCGCCGTCCCCGGTCGGTGCGGCCGCTCAGGCCACGCAGTTCATCAGGGAGCCGACGGGGGCCGTGCGGTAGCGGGCCCAGTAGGTCTCGTCCCGGGTCTCGCACGCGGGCGGAGTCCGGGTCGGCTGCCAGGTGACGGTGGCGAAGCCGGCGTCGGCGGCGGCCTCCGCAAAGTCGGCGTGGGCCCACTCCCGGCATTCGAACGGCACCGGCGGGTCGGTCTCCAGCCGGGCCCGCAGCAGTGGGGCGTCCCCGCCGGGAGAGCGTTCGACGACGCTGATCCCGTACGGGGCCCAGTCCGCGTAGGGGAAGGCCCCCGGGTTCGGCACGATGGCGAGCAGCCGCCCGCCGGGGCGCAGGTTGGCGCGTACCGCACGGAACATGGCGTGCAGGGCCGTGCGGTCGTGGGCCTGGTTGAAGAGGTACACGGCGGTGGCCAGGTCGAACGGCCCCAGGGCCGGCATGCCGCCGGCCGCGTCCGCGACGACGTACTCGACGGCGTGCGCGAGGTCCGCGCCGGTTTCCCGGGCCCGGCGGATGCGCTCGGGGCAGCTGTCGACGCCCACCGTCCTGCGGGCCCCGCCGCTCGCCAGCATCCGGGTGGTGCTGCCGTGTCCGCAGGCCATGTCGAGGGTGTCGAGGCCGCGGACGCCGCCGAGGGCGTCCAGGGCGGTGCGCAGGGTGAAGGCATCGGCGACCGAGAAGGCCGGCGGGGGCGTTGACGTGGTGTCGTACTGCTGTCGCATGTCCGCAAGCCTGCCCGCCCGCGGCCCCGGCCGACGGCCCCCACCCCGGAGCTCCCCCGGACGGGGGAGGCGTTCGGATCAGTCGGTACGGCGTACGGGGCCACGCCCTCGTCCGCCGGACGGACGGGCTCCGCCCGCGGGGACGACGCGCGGCCGCCCCCTCCGCGGCCAGCCTGTAGGCATGACGACAGCGAGCAGCGCCCTCCCCTCCTCCGTGCCCCCGCCCGAGCCCGCGCCGGCCTGGGCCCGGCGCGCCGCCCATGCCATCGCCCTGTGCGCCGTCCCGTCCGGCCTGTGGCGCATCGCCATGGCATCCGGTGTCTACGTGGGCTACGGCGACCGGGTGCTGCGTGAGGTCTACGGCATCCCGGGCTGGGGCATCGCCTACGTCGTCGGACTGTCCGTCCTCGCCGAACTGGCCGCCTTGTCACCGCTCCTGCTGGTCAGCGACCGGTGGCGGCCGATGAGCCCCGGGGTCCTCGCCCCGCTGGCCTGGACGGCCTCGGGCATCCTGGTCCTGGGGGCGCTGTGGCAGCTCGCGGTCCTCTTCACCGTCGAAAGCCATACGTACCTGGCGAGCGGTGCTCCACAGACCGTCTGGGGCTTCGTTTTCGCCCCGCTGCTGGCCATACCGGCCCTGATGACCGCGGTGACCTGGTCCTACGCGAAGCGTCACCGGGCCCGGTGACGGGCGGGCGCCCGCGCCGGGCCCTCACCCCCGGGGGCGTACGGGTGTCAGGGCGACCAGCGTCGGCCGCGGGACGGCGGTGGAGTCGTCGGGGCAGGTCGTGCATCCCCGCGAGGCGAAGAAGCAGCCCGAGCAGTCCACGGCGGCGATCTCCTCACGCCGCAGCCGGCCCTTGCGGACCCAGTAGGCGGCGAGGTCGGCCGCCTCGGTCCGGTCGATGCCCAGCCGGTCGGCGATCTGGGCGAGCCCCTCGCCGGGAGCCGCCTCCTCGAAGGCGCGCAGCAGGCGGCGCAGCATGCCGGGCCCGGTGGCGGTGGCGCCATCGGTCCGCTCCGTCCCGTCGATCCCGTTCACCACACCAGCCTCGCGATCTGGAAGACCCCGACGGCCAGCAGCCAGGCCGCCGTCAGTTGGATGCCGAAGCCGATGACGGTCAGCCGGGTGCCGATCTCGGCCCGCTGCGCGGCCAGGGTGGCGAAGCAGGGGGTGTAGGCGAGGATGAAGATCAGGAAGGCGAGCGCGGCAGCCCGCTGGTGCCCGCCGGAGGATTCCTCGAAGGTGGCGTGCAGGCTCGCGGTGAGCTTGGGGTCGCCGTCCTCCTCGGCAGAGTAGGTCTGGGCGAGGGTGGAGATCACGCCCTCCTTGGCGATCAGGCCGGTGCCCAGCGCCGCCGTGGCGTGCCAGTCGCCGAAGCCGGCCGGGGCCACGAGGGGCGCCGTAGCGCGGGTGACCGTACCGAACACGCTCTGTTCGACGTCGACCTTGCCGAAGCCTCCGTGGCCGGCCGCGGCGGGGATCGCCATGAGGAGCCAGACGCCGGCCGCGGTGGCGACGATGATGCCGCCGGCGGTGCGCAGGAAGGCGGCGAGCTTCTGCCAGACCTGCACTCCGGTGACCCTCAGGGTGGGCAGCCGGTACGGGGGCAGCTCCAGGACGAGCGGTTCCTCCTTCATGTCCCGGAACAGCAGGGGCCGCAGGATCAGACCCATGCCGACGACCAGCAGCACGGAGGCGACGTAGAGGAAGAAGACGACGGTGCCGGAGTTCGACCCGAAGAAGACGCCCGCGATCATCACGTAGACCGCGAGGCGGGCGGTGCAGCTCATGTACGGGATGAGCAGGCCGACGAGCATCCGGTGCGAGCGGCGGTTGAGGATCCGGGTGCCGGCGAGGGCGGGGACGTTGCAGCCGAAGCCGACGACCAGCGGGAGGAAGGCGCGGCCGGGCAGCCGCAGCGTGCGCATCAGGCGGTCGGCGACGAACGCTGCGCGGGCGAAGTAGCCGGAATCCTCCAGCAGGGCCAGCAGCAGGAACATGATGATCATCAGCGGGACGAAGGTGAGCAGTTGGCCCACACCGTTGATCAGGCCGTCGACCAGCAGTCCGGTGAGCCAGCCGGGCGCGTGGACGGCTTCCAGGAGCCGGTCGGCGCCGCCGCTGACGGGCCCGGAGACGAAGTCGCCGAGGCCGTCCTGGAGGGGTTTGGCCAGGGCGGTGGTGGCCTGGAAGACGCCCCACATGACGGCGAGGAAGAACGGGATGCCGAAGCCGCGGGACAGCAGCAGCCGGTCCACCCGGTCGGTGAGGGTGGGCCGGGCCCCGGCCGGGCGGGGTGCGGCGCGTTCGATGACGGCGTGCGCCCAGGCGTAGCGGGCCTCGGCGACGAGGAGTTCGGCATCGACGTCGGGGTCGGGGTCCGTGGAGCCCACCCCTGCGGCCGCTGCGAGCCGGTCCGCCGCCGCCCCTGCCCGCTCGGCCAGCGCCGCGGGGACCGCGGACGGCCGCTCCCCGCAGAGCAGGCTCACGGCCAGCCACCGGGCGGGGTGCGGGGTCCGCCCGGTGGCCGCCGCGGCCAGCTCCGCCAGTTCTGCCGCCACCGGCGAGCCGGCTGCCCAGGCGGAGGTCCGCCCGGGGAGCGGGGCTGCCGCGTCCAGGGCCTCGCGCACCGCGTCGGCGAGCTGGTCCAGCCCGGTCCCGGTGCGTCCCTCCACCCGTACGACGGGCAGCGCGAGCTCGCGGGCCAGCGCGTCCGGAGCCGGGTGCGCGCCGCGCCGGGCGGCGACGTCGGTCATGGTGAGCGCGACCACGACGGGGATGTCGGTGTCGAGGATCTGCGAGAGCAGGTACAGGTTGCGGGCCGGGTTGGCCGCGTCGAGCGCGAAGACCACCGCGTCGGGCCGCTCCCCCTCCGGTGCGGTCAGCACGTCGCGCACCAGCGCCTCGTCCGGGGAGTCGGGCAGCAGGCTGTATGAACCGGGCAGGTCGGCGACGCGCAGCGGCCGACCGCCGCCCGCGGTGCGCCAGTCGCCCTGGGCGACGGAGACGGTCTTGCCGGGCCAGTTGCCGACGCGCTGATGGGCGCCGGTGAGGGCGTTGAAGAGGGTCGACTTGCCGACATTTGGATTGCCGACGAGGGCGACGAACGGCGTACCGGTACGCCGCTCCGCCGTGGCGGTCGTACCGGCACCGGCCCCGGTGGCATGACAGCTCATCCGGCGCACCTCAGCCGGCCGGCGGTACGGGTGTCCAGCGCGACCCGGGTGTCGCCGAGCCCGACGAGCAGGCCTCCGGTCGCACCCCGGGCGATCACGGTGACGTCCGCGCCCGGTACGAAGCCGAACTCCAGGAGCCGGCGCCGGCTCCCGCCGGCCTGACCGGGGTCGATCCCCGTGATGCGTACGGTCGTCCCTGGACGGCTGTCGTTGAGCGACGGCACCGGACCTCCTTGTTCGAATCCACTTAGGCAAACCTAAGCAGTCCGAGGTGCAACGGCAGCCGGTCGAAGTCCCTGACCGACAGGGACTTTCAGCCCCCCGGTCCCGGCCGGTCCTCGTCCGATCGGCCGACTGGCGACTGGCGACTGGCGGGCCGGTGGGGCGGCGGGCCGGCGGGCCGGCTCACCCGGTCTCCGCCCCCGGGCGCAGCAGCGCGCGGGCGCAGTCGCGCAGCCAGGCGTGTGCGGGATCCGCGTCGTGGCGCGGGTGCCAGGCCATGCCGAAGGGGAGCGGCGGCAGGGTGAGGGGGATCTCGAAGAGCTCGAGCCCCAACGCGGTGGCGAGCGGCCCGGCCTGGCTGGTGATCAGGCCCACGAGGTCGCCCTCGCGGAGCACGAAGAGGGAGGCGGGGAAGGTACCGACGCTGCCCACCACCTGCCGGGTGAGGCCCCGTTCCGCGAGGGCGGTGTCCACGGGGCCTCCCAGCCGGCCGCGCCGGGAGACGATCAGGTGCCGGGCGGCGGCGAACCCGCGCGCGGTGACCGGCCCCCGCAGCAGCGGGTGTCCGGGGCGCACGACGGCCAGCATGCGCTCTTCGGCGAGGTGCTCGACCCGGACCTCCGGGGACCGGGTGTCGATCATGCCGAGTTCCAGGTCGGCGACGCCTTCGCGCAGCGCCGGCACGTCGATGTGGCTCTCGGCCAGGAAGCGCAGCCGCACCCCGGGCGCCTCCCGGGCGACCCGGTCGAGGAGTGCGGCGGCGTGGACGGCGGTGAAGGCCTCGTTGGCCAGCACGGTGAAGGTACGGGTCAATGTCGACAGGTCGACCCGGCCGCCGGCCAGGAACAGCGCACGGGCCCGCTCCACGACGGCCCGGACCTCCCCCTGCACGGCGAGGGCGTGCGGGGTGGGAACCATGCCGCGGCCCGCGCGGACCAGGACGGGATCGCCGAGCGCCGTGCGGATCCGGCCGAGGGTACGGCTCATCGCCGGCTCGGACAGGTGGAGCCGGGCCGCGGCCCGGGACACGCTCGATTCCTCCAGGAGGACGTCCAGGGCGACGAGGAGGTTCAGGTCGAAGCCCGAGAGGGCGGGTTCGCTGGATTGCGTCACGCGCATGGATCCCTTGCAGAACTTGCACTGGAAAGCAGGTCGCACCAACCCTACGGTGAGAGCACACCCCAACGCCCCACCGACTCCGAGGAGGAGCCGTGCTCCGCCATGCCTCCCTCACAGGCGATCCGAACGAACCGGCCCCCGCCCCCGCCCCGGCCCCCAAGCTGACCCGCACCGCCCTGCTCGTCCTGTGTGCCTGCGTCCTGGTGGCCCAGGGCATGGTCGCCGCCGTGAACCTGCTGATCCCTCAGCTCGCCGCGTCCACCCTGCACCCCACCTCCGGTCAGCTGCTGTGGGCGGTCGACGCCTACGTCATCGTCTTCGCGGCGCTGCTGATCCCGGCCGGCGCCCTCGGCGACCGGTACGGCCGCAAGGGCGCCCTGCTCGCCGGGCTCGGCCTGTTCGCCGCCGGCGGGGCGGTCAGCGCGGTCGCCGCCGGTCCGGCCGTGCTGATCGCCGGGCGTGGGCTGTGCGGGGCGGGAGCGGCCCTGATCATGCCCGCCACGATGTCGGTCCTGGTCCACCTGTCCCCGCCCGAGCTGCGCGGCCGGGCCCTGGCCACCTGGACGCTGTCCGCCGGCCTCGGGGGCCTCGCGGGCAACGTCGGCGGCGGGCTCGCCGGGCAGTACCTCACCTGGCGGGCCCTGTTCTGGGCCGTCGTCCCGCTCGGCGCACTGCTCGCGCTGGCGGTCGCCCGCACGGTCCCCCGTACGCCCTCGCGCACCGACGCCGCCGTCGATCCGGCGGGGGCGGCCCTGCTCGCGGGGGCGCTCTTCGCAGGGGTCTACGCGATCATCGAGGGGCCCTCGTACGGCTGGGGCTCGGCGCTCGTCCTGGGCGCCTTCGGCGCGGGCGCGGTGCTGCTCGCCGTCTTCACCGGCCACGCGCTGCGCGCCGCCCGTCCGCTGCTGGACCCGCGGATCTTCGCCTCGCGCAGGCTGCGGGCCGGGGCGCTCGGCATCGGAGCCGCCTTCTTCGGGCTCTTCGCCCTGTTCTTCGTCAACGCCCAGTACCTCCAGTACGCCAAGGGCTTCTCCCCGGCCCGGACGGGCCTCGCGATCGTGCCGCTGACCCTCGGCATGGCCCTGGTGCCCAGGCTGGGCGCCCGGCTCCAGGAGCGGACCGGGCCCCGGCTGCCCGTCGGTGCCGGGCTCGGTCTGATCGGCGGCGGCCTGCTGCTGGTCTCCACCGCCGACGCGGACACCCCGTACGCCCTCTACGCGCTCTACCTGCTGGTGCTGTCGGCGGGCACCGGGCTCTGCGCGCCCGCGCTGACCCTCACCGTGGTCTCCGAGCTGCCCGCGCACCAGGCGGGGCTGGGTTCCGGCCTGAACACCGCCGCCCGGGAGCTCGGCGCGGCGCTCGGGGTGGCGGTGGTCGGCACGGTGCTGGCCTCCCGGTTCCACGGGGTGCCGCGGGACGCCGCACAGGTCGCGGTCTTCACGGACGCCATGGGCTCGGCCCTGCGCGTGGCGGCCGGGGTGCTGTTGCTGGCGGCCGTCGCCGTGGTCGCGGGCTACCGGGGGCGGACGGCGACCGCGAGCGGGCCCGCGGCGGACTGACTTTCGAGGGAGAAACCGTCCTCGGACATCGCCTCCGCACTCGCCGGATTCAAGGCGACGGGGATATTGCGGAGCACTGCAATACGCACGAGGGCGAGTACGTCGTGTACGTGCGGGGCGGCCCACAGGGGGTCCCAGAAGAATACGAGCGAGGTGACATCGCCGGAAATCACCATCGAGCCGATCTGCTGGTCACCGCCGTGCGGACCGGACTCAACCGCCCTGATCTGCAAGCCGAGTTCCGATCTGAGCAGTCGTGCGGTGGAGCTGGTTCCCACCAGTCCGTGCCGGGTCACGGCACGGTGATTGCGCCGCACCCAATTCAGCAGGTCGTTCTTCCTCTGGTCATGTGCCACGAGAGCGATCATCAGCCGACGCTAACCCGGCATGATCCCTTCCGCCATTCAGGGGACGGAATTCCGAATGGCGTCGCCACGCGTCCGATAATCGGAGGTGCGGCGGAAGTGATGTCGGGGACAAGGGCGGAAAGCGGTGTCCACGGGGTGTGCGGAAGCGCCTGCCCGAGGGCATTCTGGAAAGGTGACGGCGAGACCGGACACCGGCGGCCCCGTCACCGACGCCACGGCCCGGACACTCGCGCGGGCCGCTCGCGATGCCGTGGGGGCCGCCGGCGGGTACGCGGGCGGGATCTACCTGCGCTCCGGCACCGAAGGACTGCTGCTGATGGCGGCCGTCACCGGGATCCCGGGCCCGCTGTTCCGACCGTGGTGGCGGATGCACATGAACCGCCCGTACCCCGTCGCCGAGGCCTACCGGTCCGGCCAGTCCGTGCACCTGCCCGACGCGGAATCCGCGATGCGGCGCTTCCCCCAGCTGATGGCCGGGCTGCCGTTCCCGTTCGGCTCGCTCTACGAGCCCGTGACCCGCGGCCGCGAGCGCTACGGCGTCCTCGTGGTGCTGCGACCCGCGACCCCCGGTGTCCCGGTCGGGCCCGGCGACCGGAAGCGGCTGCGCACGGTGGCCACCCGGCTGGCCGGGGAACTGGCCGCGCTCGCCGCGGACGGGGCCACGGTGACGTGGGAGGGCGAACCGTTGTACTTCCCCGGTCCGGATCCGGCGGGCAACCCGACGGACGGCGCCGCCGAGGGTGCCCGCGCCGCCGTGGACCGGCTGGACCTGGCCGTCCTGTCCGTGGACCGCCAGGGCGTGATCGGCTTCGCCAACTCCCGCGCCCGCTCCGCCGCCACGACCCTGCTCGACTCCGACGGGGCCGAGCTCTCCGGGCGGATGCTGTGGGAGGCCCTGCCCTGGCTCGGACACCCCGCCTACGAGGACCACTTCCGGGCCGTGTTCCTCTCCCCCGCTCCCGTGCACTTCCAAGCAGCCCGGCGCGGACCCGAATCCTCCCCGCGCTGGCTGTCGGTGGGCCTGCATCCCGGGATCGACGGGATCACCGTCACCATCGCCGAATCCGAACCACCCACGTACGCACCCGAGTCGCTGATGCGGCCCGGCGGGGGCACGGGGTTCGGTTCACCGGGCCTGGGTTCGCCCGCCGACCGGGCTTCGGCCCTGTACCGGCCGGTGGCGCTGGCGATCGCGCTGACCGAGGCGGTGACGGCCCGCCAGGTGTCGATGGTGGTCACCGACGAGCTGCTCCCGGCCTTCGGCGGGCGGCAGCTGGCGATCTACCTGCTCGGCGAGGGCCATCTGCACCTGGCGTGGGAGACCGGTTTCCCCCGGGGCTTCCTCGACCGGTTCGACGGGGTCGCGCTGGACGTGCGGCTCCCCGGGGTGGAGACCCTCACCTCGGGCCGTCCGATGTTCTTCGAGTCCATGCAGCACTTGGCCGCCGCCTACCCGGGAATCGAGCTGGACGCCGATGTCGGCGCCCGGGCCTTCCTCCCCCTGATCGCCTCCGGCCGGCCCGTCGGCTCGTGCATCCTCGGCTTCGACGCCCCGCGCGGGTTCAGCCCGGAGGAGCGTACGGTGCTCACCGCGCTGGCCGGGCTGATCGCGCAGGCGCTGGAGCGGGCCCGGCGCTACGACAGCGAATCGGCGCTGGCCCGCGGGCTCCAGGCGGCGCTGCTCCCGCACCGGCTGCCGGTGCGCGAGAACGTGGTCACGGTGGGGCGGTACCTGCCCGGCACCGCCGGCATGGACGTCGGCGGCGACTGGTACGACGTCATCGAGGCGGGCGGAGGGCGGCTCGCGCTGGTCATCGGCGACGTCCAGGGCCACGGCGTGGCGGCCGCGGCCACGATGGGCCAACTACGCAGTGCTGTACGGGCCTTCGCGCTCAGCGGCAACGAGCCGGAACAGGTGATGCGCGGCACGAACGAGCTGCTCATCGACCTCGATCCGGGTCAGTTCGCCAGCTGTTGCTACGTCCTGCTCGACCCGGCGTCCGGCCTCGCCCTCGCCGTCCGGGCCGGGCATCCCCAACCGCTGCTGCGGCATCCGGGCGGCCGGACGGAGGTACTGGACCTGCCGGGCGGGATGGTGCTCGGCGTCGACGCCGAAGCCACGTACCCGGTGACCCGGCTGCGGATCGAGCCGGGGGCGGTGCTCGCCCTGTACACCGACGGCCTGGTGGAGATCCCGGGCACGGACATCGACATGGGAGTGGAGCGGCTGCGCGCCGCACTGGCGGCCGCCGGTCCCGCCCCGCTGACCGAGACGGCGGACCGGCTGGTCGCCGAGGCGGGGCACTCCACGGACCGGCCGGACGACATCGCCCTGCTCCTGGCGTCCCGCACGTCCGCCCCGGAGGTGGCCACCCCGGACGCCCCGGACCAGGCGGCCCCGTAGGGCGCGGGCGGACCTTGCGCCGCCCGCGCCCCGCCCTCCTCCGCCGCTACCTCTTGGCGTAGGCGCGGGCGTAGGAGTCGCCCGCGATCAGGGCGTCGGCGACCATCTCCGGGGTCACCGGGAACGGCATGTTGTGCGTGGTCTCGCCCTCCGCGGTGGCCGCACGCCCGATGGCGAGGAGCTCCTCGCGGTCGGGGTCGCCGAGGCCGATCTCGGCGAGGGTGGTGGGCAGGCCGACGGCGCGGCTGAAGCGCAGGTAGGTGTCCAGCTCGTCGGTCGGGGCGCCTTCCAGGACCAGCTGGGCGAGGGTGCCGATGTTGACCTTCTCGCCGTGCATCATGCCGTGCACCTTGTGCGAGACGGTCAGCCCGTTGTGGATGCCGTGCGCGGCGGCGAGACCGCAGGACTCGAAACCGAGGCCGGAGAGGAGCGTGTTGGCCTCCGTGACCTTCTCCAGCGCCGGGGTCACCACGTGCGCCTCGGCGGCCAGCCGGGCCTGGGGGCCGTACTCCATCAGGGTCTCCCAGCACAGCCGGGCCAGCGCGAGGGAGGCCTCGGTGGCGAGACCGCCGGCCATGGCGACCCGGTTGGCGGCCACGCAGACCCGGGCCTCGTACCAGGTGGCGAGCGCGTCGCCCATGCCGGAGACGATGAAGCGGCTCGGCGCACCCGCGACGAGCGCGGTGTCGACGAGCACCAGGTTGGGGTTGCGCTGGAAGAAGGAGTAGCGCTCGAAGGCGCCCGACTCGGTGTAGATCACGGCGAGCGCGCTGGTCGGCGCGTCGGTGGAGGCCACCGTGGGCGCGGACACGACGGCGATGTCTCCGAGCGCGTGGCCCACGGCCTTCGCCGTGTCGATGGCGGTGCCGCCGCCGATGCCGATGACGACGTCCGCGCCGGCGGCCTCGGCGGCCGCGGCGACCCGGTCGATCTCCTTCTGGGTGCAGAGCCCGCCGAAGACCTCCTTGGTCAGCTTGACCCCGGCTGCGGAGAGGGAAGCGGTGACGGCCGTGTCGACGAAGCCCCAGACGCCCTTGTCCGCGAGGACCACGGCGTTCGTCCCGAGGCGGGCCGTGTGCTCGCCCAGGTCGTTCATCGCCCCGGCGCCCTGCACGTACTTCGGCGGGCTGATCATCATGCGCGTACCGACGGTCTTCACGTGAATCCTCCTCATTGCGAATTCATTTGCGCTTGCTTATTCATCCCTATCACGAATCTCGGTCACACCCGAGATACGCACGGTCCCCCTATGAACGGGCCCTTCCGCAGCCGAATCCGGGACCAAGGGCCCGAGCTGTTCCGCAGGTTCGCCAGAGTAAAGTTCTAGCCAAGTGCCCCGGAAGCGGCGGCGGATCGGCGACGGTGCCGACTTAATACCGTCCCGCAATTCCTCTATTCGCTCCGGACCGCTGACGACTCACCCGTTCCGCGTTCCCCTTTCAAGGAAAGAGGCCCCCGTGAAGAAGCTCATCAATTCCCCCGAAAGTGTCGTCTCCGACGCACTGCGCGGAATGGCCGCCGCTCACCCGGGGCTCCGCGTCGAGGCGGAGAAGGGCATCGTCACGCGGGCCGCCGGAGCGGCCGGGGAGCCGGCCGGGAAGGTCGCGGTGCTGTCGGGCGGCGGCAGCGGGCACGAGCCGCTGCACGCCGGGTTCGTCGGGCGCGGCATGCTGGCGGCGGCCGTGGCCGGCCCGGTGTTCACCTCCCCGGTGCCGGACAACATCGCGGCCGCGACCTGCGCGGTCGACGCGGGCGCGGGCGTCCTGCACATCGTGAAGAACTACACGGGCGACATCCTCAACTTCACGATGGCGGCGGAGGACTGCGAGGACGAGGGCGTCAAGGTCGAGCAGGTGGTCGTGGACGACGACGTGGCCGTCGCCCGGACCGAGCACGGGCCCGGCCGGCGCGGCACCGGCGCCACCCTCTTCGTGGAGAAGATCGCGGGCGCCCTGGCCGAAGAGGGTGCTCCGCTCGCCGAGGTGGCCGCGGTCGCCCGCAAGGTCAATGCGAACGCACGCAGTTACGGCGTCGCCCTGAGCTCCTGCACCACCCCCGCCAAGGGCAGCCCCAACTTCGCCCTCGGCGAGGACGAGATCGAGCTGGGCATCGGCATCCACGGCGAGCCCGGCCGCGAACGCCGCACGCTCATGACGGCCGCCGAGACCGCGGAGGCGATGCTCGACGCCATCCTCGACGACCTCCCGGAAGCGGCCGGCGCCCCCGTCATCCTCCTCGTCAACGGACTGGGCGGGACCCCGCCCGTGGAGCTGTACATCATGCGCGCGGAGGTCGAGCGGGTGCTCGGCGAGCGCGGGATCACCGTGGCCCGGTCCCTGGTCGGCAACTACGTCACCAGCCTGGACATGGCCGGCTGCACCCTCACCCTGTGCCGCGCCGACGAGGAGCTGCTGCGCCTGTGGGACGCGCCGGTGGACACCCCGTCCCTGCGCTGGGGCTGCTGACCCCGCCCGCTTTCCCCTCCCGACACTCTCCAGGAGCCCTTCTCCATGACCGCCACGCCCGCCAGCCCGACGACCTCCGCACCCTCCACGACCCCGCCCTCCACGACCCCGCCCGCCGGGGCCCCCGGCGGGGCCCCCGCGCTGGACACCGCCTACTTCCGCCGCTGGATCGCCGAGACCAACCGGCTCGTACGGCGGGACAGCGCGCGCCTCACCGAGCTGGACGCGGTCATCGGTGACGGGGACCACGGGGCCAATCTCGTACGGGGCTTCGGCGCCGTCGGCGCGGCCGTGGCCGAGCAGCGGCCCGCCACTCCGGGGGCGCTGCTGACGCTGGCCGGCACCACGCTGACGAACACCGTGGGCGGCGCCTCCGGCCCGCTGTTCGGCACCGCGCTGCGCCGCACGGGCAAGGTGCTCGGCGACACCGGGGCACCGACCGTGGCGGAACTGGGTGCCGCGCTCGGCGCCGGGCTCACGTCCGTGCAGAAGCTGGGCGGCGCCGAGCCCGGTGACGCCACCCTGGTGGACGCCCTCGCCCCGGCGGTGACGGCGCTGACCGAAGCCGCCGCGGCGGACCGGCCGCTGCGCGAGGCCCTGGACGAGGCCGTACGGGCGGCCCGCGCGGGCGCCGACGCCACCGAGCCCCTCGAAGCCCGCAAGGGCCGGGCCAGCTACCTCGGCGAGCGCAGCATCGGGCACCAGGACGCGGGTGCCAACTCCGTGGCCCTGCTCATGGAGGCCCTGCGCACCGCGGTGGACGCACCGGAGGCGGAACCCGCCTCCGCGGAACCGGCCGCCGACGAGGAGCCGGCGCACGAGCAGGAGCGGGCGCCGAAGGCCCGTACCGGCCGCGTCGGCGTGGTGCTCGTCTCGCACAGCAAGGCGGTGGCGGAGTCCGTGGCCGCGCTGGCGGGCGCGCTCCTCGGCTCGGTGGAGCCGCCGCCGCTGGCGGTCGCGGGCGGCACCCCCGACGGCGGGATCGGCACCAGCGCGGAGCTGATCACGGCCGCCGCCCGGTCGGTGGACGAGGGGCAGGGCGTGGCCGTGCTGTGTGACATGGGCAGTGCGGTGCTGACGGTGAAGTCCCTGCTCGGCGAGGAGCCTTCGCCTCTGCCGGAAGCCGCGCGGATCGTGGACGCGCCGTTCCTGGAGGGCGCCGTGGCCATCGCCCTGACCTCGGCGATCGGCGGAGACCTCGACGCCGTCCTGGCCGCCGCCGAGGACGCGCGCGGCTACCGCAAGCGCTGACCCGAAGCCGGGCGAGTCGGGGGGGGACGCCCTCCCCCTCCGACTCCACCGCCCCGTGGCAGCATCAGGGGCATGACCCCTCGCAGACTCCGCAGCCCGGCGGAGCGGATGCTCGGCTACGCCCGCGTCAAGGAAGCCCGCGACCCGCTGACCCCGGCGGACCGGCTGCGCGAGCTCGCCTCGGACGAGATCACCCCCGTGCGGCTGTACACGGCGATGAACTTCTCGACTCCGCCCGACGCCCTGCTCCGGCTGTCCCACGACGAGGACGACCACCTGCGCCGGTGCCTCCTGCTGAACCCCGCGGCGGACGACGCGGTGCTCCGCTCCATGGTCGACCGGGAGCGGGCGGAGGCCGTGAGCATGCGCGGCAGGGCCACGTCCTTCCTGGGCGGCTTCTACGTGCGCGGTCTCGCCGTCCACCACCCGGGCGCCTCGGGGGCACTGCGCGCCGAGCTCCTCGCCGAGGGCGCCTGCGGCTGCCCCGGGACGTGCGACAACCGGGAGCTCTGGCAGGCCCGGACGGCCCGGGTCCGGACGGCCGGGTGGCGGCCCTGAGCCGGCTGTCGGTGGGTGTTGGTAGAACTGTTGTCGGACGACTCGCAGGGCCGGGTCACCGCCCACCACACCGTCAGGAGCAGCGCACATGACCATCGGGGTTCACCTGAGCGAGCTGGGCGGCCTGCCGGCCTTCGACTTCCCGGGGCCGAAGGACACCCGCGAGCTGCCGGAGGCCGGCTCCGTGGCCTGGCGGATCTCGGTGGACACGTACGACGCCGAGGAGGAATGGCCGCAGGCCTTCGCCCGGTTCACCGATTCCGTGGACACCCGGCAGGTGCGGTCCCTGATCGTGGGCGGCTGGTCCGATGCGTACGAGGCCTCCAGCGCCGGGATCGTCGAGGCGCTGGTCGAGGCCGCTCCGAGGTTCCCCGCGCTGCGGGCGCTGTTCGTCGGCGACATCACCTTCGAGGAGTGCGAGATTTCGTGGATCCAGCAGTCGGACGTGGGTCCGCTGCTGCCGGCGTATCCCGCACTGGAGGAGTTCGGAGTACGCGGCGGAGAGGGGCTGCTCTTCCCGCCCGTGGAGCACGCGGCGCTGCGCGTGCTGCGCCTGGAGGCCGGCGGGCTCCCGAAGGACGTGGTGGCCGGGGTCGCGGGGAGCACGTTCCCCGCCCTCACCGAGCTCGACCTGTGGCTGGGCACCCCCGACTACGGCGGGGATGCCGAAGTCGGCGACCTGGAGCCGTTCCTGAGCGGCGAGCGGCTGCCCGCGCTGCGCCGGCTCGCGCTGCGCAACAGCGAGATCCAGGACGCCGTCGCGGCGGCGCTCGCCACCGCTCCGGTCGTGGACCGGCTGGAGGTGCTCGACCTCTCCATGGGCGTGCTGACCGACGAAGGCGTGGAGGCCCTGCTGGCGGGGCGCTCCCTGACCCATCTCACCAAGCTCGACCTGCACCACCACTACGTCGGCGAACCGCTCCGGGAGCGGCTGCACGCGGCGCTCGCCCCCCACGGCGTGGAGGTCGACCTGGGCGACCCCCAGACCGCGGACGTCGACGACGATGGCGATGGCGATGACGTGACCGTCTACCGCTACGTCGCGGTCGCGGAGTGACGCGTACGGCTCCTGCTGCCTTCGCCTTCGCCGTCGTCGGCAATCCGGGCAACCGCCGGGTCGCTCTCTTCCAGGACGCCGTGCGCGCCGCCGGACTGCCCGCGGCGCGGGTGGTTCCGTGGCGGGACGTGCTGACCGGCCGGGCCGTCTTCCGGGCGGGCGAGTGCGTACGGATCGACTCTCCCGGCGAGGACCCGGAGGTGGAGCGGCTGCTGCGCGGGGCCGCCGATGCCTCCCGCGTCGAGGGCACGGGACGCTGGTACCGCCGGTTCACCGACGCGGTGCACCGGGTGGCGGAGGAGGTGCGCTCGGCCGGCGGCACGCTGACGGGCGATCCGGACGAGCTCGCGGTGCTGTTCGACAAGCGGCTCTGCCACGGGGTGCTGGCGGCTGCCGGGACGCCCGTCCCGGCCTCCCCGACCTCGGGCCCGGACGCCGTCCGCGCCCCGGTGCGCGGCTGGGAAGAGGTCCGGGCGGTGCTCGCCCTCCCCGGCTACCGCCGGGCGTTCGTGAAGCTCGCGCACGGCTCCTCGGCCTCCGGGGTGCTCGCGGTGGAGACGGGCGCGGGCGGCAGGATCCGCGCCACCACCTCCGTGGAGCGGGCCCCTTCGGGGGCACTGCACAACTCGCTGCGCCTGCGTCGGTACGAGGACGAGCGGGTGATCGGCGCCATCGTCGACGCCCTGGCCCCCGACGGCCTGCACATCGAGCGGTGGCTGCCGAAGGCTTCCCAGCAGGGGCGCTCCGCCGATCTGCGGGTGGTCGTCATCGGCGGCCGGGCCACGCACGCCGTGGTCCGCACCGCGGCCGGTCCGCTCACGAACCTGCACCTCGGCGGCGCCCGCGGCGATCTCGGCGCGGCCGTCGCCGCGGTGACGGCGGCGGGCGGCAGCTGGGAGGCGGACGCGCTCGCCGTCTGCGAGCGGGCTGCCGCGGCCTTCCCGCGCACGCTCTGCGTGGGGGTGGATCTGCTGCCCGCCCTCGGCTGGCGGAGCTTCGCCGTGGGAGAGGTCAACGCCTTCGGGGACCTGCTGCCCGGGCTGACGGGACTGCGCGGCTCGCCCGCCGAGGGCCGGGACACCTATGCGGCCCAAGTGGCCGCCGTACGACAGGAACAGCATGCACACGCCCCCGTCCACCCCTGACATGAACGAGGTCGTCGGCCGCGACGACCTGCTGCTCGTCACCCTCGACACGTTGCGCCACGACGTGGCCGCCCGGCTGGCCGCCGAGGGACGGATCCCGAACCTGGCGGCTCGGCTGCCCGGCGGGGTGTGGGAGCGGCGGCACGCGCCGGGGAGCTTCACCTACGCCTCCCACCAGGCCATGTTCGCCGGGTTCCTGCCCACCCCCGACGGGCCGGGCCCGCATCCGCGGCTGTTCGCCGCCCGGTTCCCGGGCAGTGAGACCACCGCCGGGCGCACCTGGGTGTTCGACACCCCGGACCTGGTGTCGGGGCTGGCCGGGGCGGGCTACCGGACCGTGTGCGTGGGGGGCGTCGGCTTCTTCAACAAGGCGGCCGCGCTGGGCTCCGTACTCCCCGGGATGTTCCAGGAGTCGTACTGGGAACCGGAGTTCGGGGTGGCGTCGCCGACTTCCTTCGAGGCCCAGGTGTCCCGTGCCGAGCGGGTCGTCGCCGAACTGCCGCACGACCGGCGGCTGTTCCTCTTCCTGAACGTGTCGGCCATGCACCAGCCCAACTGGTTCCACTCCCCCGGGGCGACCGCGGCGGACGGTGACTCGTGGGAGACGCACGCGGCCGCGCTGGAGTACGTCGACCGGCACATCGGGCGGCTCTTCGACGCGATGCGGTCGCGGCGCCGCTGCTTCGCGGTCGTCTGCTCCGACCACGGGACCACGTACGGGGACGACGGGTACACGGGGCACCGGCTCGCCCACGAGGCGGTCTGGACGGTCCCGTACGCACAGTTCCACCTGAACCACGAGGAGTCCGGCCCCCGATGACCCCCATGACCATGCCGATGACCGGCGCCACCCCGTACGAGAGTTACGTGTACGCCTACCCGCACAAGACGGCGTACCGGCCGCTCCCCGAGCGGCCGCACCTGCGCGGGCTGTGGGCGGAGCAGCCCAAGCACGCCCTCTCGCTCTACCTCCACGTCCCCTTCTGCGAGGTGCGCTGCGGATTCTGCAATCTCTTCACCCGGATCGGCGCCCCGGAGGGCCTGACCACGGCCTATCTCGACGCGCTGGAGCGGCAGGCTTCGGCGGTCCGCGGCGCGCTGGGCGACGGGGAGCCCGTACGGTTCGCGGCGGCCGCCTTCGGCGGCGGGACGCCGACCTTCCTGACGGCGTCCGAGCTGGAGCGGCTCTGCGATATCGCGGAGAAGGCCGCGGGCGCCGATCTGAGGGCGGTGCCGCTGTCGGTGGAGGCCTCGCCGGCCACGGCCACGGCGGACCGGCTCGCCGTCCTGGCCGACCGGGGGACGACCCGGCTCAGCCTGGGGGTGCAGAGCTTCGTGCCCGACGAGGCGCGTTCCGCCGTGCGTCCGCAGAAGCGGGCGGAGGTGGAGGCGGCCCTGTCGAGGATCCGGGAGGCAGCGATCCCGGTGCTGAACGTCGATCTGATCTACGGCATAGACGGGCAGACGGAGGAGAGCTGGCGGTACTCCCTGGACGCGGCGCTCGCCTGGCGGCCGGAGGAGCTGTACCTGTACCCGCTGTACGTACGCCCCCTGACGGGCCTGGGGCGCGGGCCCGCCGACGCCTCGTCCGCCGGGTGGGACGAGCAGCGGCTGCGGCTGTACCGGGCCGGACGGGACCACCTGCTGGCCGCCGGGTACGAGCAGGTGTCGATGCGGATGTTCCGCCGGACCGGGGCCCCGCAGGAGGCCGCCGACGACTACGCCTGCCAGACCGACGGCATGATCGGCCTCGGCTGCGGGGCCCGCTCCTACACGGCCGAGCTGCACTACTCCTTCGACTACGCGGTCGACATGCGGCAGATCCGCACGATCGTCGACGACTACGTGAGCCGCCCGGAGGAGGACTTCGCGCGGGCCGAGCACGGCCGCTGGATCGACGCGGAGGAGGCCCGGCGCCGACACCTGCTGCAGTCCCTGCTCCAGGCGCACGGGATGCCGGTGAGCGAGTACCGGGAGCGGTTCGGGAGCGGTCCGCGGGAGGACTTCCCGGCGGAGCTGGCGGCCTTCGCGGAGCGCGGCTGGCTCGTGGACGACGCGGAGCTGCTGCGGCTGACCCCGGAGGGGCTGGCGCACTCGGACGCGGTGGGCCCGGCGCTGTTCTCGGCGGACGTACGGGCCGCGATGGCCGCGTACGAGCGCAAGTGACCGGGGCGGCAAGAGGAGTTGAGGGGTCTCCCATGGACCTGACCGTGCTCTACCGGGGGCCGCTGTCCTCCTGCGACTACGACTGTCCCTACTGCCCCTTCGCCAAACGGCGCGACAGCCGGGAGCTGCTGGCGGCCGACCGGGCCGCCCTGGAACGGTTCACCGACTGGGCGGCCGGGAACACCGGCGACCGGCTGTCCGTCCTGTTCACCCCGTGGGGCGAGGGCCTGGTCCGCTCCTGGTACCGGCGCGCCCTGGTCGAGCTGTCGCACCTGCCGCACGTGCGCCGCGTCGCGATCCAGACCAACCTGAGCGGCCGCACCGGCTGGACCGCCGACGCCGACCGGGACACGCTCGCGCTGTGGTGCACGTACCACCCGGGGCAGACCCCGTACGACCGCTTCCTGGGCAAGTGCCGGGAGCTGGCGGCCTCCGGGGTGCGGTTCAGCGTGGGCGTGGTCGGCCTGCCCGAACACCTCGCGGAGGCCCGCCGGCTGCGCGCCGCGCTGCCGCCCGAGGTGTACCTGTGGGTCAACGCGGCGGAGGGGCACGCGTACACCGATCCGGAGGCGGCCGACTGGACCGGCCTGGACCCGCTCTTCCCGTTCAGCCGCCACCCGCACCGCTCGGCGGGCCTGCCGTGCCGCACGGGCGCCTCGGTGATCTCGGTGGACGGAGCCGGCACGGTCCGGCGCTGTCACTTCGTCAAGGCGGAGCTGGGCAACCTCTACGACGGCTCGTACCGGGCCGCCCTGCGCCCGCGCGCCTGCCCCCTGGCGGTCTGCGACTGCCACATCGGCTACGTCCACCTGGAGACGCTCCCGCTCTACGACGTCTTCGCGGGCGGCGTCCTGGAGCGGATCCCGGCCCTCCCGTGACAGCCCTCCCATGACACGGGAGGGCGGCGGGTGGGCAAAGCGGAGGGAAATTTACCCACGGTCACATGCGGTTATCGCACACGGTGATCGTGCAGCGTTCACACGGCGTTCATGACGTGCGCGGCGGACACCCCGCCACCGGACGACGAAATCCGCAGGTGAACTGCTCTTGACCTGCGGATCTCGCGGAGATTCCATTCGGCCCGGGAGCCACCGAACCAGACGTGCCCACCACCGCCCCGGAGGCGATACCGCTCCCGCGCTCACTCACCGCATCTGCCGATCGGAACACCGCACCGATGACTGACACGATCAGCGCTCCTCAGGCCCTCTCCCCCGCCACCGGTCCCGTGCCCCAGAAGCTCAAGCGTTCCATCGGCGTCGTCGGCGGAACCCTGCTCACCCTCTCGTGCGTGACGCCCGCCTCGACCCTCTTCGTCGTGGTCCCGGACCTCTTCTCCAGCCTCGGCACCTGGACCGCGCTCACCATCGCGATCGGCTCCCTGCTCTGCATCGGGGTCGCCTTCTGCTACTCGGAGCTGGGCACCCTCATCCCCAGCGCCGGCGGCGAGTACGCGATGGTGTCCACCCTGTCCGGCCGGCTGGCCGGCTGGCTGGTCTTCGTCCTGTCCCTGCTGGTCGTGATGATCGTGCCGCCCGTGATCGCCATGGGCACCGCCGACTACCTCGCCCCCGTCGTCGACATACCGGCCCCGGCCGCCGGCGCCGGCGTGATGCTGCTCGCCACCCTCGCCGGTCTCCTCGACCTGCGGGCCAACGCCTGGATCACCGGCATCTTCCTCGTCCTGGAGGTCGTGGCGGCCGGGCTCGTCGCCGTCCTCGGCTTCGCCCACAGCGAGCGGGGCGCCGGCGCCCTCGTGCACGGCACCGTGGCGGCGGAGGGCGGCGGCACGTCCACGGTCACCGCGATGATGGTCGTCTCCGGGCTCGCCATCGCGCTCTTCGTCACCCAGGGCTTCTCGACGGCCGTCTACCTCTCGGAGGAGCTGGAGAACCCGCGCCGCAACGTCCCGCGGACCGTGCTGGCCACCCTCGCCATCTCCGCCGCCGTCATCCTGGTCCCGGTCATCGCCATCACCCTGGGCGCCCCCGACCTGGAGGCCCTGACCTCCGGCGACCTCGGCACCATGGTCACCGCCTGGTCCAACTCGGCCGTCGGCACCTTCGTCAGCCTCTGCGTGGCCCTCGCCATCGTCAACGCGGGCATCGTCATGGTCATCCAGAACTCCCGGGTGCTGTTCGCCTCCGCCCGCGACAAGGCCTGGCCCGCGCCGGTCAACTCCGCGCTCTCGCGGCTCGGCCGGTTCGGCTCCCCGTGGGTGGCCACCCTGCTCGTCGGCATCCCCGGCGCGGCGATGTGCTTCGTCAACCTGGACACCCTCTACGGGGTCACCGGCGTCTCGGTGACCGGCATGTACCTGCTGGTCGCCGTGGCCGCCCTGGCCAGCCGCCGCGGGGCGCACCGCGAGACGGCAGCCTGGCGGATGCCGCTGTGGCCCGCCGTCCCGATCGTGCTGATCCTGGTGTTCGCGTACATCCTCACCCAGCAGGAGACCCGGTACCTGCTGTGGACCGGCGGGATCACCGCCGTCGCCACCCTGTACTGGGCGCTGTACCTGCGCCCCCGCAAGGACACCCGCTGGCTGGTCAGCATCCCGGTGGACGAGGACGACCCGGCTTCGGCCGCGGCTCCTGCCGCCTCCGCGTAGCGGCCGGCCGGCAGAGGTGGGGTGCGGGGCCACGGGTTCGTCTCCCGGGGCCCCGCACCTCTTCGCGTGGGCCTGGGCTTCGGCGGGTCATGCCCCGATGCGGATCACCACCTTGCCGAAGGGCGCGTCCTCGGCGTAGCCGCGGTAGGCCTCGCGGGCCTCCTCGAAGGGGAGCACCCGGTCGATCACCGGGCGCAGCCCGTGCGTCGCGACGGCCCGGTTCATCGACTCGAACTGCGTCCGGCTGCCGACGAACACCCGCCGGATCGTCGCGAGGCTCGAGGCGTACGCGGCGTGCGAGATCTCTATCCCGGACTTCGCGGCACTGGCGGTGATCAGCAGGGCAATCTGCCCGTAGAGCGAACTGGCGCGCACCGACTGCTCGATGGTGTCGGGGCCGCCCGTCTCCACCACCAGGTCGGCACCGCCGTCGGTCAACTCCCTTACTGTGGAGCCCCATTCGGGTGTGCTCAGGTAGTTCACGACCGCGTCGGAGCCCAGTGCCTTCAGCCGGTCGGCCTTCTCCTCGCTCGACGTGGTCGAGACGACCCGGCAGCCCAGCAGTTTCGCGAACTGCACGGCGAAGAGCGCGACCGGACCGGTGCCGAGGGTCAGCACGCTCTGCCCCGGCAGGGGCGCTCCGCCCTCCCCGCCGGTCAGCGCGTTCCATGCGGTGACCGCGGCGCAGGGCAGGGTCGCGGCCTCCTCCCAGGTCAGGTGCTGCGGGAGGCGGACCGCCCACTCCTCGTCGAGCAGGGCGTACTCCGAGAGCATCCCGTCGAGGGTGCAGCCGGGCTGGTCGACCAGGTCCGGGGTGATCCTGCCGTCGCGCCAGCGCGGGAAGTAGGCGCAGGAGACGCGGTCGCCGACCGCGACCCGCGTCACCGCCTCCCCGACCGCGACCACCTCGCCCGCGCCGTCGCTCAGCGGGACCACCCCGGGTGCGGCGGGCAGCGGGTAGCGCTCGCGCAGGATCAGCAGGTCGCGCTTGTTGAGGGAGGCGGCCCGGACGCGGACCACGATCCCGGTCGGGCCGGCCGGGACCGGTCGGGGGCCGCCGTGGTCGCGCAGGACGATGCCCTCGACCGTGCCGAACGCTTCCAGGTGGTACGCGCGCATCTTCGCCTCCAGTGGGCCCCGTGTCCGATGGCTCCGATGCTCCGGCGCCGGGACACGCGCGGCAATTCCCTCCGGGGAATCGAGG
This sequence comes from Streptomyces sp. NPDC056883, assembly GCF_042788835.1. Classification (NCBI taxonomy): domain Bacteria; kingdom Bacillati; phylum Actinomycetota; class Actinomycetes; order Kitasatosporales; family Streptomycetaceae; genus Streptomyces; species Streptomyces sp. NPDC056883. The sequence continues at coordinate 326,439 of NZ_JBHUBS010000002.1, read as the reverse complement.
GCTCCGCCGGACCGGCGACTAGAAAGGGGACATGGCCACCCGCACTGCCGACACCGCTGCCCCGTCCGCCGCGTCGTCGGCCCCCGCATCCGCAGCCCGCTCCGCACCCGCCGGTTCCGGCGAACCGACTCCCTTCGCCCGTGAGATGCGCCGCCGGCGGGCCCTGCGGCGGATGAGCCAGCTGGAACTGGCCACCCTCGCCGGGACCACGCAGCGCCACCTCAGCTTCATCGAGAGCGGCCGCTCGACCCCGGGGCGGGCGATGGTGGTACGGCTCGCCGAATCCCTCGGGCTGACCCTCCGGGAGCGCAACTCCCTTCTGCTCAGCGCTGGTTACGCACCGCTGTACGCCGAGTCCGCGCGGGACGCCGAGTCCATCGGGCCGGCCATGGAGGCGCTGCGGTCGATCCTGACCGGGCACCTCCCGTACCCGGCGGTGGTGGCCGGTCCCCGGGGCGAACTCGTCCTGGCGAACGCGGCGTTCGACGTGCTCACGGAGGGTGCCGCCGCGCACCTGCTCGCTCCGCCCGTGAACGTGCTGAGGCTCGCCCTGCACCCGGAGGGCATGGGGCCGCGCGTGGTGAACCTGGCGGCCTGGGGACGGCACATCACGGAGAGCCTGCGCACCCGGGCCTCGGCGCACCCCGATCCGGAACTGGAGGCGCTGGCGGAGGAGCTGGACGGATACCTGGCGACTGCCGCGCTGCGCCCGGAGCCGGCGCCCTCGGGCTCCGGCCGGGCGGACGGGTCCGGCCCGGCCGACAGCTCCGGCCCGGCCGAGCACCTCGGCTTCGCCGTGCCCTTGCGGCTGCGGACCTCCGCGGGGGAGCTCCGGCTGCTGACCACGCTGACCTCGTTCTCGACGGCCGTGGACGTGACCCTGGCCGAGCTGCACCTGGAGGCCTTCCTGCCCGCCGACGCGGCCAGCGCGGAGCTGCTGCGGCGCCGGGAGGAGGCCCGGGCGGGGGCCGGCCCGCGGCACTGAGCGCCGTACCGCCGTCCCGAATGGTGGAACGGGAGTCTCCCCCGCTCCACCGCTTCGTCTATGCTCCGCGCCATGGCCGTCACCCAGCGCCTCCTGTCGCGCTCCTGTTGTCCCCGCTGACGTCTGCCTGCTCCGACCCGCCCGCCCCGCGGCCAATGCCCCGACGCCCCGTCGTCCCGGCACACCCCCGGGGTCCCACGGTCCCGCCGCATCCCGGTGCCTTCGCGCCTCCCCGTACCCCGTCGCACATCCCCCGTACCGTCGCGCATCCGATTCCGCTTCCGCCTCCGCCCCGGCGGTCCCCGCCTCCCGAAGGAGCCCGTTCACCATGAGCAGCAGCCCCGCCCTCGACGTGGGCCAGGCCCACGCCCGTCACGCCGAATTCCGGATCGTCGATGTCCGCACCCCCGGCGAGTACGCCTCCGGCCACCTCCCCGGCGCCCTGAACATCCCCCTCGACCGGATCGGCCGCTCCCTGCCCGAGCTGCGCGAGGCCGCGCAGGCCCAGGAGCTGCTCCTGGTATGCGCCTCGGGGACCCGGTCGCAGAACGCGGCCCGGACCCTGGCCGGGCACGGCATCGCGGCCACCAGCCTGACCGGCGGCACCGCCTCCTGGTCGGCCCAGGGGCATCCGCTCGACTACCCCGCCGGTGGACCCCGCCGGGTCTGGGCCATGGAGCGTCAGGTCCGGCTGACCGCGGGCGGGATCGTCCTCCTCGGTCTGCTCCTCGGCCTCTTCGTGCACCCGGCCTTCCAACTGCTCAGCGCCGGGATCGCGGCCGGTCTCGTCTTCTCCGCCCTCACGGACACGTGCGGCATGGCCGTGGTCCTCGGCCGGCTGCCCTTCAACCGCCGCCGGTAGGCCGTCCCTTCCGACCTAGACCGCTCGATCCCGCTTTCGCCCGGCATCTGGGACGAAATCGTCCATCATCCGGACTCCGCTTGTCGATACCGCCCGGACACCGACAGGATGCACCCCATGGCCCCCGTACTCGTATCGCGTCGTCACGTAGATCTGCTGCGTGTGTCGACCATGCTCTGTCGGGCTGCCGCCTCCCGTACACACGGCTGTTGATCTCACCGATCCGCCGTATCTGACTCCGTACGGATGAGTCCGCGCCTCTCGGCGCACCCTTCTCCGCTTCCTTCGGCATTGCCCTTCACCGCGCCGTTCGCGGTGGCCGTAGCCCTGCCCGCGGGGCCGATCAGGACCATGCCTCCGGTCGCGCGGACTCCCGCCTTCCTGCCCGCACTTGCCCGTACACGTGTCACCGCCGCCCCGTAGCCCGATCCGTGCGCGGTGGTGCACGTCACGCTGCTCCGACGAGGTTTCGCCATGCCCGAGAATCCGCTCCTGCTGCACTGGTTCCTGCCCACCGGCGGGGACGGCCGCGACCCCGGCGGGGTCACCGCCGTCCAGGGGCGCAGCCGTACGGCCACCCGCCGGCCCGCGGACGTTCCGTACCTGGCGCAGGTCGCTCGCGCCGCCGAACAGGCCGGATTTCATTCGCTGTTGACCCCCGTGGGGCTCGGTTGTGTCGATCCGTGGATCCTGACGGCCGCGCTGGCACAGCACACCACCCGGATCGGCTTCCTGGTGGCGTTCCGCGCGGGTTTCGCGAGCCCGACGCTGATCGCCCAGCAGGCGGACGCCTTCCGCCGGTTCGCCGGTGGCCGGCTCGGGCTGAACGTGGTGACGGGCGGCGATCCCGCCGAGCAGCGGGCCTACGGGGACGGGCTGGCGCACGACGAGCGCTACGCCCGCACCGATGAGGTGATGGCCGTGCTGCGCGACCTCCTGGACGGGAAGTCCGTGGACCACGAAGGCACCCACCTGCACATCGAGGGAGCGCGCCTCACCGATCCAGGGCTGAGCCACCCGGTCCCGCTGTACTTCGGCGGGGCCTCGCCCGCGGCCGAGGAGGTCGCCGCCCGGCATGCCGACGTACAACTGCTGTGGGGCGAGCCGCCGTCGGCCGTCGCGGTGCGCATCGAGCGGCTGCGCGAGCGAGCTCGCTCGGCGGGCCGCACGGTCCGCTTCGGGCTGCGGCTGCATGTCATCAGCCGGGACTCCGCGGCCGAGGCCTGGGCCGAGGCGGACCGGATCCTCGCCGGGCTGGATCCGGCGGCGGTCCGGGCCAGCCAGGAGCGGTTCGCCGCCATGGACTCCACCGGGCAGGCCCGGATGGCGGCCCTGCACGGCGGGGTCGCGGACGCCGAACGGCTCACGGTGGCACCGAATTTGTGGGCGGGCATCGGGCTGGTCCGCGAGGGTGCGGGGACGGCCCTGGTCGGCTCGCACGACGAGGTCGCGGCGCGGCTGGCGGAGTACCGGTCCCTGGGCGTCGACGAGTTCATCCTGTCCGGCTATCCGCATCTCGAGGAGGCCTACCGGGTGGGCGAAGAGGTGGCCCCGCGCCTGCGCGCCCTGACCGGGGCGGCGGCCGCATGACCGCGCTCACCACGGAGGCCCCCGGCCGGCTCGCCCCGCCCGAGGCCCCGGCGGACGGCGCCGCGCCGCGGTCCCGGGCCCGGATCCGGGAGGCACTGCGCTGGACCGCGCTGCGCCTCCTCGCCCTGGCCGTGCTGCTGGCCGCCTGGCAGGCGGCGGTGGCGGCCGAGCTGTGGCCGAGGGTGCTGGTCCCCTCGCCCGGTGAGGTGTGGCGGCAGTTCCTGCTGGCGTCCACCACGCACGACGGGGTCCGCGGCTACGGCGGCCACCTGCTGGTGGAGCACCTCGGGGTGAGCCTGGGCCGGATCGGCACCGGCTCCGCGTACGCCGTGCTGGCCGGGGTGCCCCTGGGGCTGCTGATCGGCACCATCCGGCCGCTCGCGGTGGTGCTGGAGCCGGCCGTGACCTTCCTGCGCACCCTGCCGCCGCTCGCGTACCTCTCGCTGCTCGTCATCTGGTTCGGCATCGACGAGGCCCCGAAGATCTGGCTGCTGGTAATCGCCGCGCTGCCGCCGATCGCCGCGGCCACGGCGGCGGCCGTACGGACCGTACCGGACGAACTCGTGGAGGCGGCAAAGGCGTTGGGCTCCGGTCCGGCATCCCTGCTGCTGTCGGTGCGGCTGCCCGCCGCGCTGCCCGAGATCCTCACGGGCATCCGGATCGCCGTCGGGGTCGCCTACACCTCCGTCGTGGCGGCGGAGACCATCAACGGCGTGCCCGGCATCGGCGGCATGATCCGCGACGCCCAGCGCTACAACCTGACGGCCCTGGTGATCGCCGGCATCCTCGCCATCGGACTGTCCGGGATCGTCCTCGACGCCCTGCTCCGCGGAATCGAGCGGTACGCCGTCCCCTGGCGCGGCCGCGGCTGACCGCCCGCACCTCCCCTCTCTCCCCAACCCCCTTCCTCACTACTGGAGTTCCGTCGTGCCCAGAAACGTATCCCGCCGCGCCCTGCTGCTGGCCGCCACCGTCGCCCTGACCGCTTCCACCACCGTCGCCTGCGGGGCGGACGGGGACGGACCGGCGGCCGGGCCGGGGCGGACCACCGTACGGATCGCCTACCAGGCGATACCCAATGCCGACCTGATCGTGAAGAACCAGCGGCTGCTGGAGCAGGCCCTGCCCGAAGCCGACGTGAAGTGGGTGAAGTTCGAGTCCGGCGGTGACGTCAACACGGCCGTGATCGCCGGTTCGGTGGACCTGGGCCTGGCCGGGTCGAGCCCCGTCACCAAGGGCCTTTCGGCCCCGCTGAACATCCCGTACAAGGTGGTGTGGATCCACGACCTGATCGGCGACAACGAGGCACTGGTCGCCAAGCCGGAGATCGGCTCGGTCAAGGACCTGGCCGGGAAGAAGGTGGCCACGCCCTTCGGCTCCACCGCCCACTACTCGCTGCTCGCCGCGCTGAAGGCCGCCGGGGTGGACGCGGGGGCCGTGCAGACCATCGACCTCCAGCCGCAGGACGCCCTCGCCGCCTGGAAGCGCGGGGACATCGACGCGGCGTACGTGTGGACGCCCACGCTCAGCGAGCTGACCAAGGACGGGAAGGTGCTCATCACGAGCCGGCAGCTCGCGGAACAGGGCAAGCCCACCGCCGACCTGGGCGTGGTGACCAACGCCTTCGCGGCCGCGCACCCCGAGGTGGTCACGGCTTGGATCAAGGCGCAGGACCAGGCCGTCGGGCAGGCCCGGACCGCCCCCGACCAGGCGGCGAAGTCCATCGGGGCGGAGCTCGGACTGCAGCCGGAGGAGGCGAAGCGCCAGCTCTCGGAGCTGGTGCTGCTGAGCGCGAAGGAGCAGACCGGTCCCGACTACCTCGGCACGCCGGGCGCCCCGGGGAAGCTGGCGGCGACCCTGCGCGACGCGGCCGTCTTCCTGAAGGAGCAGAAGAAGGTGGACGCCGTCCCGGACGAGGCCGCCTTCGGCCGGGCCCTCGCGGTGGAGGAGCTCGGCCGTGCCGCGCACTGATCCTGCGCCCGAGACCGACACCGCCGGTGCTGGTGCTGGCGATGCCGGTCTCGCCGTGGACCTCGCGCGGGTGTCGGTCCGCTACGGACCGGCGAAGCAACCGGTGACGGTGCTCGACGCGGTGGACCTACGGGTCCGCGCAGGCGAGTTCGTCGTCCTCGTCGGCCCCTCCGGCTGCGGCAAGACCACCCTGCTGCGGGTGATCGCCGGTTTCGCCCGCCCGGCCTCGGGCACCGCCCTGGTCCGCGGCGCGGCCCCGCGTCCCGGGCGGGGCGCGGGGGTGGTGTTCCAGCAGCCGAGGCTGTTCCCGTGGCGCACCGTCGGCGGGAACCTCGGCTTCGCGCTGGCCCGCCACGGGGTGCCGCGGTCCCAGCGGCCGGGCCGGATCGCCGAGTTGCTGGACCGGGTGGGTCTGCCCGGCATGGGCGGCCGGCGCACCTGGGAGCTGTCCGGGGGCCAGCAGCAGCGGGTGGCGCTGGCCCGCGCGCTGGCGGCGGAGCCCGAACTGCTGCTGATGGACGAGCCGTTCGCCGCTCTGGACGCACTGACCCGGGAGCGCCTCCAGGAGGAGGTCCGCTCCCTGGCCGGGCGGCTCGGCACGACCGTGCTGTTCGTGACGCATTCGGTCGAGGAGGCGGTGCTGCTGGGATCCCGCGTCCTGGTGATGGCGGCCGGGCCGGGCCGGGTGGTGGCGGACCTGCCGGTGCCGCTCCCCCGCGACCCGGCCACGGACCTCGCGGGGTTGCGGGCCTCCCCCGAGTTCGCCCGGCTGCGCGGCCGGCTGGCCCGGGAGCTGCGCCCCGGCTGACGGGTGCCGGGCCGACGGACGCCGGGCTGCCTGGCCGACCGGCTCCGTCCGCCGGGCTCCGGCCACCTGGCTCCGGGCTCGGGCTCCGGGCCGATCGGCGCCCGCTCCTCACACCTGGCCCGCCGCCAGGCTGCCTCCGCCCAGGGTGAGCGCGGTGTTCACCAGGCCGACGTGGCTGAACGCCTGGGGGAAGTTGCCGAGTTGGCGTCCGGAGACGGGGTCGTACTCCTCAGCGAGGAGCCCCACGTCGTTGCGTACGGACAGCAGCCGCTCGAAGAGCTCCCGCGCCTCCTTCTCCCGCCCGGTCAGGTACAGGGCGTCGGTCAGCCAGAACGAGCAGGCGAGGAAGGCCCCTTCGTCGCCGGGCAGGCCGTCCACCGAAAGCCCCTCGGTGCTGTAGCGGCGGACCAGGCCGCTGCGGCCCAGCTCCTCGCGCACCGCGTCGACCGTGCCGATGACACGGGGGTCGTCAGGCGGCAGGAAGCCGACGCGCGGGATGAGGAGGGTGGCGGCGTCCAGTTCGCGGGAGCCGTAGTACTGGGTGAAGGTGCGCCGCTCGGCGTCGTAGGCGTTCTCGCAGACGTCGCTGTGCACCGCCTCCCGCATGGCGCGCCAGCGGTGCACGTCGCCGGGAATTTTGGGGTTGAGTTCCAGGGTGCGCACGGCCCGGTCGGCGGCGACCCAGGCCATCACCTTGGAGTGCGTGAAGTGGCGGCGCGGGCCGCGCACTTCCCACAGTCCCTCGTCGGGGCGGTGCCAGTTCTGCTCCAGGAAGTCGAGGAGCGCGAGCTGGATCTTCCAGGAGTGCCACTCGGCGGGCAGTCCGGCGGAGCGGGCCACGTAGAGGGAGTCGAGGACCTCTCCATACACGTCGAGCTGGAGCTGGTCGACGGCCGCGTTGCCGACCCGGACGGGCGCGGAGGCCGCGTACCCCTTCAGCCAGGGCAGCTCGCTCTCCGGGATGCGCCGCTCGCCGCCGATCCCGTACATGATCTGCAGGTCCGCCGGGTCGCCCGCGACGGCGCGCAGCAGCCACGCCCGCCAGGCGCGGGCCTCCTCGAGGTACCCGGTGGCCAGCAGGGAGCCGAGGGTGAGGGTGGAGTCGCGCAGCCAGCAGTAGCGGTAGTCCCAGTTGCGGATGCCGCCGAGCTCCTCGGGCAGGGAGGTCGTCGCGGCGGCGGCGATTCCGCCGGTCGGGGCGTAGGTGAGGGCCTTGAGGGTGATCAGGGAGCGGATCACCGCCTCCCGGTAGGGGCCCTCGTACGTGCACCGGCCGGTCCATTCGCGCCAGTCGGCGAGGCTCTGCTCCAGGGCGGCGTACGGGTCCAGGGGCTCGGGGCGCGGTTCGTGCGAGGGGTGCCAGGTGAGCACGAAGGCGACGCGCTCGCCCGCGGCGACGGTGAACTCGGAGCGGGTGCTCATGTCCTCGCCCCACGTGTGCACGGGAGGTTCGCTGCGCAGCCACGCGGCGTCGGGCCCGGCGACGGCGACCCGGTCGCCCTCGCGGTTGCCGCCGCGCCGGACCCAGGGCACGACGTGCCCGTAGTCGAAGCGCAGGCGCAGGGTGCTGCTCACGGTCGATTCGCCGGTCAGGCCCTCGACGATCCGCATCAGGTCGGGCGCGGTGTCGCGCTGCGGCATGAAGTCGATGACCTTGAACGAGGCGCCGTCCCCGGTCTCCCAGAAGGATTCCAGGACGAGCGTGCCGTCGACGTAGCCGCGGCGGGTGCAGCGGGCGGAACCGGGGGCGGCGGCCGGGGCGATGCGCCAGTGGCCGTTCTCCTCGTCACCGAGGAGGGCGGCGAAGCAGGCCGCCGAGTCGAAGCGCGGCAGGCACAGCCAGTCGATGGACCCGTCGCGGCCGACCAGCCCACTGGTCATCAGGTCGCCGATGAGTGCGTAGTCTTCGATGGGTTGTGTCATTTAGGGCACTTTCCCCCGGATGCCCCCACTCAATCAGCCCGTCCGGGTCCCCGCGCAGCGCCGCCCCCGGGGCGGCCGCGCCCGCCGGCTCAGTTCCGCACGAGGAGGAGCACGCTCGCGGTCACGACGCCGAGGGCGACCGCGAGGGCGCCGTGGGCGAGGCGGTGGCCGCGCAGGACGGGCAGGAAGCGGTCGACGGCGTACCGGCCGGGGCCGGTGAGCGCGAGGGCGGCGGCGCCGGCGGTGAGCAGGAGCTCGTACTCGATGCCCTGCGGGGCGAAGAAGGAGCCGGCGCCGTGCACGGCGATCGCGTTGATCATGGTGCCGACCAGGGCGGCGCCCGCCAGCGGCGTGAGCAGTCCGAGGGCGAGGCCGAGCCCGCCGAGGGTCTCGGTCAGTCCGGCGAGGACGGCCATGGCATCACCGGCCGGGTATCCACTGGCGGTGAAGAACTGACCGGTGCCGCTGATACCGCCGCCGCCGAACCAGCCGAAGAGCTTCTGGGCGCCGTGGCCGGCCATGGTCAGGCCGAGGACCACCCGCAGGAGGAGCAGGCCGACGTCGTGGGCGGGGGTGGACAGCGCCGGGACGGAGGCGCGCGCGAGGGACACGGCAGGTTCGCCGGTTCGCGGCTTCGGCGTGGTGACGGAGGGGCTGGTCATGGGGGGGGTCCTTCCGGTCGGGCGGCCCGAGGGACAGGCTGCTCCCTGGTTGTTCAAATTCGAACGACTCACCCGACCCTAGCCCCGCATCCGCCGCTGATTCAAATTGGAACGCCACGTGTAGCCTGGTTCCATGGCTGAAACGAAATGGCTGGACGACCGCGAAATGCGGGCCTGGGAGGGGTTCCTGGCCGCTTCCGCCCTGGTCAACCGCCGTCTCGATCAACAGCTCAAGGACGATTCCGGACTCTCCCACCCGCAGTACGAGATCCTCGTGCGACTCGCCAGGGCGCCCGAGGGCGAACTGCGCATGACGGAGCTCGCCAACGGGCTCGTCAACTCCAAGAGCGGCCTGACCTACCAGGTCACGCAGATGGAGAAGGCGGGCCTGGTCCGGCGCCGCACCTGCCCTTCCGACGTCCGGGGGATCTACGCCGTCCTCACCGAGGCGGGCCGCGCCCGGCTCACGGAGGCCGCGCCGGGGCACGTGACCACGGTGCGGGAGGTCTTGGTGGACGTGCTCACCCCCGAACAGCTCGACGTGCTCGCGGACGGGCTGGGCGAGGTCAGCCGCCGGCTCCGGACCCAGGGCGCCTGATGGACGCGACGACCGTCTGGATCGTCGTGGCGGCGGTGGTGGCGGCCGGCCTGGCGGTCACCGCGGCCGTGCTCCTCGTACGGGTCTTCGCGGCCCGCAGGCTCCTGCGCGACGCGGGCATCCCCCTGCGCGACAAGGCGCTGTTCTGGGCCGCCGTGGCGTACACGGTCTCCCCGGTGGACCTGATCCCGGACCCGGTCTACCTGGACGACATCGGCATCCTGCTCCTGGCCCTGCGCTCCCTCCACGCGGCGGCCTCGGCAGGCCGCCCGCCCAAGGAACTCGACGCGGCGTAACGCCCGTCCGCGGCATCCGCGGCGTCCGCGCCCGCCGGCTCAGCTCACCCCGCGCGGGCGGAACTGGACGCTGATGCGGGGGCCGACCGGGCGGGCCGTCTTGGGGACGGCGTGTTCCATCGTGCGCTGGCAGGAGCCGCCCATCACCACCAGGTCGCCGTGGCCGAGGGGCAGGCGGAGCAGGGTGGGGCCGCCGTCGCGCGGACGCAGGGCCAGATCGCGGGGGTCGCCCACCGAGAGGATGGCGACCATCGTGTCCTCGGTGGCGGAGCGGCCGGTGCGGTCGCCGTGCCAGGCGACGCTGTCACGGCCGTCGCGGTAGAGGCACAGGCCCGCCGTGACGAAGGGTTCGCCCAGCTCGGGGGCGTAGTGCCGGCTCAGCGTGACACGGGCCTCGGCAAGGGCGGGGTGCGGCAGCGGGTCGGCCGCGCCGTAGTGGGCCAGCAGGCGCGGGACCGCCACCTCCCGCTCGTACATCTGCCGCCGCTCGGCATGCCACGGGACGTCGGCCGCGAGGCGTTCGAAGAGCGCGTCGGCCCCCGTCAGCCAGCCCGGCAGGTGGTCCACCCAGGCACCGGCGCCCAGCTCCGTGCGCCGGGCGCCCACCAGCGGGCCGAGGCGGATCTCGTCGCCCTGGTCGAAGAGCGAGCCCTGGAGTGCGTGCATGGGTCCAGGGTAACGCGCCATTCGAACATGTGCGCGAGTAGAGCGGGAGTAGGGCGTGCGCAGAGCCGTCCCGCTCACTTCCGCTTACGAATTGTCCCGAGGGGGCGGGGCGCAGGCCCCACAACAAGGGCCGTTCACCGCCCCCACGAAGCATTCGATGGTCGTTTCCTGGAAGAGGTCGGAGCGAGAGACCGGGCACCGATCCCCGTGGCACCGCAGCAACTGCGGACGAGAAGTCCACCACCGGTCATGAGGAACACACGATGAGCGCAATCGACGAATTCACCTCCCACACCGTTCCCGCGGTCCTCCACGAGTCCTACGCCTTCAGCTGCCTCGACTGCGGCCTCGGCTGGGAGAAGCAGTACGACGTCCAGCACTACATCGACGGCACCGGCGTCCAGCGCACGCTCTGCACGGTGGACGGCGACCGGGTCCCCTCCCCGCTGACCCGCTCCGAGTGCGCCGCCTGCGGCAGCCACGTCATCCGCATCCTGCGGGCCGGCACGGTCTCGCACGCGCACATGGCGATGACCAGCGGAGCCCGCCCGATGGAGATCCCCTCCTTCCTCTCCCTCCTGCACGGAGGCAAGTGACCGCCATGAGCACCGACACCGTCCCCACCGTCCCCGCCACACCCGCGTCCCTCACCCCGGCCGCCGGTGCGGCCACCGGAACCTCCTGCGGACCGGCCACCGGACCGGCCGATCCCGTCGCGCCGGAGGAACCCGAGGATTTCGAGCCCCCGGCCTCATGGCCGGACGGGCTCACCACCGCCGAGGCACACCGCCTCCTGCAGGAGCACGGTCCGAACGAAATCGCCGAGGAACACAAGAACCCCCTGCGGGAGTTCCTCGGCTACTTCTGGGCCCCCATCCCCTGGATGATCGAGACCGCGCTGATCCTCTCGATCGCCGTCCAGCACTGGGTCGACGTGGCGATCATCGGCGTCCTGCTCGTCGTCAACGGCGTGGTCGCCTTCATGGAGGAGCACGAGGCCGCCAACGCCATCGCCGCCCTCAAGCAGCGCCTCGCCACCGAGGCCCGCGTCCTGCGCGACGGGGTCTGGCGCACGGAGGCCGTCCGCGAACTGGTTCCGGGCGACATCGTCCGGGTCCGGCTCGGGGACGTCGTCCCGGCCGACGTACGGGCGCTGGGCGCCGGCACCCTCGACGTCGACCAGGCCGCCCTCACGGGCGAGTCCCTGCCCGTCGAGCGCGGCCGCGGCGAGACCCTCTACTCCGGATCCGTCATCGTCCGCGGCGAGACCGACGCCGTCGTCGAGGGCACCGGCGCGAACAGCTTCTTCGGAAAGACCACCGCCCTCGTCGGCGAGGCCGGCACGGTCAGCCACCTCCAGCAGGCCGTCCTGAAGATCGGCAACTACCTGATCCTGCTGGCCGTCGCCCTGGTCACCCTCACCATCATCGTCTCGGTGGCCCGCGGGAACCCGGTGCTCTCCGTCCTGGAGTTCGCGCTCGTCGTCGTCATCGCCTCCGTCCCGGTCGCCCTGCCGGCCGTCATGTCCGTGACGCTCGCCGTCGGCGCCCGCAACCTCGCCAAGCGCGGAGCGGTCGTCTCGAACCTGCCCGCCGTCGAGGAACTGGGCAGCATCGACATCCTGTGCTCCGACAAGACGGGCACCCTGACCGAGAACCGCCTCGCGATCCTGGATCCCTGGGTCCCGGACGGCGTCGACCAGGACGACCTGCTCGGCTCCGCCGCGCTGGCCTCCCGCGCCGAGAACGGCGACCCCATCGACCGGATCGTCATCTCCACCGCCACCGACCGGCTGACCGACTCCGACACCGGCTGGGCGCACGGCCTGCCGGTCACCGACTTCGTCCCCTTCGACCCGGTCACCAAGCGCACCGAAGCCACCGTCGCCTTCGGCCCCGGTCCCGGCCCGGCGCCGGACTCGTACCACGTGAGCAAGGGCGCCCCCCAGGTCATCGCCCGGCTCTGCGACGGGGACCCGGCCGCCGCGCACGTGGCGCGCATCGCCGACGAGTTCGCCGCGCGCGGCTTCCGCTCCCTGGGAGTGGCCCGTACCGACGAGTCGGGCGCCTGGCGCCTGCTCGGCATCCTGCCGCTGGCCGATCCGCCGCGCGAGGACACCGCGGACACCGTGGCCGCCGCGACGGAGCTGGGCGTCTCGGTGAAGATGGTCACCGGCGACCAGGTCGCCATCAGCCGGGAGCTGGCCCGCCAGATCGGGATGGGCGACAACATCCTGAACACCCACGCGCTGGACGACAGCCGGCCGGAGGCGGAGCTCGCCGAACTCGTCGAGATCTCCGACGGCTTCGCGCAGGTCTTCCCGGAGCACAAGTACCGCATCGTCAAGATGCTCCAGGAGCGCGGCCACATCGTCGGCATGACCGGCGACGGAGTCAACGACGCCCCGGCGCTGAAGCAGGCCGACGCCGGCATCGCCGTGGCCGACGCCACGGACGCCGCGCGGGCCGCCGCGGACGTGGTGCTGCTGACGCCGGGCCTGTCGGTCATCTCCCACGCGATCAGCCAGGCCCGGGAGATCATCCAGCGGATGGTCAACTACGCCACGTACCGCATCACGGAGACCATCCGGGTGCTCGGCCTGATCACCCTGACGATCGTCGCGTACAACTTCTTCCCGGTCACCGCGATGATGATCGTCCTGCTGGCCCTGCTGAACGACGGCGCGATCCTCACGATCGCCTACGACAAGGTCCGCGGCTCCCACAAGCCCGTGACCTGGGACATGCGCAGCGTCCTGACCGTGGCCACGGTGCTGGGAGTGGTCGGCGTCGCCGAAACCTTCCTGCTCTTCGTCCTCGGCCGTGAGGTCTTCCACCTGAGCGACGGCCTGATCCACTCCCTCGTCTACCTCAGCCTGTCGGTCTCCGGTCAGCTGACCATCTTCGTGACCCGCACCCGCGGCCGGTTCTGGACCTCCCCCGCCCCGGCCAAGCCCCTGGTCATCGCGGTCGCCGTCGCCCAGACCATCGCCACCCTCGTCACCGTGTTCGGCGTCGGAATGACCCCGCTCGGCTGGGGCTGGGCCGCCGCCGTCTGGGGCTACGCGATCTGCTGCTTCCTCCTGGAGGACCAGCTCAAGCTCGCCGCCCACTGGTTCCTGGACCGCCGCCCCGGCCTCCGGTCCGCCGCCCACTGACACGGCCGCCCCCTCGTGGGGCACTGGATGCGCGTCCCGTCCGGAACGGTTCCGGACGGGACGCGCACCGTGTCGCACGCCGGGCCGGACCACCTGCCGATGGCAGGGTGCTCGTACACGAAATACCCGAAGCAGGCACATATCGGCAGGTGAGGAGGGAGAGGGCCATGAGGTGGAACTCCTGGGGGCCCGTCGCCTGGGACCGGGCCGCCGCCCTCACCTGCCTGCTGATCACCGTCCCCTTCGAGGTCTACGCCGAGGTCGCGCACCAGTCCTGGGCCAGCCACCCCCTGCTGCGCTGGCTGGGGATCCTCGTTTCCTGCGCCGCACTGCTGTGGCGCAGGACCCGCTTCCCGCTCGCCGCCCTCGTGGTCCTGGCCGCGACCGCACTCAGTGCGAAGTTCATCGCCCTCTTCTTCCTCGCCTACGCCGCCGGCCGCCACCAACGCACCGCCTACGCCTACGGGTTCGGGGTGGCCGCCACCGCCGAACTCATCACGCTCAGCGCACTGGGCTCCGGCCCGCCCCTGATCCGCGAGAGCTCCCCCTCCAGCCTGGCCCTGCTGGCTTCCACCGTGGCCCTGACGAGCGTGGTGGGCGCGACCCGGAGCCGGCACCTGGCGGAGCGGGCCCACCTCCAGGAGGTGGCCCGGGAGCGGGCGGCCGAGGCGGTCAACTCCGAACGGCGCAGGCTCGTAAGGGAGTTCCACGATCTGCTCGGCCACGACGTGGCCCTGCTGAACATCCTGGTCGAATCGCTACGGAGCTCCGTGGGCGGCCGGGATCCGGCGGCGGACGGGCTCCTCGACGCGGCGCAGCGGCAGTGCGCGGCCGCCTCGGACCATCTGCGGGGCATGACCGCCGTGCTCCGGCTGCGCGAGCTGGACACCAGGGCGCCGGACGGCGTCGCGGGACTCGACGCCCTGAGCCGCTCGCTCGACAGCGTCAGGGCGGCGGGGGTCGACGTACGGCTCGCGGACGGGTTCGCCGAGGGCTTCGAGCGGCTGCCCGCGGCCCACCGGGAGGCAGCCCGCCGGGTGGTCACCGAGGGGCTGACCAACATCCTGCGGTACGCGCCGGGTTCGGCGGTGCTGCTGTCGTTGCGGGCGGATCCCGCCGGTTGGACGCTCGACGTCCGCAATGGGCCGCCGGGAGCGCCCGTACGGTCGCTCGCGCCGGGCACCGGTCTCGGGCAGGCCGGGCTCCGCGGCCGGCTGGAGTCGCTGGGCGGCGGGCTCGAGGCGGGGCCGGTCACCGGGCCCGCCGACCCGCATGCCGGAGCCGATTCCGGTGCCGGTGCCGACGAGGCCCTCCGGGGCGACGGCTACCTGCTGCGCGCCCACGCCCCCCACCCACCCGAAGGAGCAGAGCAGTGATCCGTATCGTGATCACCGATGACGAGGACGTCATCCGCGCGGGACTGCGCACCATCCTCGCCGTCCCGGACGAGATCGAGGTCGTGGGCGAGGCGGGTTCGGGCTCCGAGGCCCTACAGGTCGTCGCGGCGCACTCCCCCGACGTCGTCCTCCTCGACCTGGCCATGCCCGACGGCCCGGACGGCGCCGAGACCGCCCGGCTGTTGCGCGAGGAGCACCCGGGCCTCGGCATCCTCATCCTGACGACGATCGCCGACGAGGAACAGGTGGCCAGGGTCTGGCGGGCCGGCGCGGACGGCTACCTGCTGAAGACCGCCTCGGGCGCGGAGATGCGCGAGGCCGTGCACAGTGCGGCCGGCCACCGCGCCGTGCTCAGCCCCGACGTGATCTCCACCGTCATGAGCCGGTTCGCCACCCACCACCATCCGGCGCCGACGCCCGAGGTAATGGCGCGCGTCCACAGCCTCTCCCAGGGCGAACTGCGCTGCGTGGTCGCGCTGGCCGACGGACTCGGCAACCGGGAGATCGCCGACCGGCTCGGCCTCGCGGAGGGCACGGTCAAGACCCATCTCTCGCGCGCCCTGCACAAGTGCGGCCTGGACAACCGCACGCAGCTCGCCCTCCTCGCCAACGACCAGCGCGAGCTCCTGACCGGGCTCCTCCACTGACGGGCCTCCTGCACCGACGGGCTTCCCGCGCCGGGAGGTAAAGGAGTCGACAGCGCGCCCCGGTGCCCGGCAGAGTGGCCGCCCGTGACGAGCAGTGAACTGTGGACCCGCGCGACCGCCGACCGCTACGACGCCGAGGAGACCGAGATGTCCTCGGCCGCCGTTCTCGGCCCGACCCTCGACTTCCTCGCCGAGCTCGCCGGAGACGGCCGGGCACTGGAGTTCGCCATCGGGACCGGACGCGTGGGCGTCCCGCTCCGGGAACGGGGCGTGCCGGTCGTGGGCGTCGAACTGTCCGAGCACATGGCGGCGGTGCTGCGGAACAAGGTCGACGAGGAGACCCTCCCGGTGGTCATCGGGGACATGGCCACCACCGTCGTTCCCGGCGGGTTCGCCCTCGTCTACCTCGTCTACAACACGATCACGAACCTGCTCACCCAGGACGAGCAGGTCGAGTGCTTCCGCAACGCCGCACGTCATCTGGAGCCCGGCGGCCGGTTCGTCGTCGAGCTGGGCGTGCCTCCGCTGCGGTTCCTGCCGCCCGGCCAGGTCGCGGTGCCGTTCGACGTCTCCGAGCAGCATCTCGGCTTCGACACCTTCGACCTCGTCGAGCAGGTGCTCGTCTCGCACCACCTCACCCGCGACGGCGACGACGGCCGCTACCGCCGCGACAACTCCCGGCACCGCTACGCCTGGCCTGCCGAGCTCGACCTGATGGCACGGATCGCCGGGCTGGAGAGGGAACGCCGCGTCGGGGACTGGGACGGGGCTCCGTTCACCCGGGACTCCGCGAAGCACGTCTCCGTGTGGCGCAAGCCGGCCTGAGGCCGGCCGCCGGGCGATCGCCGGGCGGCCCCGTGGGGAATCCCCTCCCTTGCGGGAGGGGATCGCCGGTCACTTCAGGTAGGGGCCGGCGGCGCCCACCTTTCCGGGGGCGGCGTTGCTGCCGCCCAGGTCGAGGACGTAGACCCGCAGGTTGCCCTTGCCGGGGGCGGGGACGGACAGGGTGCCGCCGGTGACGGTCTTCACGTCGCCGGTGACCGCGTCCTTGTACGTGCCGTTGGGTACGCCCGTGTACGTGGCGGCCCCGGTGACGGCCACCAGGGCGAAGCTGTCCACGCCGCCGGCGGTGTCGGTGTAGCGGCGCTTGAAGGCCATGCCGCCCGAGACGCCTTCGGTGGAGTACTGGCCCATCTGGAGCGCGGGCACGGCGCGGCGGATCTCGTTCAGCCGCTGGAGGTGCTTGACGAGGGGGGATTCCAGGGTGGCTGCCACGGGCCCGGTGGCCGAGGCGACCTTCGAGAAGCCGGAGGCGGTGACCGATCCCGCGATCTTGTCCCCGTAGTAGGCGCGGCCGGTGCCGGCGAGCGGGCAGGTCGGGCCGCAGTCGATCTGCTTGCCGGCCTGGAACTCGGTCTCGGAGCCGTAGTACAGGGTCGGGATGCCGCGGAAGGTCCACATCAGGGCCATGTTCTCGGCCCAGGCGTCGGTGCCGCCGGCGTAGCGGGTGGAGGACTTTCCGGGGCCGAAGTCGTGGCTGTCGACGTAGACGACGTTGTAGGTGGCGTCGTTGTAGCTGTCGTCGGAGTCCTTGCCGTTCTGGAAGGCGTTGCCGGCGTCCCCGAAGTTCATGTGCATGCGCATGTCGATGACGTTCATGCCGGAGAACTTGCTGTGGTCGGGGGCGTGGTAGAGGTTGCCGTTGAGGAAGGCGTTGGTGCTGGTCGGCTGTTTGGCCGGGTCGTTGTCGGTCGTGTACTGCTGGACGGCGGCGGTGGCGTCGTCCGCGCTGTAGGTCGCCGACTCCTTCCAGGTGTAGTACTGGGCGGACTGGTTGGCCGAGCCGCGGTTCCACTTGTCGTTGACGAAGGAGCCGACCTCGCCGAACACGTAGAAGTCCTGGGCCTTCTGGGCGCCGAACTGCTGGGCCACGCGCTGCTGGATGGCGGGCAGGAAGCGCCGGTTCCAGGTGACGCGGGGGATGTGCACGGCCGTGTCCACGCGGAAGCCGTCGACGCCCATGTCGATGTACTTGTTGTAGGCGCCGATGAGGTAGTTCTGCACGGTCGCGTTCTCGGTGTTGAAGTCCGCGAGGTCCTCGTGGATCCAGCAGGAACGGGCGTCCTCACCCTCCCAGTTGCCGATCCAGCACTGGTGGAACAGGGCCTTGGGGAACATCCCCGAGGTCGGGTTCGGCCACTGGCAGTTGTAGATCGTGTAGCCCTCGGCGCTCTTGTACTGCGTGGCCGCGCCCCAGTTGACGCAGGTGTTCCCGGTCGGCTCGGCCGTGGACCACAGGTCGCCGTTGTAGTAGGACTTTCCGCTCTTGGGGTCCACGGTGAGGCCGTCGTACTCGAAGCCGGCCTGCTTCTCGTCGTAGTACCAGGACCACTGCGCGTCGCGCACGCCGTAGACGGTCGGGGTGAACAGGCCCTTGGCTCCCCAGCGGGAGCTGTGGTTGTAGACCACGTCCTGGTAGATCTTGACGCCCTTGGCGTGGGCGGCGTTGATGAGGTCCTGGTAGGAGGCGCCCGCCGATTCCAGGCGGGGGTCGACCTTGTAGAAGTCGTAGCCGTGATAGCCGTGGTAGTCGTAGTCGGAGCGGTTCAGGACGACCGGGGTGATCCAGATCGCGGAGAAGCCGAGGGCTTTGACGTAGTCCAGCTTCTCGACCAGCCCCTTGAAGTCCCCCCGGAACATGGGGTCGTTGTTGGCCGCGTTCCCGGACTTCACGTGCTGGCTGCCGCCCCGGTTGTTGGCGCCGTCGCCGTCGTTGAAGCGGGCGGTGAGCACGAAGTAGATCGGGTCCTTGCGCGGGTCTCCGCCCAGCGGCGCCGATCCGGCCGGGGCCGGGGGCCGGGTACCCGTGGTCGCGACCGCTGCGGCGGAGGAGGCGGAGAGGTTCCCCGCGGCGTCCACCGCCCTGACGGTGTAGGTGTAGGCGGTGCGCTCCTCCAGGGCCGATTCGGTCAGGACCGTGGAGGTGACGGAGGTGACGGAAGTCCCCTTGGTGCCCCCTGAGCGGGTGACCTGGTAGCCGGTCACTCCCCGGTCGTCCGTGGCGGCGTCCCAGGTCACGACGGTGGACACGTCGGTGGCGGCGGCCCGCAGGCCGGTGGGCGCCGTGGGCGCGGTGGTGTCGGGTACGACGGCGGCGCACGGGTCGGCGGCGTTCGCCGTGACCGTGGCGTCCTTCACCGTGGACAGGCCCGTGCCGAGGGCGTAGTTCCTGCCGCTGTTGTTGTCCCAGGTGCCGTTGCCGTTGTTGAAGGCGGCGGCGAGTCCGGCGGCCGAGCCGAGCGGGACCGTCTTCTTCACCCAGCCCGTGCACGCCGGCTCCATGCCGATGCCGGGGACCGTGGTCCAGGAGCCGCCGGTCGGGGCCCAGTGCAGGTTGACGGTCGACCAGCCGACCGTGCTCGTCGCGTAGTAGACGGTGGCGCTCGCGCCGGTTCCCGTTCCGTTGCCGGGGTCCGCGGCGCAGGGGTCGCTGTGGGCCACGACCCCGTCCTTGACGGTGATGACCCCGGTGCCGAGGGCGTAGTTCTTGCCCCCGTTGTTGTCCCAGGTCCCCTGGCCGTTGTTGAAGGTCGCCTGGAGGCCGGCAGCCGCGCCGAGGCTGACGGTCTTCTTCACCCAGTCGGTACAGGCGGCTTCCATCCCGGTGCCGGGCACGGTCGTCCAGCTGCCGCCGTCGGGTGCCCAATGCAGGTTGTAGGCAGCCCAGTTGCGGGTCTTGGTGTAGTAGAAGACCGTCGCCGTGCCGTCACCCGAGGCCGTCACGGCGGCAGGGGCCGCTTCGGCGAGAGAGGCTCCGGCGGCCGGCAGCGCGGCCGCCAGACATCCCGCGACGGCCAGGGCCAGGGCCGTGGACCGCCCTCCGGGATGTGATCGCGTACGTGATCTCAAGGTCTGCTCCTCGAAGCGGGGCCCAACAGCCCTGCAGCTCCGCGGCATTGAAAACTTGCCGCAAGGTTTTGCGGGGAGGTTATCCGTGTGTCACCAGCGCGTGAACCCCTCGTGAACCGAAAATCTCGCCACCGACCACACTGAGGCGACCTCTGTGGACCCTTTATGGGGAGAACCACCGCAATGGCTTGCAGCAATTTTCGCCACGCGGGAACGGGGGCGGCGGCGCCCGGCACGAGGAGGGGCTGCATCAGGGAAGTCGATAAGTCGACATGAGTGACGTACGTGCGCCCTCACGGAACGGTCGCCCCGGGAGCCACCGTCAGGGCGGAGCCTCCGGGGGCGACCCGTGAGGCTCCGCCGCTACGCTCCTACCGGCCGCCGCGCAGGGTTTCGATCTCGCGGCGTTCGCGCTTGGTCGGGCGGCCCGCACCGCGGTCGCGGATGCCGACCACCGCCGCCTCGACCGGGGTCGGCGGCGGCGGGCTGTTGTCGGTCAGGCATTCCGCGGCGGCCGGAGCGCCGACCCGCTTGGACACCGGACGCCGGACCACCACGATGCGCTCGCGCCCCGCATGGAAGAGGCGCACCTCGTCCCCGGCCCGCACCGCCTGCGCCGGCTTCGCGCGCTCCCCGTTGACCCGCACGTGTCCCGCCCGGCACGCCGTGGCGGCGATCGCCCGCGTCTTCGTCAGCCGGACCGACCAGATCCACACGTCGACCCGCGCCGACCCCGAGCCCGCGCCTGCCGTTCCCTCTTCAGCCATGCCCCGACTTTAGCGAGGCGAGCCGGACCGGACCGAGCCCGTGGAAGCGGAATCGTTTTTGGCGGTTACGACAAGGTCGCTGGTATCTGCCATGGATATCATCCCAATGGAATTGCAAATGCCGCACACGTGCCCCTACCTTGTCGCACATGCAGTCCTACACCATCGGTCAGGCGGCCCGTCTCCTGGGCGTCAGCCCGGATACCGCGCGCCGCTGGGCCGACGCCGGCCGCGTCGCGACCCATCGCGACGAGGGCGGTCGCCGGCTGATCGACGGCCGCGCCCTGGCCGCCTTCTCCATCGAGGTGGCGCAGGGGGCACACACCGAGGACGGCGAGACCTACACCTCGGCGCGCAACGCCTTCCCGGGCATCGTCACCGCCGTCAAGCTCGGCGACGTGGCCGCCCAGGTCGAGATCCAGGCAGGTCCCCACCGCCTGGTCTCCCTCCTCACCCGGGAGGCCGTCGACGAGCTCGGGCTGCAGGTCGGCATGCGGGCCACCGCCCGCGTGAAGTCGACCAGCGTGCACATCGACCGCGCCTGACCCCGCCCGGCACCACCCAGTCCAGCACCGCCCAGCACCGCTCAGCACCGCTCAGTACGACGCGTCCCCACCCGCTCCGCCCGTCACCGGCGCGGGTCACCACCGCGCGCATCCGGCACCAGGCCGGCCGCCGACCCGACCGAGGAGCACCAGCTCATGTCCCCGATCCTGCCCCTGAACCGCCGCACCGCCGCGCTCGCCCTCTCCGCCGCCCTGCTCGTGCCGGCGCTCGCCGCCTGCGGCAGCAGCGACGACAAGAAGGACGCGGCCGCCTCCCCGAGCGCCTCCGCGTCCGCCGAGCCCAAGGCCGCAAATCTGACGGTCCTCGCCGCCTCTTCCCTCACCGACGTCTTCAAGACCGCCGGCGCGGCGTACGAGAAGGCGCACCCGGGCACCAAGATCACCTTCTCCTTCGCCGGTTCGCAGGAGCTCGCCGCCCAGGTCAAGCAGGGCGCCCCGGCCGACGCGCTGGTCACCGCCGACACCAAGACCATGACGGGTCTGCTGGCCGAGACCAACGACCCGGCGATCATCGCCAAGAACCGTCTGGTCATCGCCACCGGCAAGGACAACCCGTTCAAGATCGCCGGCCTCAAGGACCTCGCCGACACCAAGATCAAGGTCGTGCTGGCCGCGCCCGAGGTCCCGGTCGGCCGCTACAGCAAGCAGATCCTCGACGCCCAGAAGATCGAGGTGAAGCCGGTCTCCCAGGAGCCCAACGTCCGCGCCGTGCTGAGCAAGGTCGAGCTGGGCGAGGCCGACGCCGGTCTCGTCTACAAGACCGACACCCTCAAGTCCGGTGACAAGGTCGCCGTCGTGGAGATCCCGGACGCCGAGAACGCCGTGGCCTCGTACCCGGCCGCCTCGCTCAAGGGCTCCAAGAACGCCGAGGCCGCAGCTGCGTTCGTGGCGTGGCTGACCACCCCGGAGGCCCAGAAGATCCTCCAGGACGCGGGCTTCCAGAAGCCGTAACCGGCTGACGGTCCGGTGACGGAGAGGGACCGCCCGGTCCGGGGGGACGGGCGGTCCCTCTCCGTTTGCCTCCCGCCGCACTACGCTTCACACGCCGCCCGGGGCGTCCCGACGTCCCCGGCGGCGTCCCGACATCCCCGGCCAGGAACCCACATGAGCAGACTCCGTACCCGCCGCGCCCGGCCCCCCGTGGCTCTGGCGCTCCCCGCGCTGCTCGCCGTGGCGTTCCTGCTGATGCCGCTCGTCGGCATCCTCACCCGCACCCACTGGAGCGATCTCGGCGCGCACCTCACCAGCCCCGGTGTGGTCGAGGCGCTCCGGCTCTCGCTGATCGTGTCCCTGTGGGCGCTCGGCTTCTCCCTCCTCCTCGGGGTGCCGCTCGCCTGGCTGCTGGCCCGCGTCGAGTTCAAGGGCAAGGCTCTGGTGCGTTCGCTGGTCCTGCTGCCCATGGTGCTGCCGCCCACGGTCGGCGGTGTGGCCCTGCTGCTCGGCTTCGGCCGGCGCGGGCTGCTCGGACCCTGGCTGGAGGGCACCTTCGGCATCACGCTGCCCTTCCACACCTCCGGTGCGGTCGTCGCGGCCACCTTCGTCGCGATGCCCTTCCTCGTGATCAGCCTGGAGGGCGCCCTCGCCGGGCTCCGGCCGAGCTACGAGGAGACCGCAGCCTCCCTCGGTTCCACGCCGCTGCGCGTGTTCTTCACCGTGACGCTGCCGATGGTGGCCCCGGGCCTGATCGCCGGAGCCGCGCTGACCTGGGCGCGGGCGCTCGGCGAGTTCGGCGCCACGATCACCTTCGCCGGCAACCTTCCGGGCACCACCCAGACCCTGCCGCTCCAGGTCTACCTGCTGCTCCAGGACCAGCCCGAAGCCGCCACCTCGGTGTCCCTGCTGCTGCTCGTGATCGCCATGGCCGTACTCATCGCCCTGCGCGGGAGGTGGACGGGAACCCCCGTCGCCCGCAAGGACCCCGGTGCGCCGGTGGTCGCCGAGGAAGCCGCCGGTACGGAGCCCGTGGGCCCCGTACCGCCCGGGTCCCCGGCCGACGGCGGGCACTGGCCGCTGCGCGCCACCGTGACCGGTTTCAACGAACTCACCCTCGACGCCGAACCCGGCACCACCATCGCCGTCGTCGGCGAGAACGGCGCCGGCAAGACCACCCTGCTGCGCGCCCTGCTCGGCCTGACCCCCCGCGCCCACGCCGAGCTCCGGCTCGGCGACGCCGATGTGACCGGCCTGCCCCCGCACCGGCGCCACGTCGCCTGGGTCCCCCAGGACGGGGCGCTGTTCCCGCACCTGAGCGCGCTCGCCAACACCTCCTACGGGCTGCGCGCCCGCCGGGTGCCCCGGGCCGTGGCCCGGGCCGAGGCGCAGGCCTGGCTGGACCGGCTCGGCGTCGGGCACCTCGCCCACCGCAAGCCCGCCCAGCTGTCCGGCGGGCAAGCCCAGCGGGTGGCGCTGGCCCGCGCGCTGGCCGCCCGGCCCCGGCTGCTGCTGCTCGACGAGCCGCTCGCCGCCCTGGACCAGACGACCCGCGCCCATGTCCGGCACACCCTGCGCACCCATCTGGCCGGCTTCGGCGGGGTCTGCCTCATCGTCACGCACGACCCCGTCGAGGCGGTGTCCCTGGCCGACCGGGTCCTCGTACTCTCCGACGGGCGGACCCTGCAGGACGCTCCGCCCTCCGAGGTGACCCGGCACCCGCGCTCCCCGTGGGTGGCCCGGATGCTGGGGCGCAACGCCTGGCCCGGCACGGCCTCGGCCGACGGGCTGGAACTCGCCGCCGGGGGCCGCCTGGTGGTGGCCGAGGCGCTGCCCGTGGGCGCGCAGGCGCTCGCCATCATCGGCCCCGAGGCGGTATCGGTGCACCGGGACCGCCCGGGCGGCAGCCCTCGTAACGTATGGCCCGGCACCGTACGGGAGATCACCTCGGTCGGCAGCCGCCTACGCGTGCTCGTCGGCTCGGACCAGGCACCCGACCTCGTCGCGGAGATCACCCCCGAGGCCGCCGCCGAGCTGGGACTCGTCGACGGCGCCGCGGTGTGGACCAGCGTGAAGGCGACCGAGGTCACCCTCGTACGGCTCTAGGGCACCCCGCCCCGGAGTACGGCCCTAGGCGCCCACGTAGGTGGCCAGGTGCTCGCCGGTGAGGGTGGTGCGGCCTTCGACCAGGGCGGTGGGGGTGCCCTCGAAGACGATCCGGCCGCCGTCGTGGCCGGCTCCGGGGCCGAGGTCGATGATCCAGTCGGCGTGCGCCATGACCGCCTGGTGGTGTTCGACGACGATCACCGACTTGCCCGAGTCGACGAGGCGGTCGAGGAGGCCGAGGAGCTGCTCGACGTCGGCGAGGTGCAGGCCCGCGGTCGGCTCGTCGAGTACGTAGACCCCGCCCTTGTCCGCCATGTGCGTGGCCAGCTTGAGCCGCTGCCGCTCACCGCCGGAGAGGGTGGTCAGCGGCTGACCGAGGCTGAGGTAGCCCAGGCCCACGTCCGCGAGCCGCTCCAGGATCTTGTGGGCGGCCGGGGTGCGCGCCTCGCCGGCGCCGAAGAACTCTGCCGCTTCGGTGACCGGCATCGCGAGAACCTCGCTGATGTCGCGGCCGCCGAGGTGGTGTTCCAGGACCGAGGCGTGGAAGCGCTTGCCCTCGCACTCCTCGCAGGTGGTGGAGACGCCGGCCATCATCGCCAGGTCCATGTAGATGACCCCGGCGCCGTTGCAGGCGGGGCAGGCGCCCTCGGAGTTGGCGCTGAACAGGGCCGGCTTGACGCCGTTGGCCTTGGCGAAGGCCTTGCGGATCGGGTCGAGCAGGCCGGTGTACGTCGCCGGGTTGCTCCGGCGGGAACCCCGGATCGCCCCCTGGTCCACCGAGATCACGCCCTCGGTCACCGGGATCGAGCCGTGGACGAGCGAGCTCTTGCCGGAGCCGGCGACGCCGGTGACCACGACGAGCACCCCGAGCGGTACGTCGACGTCGACGCCCCGCAGGTTGTGCGTCTTCGCTCCGCGGATCTCCAGCTTTCCGTTGGGCTCGCGCACCGTCTCCTTGAGGCTCGCGCGGTCGCCGAAGTGCCGGCCCGTGATGGTGTCGCCCGCGCGCAGCCCCTCGACGGTGCCCTCGAAGCAGATGGTGCCGCCGCCTTGGCCCGCGCCGGGGCCGAGGTCGACGACGTGGTCGGCGATGGCGATCGTCTCCGGCTTGTGCTCCACGACGAGCACCGTGTTGCCCTTGTCGCGCAGCCGCAGCAGGAGGCCGTTCATCTGCTGGATGTCGTGGGGGTGCAGGCCGACGGTGGGCTCGTCGAAGACGTAGGTGACGTCGGTGAGCGAGGAGCCGAGGTGGCGGATCATCTTGACGCGCTGGGACTCGCCGCCCGAGAGCGTGCCCGAGGGCCGGTCCAGGGAGAGGTAGCCCAGCCCGATCTCCACGAACGAGTCGAGGGTCTGGCGCAGTGTGGCGAGGAGCGGTCCCACCGAGGGCTCGTCGAGGTCGCGGACCCATTTCGCCAGGTCGCTGATCTGCATCGCGCAGGCGTCGGCGATGCTGATCTTCTTGATCTTCGAGGACCGGGCGCCCGCGTTGAGCCGGGTGCCCGCGCAGTCGGGACAGACACTGAAGGTCACCGCGCGCTTCACGAACGCCCTGACGTGCGGCTGCAGCCCCTCGACGTCCTTGGACAGCATCGACTTCTGGAGCTTGGGGATGATCCCCTCGAAGGTGAGGTTGATCCCGTCGAACTTGACCTTGGTCGGCTCCTTGTGGAGCAGGTCGTGCAGCTCGCGCTTGGTGTACTTGCGGATCGGCTTGTCCATGTCGAAGAAGCCGGAGCCTGCGTAGATGCGGCCGTACCAGCCCTCCATCGTGTAGCCGGGGATGGTGAGGGCGCCCTCGCTCAGCGACTTGGTGTCGTCGTACAGCGCGGTGAGGTCGATGTCGTTGACCGAGCCCCGGCCCTCGCAGCGCGGGCACATGCCGCCGGTGATGCTGAAGCTGCGCTTCTCCTTCACGGTCTGCCCGGCGCGCTCGATGGTGACGGCGCCGGCCCCGCTGATCGAGGCCACGTTGAAGGAGAAGGCCTTGGCCGAGCCGATGTGCGGCTTGCCGAGCCGGCTGAAGAGGATGCGCAGCATCGCGTTCGCGTCGGTGGCGGTGCCCACCGTCGAGCGGGGGTCGGCGCCCATCCGCTGCTGGTCGACGGTGATCACGGTGGTCAGCCCGTCGAGGACGTCCACCTCGGGCCGTGCCAGGGTCGGCATGAAGCCCTGGACGAAGGTGCTGTAGGTCTCGTTGATCAGCCGCTGCGACTCGGCGGCGATCGTGTCGAACACCAGGGAGCTCTTGCCCGAGCCGGACACGCCGGTGAAGACCGTGAGCCGTCGCTTGGGGATCTCGACGCTGACGTCCTTGAGGTTGTTCACCCGCGCACCGTGTACGCGGATCAGGTCGTGGACGTCGGCGGCGTGCGGCTCGGGGGACTGCGCGTCCGTCCTCGTGACCTTGCTCATCGTGTCTCCATACTGTCGGGCTGACGCCGCTCCGTCGGGCGGCGCCGCCTGCGCGGTCGCGGCAACGCTCCCCTGTCTACCCGATCGGCGGTGTGCTCCGGGGGCGGCACCAGGTAAGAGGGGCGGTGGATCTCAGCGCTTGCGCGGCTGGTGGAACCGGAGCATGTTGCCGGCGGGGTCGCGGAAGGCGCAGTCGCGGACGCCGTAGGGCTGGTCGATCGGCTCCTGGAGCACCTCGCCGCCGGCGGCCCGGATGCGTTCGAAGGTGGCGTCGCAGTCGTCGGTGCTGAAGATGACACCGCGCAGCAGGCCCTTGGCCAGCAGTTCCGTCATGGCCTCGCGGTCTTCGGACGAGGCGTTGGGGTTGGCGACGGGCGGTTCGAGGACGATGTCCACGTCGGGCTGCGCGGGCGACCCGAGGGTCACCCAGCGCATGCCCTCGAAGCCGACGTCGCCCCGGACTTCGAGACCGAGGACGTCCCGGTAGAAGGGGATCGCCGTGTCGTGGTCGTCGACGGCGATGAAGCACTGCGAAAGGTTGATATCCATGGGTTTCACGCTACGGGCGGGTGGGCGGCCGGGGCTTCTCCGTTCCTGACCGGTTCACGGTTCACGGTTCACGGGTTCACGGGTTCACCGGCCTGCGGCCGGCAGGACGGAGAGCCAGTCGCCCGCGGCGAAGGCGTCGGCGCCGATCACGGTGCGGCCGGTGCGCGGGGCCGCCACCGTGAGCACGCCCTCCGTCCGGCCGGCCGCGAAGCGGGGAGCGCCGACGGTGAGGACCACGGCCCGCTTGCCGGTGGCCCGGCGGAACTCCGCCAGGAGGCGCAGGCGCAGGGCGGCCTCCTTGCGGTCGACGGCCTGCGGTGCGTACGGCTCCACGACGGCCAGCGCACCCGTGCCCGGCTCCCGGGCGGCCGTCGCGAGGGCCGCGCGCAGGGCCTTGATCCGCTCCAGCCCGCCGCCGGCGAGGGTGGGGCGCGTGGAGCCGAGCGGCAGGAACCGTACGCCCCGGTGCACGAAGGCCGGGCGGCCGGTGCCGGTCAGTGCGAAGTCGACGGCCGCGGTCCGGGCCGAGGCCGAGGCCGGCCGGGCACCGGCGGGGGCGACCGCGAACCGCCAGGGCCGGGCGTCCACCCGGGCCGCCGTGGCCACGATCGGATCGGGAGCGTCGGCGGTACGGACCACCCCGGTCGGCGGCGTCCGCGCCGCCAGGGTGTCCAGCAGCAGCCGCGGGGCGACGGGCTTGACCGGATCCTTGGCCGCGCCTCCCGTACGGGCCTTGGCGCGGGCGGCAGTGGGGGCGGTGGCCGCGAGCCGGGTCACGGCGAACGGGCGCTCCGCCATCGCCGGGAGCGGCAGGTCGATCTCCCGCCAGCCGGTCCAGTCCACGGCGGGCCCGCGCAGGATGACGGCGGCCCCCTCGCCGTCGGCGAGTTCCACTGCGGGCCGGGCCCCGGAACCGTCGCCGTTCACCCAGAAGGAGAGCGAGCGGGCCAGCTCGGGGACCCGGAGGGGACGGGGCGGGGTCGCCGCGGCAGTACCGCCCCCGGCGGGCGGTGCGAGGGCGAGCCCCCGGCCGGTCCGGCCCACCCCGGCCGCGGCGCCGGAACCGGTCCAGCGGGCGGCGTCCTCCAGATCCGCGAGCGGCACGTCCGACAGGCCCACCCCGAGCGCCAGCCGGGCCTGGATGCCGCGCGCCGTGGCGCGCAGTTCACCCGTCGCGTTCGGGACTCGGGCGGTCACCGTGAATCCGCCCTGCCCGTCGTCGGCCACCTGCCACCGGGAACGGTCGAAGTCGAGCTCCACGTCACGGGGTTCGACCACCGCGGCGGCGCCCTGCGCGTCGTACCCGGTCAGGACGAAGCGCGCGGTCTCCCCTTCCTCCGCGAGCCCGATCCGCTCCGGCACGGCCCGGACCCGGGTCGGCTCCCCGAGCACGTCGAGGCGGAGCGCCCCGCTCGCCGCGCCGAGGCCTGCCCGCACCTCCACCGGACCGGGGCCCGACGCACGCAGGGCCCCGCCGGAATCGATCCGGCCCCGGCCCGCCGGGAGGGACCATCCCGGAGGCGTCGGCTGCGCGGGCACCGGGCCGAGCTGCGCGTCGTAGGGGGTGGCCCTGAGGGTCCGGGTCAGGCCGGGGAAGGCGCGCGCCGCGCCGCCGACGGGCTCGATCCGGTAGCCGGTGGCGCGCCCGGTGCCGGCCGGGGCGGTCAGGACCAGGCCGTTGGGGACCGGGCGACGGCGGCCGTCGGACGGGGAGTTCTCCACGGTCAGGGCCGCCTCCCCGGTCAGCGCCGCGAGCAGGGTCGAGGAGCCGCCGCCGTCCAGGTTGAGGGCCTCGTGGGCGCCGAGACGGTGCATCAGCCGGCCGAGCGCCGTCAGGGTCAGGCCTCCGCTGTCGCGTTGGCGGCCGTCGACGGTGACCAGGCGGGCCCGGCGGCCGTCGCGGGAGAAGCCGACGGCGGTGCGCGGCGCGGCCGCGTTGTTCGGCTCGCCGTCGTGGTTCTGCGGGACCCCGGCCACCACGAGCGCCTCCCGGCCGCCGACCGCGCTCGCCGGGAGCGGCCCGCCCCCGACCGGCACCGGCCGGGCCGCCACGGCGACCGCGTCGCCGGGGCGCAGGGCGGCGAGTTCCGGCGCCGCCGTGCCCGCCGCGACCAGCAGGGTGGTCCCGGGTGCGGGACGCTCCCGGCGCGCGGGACGGCGTACCGCCGCGCGCACGGCCGCGACCCGGCCGTCGCGCAGCTCCACCG
Organism: Streptomyces sp. NPDC056883; assembly: GCF_042788835.1. Lineage (NCBI taxonomy): Bacteria > Bacillati > Actinomycetota > Actinomycetes > Kitasatosporales > Streptomycetaceae > Streptomyces > Streptomyces sp. NPDC056883. The sequence goes on along the minus strand of NZ_JBHUBS010000002.1, from coordinate 297,428 downwards.
CCGGTCCGGACGCGGGGAGTCCGTCCGCCGGCCAGTCGGCGGTGTAGGCGGCGAAGCCCTCGGCGGGCGGCCGCGCGGTGTTGAAACCGGCGAGCGGGCGGACCGCGCCACCGGGCAGGGTGACGCTCCCGTCGAGGATCAGGCGGAGCACCCGGCCCGGCCCGCCGGCGCCGAATCCGACGGCCTGTCCTGCGCCGGGCGAAGCCGCGTGCAGCAGCCGTCCGGCGCCGATGCCTGGGCCGAGCGGGGCGCCCGTACCCCGGATGTCGAAGAAGTCGCCGTTCACGGCGGCGACCACGCGGCGGCCCGGCCCGGCGGGGTGGCGGGCGGCGGAGTCGGAGACGGTGGCGAGCCCGCGGCCGCCGAGGTACTCCACACGCACGCCGGAGCCCGCGCCCGCGCCTGTACCCGCACCCGCACCCGCACCCGCACCCGCACCCGCCAACTGCACGTCGAGTTCGTCGATGCGCAGCCACCGGTCGGCTTCGAGCCGGTCGTACGACTCCAGCCGCACCCCGGGGGCGATCTGCCGGGCGGTACGGGCCGTCTCGATCCCCTCGCCCTTGCCGTGCCCGGAGGCGTGGGCCGGCGAGGGCGCCGGGGCCACGAGCAGCACGGTGAGCAGGGCCGGCAGCATGACGGGCAACAGCGGGCGCAGGGGGGACATCCAGGCAGGATCGGCCAACCCCGCACGTATAAGCACATGAACACAGCGCGAGTCCGGTGACTATCAGCCATTCGCCCCCACCGGCCCCGCGAAGCCGTCCCGGCGATCGCCCGGAGCCCCTCGCTCTGCTGCGCCCGCCCGGGGGGCTCGCGACGGCGGCCACCGCCGCCGCCGGGTACGGGGTGGTGCTGCTCACGTCCTCCGTCCTCGCGATCCGCTTCGTGCGCGGGCTGACGGCGATGCAGATCGCCAAGGCCGCGCAGGGCCCGGGCCGCCCGTAGGCGGCCGAGTAACCCGTCAACCCACCCAACCCACCCACCCCCGTTCCGGCCCGGCTCCCGCTCAGCGCCGCCCGCCCCCGGCGGCCCCGCGCGCCTACACGGCGCCGGGCTCCCGGGACGGGAGGGCGGGAGACTGGACGGCGAACTCGCACCACACGCACTTCCCGCCGCCCCGAGGCTCCACGCCCCAGGAATCCGCGAGCCGGTCCACCAGCATCAGGCCGCGCCCCGACACCGCCCAGTCGTCGGCCTCCCGGCGCCGGGGCAGCGCGCTGCTGGTGTCCTCCACCTCGATCCGGATCCGGCCCTCCGGGGTCAGCCGCATGCTGACCCCGCCGACACCGTCCGTGTGGACCAGTGCGTTGGTCATCAGCTCGTCCGCCGCCAGCTCGATCTCGTCGGCCTGCTCCCACGCACCCCATGCCGCGGCGGCGGCCCGGATCAGGTGGCGGGCCATCGCCGGGGCGTCCGGGTCCCCGGGGGTGAGGCGGTGGCGCAGCGGGCCGCCGCCGCGCGGGAGCGGGGTGCCGCGCCGGCGCAGCAGGAGCAGGGCCATGTCGTCCCCGCCGCCCGAGTCCCCGACCAGGTCGCACAGCAGGTCGGCGAGCTCCTCCACGTCCGCAGGTCCGTCCCGGACCGCCTCCATGAGCTCGTGCAGACCCGTGTCGGGGTCGCCGCCGGGCCGTTCGGTCAGACCGTCCGTGCACAGCAGCAGGGTGTCCCCGGGGTGCAGTTCGAGGCTGGTGACGGGGTATCCCGTACCGGCGGCGCCGGAACCACCCGGGTCGCCTGAAGCACCCGGTCCGCCGCCGGAGGCACCCGCACCGGGCGCACCCTGCTCGCGCACCGGCAGGCCCAGCGGCAGCCCGCCCGCCACCTGCACCCGGTGGCAATTCCCGTCGCCGCGCCGCACCACGGGGTCGAGGTGCCCGGCACGGACCAGCCGGGCCATCCCGCTGGTGAGGTCGATGTCGGCGTACGTGCACGTGGCGAAGCGTTCCGTCTCCAGGTCCCGCAGGAAGGCCGAGGCCCGCGCCATGGCCGCGCCGGGCGTGTGGCCCTCGGCGATGTACGCGCGCAGCGCGATGCGCAGCTGGCCCATGACGGCGGCGGCGTCCGTGTCGTGGCCCTCCACGTCGCCGATCATCACGCCGACCCGGCCCTCGCCGAGGGGGACCACGTCGTACCAGTCGCCGCCGATGTCCCGCCCCATCCGGGCGGCCCGGTACCGCACGGCGATCTGCGCGCCCGCCACCTCCGGGATCCGGCGCGGCAGCATGGCCGTCTGGAGTCCCTCGGCGAGGTCGTGCTCCTGCTCGAAGAGGATGGCCCGCTGGAGGCTCTGCGCGATGCCGCTGCCGAGGGCCATCAGCACGTTGCGCTCCTCGGCGTCGAAGTCGCCCTCCCGCGTGTAGAGCAGTCCGAGCGCGCCGACGGGCCGGCCCTGGGCGATCAGCGGCAGGTAGACCCCGCTGCGGACCGCCAGCGGCTCGATGTACGGCCACAGGTCCGGGTAGCGGCGCTGGAACTCCTCGCGGGAGGCCAGGTAGACCGGCAGCAGGGTCCGTACCGCCTCGCTCATCGGCAGCGGCGCGTCGATCCGCGTGTACTCGGTCTCCGGTACGTACGCCCCGAGCTGCCCCTCCGCGACCAGGTGGATGCGGCCGCCGTCGACCACGCCGAGCATGACGCTGACCGCGCCGAGGTGGCCGAGGGCCTCGGGGTCCTTGAGGACGTCGGTGACGTCGTTGACGGTGCGGGCGTGCGCCAGGATCGCCGTGGTGCGCTCGATGACCCCGGTCATGCGGCGCCGGCCCTCGTCGCGCTCACCGGCCGCGCCGGGCTCGCCGGGGTCGTGGACGGCGTCGCGGAGGATCCCGATGATCCGGTACGGACGCCCCTGCGGGTCCCGCAGGATGCGGCCCTGGACATGGGTCCAGCCCGGGGCGCCTTCGCGGTCGCGGCTGCGTACGTAGGCCCCGTAATGACTGTGTCCGGCCTTCAGCGCCTGGGCGACCCGCGCGTCGAGCCGGGCCTCTTCGCCGGGCGCGAGGCGGGCCCGCAGTCCGGCGGGGGTGCCGGTGAACTCCTCGGGGCGCAGGTCGAGGACCTCGAGGGCGGTGGTGTCCAGGAACATCTGCCCGCTGTCGAGGTCCCAGTCGAAGGTGCCCATGTGGTTGAGCGCGAGGCTCGTGTCCGTCCGGGCAGGCCACTCGACCTGGGGGGTCACTCCCCTTTCGGCCACACCTTCAGGGTCTCACTCTTCGCCGGTCCGTGCCGGTGCACTGGAGCCTGCCGGGACGGTACCCCGGCAAGGGCGCGGGTTCGCGGTACGCGAAGGACGGGTGCGGCGTGTCGAACGGGCCCCGCTCCCCTTGTGCGCTAGTGGCACCCCTGGACGCCGGACAGCAGGACGAAAAAGGACCAAAGTCCCGGCCTGTCGTGACTTTCGCCGAATAGGCGACTTGTACGATCTCGCGAAGATCGATCCGTTCATGATCATCTTTGCTGGCGTCAGGAACCCCCCGGAACGGGGTCGTTGACGCCCACGGCTGTGTGGGGTGTGGCTTGTCGCAAGCGCCGAAGACGACCGGAGAACCGGCCGGAATACCGAGGGGAGGGGCGGAAAGGACGGAGGACGGGACCCAGACCCCCGGACACATATCCGCCCCTCTCACCGACTCCGACTCCGACTCCGGTTCCGGCTCCGGCTCCGGCTCCGGCTCCGGTCCGGCCTCCGGGCACGGGGCCCGTACCGGGCGCGGGAGTCTGGTCGTGCGTCCGTACCGGGATCCGCTCGTCCTCGGGCCGCTCTTCCGTGACGAGGGACCGGGCGAATCCCGCGCCACGACCGCCGCGGGCCCCGACGGCCCGGGTGGCCCGGGCGTCCCCGCCGGACCCCGCCGGTCCGACCCCGCGCCGGGGGACCCGGACACCCTTCGGCAGGCCCCCGTCCGCGCGGCGATACCCCGGCCCGCCCCTCCGGCCACGGCGGCTCCGGCCCACCCCCGGACCCTGCCCGCCGTGCTCGACCCCGAGCTCACCGAACACCCCGCGCGGGCCTGTTCCGGCTGGTGGGCCCTGCTCATCGCCGCGCTCGCCGCGGGCGGCGCCGCCGTCCTCGCGCGGTTCGAGGAGCTCCGCCCCTCCGCCTCCCCCGCCGAGGCCTGGCCCCTGGCCGTCGTCGCGTGCTGCGCGCTCCTCGCGCTCGCCGCGCTCTGCGGACTGCGGCGCGGCCGCACCGGCCAGGCCTGGTCGCTGACCCTGTTCGGCCGCTACCGCGGCACGATCCGGCGTACCGGCCTCATCTGGTCCAACCCGTTGCCCCGCCACACCCGCGTCGACGTCCGGCTGCGCCACTGGCGCAGCGAGCCGCTCTGCGTCGTCGACTCCGAAGGCACCGCGCTGCGGTCCGTCGTCCTCGTCGTATGGCGGGTCAGGGACACCGCCCGCGCGTTGCTGGCGGTCGACGACCACACCGCTTACCTGCGCGGACAGGTGGAATCCGCGACCGCCCGGGTGCTCTCCCGGATGCCCGCCGACTCCTTCGGCCCGGAGCCGGACGCACCGGAAACCCTGCGGGACACCGAGGCCGTCGGCGACGAGCTGACCCGGCTGCTCGCCGCCGAGTGCAAGGCCGTCGGCGTCGAGGTCTTCTCCGCCCGGCCGCTGCACGTCGAGTACGCCCCCGAGGTCGCCGCCGCGATGCAGCGCCGCCGGGTGGCCTCGATCGACGCGCGGCACCGGGACTCCGTCCTCACCTCCGTGCTCGACGCCGTCGACGACACCGTTCACCGGATGTCGGACCGCGGGCTCGTGAGCCTGGACGACTACGAACGCAAGGCCCTGGTCAAGGACTTGACCGTGGCCTTCTACACGGCGCGCGGCCCTGCCGCCGACGCGCGTTGACAACACCCCCGATGGAAAAGGAATCATGCATGCGCACGCCCGAGTTCACCGAAGAAATACCCGACAGCTGTGACTGCACCGGCTGCGCACGCGGCACGACGGCCATGACGGCCGCCGCGACCCGCCGCCGCTGCACCCTGCGCGGCGCCGTGGTCGCGGCCGTCGGCGCCACGCTGCTGATGGGCACCGGAGTGGGCACCGCATCCGCAGAGCCGGCCCCGGCGCACGCCGGCTGGGACGGTTCGAAGTACTGGTACAAGGACGCGACCGGCTGGTGGCGCTGGACCCAGCACTACAGCAAGTACGTGGCGAACAGCGGCGGTTCCTCCGCCTCTTCCTCCTCCTCTTCTTCCTCCTCGTCCTCCTCCTCGTCCTCCTCCGTACGCACCTCCGAGCCGACCTTCCGCGGCCGCGCGGGCTGGGACGCGACGGACCGCGTGTACTGGTACAAGGACTCCACCGGCTGGTGGCGCTGGACCCAGCACAAGGACAAGTACGAGCGCTTCGCCGGCGGCTCCGGCTCCGGCTCGGGCGGTTCCGGCTCCGGCTCGTCCGGTTCCTCGGGCTCCTCCGGCTCTTCGGGCTCCTCCGGAACGCCCATCCGCCAGGGCACGGAGGGCGCCATCTCCTTCGCCAACAGCCACCTCGGCGACCCGTACGTCTGGGGCGGCAACGGCCCCCGCGGCTGGGACTGCTCGGGTCTGGTCCAGGCCGCGTACCGCTCCGCGGGGATCACCCTCCCCCGCGTGGCCTCCGACCAGTACCGGGCCACCACCCCGATCTCCCGCTCCGAGCTGCGCCGCGGGGACCTGGTGTTCTGGACCTCGAACGGCAGCACCTCGGGCATCCACCACGTCGCCATCTACCTCGGCGACGGCAAGTACATCGAGGCCCCCCGCCCGGGCAAGCAGGTCCGCGTCTCCAGCTTCAGCGCGTACAACCCGAACCTGTACGGCCGCGTCCGCTAGCAGCGTCCGCAGGGCCGGGACACGGCAAGCACCAGACCTCCCCGAGGGCCATCGGCCCTCGGGGAGGTCTGCGTGTCGGGCGGGGTTCTACTGGTTGTTGTTACCGGCCGGGCCTCCGTCCGAACCCTGGTCGGTGTCGTCTCCGGGCCCGACCGGGGAGGGCGGGGGCGGCGGCGGGGCCAGTGAGGTGGCCGGCGGCGGGGGCGGAGGCGGCGGCGGGGGCGCCTGGGTCGGCGGCGGGGGCGGGGGCGGCGGCGGGGGCGCCTGGGTCGGCGGCGGGGGCGGCGGGGGCTGGACTTCGGGCTCCTGCGAGATCAGCGGCGGGGGCGTCGCCTTCGGCGGCTCGGGCCGCGCCGAGGTCGCGGGGGGCTCCGGCCTCACCACGCTCTTCGAGGGCGTCGGCGCCACCGCACTCTTCGAGGGCGACGGGGTCGGCGCCGGCGACGTCCGGCTCGCGGACGGGGAAGTGGAGGCCGACTTGGACGGCGAGACGGAGGGCGAGACGGACGGCGACTCGGACGGTGACTCCGAGGGCGACTCCGACCCGGTCACCGACGCCGACACGGACTCCGAAGGCGACTCGGAGGGGGACTTCGACGGTGACTCGGACGGTGACTCCGAGACCGACTCCGAAGGCGAGACCGACGGGGACTCCGACGGGGACTCGGACGGGGACTGAGACGGCGACTCGGACGAGGACTCGGACGGCGACACCGACGGGGACGGCGATGTCGGCGACGGGGAGGTGCCCGTCGGCGAGGGCGAAGTGCCCGTCGGGGACGGCGAAGTGAAGGTCGGGGTCGGCGACGTGAACGTCGGCGACGGCGGCGGGGTGGTGAAGATCGGGGTCGGGATCACCGGCGGCGGGATCGGCCGGTCGTGGCGGCCCTGGTGGTGGCCCCGGTCACGCTCGTACCAGCGGCTGTTGCCGTAGTCGTAGATCACGAACTTGTTCACGATGGTCACGGACGGCGCGATGACCACGACCCGCGAGGGCTGGTACGAGGTCCAAGGCTGCCCGAACCGCTTCGGGTTGGCCTTCAGCGCCACCGGCGGCCCCAGCGGGTTCCCGCAGGCGCACCGCACCCGCGGCACACCCCGGTCGTCCACGAGCACGGCGGTCCCGGCCTGGAGCACCGACTGGTAGCTGGTGGAGCGGCCGTCCACGTAGCCGTGGTTGGTGACCCTGGTGTCCACCCGGAGCTGGACCGGGGTGAGGGAGCGCAGGTACGACGGCACGGCCGTCGGCTGGATGCCGAGCGACGAGGCGAAGGCCGCGTTCTTGGCGGGCTGCGCCGAGAGGACCCGGATCTGCTTCTCGACGTCACAGGCGGGCACGTTCGGCGTGCCCCCGTACAGCTCGGGCGAGGCGCCGCTGACGCTGCGGGTGGTCGTGGTCGCCGCGGACGACGCGGGCTTCTCCGGCGGCTTGGATTCGGGCTTCTTGTCCGGCGTCGAGGGCGGCGGGCTCTCGGGCGGCGCCGTGGCCTGCTTGGCCGCCGTGGACTCGGTGAAGGGGTCGGGCCCGGAGGCCGCCGCGGGCTGCAGGAAGACCTCGTTGCCCGCGGAGGTGGTGGTACCCCCGCCCCCGCTGGGCCTGGTCAGGACGACGGCCAGGGTCACGGCGGCGGCGAGGGCGACGATCGTGGTGGCGAGCCGGGGTACGGAGCGCCACCAGGGCTTGTGCGGGGGCTCGGGGGGCCCGGGGGGCACCCCGCTCCCGGATCCTCCGGGAGGGGCCGGCGGCGGAGGTGGCGGAGGCCCTTCCCGGCCCCCGGACAGGGGACCGGACGGCGGGCCCGTGGGGCGCCCGGACGACGACGACGGCGGCTGCGAGGGCGGCTGTGACGGCTGTGTCGGCCACGGCGGCTGCTGGCCGGAGGGTTGTGTGGTCACGGGCTCTTCTTCCCAGGCGGAGGGGTTCCGGTCCCCTGTGGACGTTCCGCTGCGGACCCGTCGGTTGCTGCTCCGTGCTTCCTCCGTGAACGTTCCGTTATGGAACTTCTGCGGGTCATCAGCGGAAATCTCCGGATTTCGTGCACTCCTGGCGACCATTGTGTGCGCCGTCCGGGTGGTGGCCGCAAGCGGAGCTGCCTACGGTGGCAGGGTGAGCCCTCCAACGGCACCGGCCGCGCGAGCCTGGCGCGACGCCCTGGTCGCGGTCCTCGCAGGCTTCGTGGTGATGGCCGTCGTCGCCGCCGCGGGGCTCGCCCTCGCCGGCGCCGGCGATCTGCCCGGCGGCGCGTTCCCGCACGTCGTGGCCGCCGTCGTCCTGATGGCCGCGGGCGGGTCGGTCGAGGTGACGGGCGGGGCCGGCTTCCTGGCGGGGGCCGACGCGAGCCTGTCCGTACTCCCCCTCTCCGTCAGCCTGGCCGGCGCGCTGACCGCCGGCTGGCTCTTCCTGCGCCCCCTGCACAACCGTGCCGTGGCGGGCGTGCGCGAACTCCTCGCCCGTGCCGTGCCCTTGGTGCTCCTCTGGCTGGCGGCGCTGACCGGAGTCGCCCTGCTGTCCCGCCAGAACTTCGCGGTCTCCACCGGCGATTCGGTCCTCGGCGACATCGGCGAAGTCCTCGACGCGGGCCCGACGGTGGGATTCGAGGCCGCGATCCCCGCCAGCCTGGGCTACGGACTGCTGTGGATCCTGGGCCTGTTGCTGGTCTCCCTGCTGGTGTCCCGGCGCGCACCGCTCCCGACGGGACTGGTCCGCTTCCACGCGGCGGTGCGGCCCGCGGCCTTCGCCGTGGTCGCGCTGCTCCTCGCGTACGTCGTCGTCGGGATCGGCGTCGGCCTGGTCGTGGCGGGGACCCAGGGGCACGCGGACCGCACCCTGGCCGTGATCCTGCTGGGCCTGCCCAACCTGGTCTGGCCCGCCCTGACCCTCGGCTTCGGCGGAGCCTGGGAGGGCAAGGCCGAGGGACCGTTCGGGCTGCCCGTACCCAAGGTCCTGGACGAGGTGCTGCGCGTCACCGGCCGGGACTCCGGCGCGGCCTCGGACCTGTCCACCATCGACGTGGCCTCGCTCGCCGAGCGGGACTCCCGGGCGTGGTGGCTCGTCGTGCTGGCCGTCGTCCTCCTGCTCGCCGCCGGCGCCCTGGCCGCCGCCCGCTCGCCCGCACACGTCCGTCCCTGGCAGCACGCCCTCCACCTGGCCGTCGCCCTGGCCCTGGCCACCCTGGTGGTCTGCCTGCTGGCCCGGATCCAGGCCCAGTTCGGCCTCACCCTGCTGGGCCTCGGCGACGTCGACGACCTCAGCGGCACCGTGGAACTGCGTCCGCTGCTCTGGCGCACGGTCGGGCTCGCCTTCCTCGCGGGCGCCGTGGCGGGTTTCCTGGGCGCCCTGTTCCCCCGCCGCCGGCGCGAACCCGGCCGCCGGACCCCCGCCGAGCCGGCCGGTCCCGCCGCCCGCTGACCCTCTGCCCCTCTGCCCCGCGGATCGCTGCCCCCTGCCCCCCCCTGCCCCCTGCCCCGCTGACCAGGCCGCCCGCACCGGCCGCCCACCCCGACCACCCGTTGCGCCGTTCGAGTGAACAGACGCATATCGGCTCATCGGGGGATCGTTTCCGCATGACACGCTCGTCTCCGTGAACATGACCAAAGGCCTGTTCCGGCCGCTTCACGCCGCTGGCCTGATCGCCCTCTCCGCACTGGCCCTGACCCTCTCCACCGCCCTGCCCACGCAGGCGACCGGCCCCGGCGCCCGCCACCTCTCCGGCGATACCGGCCGCAAGGACTCCTCGGCGCAGGCGGTGTCCGTCAGCAGGGTGTTCTGTCCCCGCGGCACGGCCGTGCAGTCCGGCGGGTACTCCACCACCCACTGGGACCACGGCCGCGACGGCACCCTCCGGCACACCGTCCTGGCCTCCCACCCCGTCGTCGACGCGGACGGCCGCAAGGGCTGGTACGCCTCGGCCGCACACGCCGAGGTCACGGCCCACGTCGTGTGCGCGCCCTCGCCCGACCAGGACTAGGACCCAGGGCCAGAGCCCGCCAGAGCCAGCACCAGGGCCAGAACGAGGACTAGAACACCGGCAGCGCCCACCTGGGCGGCGGTGGCGGCGGCCCGTCGGAGGCCGCCCGGGCGGGCATACGGTCGGGCGCACGGACGAAGGCCGCCGCCCCGGGGCCCGCGCCCTCCCCCGCACCCGCGTGCCGCAGCGCCCCCGTGAACTCCAGGCAGCTCCCCCACCGGTCCTCGGGCGCCTTCGCGAGGGCCCGGGCCAGCACCTCGTCCACCCCCGGCGGAAGGCCTTCCCGCCGCGAGGACACCGCCGGTGGCGGATCGTACTGGTGGGCCCAGAGCAGCGCCATGTCGTCGTCGCGCTCGAAGGGCGGGCCGCCGGCCAGGGTCTCGTAGACCACGCACCCCAGGCTGTAGACGTCGCACCGGCCGTCGACCGGCTTGCCTGCGATCTGCTCGGGCGCCACGTAGTCCAGGGTCCCGACGAACTGCCCGACGCTCGTGAACCCGGTCAGCGACAGCGACTTCTTCGTCAGCCCGAAGTCGGTCAGGTAGACGTGCTCGGGGTGTTCGCTGTCGGTGCCGCCCGCGACGAGGATGTTGCCGGGCTTTACGTCCCGGTGCACCAGGTCGTGGGCGTGCGCCGCGTCCAGGGCCGAGGCGACCTGGCCGGCGATCCGGGCCGCCGCCTCCACGGGCAGCGGGCCCGTCCGGTCCAGCATGGCCCGCAGGTCCTGGCCGGGCACGTACCGCATGGCGATGTACAGCATCCCGTCGGTCTCCCCCGCCTCGAAGACGGGCACGATGTGCGGGTGGTCGATGGCCGCCGCCACCTTCGACTCGTGCGCGAACCGCTTCCGGAAGACGTCGTTGCGCGCCAGTTCGGGCGCGAGGAGCTTCAGGGCGACCGTCCGGTCCAGCCGTACGTCGTGCGCGCGGTAGACGACCGCCATCCCCCCGCGTCCGATCTCCGCCTCCACCACGTACCCGGCGATCTGCCGCCCCCGCAGGTCGGACTCCCGCCCGCGGAACGGCTCCGCAGCCGGATCGGAGCCCATCAGCCCGCCTCCGGCCGGGGCAGATCCACGATCTTCGTGGGCTCGTGCGGAACGTCTCGTACGTCGCCACGGCCCTCGGTGTCGGCTTCCGGCGGCGGCGTCTGCGGCACGGGCGGGGCACCGGGTCCCGCGACGACCGCGTAGGTGGCCAGGCGGCTCCCGTCCCCGTACATCCATCGTCCCGCCGTCTCGTCGAAGAGCCACACGGACTCCCCGTCGACCACGACGCCGACGCGCAGTCCCCGCAGGGACCGGCGGAAGGATTCGGGGTCGAGCCGCCCGGAGGCGAGGTCGGTGACGGCCCGCCGGTAGCGTTCCAGTTCCTCGGCGCACCGCGTGAGCAGCGGCTGCGGGTCCTCGACGCGCGTCAGCGGACGCCCGCCCGTCGGCGGGGGCTGCGGCACGGCGAGCAGCAGGCGTCCGTCGACCCACGCGGACCATCCGTTGGCGCACAGGATCTCCCCCCATTCCCCGCGCCGGGAGAGCAGCCGTACGGGGAGGAAGGCGTCGAGCGCCGCCGTCGGGCGGGACAGGTCCGGGGTCTCCCATGCGGGGAGTCCGTCCTGCGGAACGATGTGGGTGGGCCGGAAGTCCGCGGCTTGGCCGGGGCTGGTCATCGCGGCTACTTCCGCATGATGGCGGGCTCGTGGCGGCGCAGCACCCGGCCCACGAGTACGGCGAACAGCACGGCCAGTCCGATGAGCGCCGCCACCTCCGTGACCCACAGGCGGGGCTTGTGGTCGAACATCGGGTCCTGGGTGATCTTGCCGGGCACGATGGCGCCGAGGTCGATGGTGGCCGCCATCGCTCCCATGGCCCAGCGGGCCGGCACGAACCAGGCGAACTGTTCGATGACGGGGACCCCGGTGAGTTTCAGCAGGGAGCCGCAGAAGACGACCTGCACGATGGTGAGCAGGACCAGCAGCGGCATGGTGACCTCTTCCTTGCTCACCAGGGCGGAGATCAGCAGTCCGAGCACCATGGCGGTGACGGACAGCAGGGCGACGACGAAGGTGATCTCGATCAGCGGGGGCAGGAAGAGGCCCTTGCCGCCGGGGGCGTTGGTCTTGACCCCGGCGAGGCCGACGAGGGTGAGGACCACCGCCTGGCCGATGGTGATGGCGCCGAGGACCACCACCTTGGACATCAGGTAGGCCGACCGGGAGAGCCCCACGGCGCGTTCGCGCTGGTAGATGACGCGTTCCTTGACCAGTTCGCGGACGGCGTTGGCGGCTCCGGTCAGGACCCCGCCCACGCACAGGATGAACAGGGCGTTGAGCGCCGTCTCCGCGGTGAGTTCACTCCCGGCCAGGGCCCGGGCCATGGCTCCCATGACGAACGGCAGGGCGACCATGATGATCAGGAAGGTGCGGTCGGCGCTGAGCACGGCGGCGTACCGGCGGATCAGGGTGGAGAGCTGCGAACCCCAGCTCTGGGCCTTGGGCGGAGGCTTGGGTGCGACGCCCGCGGCCCGGTCGCCGGGGCCCGCGAGCGAAACCCGGCCGGCGACGTCGACGTAGCGGCGGTGCAGCGGCGAGGCGCGGTGCTCCCCGGCCCAGTCGCGCTCGCGTTCGTTCTCGAAGGCTTCGAAGGCCTCGGGCCACTGCTCGAAGCCGAAGAAGCCGAGCGCCTCGTCCGGAGGCCCGTAGTACGCGATGCGGCCGCCGGGCGCGAGGACCAGGAGGCGGTCGCAGACGCTCAGGTTGAGCACGCTGTGGGTGACGACGATGACCGTGCGGCCGTCGTCGGCGAGGCCGCGCAGCATGTTCATCACCGAGCGGTCCATGCCCGGGTCGAGCCCGGAGGTGGGTTCGTCCAGGAAGAGCAGGGAGGGCTTGGTCAGCAGTTCCAGGGCTACGGAAACCCGCTTGCGCTGGCCGCCGGAGAGGCTGTGGATGGGCTGGTCGGCGCGCTGCTGGAGGCCGAGTTCGCCGATCACCTCGTCGACCCGGGCCTCGCGTTCGGCCTTGGCGGTGTCCTGCGGGAAGCGCAGCTCGGCGGCGTAGGCGAGGGCGCGGCGCACGGTGAGCTGGGCGTGCAGGATGTCGTCCTGCGGGACGAGGCCGATGCGGCTGCGCAGCTCGGCGTAGTCCCGGTAGAGGTCGCGGCCGTCGTAGAGGACCGTGCCGTGGTCGGCCGGGCGCAGGCCGGTCAGCGCGCCGAGCAGGGTGGACTTGCCGGCGCCGCTGGGGCCGACCACCGCGAGCAGGGTGGTGGCGCCGACGGGGAAGGAGACGCCGTCGAGGAGGATCTTGCGGCCGTTGTCGACGGCCACGCGCAGGTCCTGCACGTCGAGGGAGACCTCGCCGGTGTCCACGTACTCCTGGAGCTGGTCGCCGACCAGGCAGAAGGCGGAGTGGCCGATGCCGACGATGTCGCCCTCGCCGATGGCGGCGGCCCCGCCGAGACGGGCGCCGTTGAGGTACGTGCCGTTGTGGCTGCCGAGGTCCGCGATCTCGTACCTGCCGTCGGGGCGGGCGCGCAGTTCGGCGTGGTGGCGGGAGACGACGAGGTCGTCGATGACGAAGTCGTTGTCGGGGGCGCGGCCGATGCGGACGGCGGCCTGGGGGGCCAGCGGGCGGACCGAGGTCGGCCGCCGGAAGGTGGTGGTCATGTCCGGGCGGGAGACCGAGGAGGGCCCGGCTGCGGCGGGTTCGGCGAAGCGGACGCGCGGTCCGTCGGCGGCGCTGCCGAAGCGCAGTTCGCTGCCGACGCCGACCGCCCACTCGCGGACGCGGTGTCCGTCGACCCACGTTCCGTTGGTGCTGTCCTCGTCCTCCAGCGTCCAGTGGTCGCCGTCCGGACGCAGGATCGCGTGGTGCCAGGAGACGCGGGCGTCGTCGAGGCAGATCTCGCAGAGGGGGTCCCGGCCGACGTGGTACGTCCGGCGGGGGCTCATCGCGGTGGAACCCCTGTCCGTTTCCAGGAGGAGCTCTGGCGCGTTCGGCACACCGGGGCGCTGGGCCATGGGGCGATTTTCCCACGATCCGGCGCACCCGGCATAACCGCAGGTCAGACCGACGTTATGGGTAATGACAACGGTCCCCGTTGCAGCCTTTGCCCATAGTGTCGAGGTGCGCTTCACTTCAGGCGAAGCGGAACGCGCGAGCGATTCGCCACGACTCACGGGGGACACCATGAGCGCGCACGATCACGCGCCCCACGACCACGACACCGCCGGCACCACCGCTCACGAAGGCCACGGAGGCCACGGTCACGCGGGGCACAGCCACGGGGTCGCCGCCGACGCGGACCGGCGCTGGCTCGGCATCGCCCTCGGCCTGATCACGGGCTTCATGGCCATCGAGGTGGTCGTCGGCGTCCTGGCGCACTCCCTGGCCCTGATCTCCGACGCCGCGCACATGCTGACGGACGCCGTCTCGATCGTCCTCGCGCTGATCGCGATGCGGCTGGCGGCGAGGCCGGCGCGCGGTGGTTTCACGTACGGCCTCAAGCGTGCGGAGATACTTTCCGCACAGGCCAACGGCCTCACCCTGCTGCTGCTCGCGGTCTGGCTGGCGTACGAGGCCGTACGACGGCTGCTGGATCCGCCGCCCGTGGAGGGCGGGCTGGTGCTGGTGACGGCGCTGGCGGGCATCGTCGTCAACATCGCGGCGGCCTGGTGCATCTCGAAGGCGAACCGCACCTCCCTGGCCGTCGAGGGCGCCTACCAGCACATCCTCAACGACCTGTTCGCCTTCATCGGCACCGCCGTCGCCGGTCTCATCGTGCTCACCACCGGGTTCCGGCAGGCCGACTCGATCGCCTCGCTCGTCGTGGTGGTCCTGATGGTCAAGGCGGGCTACGGGCTGGTCCGCGAGTCCGGCCGGATCCTGCTCGAGGCCGCCCCGGCCCACGTGGACCCGGACACGGTCGGCGACCGGCTGGTCGGCCAGCCGCCGGTCACGGAGGTCCACGACCTGCACATCTGGACCATCACCTCCGGTCAGGCCGCGCTGTCCGCGCACGTGCTGGTGGCCCCGGAGGGCGACTGCCACGCCGTACGCCGGGACCTGGAGGCCCTGCTCGCGAAGGAGTACGGGATCACGCACACCACCCTCCAGGTGGACCACGCGCAGGACTCCTTCCTCACCGTGGGCCGCCCCGGCGAGGACCGGTCGGCCGACGCGCACTGTGCGGACGCCCACGGCCCGGTCCACCGCCAGGGCCCGCACGACCACTGAGCCCCGGCCCGGGCCGCTGCCCGAACCGCTGCCTGAGCCGCGCCCGGACGGGGTAGGGATGGGCCCATGACCGCGAAGCGCAGCGCCGGACTGCTCCTGTTCCGCCAGAATCCCGGGGCCGGGGTGGAGGTCCTGCTCGGCCACATGGGCGGCCCGCTCTGGGAGCGCCGCGACGCGGGCGCCTGGGCCATCCCGAAGGGCGAGTACGGGCCCGAGGAGACCCCGCGCGACGCCGCCCGCCGGGAGTTCGAGGAGGAGCTCGGGCTGCCGCCGCCGGAGGGTCCGTACCTGCCGCTGGGCGAGGTGCGGATGACCAGCGGGAAGCTGGTGACCATCTGGGCGGTGCGGGCGGACCTGGATCCGGCCCTCGCGGTGTTCGGCACCTTCACCATGGAGTGGCCGCCCAGGTCGGGGCGGACGGGGGAGTTCCCCGAGCTGGACCAGGTGGCGTGGTTCGCTCCCGACGTGGCCAGGACCAAGCTGGTGGTGGCTCAGATCCCGTTCCTGGAAAGGCTGTTGGATCTCCTGGCGAAAGAGGGTTGACCTGACCTTTACTTGCCAACAAACCCCACCTGCATGGACATTGCACGTATGACGAACGTCGTGCTGGTGGGAACCCTGGACACCAAGGGTGTGGAGTACGGCTGGCTGCGCGAGAGGCTGCTGCGCACCGGCGTCGAAGTGATCACGGTCGACACAGGAATCATGAACGAGCCCCGGGTGCCCGCCGACGTACCGCGCGAAGCGGTTGCGCGGGCCGCGGGAACGGAACTGTCCGAACTGCGCGCGGCCGCCGACCGGGGTGCGGCCGTGACCACGATGGCCCGGGGCGCGGAAGCGACCCTCTTACGCCTGCACGCCGAGGGCCGGCTGCACGGAGTCCTCGCGATCGGGGGCAGTGGCGGGACCTCCATCGCCACTCGGGCGATGCGCGCCCTGCCGCTCGGCGTTCCGAAGGTGATGGTCTCCTCCATGGCGTCCGGGGACGTGGCCCCTTACGTCGGATCGGCGGACATCACGATGATGTACAGCGTCGTGGACATCGCGGGGATCAACAGCATCTCGGCGCCGGTCCTGGCCAATGCCGTCGCGGCCGTGGCCGGGATGGCCGAGTCCTTCGCGCGCTCCGCCACGGAGTTGCACCGGCCGGCCCTGCTGGGCTCGGGACCCCGGCCGCTGATCGCGGCGAGCATGGCGGGCGTGACCACGATCGGCGTGGACGCGGCCCGGGAACGGCTGACCGAACTGGGCTACGAGGTACTGGTCTTCCACGTCAGCGGCACCGGCGGCCGGACCCTGGAGACCCTGGCCGGCCAGGGCATCTTCGCGGGTGTCCTCGACCTCACCCTCAGCGAGCTCGCCGACGACCTGTGCGGCGGCATCCTCACCGCCGGGCCCGACCGGCTCAGCGCCGCCGGGCGGGCCGGGATCCCGCAGGTGGTGAGCCTGGGGGCGCTGGACATGGTGAAGTTCGGCCCGATGGAGAGCCTGCCCGAACGGGTCCGGTACCGCCGGGTCCGCGTCCACAACCCCTCGATCACGGTGATCCGTACGACCGAGGCCGAGTGCGCCGAACTCGGCCGCCGGGTCGCCGCCAAACTCCGTGCGGCCACCGGCCCCACGGCCGTCTGCGTACCCCTGCGCGGACTGTCCACGCTCGGCGCCCCCGGCGGGCCCTACCACGACCCCGACGCCGACGGGGCGCTGTTCTCGGCACTGCGCGACGGGCTGCGGGGCAGCGCCGCCCGGATCCACGACTACGACACGCACATCAACGATCCGGAGTTCGGGCGGGCGGCGGCCGACCGGCTGCACTCCATGATCGGGGCGCGGGCGGCGGCGGCCTGACGCCCGACCCCTGGACAGGGAACCGGCCGTGGCGGAAATGTGTCCCAGGTGATGGCCGGTCCCTGGAACGACCAGCTCCGGGGCGCGGTCACGCCACGGCAAGGGGGAAGGCATGAACGGCGTGTGGTCGGTTCCCGGTTACTCGGAGGTCCGCGAGCTCGGTTCGGGCGCCAGCGGCCGCGTGGTCCTCGCGGTCCACGAGGGCACCGGCACGGCCGTCGCGGTGAAGTACCTGAACGACCGGATGCTCGAGAACCCGGTCTTCGTCCGGGAGTTCCGGGCCGAGGCCCAGCTGCTCGGCGCCCTGCGCTCCCCCTACGTGGTCGGGCTGTACGAGTACGTCGAGGCGCCCGGCGGCGCCGCGATCGTCATGGAGCTCGTCGACGGCATCCCGCTGAACGCCCTGCTCAAGCAGTGCGGACGGACCGGACCGGAAGCGGCGCTGGTGCTGCTGAAGGGTTCCCTGCTGGGGCTGGCCGACGCCCACCGGGCCGGTGTGGTCCACCGGGACTACAAGCCGGCGAACGTCCTGGTCGCGGCCAACGGGACCTCCAAGCTGGTGGACTTCGGGATCGCCACCCCCCTGGGCACGACGCCCGGGGCGGCGGGCACCCCCGCGTACATGGCCCCGGAGCAGTGGCAGGGCCGGCCCGCATCGCCCGCGGCCGACGTGTACGCGGCGACGGCGACCTTCTTCGAATGCCTGACCGGCCGCAAGCCGTACGACGGCCAGAACTTCGCGGAGCTCGCGGTCCAGCACATCGAGGCTCCGGTCCCGGAGACCGAGGCGCCCGAGCCGGTGCGCCCGCTGATCCGGCGGGGACTGGCGAAGGCCCCCGAACAACGGCCCGGGGACGCCGATGCGTTCGTCGCGGAGCTGGAGGCGGTGGCCCTGGCGGCGTACGGGCCCCAGTGGGAGGAACGCGGACAGCGCAAGCTGGCCGCGCTGGCGGCCCTGCTGCCCCTGCTGTTCCCCTCGGCGGGCGCCCCGGCGCAGGGCGCCACCGCCCTGGCCACCACGGTCCTGCCGCCGCCTCCCCCGGGCTGGTCCCCGGGCGGGCGCGGGCTGCTCGCAGCGGGAGCGGCGCTCGTGCTCGGGCTGGTGGCCGTGCTCGGCTACCAGGCGGTGGGCTCCGAGCCGGGCGGCGCGATGGCGCTCAACGCCTTCGCGACGTCGAGCGCGTCGGCGCCGGGCCCGGTCGCTCCGGCGCCCGGGCCGAGCCTTTCCACGTCGCCGACGGCCACGGCCACACCGACACCGTCCGCGTCGCCGTCGGCGAGCCCGAGCCACACGATGCCGACCCCCACGCCGACACCGACGCCGAAGCCGAGCTGGACGGTGACCAAGTCCCCGACTCCGTCCGCGACCCCCACGCCGACCCCGACCCCGTCTCCGTCCCCGAAGGTCAAGATCTCCGCGGTGAACGTCACCTCCTTCCGGCAGACGGGCCCCGGCGTCACCGAGGCCGCCTTCTCCGTGGAAAGCGACGGTGCGGGACCGTACACCCTGGTCGTCGAGTGGTTCACCGGTGACGACAAGGGCGCCCTGACCGTGCCCGACGGCCGCCAGACCGTCGCGTTCGGGCCCGGGAGCCCCGGTACGCAAACCCTGGCGCACACCTTCGCGCAGGGCGCCGGCTGCTACTGGAGCGTCCGCGCCACCACGCAGCCGGCCGCCGCCAACCAGAGTTCCGTCCAGAGCATCTACATCCGGGGGTGCAAGCCGGCATGAGCGATCCCCACGCCCCGCAGGGCGACGACGACTACAGCGCCACCGTGCTCGGCAGCCACTGGATCACCGGACCGCCCCGGGGCACGGAGCGGACCGAACGGCTCGGCCTCGCCGGCGGCACCGACCGGACCGGTACGGCCGAACGGACCGGCCCGACCGCACGGTTCGACGTACCGGTCGGGGCCGTGCCGGACCGGGTCGAGGGTTCGGTCCTGCGCTTCGGACCGGGGGTGACGGCCGCGCTGCCCGCGCCGTTCCCGCTGTACCCCGCCCCGGCCCCCCGCCGGCGGAGCGAGTGGCGGCGCTACACCCTGGCCGCCGTGGTCCTGATCGGGGTCCTGTGCTACCTGGGCTGGCAGCGCTTCGGCCCGGCCCTGGAAGTCCGGGACCTGGCGGTGTCCACCGATGCCGCCGGCGCTGCCGATGCCAGGGGGCCCGGCTGCGACGGGACCGCCGACGTGGTGGCCGTCGTACGGACCAACGGGCGGCCGGGGGTCCTCACGTACCGCTGGCTGCGCAGTGACGGCACGCGCTCGGAGCAGCTCAGCGAGCGGGTGCCGAGCGGCCGCAAGGAGGCCCGCCTCCACCTGCTGTGGACCTTCCAGGGCGCGGGCACCTACCCCGCGAAGGCCGAGCTGGAGCTCGTCTCCCCCGTACGCCGGACGGCCGCGGCGGAGTTCACCTACCGCTGCCGCCCCTAGGCCCGAGAGAGACGGCCTAGGCGGCCGGCAGGCGGATCACCGCGAGCCCGCCGTCGAGGTCCACGCGGGAGCGGGGCGGGGCGCCGTCCTCCTCGTCGTCGCGCATGATCAGCGCGCTCTGCCGCTCCTTGAGCTCGTTCTGCTTGCCGGGCGAGAAGCTCGCGTGCAGCTGCTCGAAGCCCGTCGAGGACATCTGTCCCTTGCGGCCGTTCCGGCGCCAGGGCAGCAGGCCTGCGCGGCCCGCGCGCTCCAGCGCGAGGTCGAGGAAGGCGATGGCCGTGAGCAGCAGCGCCAGCCCCGGGAGGGTCATGAAGACGACGAAGGCCATGGCCCGACCCTAACCCCGGTCCTCCTTTCGGCCAACGGTCCGGACCCGCCGACCGGTCCTTAAGGCCGGGGCGATCGTGGCCGTGCGACCGAGGCGCCGCCACCCCCGCCCCTGGTTGACTCGAACGTGTCGGCAGGGCATCAGGGATGCGGCCCTCCCGGCACCTTCACTGCCACGTTCCAGCCGGCGATACACCCCAAAGGAACGTGGCCGTCCCGCACGGATGCCAAGTCCGCGCGGGAGGCCCGCAGCCGCTTTGGGGAGTGGCTGCGGGCCATTTCTGCCTGCCCGTCCGTGGCGGGCAGGCAGCTCGGGCGGCTCCCTTGCGGGCGCCTCCCCGTCAGAAGCGGGCGTGCGCGGTGATGTCCGCCGCGAACTCTCCCGTCATCGCCGGAGTCACCGTCGGCCGGCACTGCGCCACCGCCGCCAGGTAGTCCTCCGTGCTCGCGCCCAGCTGGGCCGCCGCCGCGCCGCGCGCGCCCACCGCCTCCAGGTCCCGCTCGAAGGACACCTGCGCGGCGATCCGCGCCGCGTGCTCGATGTCGGCCGGGGTGAACAGTTCGCTCGCCGCCACCAGCGCCGCCACGTCCACATCGGGACGGCCCGCCGTGTACCGGGCCCAGATCGCGGCGCGGGCGCCGTGGTCCGGGGTGCCGATCGGGATCAGGTAGTCGAAGCGGCCGGGGCGCAGGAAGGCCGGGTCGAGGGAGCGGATGGAGTTGGTCGCGCAGACCAGCAGCCGTTCGTCTCCCTCGCGGAAGCCGGGTATCAGCTTGAGCAGCTCGTTGGTCACGCCGTGGATCCCGCCGGGCTGGGCGGGCTCGGTGCGCACGGGCGCGATCTCCTCGACCTCGTCGATGAAGACGAGCACCCGTTCCAGCTCGGCGATGCGGGCGAACGCGTCGCGCAGCGCGGCCGCGAGGTTGCCCTCGTCGGCGAGGCGGGAGGGCAGCAGTTCCACGAAGGGCCAGCCGAGCCGGGAGGCGATGGCCCGGGCGAAGGTGGTCTTCCCGGTGCCGGGCGGGCCGAAGAGGGTGATGGCGCGCGGCGGCCGCACCCCGTGCGCGGCGGCCCGCTCGGGCTCGGCGAGCGGCAGCACCACGCGCCGCTCGATGAGGTCCTTCTCGGTCTCCATGCCGGCGACCTTGGCCCACAGGTCGCTCGGCAGGAAGCGGCCGCCGAGGTCGTCCAGGAGACCGGCGGCCGGACCGTGCAGCGGCTCGGTCTTCTCGAAGTAGGCGACGGCGGGCTGCCGGGTGTAGCCGGCGTTGAGCAGTCCCTCTCCGAGCAGGTCCTCCTCGGGCAGGACGTACGCGATGCGCCCGACACGGGCGGCGATCAGCCGTCGCTCCAGCTCCACGAGCAGGGCGCTGGCCAGGCCGCGGCCGCGCCAGCCGGCGGCGATGGCGATGCGCATGACCCAGGCGCGTTCGCCGGTGACGCAGGCGAGGGCGGCGCCGATGGGGACGCCCTGGTGGACGGCGACCACGCAGGGCTGCCGGTCGGTGAGGGCGCTGATGCATTCGGCGAGTGAGAAGACCGACTCCTGGCCGAGTTCGGCCGTGGTGTCGATCAGATGGACAACGGCCGCGAGATCGCTCTCGCGGTAGTCGTGGATCAGCCAGTTCACCGGGTACCGCCCCTCGTTCGTGCTCCTGCGTGCCTGCCGTGTGCCTGTCGCGCACCTTGCTGCCGCGAGGCTAGGGGCGAGGGGGCCCCTTGATCACGCTCCGTCGTGCACAACAGCCGGTCCGGGAACCCTCCGTATCGTCCATAGACTGGTGCTTTCCGCCCGAACATCTGCCCGAGGATCGTCACGCTTTCATGAGTTCCCACATGTCCACCGGTATCCGACGGCCGTATCTCGTGTGGCTGGTGCCGGTCCTCTGGACCCTGTCGCTCGGGTTGTGGGGGCTTTCCCGGCAGAACAGCGTGTGGCGGGACGAGGCCGCGACCTGGCAGGTCGCGGAGCGCTCCCCCGGTGAGATCTGGCACCTGCTCGGCAACGTGGACGCCGTCCACGGCCTGTACTACCTGCTGATGCACCTGCTCTTCGAGGTGTTCGGGGCGAGCACGACCACCCTGCGCCTGCCCTCGGTGCTGGCCGTTGCGGTCGCCGCCGGCTGTGTGGCGCTGATCGGGCGCCGGCTGGCGGGCCCGTGGGCGGGGCTGGGCGGCGGGCTGGCCCTCGGGCTGCTGCCGGCCGTGCAGTTCCAGCTCCAGGAGGGCCGGTCGTACGCGCTGATCGCGGGCGGGGCCGGACTGTCGACCTTGCTGCTCGTCTCGCTGATCGCAGGCACCGGAGCCGTCGGCGGAGCCGGTCCCGGGCGGCGGACCGGGCCGCGCTGGACGGCGTACGGGGCTCTCGTGCTGGTCTGCGCCCTGCTGAACTGGTTCTCCCTGCTGATCCTGCCCGCCCACGCGCTGACCCTGTGGTGGGCGCGGGCCCGGCGCGGTGTCGTGGTGCCCTGGCTGCTCGCCTCCGCGGCGGCCGTGGCGGGGGCGCTGCCGCTGATCCTGTTCAGCCGCACCCAGTCCGGGCAGGTCTCCTGGATCCCGCCGCTGACCTGGCACATGCTGATCGGCCCGGGCGTCCTGCTGGCGGTGGGCGCGCTGGGTGCGTGGGCGGACCGCGCGGGCGGACCGCGGACCGGCCTCCCGGCCCGGCTGACGGCCGCCTCGGTCGGACTGCCGCTGCTGGCGGTGCCCCTGCTGGGGCTGGCCGCCGTCTCCCTGGTCCAGCCGCTGTTCCTGGACCGGTACGTGCTGTTCTCCATGCTGGGTCTGGCCCTGCTGATAGGCGCGGCGCTGGGCGCGGCCGTACGGGCCCTCGCGCCCCGGTACCCGAGGGCGTCGGGCGCACTCGTGCCCGTCGTGGTCGCGGCCTCGGCGGTGGCGCTGCTGCCCGTGGCCCTGGCCGACCGGTCTCCGGCCAGCCGGGTGGACGACGTGCTGGCGGTGGCCGGGGAGGTGTCCGAGCTGAAGCGGGACGGCGACGCGGTGCTGTTCATCCCGGCGGCCCGGCGGGACACGGCCTTGGTCTCGCCCGGGGCGTTCGCCGGCCTGAAGGACATCGCCCTGTCCCGGGGCCCCGCGGAGTCGGGGACCCTGAAGGGCGAGGAGGCCGACCCGGCACGGATCTCGGCGGCCCTGCGGGAGCAGCGGCGGGTCCTCCTGGTGACGGACTCGGGGAAGGGGGCCAAGCCCCCGGGCTCCCCGGCGGACCGGGCGAAGGCGGCGGTCCTGCGGGCGGAGTTCACCGTGGTGGAGGACCGGCAGGTCCGGGGCCGCCGGGTGACGGTGTACGAGCGACGCGGCTGACGGCGGGGTTCAACAGTCGAACCACACAGTGAGCCGGACGTTCTCCGCCCCGTACAGCCCGGCGAGGGTGTCCATCACCGTCCACACCGGCTTCCACTCCCCGTCGGGGCTGATGGCGTCGCGCCGGTTGATCCGTCCGATCCGGTAGCGGAGATCATCGCCGTCGGGCCACTCCGTGCCCTCCGGCCAGTCGTGCGCCTCGTACCTGAACAGCCTGCCGGGGTCGCGGACCACCGTCAGCCCCGTCACCTCGGCGACCCGCCCGTCCCAGGCCCTCTTGCCCGTCATCACCCAGCCGTCCTCGGTGCGCCGGTACTCGTGGATGCGTTCGTCGACCCGCTCCGCCGGCTCCGACCAGTCGACCCGCTCGATCTCCGCCCAACTGATCCAGGTGGGGCTGTGCCCGTCCGATCCCCAGTCCGCGAACTGCGCACGTACTCGTTCCGAGGCGTCCTCCGGAAGCCCCCGGTCCTCGGCGAGCGGCCGGAAGCCGGCGAAGTTGCGCATCCCGAAGAGGCAGCCGAAGGCGTCGTAGTTCCGCCCGTGGTAGAGCAGGTCGATGTCGATGGCCGCGGTCCACAGCCGGTCGTCCTCGTCCAGGCACTCCACGAACCCGTGTATGTCGGTCCCCATGGGCCGTGATTCTCCGGGCAGTGCGGCCCGGCCGCCAAGGGGGTTTCGGGGCCGGTGATTCACAGGGGATTCATATGGATTCCCGGGCTCCGGTCACAGGTTCCCCCGCGAGGCTCGGAGCATGATCCAGTTGCTCCCCTCCCGACCGGACCGCCGCTCCCGCGCCCGTGCCCGTGGCCGGCGCGCTGCACGGATCCTGCTCGCCCTGGCCGCCATGACGGCCCTGCTCGGCGTCGACGTCCCCGACGCGTCGGCCGAACCGCCGCTCGGCGTCACGGTCACGGCCGCGGCCGACGCGGCGGCCGGGCGGGTCGGTGCGCTCTTCGCGGGCGGCCTCGACGGCGGCCACTTCTGCACGGCTTCCGTGGTGCGCAGCCAGGACCGGGACGTGATCGTCACCGCCGCGCACTGCCTGGGCAGCCCGGACACCACCTACTTCGCCCCGGGCTACCGCGACGGGGAGGCCCCGTACGGTCTGTGGAGGCTGACCGGCACGTACGTGGCTCCGGGCTGGACGGACGGCGAGGACCCCGACGAGGACATCGCCTTCGCGACGGTGGCCCCGGCGGACGGCGGGCAGGCGGACGGCCGGCGGATCGAGGACGTCGTCGGGGGCTTCCCCGTCGCCGCGCAGCAGCCCGCCGATGCCACGGTGTCCGTCGTGGGCTACCCGAGCGGCGACGAGTCCCCGCTGTACTGCGCCAACACGACGACCCTGTTCTCCGAGACCCAGCGCCGCATCGAGTGCCCGGACCTCAGCGGCGGCACCAGTGGCAGCCCCTGGCTCGTCGACGGCGCCCTGGCGGGCGTCCTCGGGGGTTACGAGGGCGGCGGGACCGTGCCGGAGGTCTCGTACAGCGCGGTCATGGGCGACCAGGCGGTGGAGCTCTACCGGGAGGCGTCCGACAACGGCTGAGCGAACCAGGTCGGCTCGTCCTTCAGCGCCTGGCGGATCCGGTCCACCGCGAAGGACTCCAGCGGCTCCGGCAGCGCGTCCGGTTCGAACCAGGCCACCTCCAGCGACTCGTTGTCGTTGACCCGCGCCTGCCCGCCCGTGGCCCGGCAGCGGAAGGTGATGTCCTGGAACTGGCAGACGTCCCCGTTCGGGTAGGTGATCGGCGGGAGCATCTGCACCAGCACCACCCGGTCGGGTACGCACCGCACCGCCGTCTCCTCGTACACCTCGCGCACCGCCGTGTCGGCCGGCTGCTCCCCGGGCTCGGCGATGCCGCCGACCACCGACCAGCGGCCGGTGTCGGCGCGCCGGCCCAGCAGGACCCGCCCCAGGTCGTCGATGACGACGGCGGTGACCCCGGGCAGCAGCAGCAACTGGTGACCGGCGGTGGCGCGCAGGGTGCGGATGAAGTCAGGTGTGGTCATTCCCCGACCCTACGAGGCCCTGCGCATCCGGCGTGCGAACGACCAGCCGAGTCCGGCCGCGGCCACGGCCAGCAGGAGGTACTCGGCGAGCGGGCCGAAACGGGTGGCCGGCGTCTGAGTGGAGCGCAGCGGGATCTCCGCGACCAGGGCGTCGGCGGTGAACATCTTCGTCTGCTGCACGATCTCGCCGTCGGGACGGATCACGGCGCTGACCCCGCTGGTGACGGGCACCAGGACCGTCCGGCTGTGTTCGACGGCCCGCACCCGGTCCATGGCGAGCTGCTGGTAGGTCATCTCGGTGCGGCCGAAGGTGGCGTTGTTGCTGGGCACGGCGATGACCTGGGCTCCGGCCTGGACGGTGGAGCGGACGGCGTCGTCGAAGGCGGCCTCGTAGCAGGTGACCATGCCGACCCCGCTGCCCGCCATGTCGAAGACCCCGGGCTCCTTGCCGGGGCCGAAGTCGCGCCGCACCCGGTCCACGTCGGAGCTGAAGAGCCGGACGAAGGAGCGCATCGGGATGCGCTCGCCGAAGGGCTGGATCTTGCGCTTGTCATAGGTGTCGACGGGGCCCTTGACCGGGTCCCACAGGATCATCGTGTTGCGCAGCGGGCCGGTCTCCGGTGCCAGCACGGAGCCGATGGCGACGGGCACCCCGATGGTCTTGACCGCGTTGTCGATGACGGCGTAGGCATCGGGCTCGGCGTACGGGTCGATGTCGGAGGAGTTCTCCGGCCAGACGACGAAGTCCGGTTTCGCGACCTTGCCGAGCTTGATGTCCTCGGCGAGCTGGATGGTGCGGTTGGCGTGGTTGTCCAGGACCTGGCGGCGCTGGGCGTTGAAGTCGAATCCGGCGCGCGGGACGTTGCCCTGGATGACGGCGGCCGTCACCGTGCCGTCCTCGGCGGCGTCCGAGACGAGCGGCCGGGCGGCCAGCGCCCCGGCGAGCGGGGCGGCCACGGCGGTGGCGGCGAGCAGAGCGGCGGTGGCCCGGCGGGTGTCGGCTCCGACGCGCACCACCTCGTACAGCCCGAATCCGCACAGGGCCACGGCGAAGGAGAGCAGCGGGGTGCCGCCGAGCGCGGCGAGCGGCAGGAGGACCCCGTCGGGCTGGCCGAAGGCGAGTTTGCCCCAGGGGAATCCGCCGAAGGGGGCCCGGGCGCGCAGCGCCTCGCCGGCGATCCAGACGGCGGCGCCCCACAGCGGCCAGCCGGGGAGCCGGCTGACGAGGGCGATACCGAGGGTGGTGAGGCCGACCAGCAGGGATTCGAGGGTGACGAGCGCCAGCCACGGCACCGGGCCGACGCCCTCGCCGGTCCAGACGAGCAGCGGCAGCAGGAAGCCGAGGCCGTGCAGCACGCCGAGGCCGAAACCGGCCCGCGCGCGGCGCCCGTACAGGCACCAGCCGAGCAGGGCGAGGGCGAGGGGGGCCAGCCACCACAGGGTGCGGGGCGGGAAGCTGAGGTAGAGGAGCACTCCGGAGAGGACGGCGCACGCGGGCCGCGCGAGCCGGCCGGCCCACCGTCGCAGGAACGACCCCGCCACGGGCTCCGGCACCGACCCCTGCCCTTGGTCGTTCCCGGCATCGTTCCCGGCATCGTTTCCGGCGTCGTTCCCGGCCGCGCGGGTCGCACTGCTGCTCATCTGGCGGAGTGTACGTCCCCTCGCTGTGCAGGTGACGGAGTCAGTGGGCCAGGGCACGCAGATGGGTGCGGATCACACGGACCGCGTTCTCCGCGTCGTCGACCGTGACGGTGAACAGCTTGCCGTCGCCGAGCCGCAGCTCCAGGCCCTCGCCGCGCCGGACGATGACGGCGGTCCCGCGCTCGGGGCGCCAGCGGTAGCCCCAGCCGCCCCACTGTTGGGGGGTGATCCGGGGCAGGTACTCGGCGGCCTCCACCTCCGTGAGCCGGATCCTGCGGCGCGGCAGCCCGATGTGCCCGCAGCGCACCTCGACGGCTTCGGCGTCGACGGTGACGGCGGCGTGCACGAAGGCGAGGGTGCCGAAGAGGATGAGCAGGCCCGCGGCGAGACAGCCGATCACCGCCATGAGCAGCGCGACGATACCGGCGCCCCAGGCATGGTCGACGGCGATCTCGATCCCGAGCGCCAGAAAGGCCGCACCGGCTCCGGCGAGCAGCCACTGCACACGGTTGGATGCCCGGCCCGTCCAGAGCGGCCCCGGCGGGTGACCCGTCATGTGTAGCAGCGTACTCACGTTCCGCAGGGCCGCCACCGACCTCTGGACGCGAATGACGTGGACCGGAACCGCCCGGCCGGGGCGGGCCACCGGAGCGGGCCACCGGAGCGGGCCGCCGGCGCGGGCTATCCGGGCAGCAGGCCGACGAGCGCGTCGCGCAGGGCCGGGCGGCGGACGGTCATGAAGCGGTGCAGGGTGCGGGAGCCGAATGCCATCCGCTGGGCACTGCGGCGGCGTTCGCCGTCGTACGCGCGCAGTGCGGCGGGCAGGCCGCCGGGGCCGTGGGCGGTGACGGCTCGGGTGAGGGCCTCCGCGTCGAGGAGCGCGGTGCAGGCGCCCTGGCCGAGGTTCGGGGTCATGGCGTGGGCCGCGTCGCCGACGAGCGCCACCGGTCCGGGCCCGGCCGTGCGGGTGAAGGAGGGCAGCGCCGGGTGGAGGTGGCGCATCCGGTAGCGGATCCAGGTCTGCGGGTCGGTGTCGGCGAGCACGCGCGGGATGGGATCGTGCCAGTCGGCGAAGGCGGCCCGCAGTTCCTCGGCCGTGGTGGCCGCGGGAACGGTGGCGTACCAGTTGGTGCGCCCGGGTTCGACGGGTGTCATCCCGAAGAAGCGGCCCCGGCCCCAGGTCTCGCCGTACACCCCGGTCTCGAAACCGGCGGTGCCGATCCAGGCCGTGGTGCCGAGCTCGCGCGGCCGTGCCCCGCCCTCGAAGCGGGCGGCGCGGACCGCGCTGTTGATCCCGTCCGCGCCGACGAGGAGGTCGGCGCCCCGCGCGGCCGAAGCCTCGTACGCCCGGCCGTACGCGACCTCCGTGCCGCCGAGCCGTGCGAGCTCGGCGTGCAGTACGTCCATCAAGTGGGGCCGGGAGATGAGGAGTTCAGGGCGGCCAGCCTTGCGTTCGATCCGCTCCAGCGGGAGGGCGGCCAGCACCCGGCCGTCGGGGCGCCGGATCTGCGCGTCGCGGTACGGGACCGCACGCGCCCGGAGCGCATCGCCCAGACCGAGCCGTTCGAGGGCCGTCTGGGCCGCGGGGTGGATACCGAAGGCGGTTCCGTACCGCTCCGGCTCGGCACGGCGCTCCAGGACGGCCACCTCCCACCCGGCCCGCCGCAGACCGATTGCGGTGGCCAGGCCGCCCACCCCGGCGCCGACGACCACCGCCGACCCCGTCCCGGCACTCCCGCCCGTGGCACTCGCACCCATGGCACACCCCTCGCTCGAATCGCTCCCCAGCCGATCGACCACCACATCTGTGGTGCCACACTTGTGGTACCACGGTTGTGGTTAAGCTGACAAGGTGAACCAGGACCGAAGGGACCGGCTGCGCGACGCGGCCATCGCCGTGCTCTCCGAGGCGGGCGGGCGGGGCCTGACGCACCGGGCCGTCGACGCTGCGGCCGGCGTGCCGCTCGGCACCGCCAAGAACTACTTCCCGACCCGCGAGGAACTGCTGCGCGCGGTAGCCGAGCGCTGCCTGGAGCAGTACCGGGAACTCGCCGCCGGGCTCGCCGGGGCCGGCCCCGGGCCCGGCGACCGGGCCGGACTCGCCGCGCTGCTCGCCGGACTGCTCCGCGATACGGCCGGAGCCGGCCGGCCGCGCGTCGTGGCGTACATGGAGCTCCAGGCGGAGGCGACCCGTCGACCGTGGCTGGCCGCACTGCTGGACCCGATCGCGGCGGCGGACTTCGCGGCGTTCGGGCAGCTGCTGGCCACCGCCGGACTGCCGGCCGGTCCGGAGGAGACCCGCGCGCTCACCCTCGCCCTGCACGGAGCCGTCCTCCACCTCCTGACGGGAGCCCCGGCCACCCTGGCCGCGGCCGGGCTGGACGACCTGGACGCCTTCGCCCGCGGCGTACTGGACCGCGGATGCCCCGGCCCGCCGGAGGAGAGCCCGTGACCGAAGGAGGGGAACCCGTGACCGACCGGCTCGACCGTGCCGTCGGGGCCGTGCTCGGGTCGGCGGTCGGGGATGCGCTCGGGGCTCCCTACGAGTTCGGGCCCGCCGGGCAGTTGGGTGCGCGCGGCGAGGAGATGCGCGGAGGCGGTGGCTGGGATCCGGGCGAGGCCACCGACGACACGCAGATGGCGGTGCTGGTCGGTGAATCGCTGCTGGAGTGCGGCGGGCTGGAACTCCCCGACGTCTTCGACCGGTTCCGGCGCTGGGCGGCCGGGGACCCCAAGGACATCGGACTGCAGACCGAAATCGTGCTGACCGGAGGCGACCATGGACGCCGCCCGGCGGATCGCCGCGCTCACCCACGGGGACCGGGCCGCCTGGGAAGGGACGGCCGTCCTGCACGAGCTCGTACGTGTGGCCCTGGACGGCGATGACCCGCTCGGCGCGCTGCCCGCGACGCTGGAGCAGGTGCACCCGGACCACCGCGAGCGGTACGCCCGTGTCCTGGCTCCGGACTGGCACCCGGACCTGGCCACCGAGTTCAACGGGGCGGTGTGGCCCTGCCTGGGCTCGGCGGTGTGGGCGCTGCGGACCACGACGGGCTTCGCGCAGGCCGTACGGGCCGCCGTGGACCTGGGCGGCGACACCGACACGGTGGCGGCGGTGACCGGCACCCTGGCCGGGGCGCGGTACGGCGCGGGGGCGGTCCCGGAGTCCTGGACGGCTCCGCTGCACGTACCCGTGCCGGGCTACGGGGACCACGTTCTGGACGCCGCCGGGCTACGGGAACTGGCCCGGCGCCTCGCGACGGCCGGGGCGGCCTCCGCCGCCCGGGAGGCGTAGGTCCGGGCGGCGGGTGCGGCCCGTCAGGCTCCCGTGGTGGAGCCCGGGCGGATGATCATCAGGACGGTCACGGTGGCCCAGAGCAGGTTGAAGACTCCGGTGAGCATCGCGAGACGAGCGGCGGACCGGGCGGCGGGAGCTCGTCCTTGCTCCGGCTCCTGCAGGGCGATGAGGGCGGCGTCCTGGCCCGGGAGGATCAGCAGGGCCAGGACGGCGGCCGCCGCGGTGGTCAGCACGATCGAGGCGATCAGCCACCCGCTGCCGAGGACTCCGAGGCTGTCGGCCGTGAAGAACCCGAGGACGGGAACCGCCGTGCCGACGGCCGCGTAAACACGGCACACGCGGTGCAGGAGCCGCAGGTTCGCGAGGGCGTCGTGGTCACCCGGGGCACCCGCTGCGCCCGTGGCGCGGCGCAGCGCCGCGGGGAACATGCTCGCGGCGACGGCGACCGGCCCGATGGCCAGAACGGCGGCGAGGACGTGCAGGGAGAGGAGGAGCTTCGTCACGGGCGCGGCTCCGCGTCCGTCCGGAGGCCGGTGGCGCGGCGCCGGCCCGTGACCTTGGACGCCGGCAGGCGGCCGGCCTTGGAGGTCCCGGCCAGGGCGTCGCCGGTCACCGTCACGGCGAAGGCCAGGTTCAGGCGCATCGGCTTGGTGACGGCCTGCTTCCAGGTGAGCCGGTCGCCGTCACCACCGCCGTCGAGGTCGGGGGCGGGAGCGAGGGTGAGGTCGTCGAGGGAGACCGCCTCCCCCGCCCCGCGGGCGATCCCGGTCAGGACGCCGTCCTGGCGCAGGAGCTCGACTACGGCGTTGATCCGGCCGATGGGCGTGGAGACGGTCAGGTCCCAGGTTCCTTCAACGGACATGGTGGTTCTTTCCTAGAGGTGCGATGCGATGCGGTGCGGTGCGGGGCGGGGCGGGGATGCGGGCGCGGGGGTGCGCCGGTCAGAAGCCGACGGGGGCCGGGCCCCGCTCGCGCCAGACGGTGCCGCGGCGTTCATGGGCGAACAGTTCCTCCACGGCCTGCGCGATCCTCGGACCCACCTCCCGCTCCAGCAGGTACAGGCCCAGGTCGAGCCCGGAGGTGACACCGGCGCCGGTGACGAGGTCCCCGTCGTCGACGAGGCGGGCGCGCACGGCGTGGACGCCGGTGGCGTCGAGCACGTCCAGGCCCAGATGGTGGGTGGTGGCGTGGCGGCCCTCCAGCAGGCCGGCCATGGCCAGGACGAGCGAGCCCCCGCACACCGCGGCGACCGTCATCCGCGGGTTGGCCATCGCCGCCCCGAGCAGCGCGGGCAGCTCGGTGGTCAGGGTGCGCCCGATCAGGACGGGGATGAACTCGTCCTGCCGCCACTGCCCCTCGCCCGCGTCCAGGTGCAGGTCCGGGACCTCGCCCGGTTCTCCGACGCGGCCCGAGGCGCCGGGGACCAGGACCAGGCCCGCACGGCCGGGGTCCAGGGCGCCCGTGGCGCGCAGCACCAGTCCCCCGGTGCCGCTGACCACCTCACGCGGCCCTTCGGCGGAGACCAGCTCCACGCTCACCGCGCCGCCGGATGCGGTGCCCCCGGCGTGGAGGACCTCGTAGGGGGCGATGACGTCGAGGGGATCGAAGCCGTCGAACAGGACGATCTGGGCGTGCATGAAGGGTTCCTCCGCGTGCGGCGGCCCGGTCCGTGCCGGTCCGGGCTCGCCCTCGACGCTATGGGTCCCGCGCCCCCCGCCCCAGTGGCATTAATGACACCTTCCAACGGGATAACGCCATGGCCTTCCACCGACTCGAAGAATGCTCCGACCTGTACGAAGATGCGGTCCGAGGATCACACGGCCCATCCGGTCAGCCCGGCAACCAGGTATGTTCCGGCCATGCACACTGTCGCCGTCCTCGCCCTGGACCGGGTGATCCCCTTCGATCTGGCCACCCCGATCGAGGTCTTCAGCCGTACCCGCCTCCCGGACGGCCGCCCGGGCTACCAGATCCGGGTGTGCGCGGAGCAGCCGGAGGTCGACGCGGGTTCCTTCAGCCTGCGCGCACCGTGGGGGCTGGACGGACTCCGAGGCGCGGACACGATCATCGTGCCCGGTACCGACGCACCCACGGCCCCGCTCTCCCCCGCCGTCCGCGCCGCGCTGCTGGCGGCGGCCGAGCAGGGCACGCGCATCGCCTCCATCTGCTCGGGGACGTTCCCGCTGGCCGCCACCGGGCTCCTGAACGGCCTGCGGGCGACGACCCATTGGATGGCGGCCGATCTCCTCGCCGCCACCTACCCGGACATCGAGGTCGACCCGGACGTCCTGTACGTCGACAACGGCCGGATCCTCACCTCGGCCGGCGCCGCCGCGGGCCTGGACCTGTGCCTGCACATGATCCGCAAGGACTACGGCTCGGCGGTCGCCGCCGACGCGGCCCGGCTGTCCGTCATGCCCCTGGAACGGGAGGGCGGGCAGGCGCAGTTCATCGTGCACGACCACGTGCCCACCCCGCGGGGTTCCGTGCTGGAACCCCTGCTCTCCTGGCTACAGGAGAACCTGGCCTCCGACCTCACGCTCGCCGACATCGCCGCCCGCGCCGGAACCAGCACCCGGACCCTGATCCGCCACTTCCGCGAACAGACCGGCAGCACCCCGCTCCAGTGGCTCCACCGCGCCCGCATCCGCCAGGCGCAGCACCTCCTGGAGACCACGCAGCATTCCGTCGAACGCATCGGCGCCCAGGTCGGCTTCGGCTCCCCCACCGCCTTCCGCGACCGCTTCAAGCGCACCACCGGGGTCAGCCCCCACGCCTACCGCCGCGCGTTCAGCTGAGATCCGCGCCCTCGGGGGCCAGCAGGCGGCCCTCGGCGTACTCGAGGGCGGCCTCGGGGAGCGTGCCGGGGCGGCCGCTGAGCAGGACGGTCAGGCCTCCGGTGTATGGCAGGCCGGGCTCCGGGCGGACGCCGAGCCGGCGCAGGGCCTGGACGGCGACGGGCTCGGCGGAGCCGTGGAAGACGTACGCGCCACCGCCGGTGCGCCGGTCGAGCGCGGCCCGGATGGGGGCCTCGACCAGCTCGTAGTGGGTGCAGCCGAGCACCACGTCGGTGACGTCGGCCGGGGTCAGCGCGGCGGCCGCGGCGACGGTCCGTACGACGGCGGCCTCGTCACCGGACTCGACGGCGTCGGCCAGCCCCGGGCAGGGCACCTCGGTGACGCGCGCCCCGTCGGCGAAGTCGCGGATCAGGCCGCGCTGGTAGGGGCTGCCGGTGGTGGCGGGGGTGGCCCAGATGGCCACGCGCCCTCCGGCGGCCGCGGCGGGCTTGATCGCCGGTACGGTCCCGATGACCGGGATCGACGGCTCCAGCTCGGCGCGCAGCGCGGGCAGGGCGTGTACGGAAGCGGTGTTGCAGGCGACGATCAGCGCGTCCGGCCGGTGTGCGGCGGCGGCCCGCGCCACGGTGAGGGCCCGCCCGGTGAGGTCCTGAGGAGTCCTCGGACCCCAGGGCATCCCGTCGGGGTCGCTGGACAGCACCAGGTCCGCGTCCGGCCGCAGCCGTCGCAGCGCGGCGGCCGCCGCGAGGAGGCCGATACCGGAGTCCATGAGGGCGATCTTCACTTGGTCACCTTAATCGATCCCCCCGCTCCACCCGGGGCAACGGGCCCGGCCGACCCCCCACCCGACGGCGAGGCGGCGCCGGGCGACCGCGCTCCCGGCCAGGGGGTGTCGGTGCAGCCGCACCCGTGCCCCCGCCCCGATCCGATCCGTCGCGATCCGTCCCGCTCGGATCCTTCCCGTCCCGATCCGATCCGGACCGCGGAACCCCGGTGTCCCGGCACCCCCGGCGGTGCCGATCCCGGCAGACTGCCGGGATGGGTTACCTCCTCGTCGCCGCGTGCGCCTCGCTCGCCGTCTGGCTCTGGCTCACCCTCGGCCAAGGCATGTTCTGGCGGACCGATGCCCGCCTGCCCGCCCGGCACGCCCCCGCCCGCTGGCCGTCCGTCGCCATCGTGGTCCCGGCCAGGGACGAGGCCGGGGTGCTGCCGCACAGCCTGCCCTCGCTCCTCGCGCAGGACTATCCCGGCGAGGCCGAGGTCATCCTGGTCGACGACGGCAGTACGGACGGCACGGCCGGCCTCGCGCGGCGGCTCGCCGACGCGCACCCCGGCGGGCTGCCCCTGACGGTCCTCTCCCCCGGCGAGCCCGGCACAGGCTGGACCGGCAAGCTCTGGGCGCTGCGACACGGCATCGCCCACGCACGCTCCGGCACGGGCTCCGCCCTGAGCTCCGATCCGGATTCCGGCCCGGATGCCGGCCCGGGCCCGGGCCCCGGCCCCGACTACCTCCTCCTCACCGACGCCGACATCGCCCACGCACCCGACAGCTTGCGCGAGCTGGTCTGCGCCGCGACGGCGGCCGACCTCGACCTGGTCTCACAGATGGCCCGGCTGCGTGCCGTCAGCGTCTGGGAGCGGCTGATCGTTCCGGCCTTCGTGTACTTCTTCGCCCAGCTCTACCCCTTCCGCTGGATCAACCGCCCCGCCGCCCGCACCGCGGCCGCCGCCGGCGGGTGCGTCCTGCTGCGCACCGAGGCGGCCGTGCGGGCCGGGGTCCCGGAGTCGATCCGGCAGGCCGTCATCGACGACGTCTCGCTCGCCCGTGCGGTCCAGCGCACCGGCGGGCGGATCTGGCTCGGCCTCGCGGAGCGGGTGGACAGCGTGCGCCCGTACGACTCCCTCGCGGACCTGTGGCGGATGGTCTCCCGCAGCGCCTACGCGCAACTGCGCCACCACCCCGCCCTCCTGGCCGGGACGGTGGCCGGGCTGGTCCTGGTGTACCTCGTGCCGCCGGCCGCGCTCCTGGCCGGCCTCGCCGCCGGCCGGCCCGCCGTCGCCTGGGCCGGCGGCCTGGCCTGGCTGCTGATGGCCGGCACGTACCTGCCGATGCTGCGCTACTACCACCAGCCGGCGGCCCTCGCACCGCTGCTCCCGCTGACCGCGCTGCTCTACCTCCTGATGACCGTCGACTCGGCCGTGCAGCACTACCGCGGGCGCGGAGCGGCATGGAAGGGCCGTACCTATGCCCGCCCCGGCGACGCCTGAAACCGGACTCCGCCCTTCGACTTCACGTCGTCCGAGGTCACGGGGTTGTGACGCCTCGTCAGCACGAAGCCGGCGGCACATTCGTGCAACACCCAACCGGTGAGTACGAGTAGGAGCAAGACGGGGCGGAAGTGACCAAAACGTGCACGTGAACGTGAAGTGAAAGCTGTGGCCCTGACCTGCGAATATGCAGGTCAGGGCGGTGTTGACGGCACCTCGCTATGGACCCGGTGAAGTCGTGGGCTTAACTTAGGTCCATGACCTCCCCCCGCTCCACTTATGGCGGCGGTTACTACTCCGCGCCCTCCTTCCCGGACACCCCTATCTACGACTCCCTCGTCGCCGAACGCGGGACCCCGCAGATCGCCCCGATCCGCGTTCCCGCCGCCTACGACTCGCCCAGCGCCGGCTACTCGAGCGGTGGGTACCTCCCGGCCCTCGCGTCCGCGCTCCCCGCCCTGCCGGCAGCGCTGCCGCCCGCCCGCCCGCAACAACAACCGGCCCCGGCGTACGGGTACCCGTACCAGCAGCAGGCCGCGCCCCAGCAGGCGCCGCACATGCAGCAGATGCAGCAGATGGCCCCGATGCCGCAGCCCATGGCGATGTCGATGCCGATGCCGATGCCGCTCCAGCAGGCACCGGTGCCGTACGTACCGCAGCAGCCGCAGCCGTTCGCGGCCCGCACGGGTTACGTTCCGCAGCCCCAGCCGCAGCAGCCCCGTCCGGTCGCCGCGGGCACCGGGTACGAGGCGATGCGCCCGGCCGCGCCGCGTCCGATGCAGGCGCAGCCCGCGCCCGTCCCGGCCGCCTCGTTCGAGGACCCGTACGGACGTCCGTACCAACCGCAGGGACGCGGTTACTGACCGCCACGGCCGGCCGGCCCTCTTCCACGAGGTCGCCGCGGAGTCCGTGAGGACGGCTGGCAGTATTTCCCCATGGTGAATCTGCGTGTCCAGGCGCTCCACGTCCATCCCGTCAAATCGGTGGCGGGGACGGCACCCGACGAGGTGGCCGTGGAGCCCTGGGGTCTGTCCGGCGACCGCAGGTGGGCGGTGGTGGACGGGGAGGGCACGGTCATCACCCAACGCCAGCAACCGAGGCTGGCCTTGGCACGGGCCCGTCCGCTGGGGGGCGGCGGGTTCGAGATCTCGGCGCCGGGCATGGCGGATCTGACGGTGGAGGTCCCGGAGCGGGGTCCGCTGGAGCCGGTGATGCTCTTCGGCAAGAAGATCGAGACCGTGGCGGCGGCGCACGCCGCGGCCGACTGGTTCACCGCGTACCTGGGCGTACCGGCACACCTGGTGCACCTGGACGAGCCGGCCGTGCGCCGGCCGGTCGATCCCGCGTACGCGCTGCCCGGTGAGACCGTGAGCCTCGCCGACGGCTATCCGCTGCTGATCACCACCCTCGCCTCGCTGGACGCGCTCAACGCGCTGATCGCCGGGGGATCCCATCCCGACGAGGGCCCCCTCCCGATGAACCGGTTCCGCCCGAACGTGGTGGTGTCCGGAGCGGAGGCGTGGGCCGAGGACGGCTGGGAACGCGTCGCGATCGGCGACGCCGTCTTCCGCGGGGCGCGCGAGTGCGGACGCTGTGTCGTGACGACCACCGACCAGACGACGGCGATCCGCGGCAAGGAGCCGCTCCAGACCCTGGCCAGGCACCGGCGGATCGGCAAGTCGCTGGCTTTCGGCCGGCTGCTGGTGCCGGTGCGGCTGGGGACGCTGCGGGTCGGCGACGAGGTGCGCGTCCTGGCGTGAGGACGTCCACAGCCGTACCCGGCGGCGCCGAAACGCCGCCGGAGACCAAGGCCGCGAAGCCGCAGGAGGGCCGGTGAGACCACCCGGAATGACACCTTCGAGCGGCTCTCGTGTCCCCCTGGAACCAACCACCACCGCCTGCCCGTTGGAACATTCGGGACGTGAGCACCGGATCGGGTGACACACGTCTCGCGCGTTCCGGAATGCGGGTGGCCGGGGCATGCGGGAGGCTGGGACGGCAGGCAGGCGCAGACTGGCACAAGTAGGGGGAGCCGGACCGTGCGGACAGCAATGGGAGTGTGGCGCTGGCGGCGCAATCCGCTGCGCCGCCAGACGGATCTATTCGAGGCCTGGGTGGCCTTCGCGGCGCTGCTGTGCGTCCTGTTGGTGGCTCCGGCCATCGGCTGGGCCGCCGGCGTACGGGTGGACGGCACGCTGCAGCGGGCCGTGCGCGAACAGCGGGAGGAGCGCCATCTCGTACCGGCGGTGGTGGTCCGGCCGACCCCGGATCCGCTCCTCGGTGCGGCCACCGATCCGGCGGCGCAGCGCCAGGCCCCGCAGCGTACGCAGATCGTCGCGTCGTGGACGGCGCCCGACGGCAGCAACCACCAGGGGACGGTGCCGGCCGCGGAGGAACCGCCACGTCCCGGCGACCGGTTCCGGATATGGACCGATACGCACGGCCGGCTCGTCGGACAGCCCCTCGATCCCTCCTCCGCCAGTTTCCACGCGGGCGTGGCGGGGCTCGCGGCGGCCCTGGGCATCGCCGCGCTCGTCGAGACGCTTCGCCGTCTGGTCGTACGAAGGCTCATGCATCGGCGGTACATCCGGCTGGACCGCGCCTGGGCCGCGGCGGGGCCGGACTGGGGCCGGGCGGATGCGGGCAGCTGACCTGGCAACTCACCGGCCCCGCGCGCGCTACGGTGGAGCGCCGGAGCCACAGCTCCGGCCGGCAGGCGGACTTACGGAACACGAGGGTGGGGGCACGACAGCACCATGGCTCAGGGCACGGTCCAGGTGACGCACGGCGGTTCCTCGCGGTGGCGTCGCCGCTCCGGTGATTATCCGACGCTGACCGCCGCGCTGGCCGTGGCGGGCGACGGCGACGTCCTGTCCATCGCGCCGGGCACGTACCGGGAGAACCTGGTGCTGCACCACGCCGTGACCCTGCGCGGTCCGGAGGGCTCGCTGGGTTCGGTGCGGATCGCACCGCTCGACGGGGTGGCGCTGACCGTCCGCGCCTCGGCCGTCCTCCAGGACCTCCACGTGGAGGGCCAGGACCCCACGGCGCCCGCGCTCCTCGTCGAGGA
Organism: Streptomyces sp. NPDC056883; assembly: GCF_042788835.1. Taxonomy (NCBI): domain Bacteria; kingdom Bacillati; phylum Actinomycetota; class Actinomycetes; order Kitasatosporales; family Streptomycetaceae; genus Streptomyces; species Streptomyces sp. NPDC056883. The sequence continues at coordinate 259,385 of NZ_JBHUBS010000002.1, read as the reverse complement.
CGGCTCCCCCGAGCTCACCGACCTGCGCGTGAGCACCCGGTCGGCGGCCGGCATCGAGGTCCGCGGGAGCGGTGCGCGGCCGCTGGTGCGGCGCTGCACGGTGGAGAATCCGGCCGGGATCGGGATCGCCGTACTGGACGGCGGTGGCGGGGTGTTCGCCGACTGCGAGGTGGTGGCCGCCGGCCAGACCGGGGTTTCCGTGCGCGGCGGTGGCCGCCCCCGGCTGGAGCGCTGCCGGATCCACCACGCCACGGGCGCCGGCATCGCCGTGACCGGGGACGGCTCGGGCCTGGAGGCGCTGGGCTGCGAGGTCTACGAGATCAAGGGCGCCGGCGTGCAGATCGCCGCCCGGGCCACGGCCGTGCTCACCGACTGCGCGGTCCACCGCACCTCGGCCGACGGGGTCACCCTCGACACGGACGCGGTGCTCACGCTCGCCGGCTGCGACATCCACGACATCCCCGAGAACGCGGTGGACCTGCGCTCCCGCTCGGTGCTCACGCTCAGCCGCACCAGCGTCCGCCGCTTCGGCCGCAACGGCCTGTCCGTGTGGGATCCGGGCACCCGCGTCGTCGCCGACTCCTGCGAGATCCACGACAGCACCGGCGACTATCCGGCCGTCTGGATCAGCGACGGAGCCGGGGTCTCGCTGGACTCCTGCCGGGTGCACGACGTACCGGACGCGCTGTTCGTCCTGGACCGGGGTTCGCGCGTGGACGTCGTGGACAGCGACATCTCCCAAGTGCGCAACACCGCCGTCTCGGTGAGCGACGGGGCGACGGCCCAGCTGGACGACTGCCGGATCCGGGAGGCGGCGACGGGGGCCTGGTTCCGCGACCACGGCAGCGGCGGCACCCTCGCCAACTGCTCCATCGACTCCGTCCAGACCGGCGTGATCGTCACCAAGGGCGCGGATCCGGCGCTGGAGCGGTGCACGGTCACCTCCCCCGCCGAGGCCGGCTTCTACGTGTCCGCCGGCGGGCGCGGCACCTTCACGGCGTGCCGGGTCACGGGCAGCGCGGGCTTCGGTTTCCACGTCATCGACGGCTGCCGCACCTCCCTGCACCGCTGCCACACCGAGCGCTGTGCGCGCGGGGGCTACGAGTTCGCGGAGGACGGCCCGCTCGCCGAGGACTGCACGAGCGACGAGTCCGGACCGCGCCTCGCCGCCCGGTCCGCCTCCGGCGCGGGCGCCGGGTCCGGTGCGGGCGCGGCGGCGGCCGGGGAGCGTACGGGGATCCGTACGGTGTCGGCGGTGCCTGGCCCCGCGGCGGTGGGCACGGCCGAGCGGGTGCCGGCCCAGCGGCCGGCCGACGAACCGGACTCCGGCCCGGCCGGGCAGCCCGCCGCCCGTGGTTCGGCCGAGGTGCTGGGGCACCTCGACGCGCTCGTGGGACTGGACAGCGTCAAGCGCGAGGTCCGCGCGCTCACCGACATGATCGAGGTGGGCCGGCGCCGGCAGCAGGCGGGGCTCAAGGCCGCCTCGGTCCGCCGCCACCTGGTCTTCACCGGCTCCCCCGGTACCGGCAAGACCACCGTGGCCCGGCTGTACGGGGAGATCCTGGCCTCCCTCGGGGTGCTGGAGCGCGGCCACCTCGTGGAGGTGTCCCGGGTCGACCTGGTCGGCGAGCACATCGGGTCCACCGCGATCCGCACCCAGGAGGCCTTCGACCGGGCGCGCGGCGGGGTGCTGTTCATCGACGAGGCGTACGCGCTGGCGCCCGAGGACTCGGGCCGCGACTTCGGGCGCGAGGCGATCGACACCCTGGTGAAGCTGATGGAGGACCACCGGGACGCGGTGGTGGTGATCGTCGCCGGGTACACGGCGGAGATGGACCGCTTCCTCACCGTGAACCCGGGGGTGGCCTCCCGCTTCTCCCGGACCATCACCTTCGGGGACTACGGGCCCGAGGAGCTGCTGCGGATCGTGGAACAGCAGACCGAGGAGCACGAGTACCTGCTCGGCGAGAAGACCTCCGACGCCCTGCTGACGTACTTCACCGACCTGCCCAAGGGGCCCGCCTTCGGCAACGGCCGCACCGCACGCCAGACCTTCGAGTCGATGGTCGAGCGGCACGCGGGGCGGGTCGCGCAGCTGTCGGAGCCGAGCAAGGACGATCTCACCCTGCTGTACCCGGCGGACCTCCCGGACCTGTGACCCCGACCGCGGGCCCGCCGACCGCGGACCCGCCGGCCGTCGGCCCCGCACGCTCCGTCACACGTCCCGGCGCATGCACACCCGGGGCCAGCGATCGAGCCCGTGCACGGCCTCGCGGTCGCGGATGTCGCGCAGACCGGGCCCGAGGCCGCTCTCGTCGAGAGTCCGGAATCCGCACCGGGCGTAGTACGGGGCGTTCCACGGCACGTCGGTGAAGGTCGTGAGGGTCAGTGCGGCGGCGCCTTCCGCCCGGGCCCGCTCCGCGAGGTGTTCCAGCAGGGACCGTCCGATGCGGCGGTGGGCGCAGTGCGGATGCACCGACACCTGCTCGACGTGGAGGTTCCCGTCGACCCGGTCGGCGAGGACATAGCCCACCGGGGTGCCCGCCCCTGCGCCTTCGGCCGCGACCCAGGCCAGGCCGGCCCGCCGGTAGCCGAGGAGTTCCTCCAGCGGAAGCGGCTCGTCGTCGGCGATCTCCGGCATGCCGATGGTCCGGAAGCATTCACCGGAGGCCCGCTCGATGTCCTGGAGGAGGGACAGCTCGTCGGTGTGTGCTGCTCTGATAAGCATGTACGGCATTGTTCCGCGCCGGCCGACCCCGCGGCGGACAACTGACGGACCGACAGCTAAGGTGACAGCCCGCCGGATGCCACCGTCCGTCCGCCGAACCGAGGGAGTGCCGCCATGGCCCGCCGACTCCGCCCCGTAGGACTGGACTTCATCGAGGTCGCCCCCACCCGCCTGGTCTTCTCCGGCCGGACCACGGCCGCTCCCGAGGACGTGTACCGGGCGCTGGCCGAGGAGGTCGAGGGCTGGCCGAGCTGGTTCCGGGCCGTCACCCTGGCCCGGCCCACGCACGGCGGCGCCGGGCGCGAGATCAAACTGGCCGGCGGGATCCGGTTCCAGGAGACGATCATGGCCGCTGATCCGGAGCGGCGCTACGCGTACCGGGTCGACACGACCAACGCCCCCGGCATACGGGCCCTGCTGGAGGAGTGGCTCCTCACCCCCTCCGGCTCCGGCACCCACGTCCAGTGGACCTTCGCCGCGGACGGCCCGCCCGCCGTGCGCTTCGCCCTCACCGCGGCCCGGCCGGGACTCGGCCACTCGTTCCGCTCGGCGGTCCGCACGCTGGACCTGCGGCTGGTGGACCGGCGGCGCGGGACGCCTCAGTAGGACCCGCCCGGCCTACGGACAGGCGGGCCCGGGCCCGCCCGCACTCCCGGCGAACCAGTGTCCGGGCAGGCCCGTCACCGCTTCAGACCGCGGGGTGCCGCACCGCCAGGTCCCCGTAGCCGCCCGCCGACCAGACGCGGGTCCGGAACTCCTGCAGGGTCAGGGCCCGTTCGGCCGCGAAGTGGACCGTGCCGCAACGGCCGCAGTACCAGCCGTCCGCCCAGACGCGGTCGGCGGCCACCCGGCCCGGTTCGGTCCGGCGGCGCCAGGTCCGTACGGCCCGGCCCGACAGGGCGAGGAGGACGATGCCGACGAGCAGCAGGGCCGCGCCGATCCAGACCAGATAGGTCGAGGGCTGGTCGACCCCGAAGGGGCCGCCTTCGTCGGTGCCGTAGAGGCGCGGGAACGTGCTGCCGTCATCGAACCACTTCCCCTCGATCGCACTCCAGACGAAGGCGCCGACCGAGGCGAGGAGGAGCAGCACCCCGAGGCAGCCCGCGGTGCCGTTGTCCGGCTCGTCGGGAGCGACCGCGAGGGCCTTGGCCAGCGCCGAGTTCTCCTCGCGGGTCGTGACGCTGTCGTCCTCGCCGCGACCGCTCTCCACCCGCATCTTCGCCTTGGAGCGCAGGTACGCGGCGGACACGCCGAGCACCTGGTCCTCCCGGCCGCACCGGGGACAGGTCAACGCCCCTGCGCCGCCCGCATCTTCGCCACCCGTACCGCTGCCGGTGCCGGTGCCGCTCCCGGAACCGTCGCCGCCGCCGCCCGCGTTCTCCGCCATCGCTCCCCGCCCCGCACTGCCCGCCCCACGCCGAAGTCAGCACAGCGTAGCCAGCGGCCTCGCTCCCGGCCAGGGAAAACGATTCAGCTGACGGGTTCGCTCCACACGCCGGTCGCGAGCATGGTGTCGAGCGTCCGCGCGTACGGGGTGATGTCGAGCCCCTGCTCCGCCAGCCACGCGTCGGAGTAGTACTTGTCGAGGTAGCGCTCGCCCCCGTCGCAGAGCAGGGTCACGACGCTGCCCGTGCGGCCCTCCGCCACCATCTCCGAGATGATCTTCAGGGCGCTCCACACCCCGGTACCGGTGGAGCCGCCGGCCTTGCGGCCGATCGCGCGCTCCAGCGCACGGCACGCGGCGACGCTCGCGGCGTCCGGAACCCGCATCATCCGGTCGATGGCACCGGGGACGAAGCTCGGCTCCATCCGGGGCCGGCCGATGCCCTCGATGCGCGAGCCGCAATCGCTCGTCGCGTGCGGGTCGCCCTGGGTCCAGCCGTCGAAGAAGCAGGAGTTCTCCGGGTCCGGGACGCAGATGCGGGTGTCGTGCTGCATGTAGTGCACGTAGCGGGCGATCGTCGCGGAGGTGCCGCCGGTGCCGGCCGTGGCCACGATCCAGGCGGGCTCGGGGTAACGCTCCAACCGCAGCTGCTGGTACATCGATTCGGCGATGTTGTTGTTGCCGCGCCAGTCCGTCGCCCGCTCCGCGTACGTGAACTGGTCCATGTAGTGGCCGCCGGTGCGGGCGGCCAGCTCGGCCGACTCCTCGTACATCTTCATCGAGTCGTCGACGAAGTGGCATTCGCCGCCGTGGAACTCGATGAGCCGGCACTTCTCGGGGCTCGTCGTCCGCGGCATGACGGCGATGAACGGGACGCCGATCAGCTTGGCGAAGTATGCCTCCGAGACGGCGGTGGAACCGGACGAGGCCTCGATGACGGGGCGGCCGGGGCGGATCCAGCCGTTGCAGAGGGCGTAGAGGAACAGGGAGCGGGCGAGGCGGTGCTTGAGGGAGCCCGTCGGGTGGGTGGACTCGTCCTTGAGGTAGAGGTCGATGCCCCAGGCCTCGGGGAGCGGGAAGCGCAGCAGGTGGGTGTCGGCCGAGCGGTTCGCGTCCGCCTGCACCTTGCGGACGGCCTCTTTCAGCCACGCCCGGTAGTCCGCGTCGCTGTGGTCGACGTCGATGGTCGTGGCGGTCGTCCCGGTGGTGCTCATGCGCCGTGCTCCTTCGTACTTCCCGATGTCCCGAGTCCTGGGACGGCCCGGCGCCTCTTCGCCTCGCTCCGCCCGCTTTCGCAATGTACCCCCCTCACCTGCACAAACGGTCACTTTGGGTATCCATGCGGATGCCTTTCGATCGCGTTCGGTTGCACACCGGCCCACAGTGGGTGACCCTGGGGAGGCGTCACCGAGGGTGCAGCACCCGTAACACTGATGTCGGGGAGTCGCAGCCGTGATCAGTCATTCCCGCAGGCACTGCGTCGTCGAACTGCAGGCCCTGCCCTTGCGGATCGGACAGATCCGCCGAATCGTTTCAGCGCAACTGCGCCACTGGCAGCTCGATCCGCTCATAGACCGGGCTGCGCTCGGCGTGACGGAGCTGCTCAGCAACGTCCACCGCCATGCGCAGCCGGACAAGACGTGCACCGTCGAGATCGAACTCCGCCTCGGCCGGCTGACCGTCTCCGTCTACGACAGCGACCCCCGCCTCCCGATGCTCCGGCACTCCGGGGACTGCGGGACCTCCGGGGACCGTGAGTCCTCCGGGGACTGCGGGGCCGACGGGGGCTCTGCGCCCGCCGGGGCCGCACGCCCCGCGGGCGGTTCCCTGGTCGACGCCCTGGAGACCTCCGGCCGCGGGCTCGCGCTCGTGGAGGCCCTCAGCGAGGCTTGGGGGGCCCGGCAGCAGGACGACTGCCCGGGAAAGGTGGTGTGGTTCTCCCTGCGCGCCGCCCCCGGTCCGGCCGCACCGGAACGCCACCCGGTGCTCCTGGCCGAGCGGCCGGCGCTCCTGCCCGAGAACAAGACCGTACGGGACCCCGCGCCGGCCCCGCCCGCCGCCGCACCCCCCGTGCCGGTCTCCGCCGGCCTGTCGGTGACCGCCTCGGTCGGCGCCCGGCCCGGGTAGCCTCCGGCCGCAGCAGCGCCGCCCGGAGGGGCCTAGGCCCTGACGTCAGGCCGCCGTGCCCAGGGTCCCGAGGGGGTCGTCCAGCACCGGCTGCCACGCCAGCTCGGCGGCGCCGACCAGGCTGTTGTGGTCGAGCGTGCACGGCAGGATCGGCACGCCGCCGCTGCGGCCCCACAGGCTGCGGTCGGCGACCACCGCGCGCAGCCGCTCGGGGTCGGCATAGAGCAGCTCGCGGTGCAGTCCGCCCAGGATGATCCGGTCCGGGTTCAGGATGTTGACCAGGCCGGCGAGGCCCAGGCCGAGCCGGTCGATCAGCTCCTCGGTGGCGGCCCGCACCCCCGGGTCCGCCGACTCCTCGCGGAGCAGGTCACGGGCCTGCTGGAGCAGGGACACCTCGGGGCCCGGAGTGCGCCCGGCGGCGGTGAGGAAGGCCAGCGGGTCGGCCTCCACGTCGAGGCAGCCGCGGCTGCCGCAGTGGCAGGCGCGCCCCTCGGGGTTCACGGTGAGATGGCCGACCTCCAGGGCCAGGCCCGAACTCCCGCTGTGCAGACGGCCGTCCAGGACGAGCGCCCCGCCGACCCCGCGGTGCCCGGTGGCCACGCACAGCAGGTGCTGCGCGCTGCGGCCGGCGCCGTGCCGGTGCTCGGCGAGCGCGGCGAGGTTCACGTCGTTGCCGGTCAGCGCCGGGCCGTCGATGCCGGCCTCCTTCACGCAGTCGGCGAAGATGGCCCGCACGGGGGAACCGGCGGGCCAGGCCAGGTGCAGCGGGTTCAGTGCCGTGCCCTCCGGCTCCGCGACCGCCGAGGGCACCGCCAGGCCGGCGCCGATGCAGCGACGGCCGGTCTGCGCGAGCAGCGCGGCCCCGGCTTCGACGACCGCGCCGAGGACCTGCGCCGGGTCGGCCGACACGGGCACCCTGCCGGGAGCCGTGGCGACGATGCGGCCGCCGAGCCCGACCAGGGCGGCCCGGAACCCGTCCGAGTGCACCTGCGCGGCCAGGGCCACCGGGCCGTTCTCGTCCACGGAGAGCCGGTGCGAGGGGCGGCCCTGGGTTCCGCCGGCCCCGCCGGGGCGGGAGTCCACGCGGATCAGGCCGAGCGCCTCCAGCTCGGCGGCGACGGCTCCGGCGGTGGCGCGGGTGACGCCGAGCTCGGCCGTCAGGACCGCGCGGGTCGGGGCCCGGCCGGTGTGGACCAGCTCCAGCGCCGGCCCGAGCGCGCCACGGCCCCGCTCCAGCTTGGTCCGTGCGGAGCCGGCTGCCGCGGAGGCGGAAGCCGACGCGGGGGCCGACGCCGAGGCTGACGCGGAGGCCGAGGTCGATGCCGAACCCGAGGTCGAGGCCCTGTCGGATCCCTCGGCCGTGCCGGCCCCTTCGACCCCGCCCGTCCCTTCCGCTCCGCTCGTCCCGTCCGTCCCAGCGGACACCGTGGTCACATCCCCCACCCGCCGCGGGGCCCCGTTGCCGTTCATGACAGCGATCCTCGCATGATCGGAGGGTCGAGGACGCCGCCCGCTAGCCGAGCCCGCCGACCCGGAGCGTGATGTTCAGCCGCCCGGTCAGGCCGAGGCTCGGCGGAGCGGTGCCGGGCAGGACTTTCGGCACCCCGTGAAAGGCCCGTCGGACGGGCCCGCCGAAGACGAACAGATCCCCGCTGCGCAGCTCAACGTCCCGATACGGACGCCCGCGGGAGGCGGTGTTGCCGAAGCGGAAGAGGCAGGAATCACCCAGGCTCAGCGAGACCACCGGGGCTTCCGAGCGCTCCTCGGCGTCCCGGTGCATGCCCATGCGGGAGTCGCCCTCGTAGAAGTTGACCAAGGCGATGTCGTACGCGACGCCAGGATCCGGAGCCTGCCCGTACGCGGCGGCCACGGCACTGCGTCCCAGTCGTGCGAGCCAGTCGGGCATCGCCTTGACCGGCGCGCCGTCCCCGTCGACGGCGTTGGGCGCGTATCCGTACGGGTACCAGTGCAGCCCCAGGCACACCTGCCGGGCGCTCATCGTCCCCCCGCCCGGCGTGCGCACCGTACGCAGCCCGGCGGGCGGCCGGGCCCATTCCCGGCAGGCCTCCACCAACTCCCGCTGCCGCCCGGGCCCCAGCCAGTCGGGCACGTGCACGGCCCCGGGCACGATCTCGGCCCGCTCGCGCGGGAAGAGCTCGCCGTCCGGGTGCTCCGTGTCCGGGTGCTCCACGCCCTCCGTCACCTGCTCCGCCACCTCCTCCATGACCTCCATGACCTCCATCATCCTTCGTTGTGCGTCCCCGCGGGCGGCTGCGAGACTCCTGGCATGGAGATCATCAGCTATGTGAAGACCGTGGCCCGCGAGGGCGAGCAGCTCGCCGACATCGCCGAACGGGCCGGTACGGACGCCCTGGTGCCCACCTGTCCGCAGTGGCGGGTCGCGGATCTGCTGCGCCACACGGGCTCCGTGCACCGCTGGGCCACCGGGTACGTGGCGCAGGGTCTGACCGAGCGGGCGCCGTTCCCGGACGCGCCGGAGCTGGTGGGCGCGGAACTGCTGGCCTGGTTCCGCGAGGGCCACGCAACGCTGGTGCGGACCCTTACCGGGACATCGGCCGACGCGCAGTGCTGGACCTTCCTGCCGACCGCGCCGCCTTCGCCGCTGGCCTTCTGGGCGCGGCGCCAGGCGCACGAGACCACCGTGCACCGGATGGACGCGGAAGCCGCGCTGGGCGTGCCCTTCGGGGCGGTGGACCCCGGCTTCGCGGAGGACGGGGTGGACGAGCTGCTGACCGGGTTCCACGCGCGGCCGCAGAGCCGGGTCCGGACGGCGGAGCCGCGGGTGATGCGGGTACGGGCCTCCGACACCGGCGCGGTGTGGACCGTACACCTGTCCCAGGAGCCTGCGCGCACGGTGCGCGGAGACGCCTACGGCACGGACGGCGCGGAGGCGGACTGCACCCTGACGGGCGAGGCCTCCTGGCTCTACTCGGCGCTGTGGAACCGGCAGCCGCTCACCGGACCGGGTGTGACGGGCGACGCGGAACTGGCCCGGCTCTGGGCGGACACGGCCGGAATCTGACCCCCGGGCACGCCGCGACGCCGGGGCGCCCTTGTCGGGACGCGGCCCGGGCGGCGAGACTGCGCCCATGGGGCGACGTAGTCAGGCCGACCGGGACGCGATCACCATCGAGATCGCGTACGCCTTCGTCAGTGGCGTTTTCGCGGCCGGACTGGTCTTCGCGGCGCTGTACGCCCCCGTCCTGGCCTTCGACCTCTCCCCCACGACCGGCCGGATCCTGGCGACGGTGGGCGGCGCCCTGGCCGCGACGGTGTTCCTCCTCCGGATCACCCACGTCCTGTGGCGCTTCGCCCGCCGCCCGGAGAACGACGGCCGCTAGGCCGTCTCTTTAGACTGGGCCGCATGGATTCCCCGGCCGTACGGCCCGCCCTGCGGACGGAGAGCGTCGTCGTCCCCGACGGTGAAGGACGGGCGTCCACGGCCCGGGTCTCGCTCCTGGTGCTGTACACGCCGCGGTTGGAGGACTGCCACCGGTTCTACGCGGGCCTCGGCCTGGCGTTCACCGCGGAACGCCACGGCCGCGGGCCGGACCACTACGCGGCCGTCCTCCCGGACGGCATGGTCCTCGAGCTCTATCCCGCCGGCGATGACCGTCTCACGGGCGTCCTGCGGCTGGGGCTGGCCGTGGACGCGTCCGCGGCGCGTCCGGCGCTCGCCCCGGGGCGCCACCGGCTCGTGGACCCCGACGGCCGGACCGTCGAGATCACCGCCGTCGGGCGGACGGAGTGCGGCTCAGCCCAGGGTTGAGGCGTACGAGGTCTGGGCGCGGTACTTCCAACCGGGCTGGGCGTCCCAAGGGTTCGGCATCTGCGCACTGGTGGCGTAGGCGTAGCCCGCGCCCCGTTCGAAGGCCGTACGGAGCGTCGCGCGCATCGCGGAGGCGTCCGGGACGTCGTGCACGAGGTGCCAGAACGCGGTGCCGCTCGGGTCGAGTTCGGCGCCGGAGCGGTAGCCGGTGAGTGCGTTGAAGACGTTGCCGCCGAGCCAGCCGCCGCCCGTGTGGGCCGCGTACGTGTCCTCGAAGGTGACGAAGACGTCGGCGGTGCGGTGGCCGGGCTCCAGGTAGCAGTCGGCAATGGCCGTACCGGGGTTGTTGACGACCAGGTCCGCCGTGCCGGGGGCCACGGCTTCCATGGTGTCCTGCACGTAGCGGCGGAGCTCCGCGTAGTGGTCGCGGGTGGCGTTGGCCGGGCCGCAGTCGCGGCTGACCACGTCGAAGAAGATGCCGTCCACGTGGAGGCGGCCGTCGGAAGTCTTGAGGTAGTTGTCCACGGAGGCCTTCACGGCGGCGATGTCGCGGTTGCCGTGGTCGGTGTGGACGTAGCCGAGCACCTTGGTCTTCTCGCCGGTGGCGGTGGTGCCGGTGCGCAGGACGTCGGCGCGGGCCCGCCAGGGGGCGTCGAACGGAGAGTCGCCGTTGCCCGGGTTGAGGACCACGACCGAGGCGGCCGGGCTGGTGGCGGTGAGGTCGGCGAGCATCGGGTCGTCGGCCCAGACGTAGGCCGGGACGGCTATCTCCAGGCCCCGTACGCCGGCCGCCCGAGGCGTCGGTCTCACCGCGGGCGTCGGAGCCGGGGCGAGGGTCGGGGTGCGGTCCCGTGCTTGGGTGCTGCTCGGCTCCGAGCTCGCCGACGCGGTGACGGCCGGCGCCGGCGCGGCCAGTAAGAGGGTGGCCAGGACGGCGTAAACGGCCTTCGCGGCGCGGGTCATGACGGCTCCTCGGGGCGGCGGCGGGGCGACGGCAGGACGACGCCGGGGCGTTGGCCGGGCGCCGGGAACGGCAACCGGGACAGGACCCGACCCCGGCCCGAGGAACACTAGACGGGCCGCCGGGCGCACCAGGGCCGAATCCGCTGCTTCCGTACGAGGAACTGACAAGCGAACTTTCCCCGGCCCCCGCCGGCACGACCCTGCCCGGCCCCATGGCACGGCCCTGCCCGGCCCTACACGGCGGGCAGTCCGACCCCGTGCGCCAGCTGTCCGGCGGCGTGCGCGAAGAAGGTGTCGCGGTCCTCGACGACCCGGTTGAACTGGCCGAACAGCTCGAAGGAGATCAGCCCGACGAGCTGCGCCCAGGCGGCGACCAGGGCCGCCGCGGCCTCGGGGGGCAGTCCTTCGGCGAAGTCCGCGGCCATGCGGGCGGCCTCGGGGCGCAGCTCGGCGGGGAGCGGCGGGAGGGCGATGCCACGGCCCTCGTAGGCGGCGCGCACGATGCCGATGAGGGTGTTGCCCACGCGGGAGGCGGGGCCGACGGTGTCGAGCGGGGCGGTGTAGCCGGGGACGGGCGAGCCGTAGATGAGGGCGTACTCGTGCGGGTGCTCCAGCGCCCAGGCGCGGACGGACGCGCAGACCTCGGCCCAGCGGGCGCGGGGGGTGCCGCCCGCGGCGAGCGAGCGGGAGTCGGCGGCCTCGGCGGCGACGCCGACGCTGTTGTAGGCGTCGACGATGAGGGCGGTGAGGAGCTCGTCGCGGCTGGGGAAATAGCGGTAGAGGGCGGAGGAGACCATGCCCAGCTCGCGGGCGACGGCGCGCAGCGAGAGCTTGGCTGCGCCCTCCGCCGCGAGTGCGCGGCGCGCCTCGTCCTTGATGGCGGCGGTGACTTCGATGCGGGCTCGTTCCCTCGCCCCTCGCACGGTGCTCATGGGGGCCAGTCTGCCACGCGAACAGAGCACTGCCCACCAATGAGATTGACGCTCCATTCCGAGAGCACTGCTCTTGTTTTGGAGCGCCGATCCGTGCACACTGTTCTCAAGCGAGAGCAGTGCTCTCCCAAACGCCTCGGAGGCCACCATGAACGCGCCCAAGCCGTACTACGTTCAGGCCGGCCCGCTCGGGATCCGCTTCAACGCCCTCATCGGCAAGCTCGCCCGCCTGGGCATGAGCCTGGCCGGAACGGCCGAGCTGTCGGTGCGCGGCCGTACCTCCGGCACGATGCAGCGGATCCCGGTGAACCCGTACCACCAGGACGGCACCCAGTACCTGGTCTCCGCCCGCGGCCACTCCCAGTGGGTCCGCAACATGCGCGCCGCGGGCGGCGGCGAGCTCCGCCTGGGCCGCACGGTGCAGACCTTCACCGTCACCGAGGTCACGGACCCGGCCGAGCAGGCCGTCGTGCTGCGCGGCTACCTCAAGAAGTGGGGCTGGGAGGTCAACCGGTTCTTCAACGGGGTCACGGCAAAGTCCTCGGAGCCCGAGCTCCAGGCCGCCGCCCCCGACCACCCGGTCTTCCGCATCACACTCACCTCCTGACCACCCGCCCACCCGCCCACTCACCCGCCCCGACCACCACCCTCCGGTCCCCGCCCCCGGAAAACGCGGCGGCGGCCTCGCCGGCATACCGGCAAGACCGCCACACTCCGCACTTCGACGCCGCCGTTCTCCCACCGGGGACGGCGACGGTAGCCCGGGAACAGACCCGGGATCAGCCCTTGGCTCCTCCCTGGGCTCCGTCCTGCTCCTCGGAGCCGGTCCCGGAACCGGAACCGGACCCCGCCTCCGACCCGGCCTCGACGCCGGCCCCGCCCGGCCCCGCACCCCGGCTCCGCGCCTGTCGCGCATCCAGCACGTGCAGCGCCTTGCGCGCCAGCGGGTACGTACGCACCATCTCGGCCAGCGTCAGCGACCCCCGCGCGATCCGCGCGAAGGCCAGCCAGGCCGGCCGGAAGCCGGTGATCGCCGCGTGCAGCAGGCCCGGCTTGGCCTCGAAGAGTTCCAGCATCCGCTTGCCGACACCCATCTCCACGCCCAGCCCGGCCTTGACGGCGAAGGCGTAGTTGAGGGCCTGGCGGCGCGCGTCCACGGCGTCCTGCGCCTCGGAGATCTTCACGGCCCACTCCCCGGCGAGCCGCCCCGAGCGCAGCGCGAAGGAGATGCCCTCCCGGGTCCACGGCTCCAGCAGTCCGGCCGCGTCGCCCGCGACCAGGACCCGCCCGCGCGAAAGCGGCGATCCGGGCTTCCGGCAGCGGGTCAAGTGCCCGGAGGAGAGCGCCGGTTCGAAGCCGGACAGGCCCAGCCGGGCGATGAAGTCGTCCAGGTACCGCTTGGTCGCGGCGCCCTCGCCCTTCGCCGAGATGACGCCGACGGTGAGGGTGTCGCCCTTGGGGAAGACCCAGCCGTAGCTGCCGGGCAGCGGCCCCCAGTCGATGAGGACCCGGCCCTTCCAGTCCGCGGCGACCGTCTCCGGGACGGGGATCTCCGCTTCCAGCCCGAGGTCGACCTGGTCCATCTCGACGCCGACGTGCGCGCCGATCCGGCTCGCGCTGCCGTCCGCGCCGACCACGGCCCGGGCCAGCACGGTCTCGCCGTCGGCGAGGACCACCGCGACCGTGCGCCGGTCGGGCACGGACGCCCCGTGCTGTTCCACCCGCGCGACGGCCGTACCCGTACGGACCGTGGCGCCGGCCTTCTCCGCCTCGGCGACCAGCGCCGCGTCGAACTCGGGCCGGTTGATCAGCCCGAACAACATCTGCTTGGAGCGCCTGGTCCGGGGATACTTCCCGTCCAGGGAGAAGGTGACCGCATGGACGCGGTCCTTGAAGGGGAGCACGAAACCCGGCGGGAGCGCATCGCGCGAGGGGCCGATGATGCCTCCGCCACAGGTCTTGTACCGGGGCAGTTCCGCCTTCTCCAACAGCAGAACGCGCCGTCCGGCGGCGGCCGCCGCGTGCGCGGCCGAGGAACCGGCCGGCCCCGCACCGACCACGACCACGTCCCACACCTCGCCGGTCGCCCCGGCCGTCTGCGCGTCCGCCCCCTGAGCGGTCTGTCCTGCCGCCGCGTCGCGTACGTCGCCGCTGTCGCTCTCGTCGCTGCTCACGATGTGCTGCTGCTCCTGATCATGCGATTCATGCCGTTGCTCCGATGCCGGGGAAATCCTACGGCGCGAGATCGACTGCCCCGTTGTGCGAGGATCGGAAGAGTCTTTTGCCGTAGCCCGCATACGCACACCCCGCGCATGCGGGAGGCGTATACGTAACCCGTACACGTACACCAACGTCGCACCCAAGAGGAGCGTGCCCATGCCGTCTCATCCGATCGCCGAGACCGTCGCCTCGCTGATGCCCCGCGCCAAGCAGGAGCTGTCCGAGCTGGTGGCTTTCCAGTCGGTGGCGGACTGGGCACAGTTCCCCCAGAGCGAGAGCCAGGCCGCCGCGAAGTGGGTGGCCGACGCACTGCGCGCCGAGGGCTTCCAGGACGTGGCGCTGCTCGACACCCCCGACGGCACCCAGTCGGTGTACGGGTTCCTGCCCGGCCCGGCGGACGCGCCGACCGTCCTGCTGTACGCGCACTACGACGTGCAGCCCCCGCTGGACGACGCGGCCTGGATCTCCCCCGCCTTCGAGCTGACCGAGCGGAACGGCCGCTGGTACGGCCGCGGTGCCGCCGACTGCAAGGGCGGCTTCATCCTGCACCTGCTCGCGCTGCGCGCCCTGAAGGCCAACGGCGGCGTCCCGGTGAACGTGAAGGTGATCGTCGAGGGTTCGGAGGAGCAGGGCACCGGCGGTCTGCAGCAGTACGCGACGGCCCACCCCGAACTGCTGGCCGCCGACGCCGTCGTGATCGGTGACGCGGGCAACTTCCGTACGGGCCTGCCGACGGTCACCGCGACCCTGCGCGGCATGTGCCTGCTGAAGGTCAAGATCGATACCCTCGGCGGCAACCTGCACTCCGGCATGTTCGGCGGGGCCGCCCCCGACGCGATGGCCGCCCTGATCCAGCTGCTGGCCTCGCTGCGCGCGCCGGACGGTTCGACCACGGTGGACGGGCTGGCCTCGGACGCGGTGTGGGAGGGGCTCCAGTACCCGGAGGCCGACTTCCGTTCCGACGCGAAGGTGCTCGACGGGGTCGAGCTGATCGGCGAGGGCACGATCGCCGACCGGCTGTGGTCCCGGCCGGCCGTCACCGTGCTGGCCATCGACTCCCCGCCGCTGGTCGGTGCCACCCCCTCGGTGCACGCGAGCGCGGGCGCGCTGGTGAGCCTGCGGGTGCCGCCGGGCGTGGACACGGCCGAGGCGATCAAGCTGCTGGAGGCCCACCTGGTGGCGCACACCCCGTGGAAGGCGCACCTGGAGCTCGAAGTCGTCGGCCAGGGGCAGCCGTTCCAGGCGGACACGACCAGCCCCGCGTACGCCTCGATGGCGCAGGCCATGAAGGTGGCCTACCCGGGCCAGGAGATGCAGATCAGCGGCATGGGCGGCTCCATTCCCCTCTGCAACACGCTGACCGAGCTGTACCCGGACGCGGAGATGCTGCTCATCGGCCTGAGTGAGCCGGAGGCTCAGATCCACGCGGTGAACGAGAGCGTCTCCCCGGAGGAGCTGGAGCGCCTGTCGGTCACGGAGGCGCTGTTCCTCCTCAACTACGCGGAGTCCAAGCGCGCCTGACGGTTTCGTAGGCGGTTCCCCGAACGCTCAGCTACGGGCGAACCACGCCAGCGGCGCAACCTGCGCCGCCGGCGTGGTTCGTCCCCGTACGTTCGGGTGATGGATCTCGTAGAAGTCGTCCCCGACCGCCTCCACATGCTCCGCTTCCCCATCGGCCAGGCCTACCTCTGGCGCGACGGCGAGGCCCTGACCCTGATCGACGCGGGCCACGCCGGTTCGGCGGACGCGATCGAAGGGGCGATACGTTCCCTCGGGCTGCTGCCGGAGCGGCTGGAGCGGATCGTCCTGACCCACTGCCACCGCGATCACGTCGGAGCGGCGGGCGAACTCGCCGCGCGCTGGGGCGCGGAGGTACTGGCCCACGCGCTCGACGCGCCGGCGATCCGCGGCGAGCAGCCGGTCCCGGAGCCGGTCCTGCTGGACTGGGAACTCCCGCTGTACGCACACGGCCTGACGGTTCCCGAGGCCCCGCCGACCCGGGTGGACCGGGAGGTGAAGGATGGCGAGGTGCTCCCCTTCGGCGACGGCGCGGTCGTCGTGCATGCTCCGGGTCACACCCCGGGCAGCATCGGCGTCCATCTCCCGCAGCACGGCGTGCTGTTCACGGGCGACTGCGTCGCCGGTGTCGGTCAGGTGATGCTCGGCGTCTTCAACGTGGACCGCGCCCTGGCCGTCGAGTCGATGCTCCGCCTCGCCGCACTGGCCCCTTCGGTGGCCTGCTTCGGCCACGGCGACCCCGTGACCTCGGACACCGCGGCCACCCTCCTGGCGGTGGCGGAAGCGACGGCCTCCGCCGACCTGGCGGACATCTCCTGAGCGCCGGCCCCCACTGGGGGCCTACCGGGGCTGCCTGCCCTGCGTCCAGGCTTCCAGCTGGCCGAAGGACTCGACGAACGAGGGCAGCATGGGGCGCAGTTGCTTGGATATGGGGACCAGGCCGTCGGTGTGGGTACCTCCGGGGACCTTGATGTAGCGGTGGAGGTGGCCGCGACCGGAATCGGTCACCATGCGGTCGTACACGTCACCGAAGGCGGCGGGCGGGGTCAGGGCGTCGAGGGTGCCCTGGATGCTGATCAGGGGGCGCTGGATCCGTCCGGTCAGCGAGACCCGCTCGACCGCCCGGTGGACGGACCGGGGCCGGGAGGCGAAGTCGTAGTCGGTGTCGCAGCCCGCCCCGGTCCCTTCCTTGCAGAACGGTGTGCCGGCCTGGGTGGCGCCGTCGTATTCGGGGTCCAGTTCCTCGCGGACCGTCCGCTGGAGGGAGTCCCACTGCTTGTTGTACTGGTAGCCCCAGAGGTCCTCGGATCCCGCGGGATAGCCGGCGGCGATGATCTCGTCGTGCGCGGCCGCGTTCCCCTTGTCGGCGCCGCGTGGGTATGCGCGAAGGGCGGGCGGAAGGGTGGCGAGGAGGCCGCCTTCGGGAGTGAAGGTGAGGGCGTTCCAGTCCACGCCACCCGTGTAGAGCCAGGGGTAGTGCTCCAGCTGCCAGCGGACGAGGTACCCGCCGGCGGAGAGGCCGGCGGCGTAGGTGCGGTTCGGGGTACGCCCGTAGCGCTGGTCCGTCACCTTCTTCGCGGCGACGGTCAGTTCGGCGACGCGACGGTGCCATTCCATGATCGCGTCGCCGGGGCGATCGCCGTCCTTGTATATCTCCGTCCCGGTGTTGCCCTTGTCGGTGGCGGCGTAGGCGTACCCCTTGGCGAGGACCTGGTCGCTGATGATCCGGTCGTTGGCGTACTGCCGGCGGGTGGCCGGCGGGCCCGCCACGACCAGTCCGCCGTTCCAGTGGTCGGGCAGCCGGATGACGAACTGCGCGTCGTGGTTCCAGCCGTGGTGGGCGTTGGTCGTGGAGGTGTCGGGGAAGTACCCGTCTATCTGGACCCCGGGGACGCCCGAGGGCGTGACCGTCTCGGGCGCTTCGAGTCCCTCCCAGTCCTTGGATTCGGTGTGCCCGGTGGGGACCGTTCCCGTGGTGGTCAGATCGGCGAGGCGCGCGGTGACCGCGTACTCGGCTCCGGGGACCCGTAGTTCGGCGGGGGCCGGCCGGTCCGCCGCGGGCACCGTCAGGGCGGTCGCGAGCAGCAAGGGCGCGATGGCCAGACTGCGCAGCATGGGCATGGGGGTCTCTCTTCCCTGGTCGTTGTGACCCTTGAAATCTAGGAACCGCAGGTCACCCCGGGTAAGTACGAGTCGGCCGGCCCTGTGCGTCCAAAGGGCACATGACCTCCGGCCAATCCTCGAACTCCCCGTCCACAGGCGGACCGTCCGCTCCCGGCCGCCCCGTACGCTGCTCGGGACCACACGATCCCGAGGAGGCGCGATGCCCCGCCCGGTGCCCTGGATTCCCACCGTCCTGTACGGGGCGGTGCTGCTCGGCGGCTTCTACTACTGCGCGATCGGGCCCGGCCCGAGTGCCCGTACGGCCGGGTTCGCGGCCGTGCTCGGGCTGCTCGTCGCGCTCGACTTCCGCGAGCGCGGTCCCGCGCCCCGGGCCGTCTTCGGTGCCCGGATCGTCCTGCTGTGCGCGGTGGCGGCGCTGGACGTCTCCGGGCTCTCGCGGATCCTGTTCGTACTCGTCCCCTTCCTGGGGTACTTCGCCTTCGGCCCCACCGCCGGCATCGCCCTCGGGGCCGGCTGCGTGGCCCTGCTGGCGGGCGCGTTCACCCTGTGGGTGCCGCGCTGGTACGTGGAGGCCTCGTACATCTCGGACCTGCTGATGTTCGCCCTGGGCGTCGTCCTGGCGGTCGCGATGGCCGCGGTGGCCGTCCGCGAACAGCGGGCGCGGGCCCGGCTGGAGGGCACGCTCGCCCAGGTCGCGCAGCTGTCCGCGGCGCGTGAGCGCAACCGGCTCGCCCGCGAGATACACGACAGCCTGGGTCATCATCTGACCGCGATCGGAATCCAGCTGGAGAAGGCCGAGGCCTTCGCCTCCCTGGATCCGGACGGTTCCGCGCGGGCGGTCTCCAGCGCGCGCTGGTCGGCGGGCCGCGCCCTGGACGAAGTGCGGGCGTCCGTGCGCACCTTGGGCCCCGAATCGGAGTCCGAGCCCCCCGGGCTCTCCCGGGCACTGGCCGACCTCGTGCACCACCTCGACGGCGGGGACCGTCGCATCTCCCTCGACATGTCCGGCACCGAGCGCAGGCCCCTGCTCGTGCTCTACCGCGCCGTGCAGGAGGGCCTCACCAACGCCTGCCGGCATTCGGGGGCCTCCGAGATCGACGTGCGCGTCTCGTACGACGACCACGGAGCCCGCCTGCGCCTCGCGGACAACGGGTCCGGTTTCGGCGGATCGGCCGAGGGTTTCGGACTCGCCGGACTGCGCGAGCGGGTCCGCCTCGCCGACGGCACGGTCGACATAGACACATCGGCGTCCGGCACCGTCCTGACGGTGGGAGTTCCCTGGTGAACGTGCGCGTCTACGTGGTCGACGACCAGGACCTCGTCCGCGAGGGCATCACCGCGCTGCTCGGCATCCAGCCCGGCATCGAGGTGGTGGGGAGCGCCCGCGACGGAGAGCAGGCCGTCGAGGAGGCGCCCGGCTGCCGCCCGGACGTGGTGCTGATGGACGTCCGCATGCCCGGCGTCGACGGGGTCACCGCCACCCGGCTGCTGCGGAGTCGGCTGCCCGCCTGCAGGATCGTGATGCTGACGACCTTCAACGACGACGAGTACGTCAGCCGGGCCCTGAAGGCGGGCGCGGTGGGCTACCTCCTGAAGAACCTGCCCGCCGCCGAGTTGGCACGGGCCGTCCGTCTCGCCCACGCCGGAGTCGCCCAGTTCGACCAGACCGTCATCGCGGGCCTGGCGGCCGGGCTCCCCGTACCGGACACCCTCACTCCCCGCGAGACGGAGGTCCTGCGCCTGATCTCGGCCGGTGCGACGAACAAGGAGATCGCCTCCCGCCTGTACCTCAGCGAGGGCACCGTCAAGAACCACATCTCTCGCGTCCTGACCCGCCTGGGACTGCGCGACCGCACCCAGGCCGCGCTCTACGCCCGCGACAACGGGCTGATCTGACCGCTGCGCCGCGCGGGAGTCCGACCCGCGCAGCGCAGCACGTGGACGCCCGTGCCGGCTCAGGCGTCTACGACATCGCCTCGGGGACGGCCCGCCCCGCCTCCAGGTAGGCCGCCCGGCCCCGTTCGCGTGCCCGCAGGGCCCCGCGGAGCCTCTCGTAGCGCACCTGCGGCAGCAGGTCCGCCGCCTCCTCCTCCGTCACGAACCGCCAGGCCCGCAGCTCCGGTCCGGGGAGCCGCAGCCGCCCGGTCTGCGCCGCCGACAGCCGGCCCCCGTCGAACAGCAGCCGCAGGCCGCCGTAGCCCGCCGGGGGGCCCGGCGGCTCCCAGTCCACGACCAGGAGCTCGGGGAGGCGCTCCAGTACGAGCCCGAGTTCCTCCTCGACCTCCCGCACCCCTGCGCACGCCGGGGCTTCCCCGGCCTCGACGACCCCGCCGGGGAACTCCCACCCCGGCTTGTACGTCGGGTCCACCAGCAGCACCCGGTCCGCGTCGTCGAAGAGCAGCACCCCGGCCGCGACCGTCTCGCGCGTCGGCTGCGGGGTCTGCACGATGTCGCAGATCCGGGCCGTGTCGGTGCGTACGGCCTCGGCGATCCGCTCGGCCGTCTCCCGTACGGTCAGGGTCCCGTTGTCGATGACGTGCGCGTCGGCCGCGAGCCAGCCCAGCGCGTTCTGGTAGGCCGGTATGTGGTCGTACGCCCACCGCCGGTCCCGGGGGTCCCTGTCCTGCGAGGACCGGCTCTCCTCCCGGGTCGCGATCCGCTCCCGGAGGATCGTTTCCTCCGGGGCGAGCAGGACGTGCCGCACCGCGATCCTGCGCGCCGCGAGCCCGCCGAAGATCTCGTCGCGGTATTCCTGCCGCAGCAGCGTCATGGGGACCACCAGCACCCCGCCCAACTCCGCGAGCATCGCCGCCGCCGTGTCCACGACGAGCCGCCGCCAACTCGGCAGGTCCTGGTAGTCGGACACCTCCGCGAGGCGTTTGCGCGGCAGCAGCACGCGCAGCGCGTCACCGATGAACTCCGGGTCGAACAAGGTGCTCTCCGGCAGGAGGCCGGTCAGCTCGCGCGCTGTGCTGCTCTTCCCGGCGCCGAAGGTGCCGTTGATCCAGACAATCACGTCTACCCCTCTCCCGATGCCCCCAGTGGCTTGCCCGCACCACCCTGCCACGGAAACCCCGGTGCTCCGCCGAGTGCTTATCCTCAAGGTCAGGGGCCCGTCCGCAGCGCCGGCCCCGCACCGCCGCAGCGCCCGTCCCCCTGGAGGTCCGACACCGTGCCGCACACCCGCCGCCCGTCCGAGCCCCGCTACGGCAACCGGCCGACCATGAAGGACGTGGCGGCCCGGGCCGGCGTGGGCCTCAAAACGGTGTCACGCGTGGTCAACGGGGAGCCGGGGGTCACCCCGGACACCGAGAGGCGGGTCCAGGAGGCCATCGACGCGCTCGGTTTCCGCCGCAACGACAGCGCGCGGGTGCTGCGCAAGGGTCGTACCGCCACCGTCGGCCTGGTCCTGGAGGACCTCTCCGACCCCTTCTACGGGCCGCTCAACCGGGCCGTGGAAGAGGTGGCCCGCGCCCACGGCGCCCTGCTCATCAACGGCTCCAGCGACGAGGACCCGGAGCGCGAGCGGGAGTTGGCGCTCGCGCTGTGCGCCCGCCGGGTGGACGGGCTCGTGGTGATCCCGGCCGGGGACGACCACCGCTACCTGGAGCCGGAGATCCGGGCCGGGGTGGCCACGGTGTTCGTGGACCGCCCGGCGGGCCGGATCGACGCGGACGTGGTGCTGTCCGACAGCTTCGGGGGCGCCGTGAACGGGGTGGCGCACCTGATCGCGGGCGGCCACCGCCGGATCGGCTTCATCGGCGACCAGCCGCACATCCACACGGCGACCGAGCGGCTGCGGGGCTACCGCGCGGCCATGGCGGACGCCGGCCTGCCGGTCGACGGGGCCTGGGTCTCCCTCGGCACGACGGCCCCGGAGCGTGTCTCGGCCGCCGCCCGGGCGATGCTGTCCGGCCCGGAGCCGGTCACGGCCCTGTTCGCCGGGAACAACCGCGTGACGGTCACGGCGGTACGCATCCTCGCCGCCCTCCCCCACCCGGTGGCCCTGGTCGGCTTCGACGACTTCGAACTCGCCGATCTGCTGAACCCCGGCATCACGGTCATCGCCCAGGACGCCGCAGCCCTGGGCCGGGTGGCCACGGACCGCCTCTTCCAGCGCCTGGCGGGCGCCGATCTCCCTCCGGCCCGCATCGAACTCCCCACCCGCCTGATCCCCCGCGGCTCGGGCGAGCTCCCGCCGGCCTCCTGACCGTGCCGCGGCAACGGGGCGTCCGCGCGGCATGTGCACGGGACTCTTGACGGGCACACGGGTGATCATGGACTCTCTTGGGCTACACGCGCCTCTCCCAGTTCCAGGACTCGCAGGGAGCGCGGATCACTGAACCCTCCCTCCGGGAGGCCGAGTCGAGGAGACCCGCCATGCAGAAGACCGCCTACGTGTACGTCCCCACACCGTCGAAGACCAATCTTGAGGTCGGTCTGGCGCGCGGATTGTGGGGCTGGCGCAGTGCCACCCTGGACCGGGCGGATTCCCGGCCGGCAGTGCAGAGCCTCGCTGCGGGCGACCTGCTCGTCCTGGGCCACAAGGGACCGAACAGCCGAGTGGCGCCCGGCGGCTGGGACGGCGCGTCCCTGCGGAGGGTCGTCATCGGCGAAGTGACCCGCCCTCTGTTCACCGCACACGAGCCGGTCTGGGCGGACGACGACTACCCCGAGCGCATCGGCATGGACGTCCTCGAGGACATCTCCCCGGCCGAGGGCGTCACCCTCGGCCGCGGGGCGATGGAAGCACTGCGGCTGTCAGCCAACAAGCAGGGTGCCGCCGTACTTGAACCGGGGGTCGTCGAGGTGACCAGGTTCGTCGAGTCCCTTCCGCCCGTGATCAGCGGCTCGGACACCGGAAGCATCGACCACGACGGGGAGACCAGCGCGGCCACGACGGTGCTCAGGCGCCGCGAGCGTGCCAAGATGCGCCGCGCCCGGTTCGGCAACGCCACGCAGCTGACCTGCGCCCTGTGCGGGCGCACGCTCCCCTCCAGGTTCGTCAGGGCAGCACACATCAAGCGCCGAAGCGCCTCGAGCCAGGTGGAACGGCTGATGCTGGCCAACATCATTCCCGCGTGTCTGATGGGGTGCGACGAACTGTTCGAGCACGGACACATCTACGTCGACCACTCGGGCACGATAAGGGCCAGTCCGAAGGCACAGGAGACAGCCGACCTGGCCGCCATGGCCGCCCGGCTCGCGGACAAGCCCGTAGCAGGGCTGACGATGGAGCAGGAACCTTTCTTCGCCTGGCATCGACACCAAATCGCCGAGCAGGTCTGACCGGTCCCGGTCGCACCGTAGGCGTGGCCCCGCGCACTGCGGGACCACGCCTACGTGATGCGCTGAGGGCTAGGCGGTGGCCGTCAGGGTCGCCGAGCGGCGCGGGATGGCGAAGGCGTCGAGCTCCGCGCGGGTCAGGCCGGTCAGGGCGGTGACCTCGTCGGCGCCGACGGCGCCGCAGTCCAGGCCGCGGACCAGGTAGCCGGCCAGGGCCTTCGCGGTGGCGGGCTCGTCCATGACGTCGCCCTCGATCTTGGCGACGTACGCCTTCAGGCGCGCGGCGGCGGTTTCGAGGCCCTCGCGGTAGAAGACGAAGACGGCCGCGTAGCGGGTCGGCAGGTGCGCCGGGTGCATGTCCCAGCCCTGGTAGTAGGCGCGGGCCAGGGCGCGGCGGGTGAGGCCGTAGTGCAGCTTCCAGGCCTCGTGGACGTGCTCGGTGGTGCCGATCGGCAGGACGTTGGTCGAGCCGTCGGAGACGCGCACGCCGGTGCCGGCGGCCGCGACCTGCATGATCGCCTTGGCGTGGTCGGCGGCCGGGTGGTCGCTCGACTGGTACGCGGCGGAGACGCCGACGCAGGCGCTGTAGTCGAAGGTGCCGTAGTGGAGGCCGGTGGCGCGGCCCTTGGAGGCCTCGATCATCCGGGCGACCGCGGCGGTGCCGTCGGAGGCCAGGATGGACTGGCTGGTCTCGATCTGGATCTCGAAGCCGATCCGGCCGGGGCGCAGGCCGCGGGCGGTCTCGAAGGCCTCCAGCAGCTGCACGAAGGCCGTGACCTGCTCGGGGTAGGTGACCTTGGGCAGGGTCAGGACCAGGCCCTCGGGCAGGCCGCCGTGGGCGAGCAGGCCGGAGAGGAAGATGTCGGTGGTCCGGATGCCGCGGTCGCGGACGTTGGACTCCATGCACTTCATCCGGATGCCCATGTACGGGGCGTTCGTGCCGTTGGAGAAGGCTTCGGCGACGAGGCGGGCGGCGCGTGCCGCGGCCTGGTCCTCCTCCTCGTCGGAGCGGACGCCGAAGCCGTCCTCGAAGTCGACGCGCAGGTCCTCGATGGGCTCGGAGGCGAGCTTGGCGCGGACGCGGTCGTAGACCGGTACCGCCAGCTCGTCGGAGATGCCGAGTACCTTGGCGAAGGTGGCGGCGTCCGGGGCGTGCTCGTCCAGGGCCGCGAGGGCCTGGTCGCCCCAGGAGCGGATGGTGTCCCCGTCGAAGACGTCACCGGGCACGTAGACCGTGTGGATGGGCTGACGGGTGCCGGGGTCGCCCGGGTAGTGGCGCGCGAGTTCCGCGTCCACCGGCTTGAGGGAAGCGCTGATGCCCTCGCTGACCGCGCCTGCGAGGCTCGTCGCCACCTTCTCCTGCTGACCCATCGTGCACTCTCCTCTTTTCCGCTTCACGGAATCTTAGATCCGCATTACAGAATTTAGTCACGGGGTTCCGCTCAGTCAATGGTCCCTCCGCCGTCCTGGACAAACGACTCGGGGCCGTGCGGTGAGAAACACCACACGGCCCCGGAGACCACTTACCCGCAGGTCAACGCCTGCGGCAGGGTTTTAGCCCTTGCGCGCCTTGATCTCGTCGGTCAGCTGGGGGACGACCGCGAAGAGGTCGCCGACCACGCCGTAGTCGACGAGGTCGAAGATCGGAGCCTCGGCGTCCTTGTTGATCGCGACGATCGTCTTCGACGTCTGCATGCCGGCGCGGTGCTGGATCGCGCCCGAGATGCCGGAGGCGATGTACAGCTGCGGGGAGACCGACTTGCCGGTCTGGCCGACCTGGTTGGAGTGCGGGTACCAGCCGGCGTCCACGGCGGCGCGCGAGGCGCCGACGGCCGCACCGAGGGAGTCCGCGAGGGCCTCGATGATGTGGAAGTTCTCGGCGCCGTTGACGCCGCGGCCACCGGAGACCACGATCGCGGCCTCGGTCAGCTCGGGGCGGCCGGTCGACTCGCGCGGGGTGCGGGAGGTGACCTTGGTGCCGGTGGCCAGGGCGCCGAAGGTGACGGCGAGCGCCTCGACGGTGCCGGCGGCCGGAGCGGCCTCGACCGGGGCCGAGTTCGGCTTCACGGTGATGACCGGGGTGCCCTTGGAGACGCGGGACTTGGTGCTGAAGGACGCGGCGAACGCGGCCTGCGTCGCGACCGGACCCTCGTCACCCGCCTCCAGGTCGGTGGCGTCGGTGATGATGCCGGAGCCGATGCGGACGGCCAGGCGGGCGCCGATCTCCTTGTTCTCCGCGGAGGAGGGGAGCAGCACGGCCGCCGGGGACACAGCGGCGTACGCGGCCTGGAGCGCGTCCACCTTCGGTACGACGAGGTAGTCGGAGAACTCCGGGGCGTCGGCGGTGAGGACCTTGACGGCACCGTGCTCGGCGAGCACGGCGGCGGTGGCCTCGGCACCGGCGCCGAGGGCGACGGCGACGGGCTCGCCGATGCGGCGGGCCAGCGTCAGCAGTTCGAGGGTGGGCTTGCGGACGGCGCCGTCGACGTGGTCGACGTAGACGAGGACTTCAGCCATTGGGGATGCTCCTGCGAATGCGAAGTAGTCAGGGGGCGTGTGAGAAGGGGCCGAAGCTCTTAGATGAACTTCTGGCCGGCCAGGAACTCGGCCAGCGACTTGCCGCCCTCGCCCTCGTCCTTGACGATCGTGCCGGCGGTGCGGGCCGGACGCTGGGTCGCGGAGTCGACCGCGGTCCAGGAGCCTTCGAGACCGACCTCGTCGGACTCGATGTCCAGCTCCTCCAGGTCCCAGGCCTCCACCGGCTTCTTCTTGGCGGCCATGATGCCCTTGAAGGACGGGTAGCGGGCCTCGCCCGACTGGTCCGTCACCGAGACGAGCGCCGGGAGGGAGGCCTCCAGCTGCTCGCTCGCGGAGTCGCCGTCGCGGCGTCCGGTCACGACACCGTCCTCGACCTTGACCTCGGACAGCAGGGTGACCTGCGGGACGCCCAGGCGCTCGGCCAGGATCGCCGGGAGGACACCCATGGTGCCGTCGGTCGAGGCCATGCCCGTGATGACCAGGTCGTAACCGGCCTTCTCGATCGCCTTGGCGAGCACCAGCGAGGTCGCCATGACGTCGCTGCCGTGCAGGTCGTCGTCCTCGACGTGGATGGCCTTGTCGGCACCCATGGACAGCGCCTTGCGCAGCGCGTCCTTCGCGTCCTCGGGGCCCACCGTCAGGACGGTGATCTCCGCGTCGTCGGCCTCGTCGGCGATCTGCAGCGCCTGCTCGACGGCGTACTCGTCGAGCTCCGACAGCAGGCCGTCGACGTCGTCACGGTTGACGGTCAGGTCTTCGGTGAACTGCCGGTCGCCGGTGGCGTCGGGCACGTACTTCACACAGACAACGATCCTCAGGCTCACGCCGGCTCTCCTACCGCATCGACATTTCTGGTACCGCCTTGTTCAGGCAGCATAGGCGCCATCTCGGGCCGTTCCCGCCGGAGCGGCCCGCGCCCCGTTCGGGAATGTTACTCGTCAGTACACAGCGGGTTCCGCCAGGTTGCAAGGCCGGTGAACTGTGATCTGGCCAACGCCCGCGAAACCGGCCCCAGCAGGGACGATTCAGTCCCTCAACGCGTTGAAGCGCCCCTGGTGGTACAGCAGCGGACGGCCCTCGCCGGCCGGATCGCCCACGGGGTCCCCCGCCGGGTCCCCGGCGACCGCCTCCGCGATGATCACCCGGTGCTCGCCGGCCGGAACCCGCGCCACGACCCGGCACACCAGCCAGGCCAGGACGCCGCCCAGGACCGGAACCCCGTGCGGGCCCGGCGCCCAGTCGGTCGCCGGACCGAAGCGGTCGGCCCCGTTGCGGGCGAACAGGCCCGCCAGCTCCCCCTGGTGCTCCCCGAGTATGTGGACCCCGAGGTGCTCGGAGTCCCGTATCGCGGGCCAGCTGGAGGACCCGGTGCCGATGGTGAACGACAGGAGCGGGGGGTCCGCCGAGACGGAGTTGAGCGAGGTCGCGGTGAATCCCGCCGGCCGGCCACCGCTCTCGGCAGTGATCACGGCGACGCCCGCGGCGTGCCGGCGGAACACCGAGCGCAGCAGCGCGGGCGAGCCGGGCAGGCCTGCGCCGGCCCGCGGGGAGGGAGCCGTCGGAGCCGTCATCAGGAGGTGCCCCGTCCGTAAAGCAGGAGTTCATACCGCATATCGCAAGCCTGGCGATCTCTCGTGTACACAGTCAAGCCTCAACGGTCAGATGTAGGGCGCGTCACGCTGCGTGCGGACGCGTGCACCGGCTCACCGGACGCCCCCGGCGCCCGCCGGGGCGCGTTCCGCGCCCGCGTCACACGGCGGCGCCCAGGGCGGCGATCACGTCCGCCTTGCGCGGCATCCCGGCGGCCCGCCGCACGATCCGGCCGGCCGCGTCCAGGACCAGTACGGTCGGGGTCTTCTCGATGCCCAGGGCCCGTACGAGGTCCAAGTTCTTCTCCGCATCGATCTCGATGTGCCGGACGCCCCCGACTATGGCCGCCACCTCGTCCAGGATCCGCCGGGTGGCCCGGCAAGGCTGGCAGAAGGCGCTAGAGAACTGCACGAGCGTGGCCCGCTCCCCCGGCTCGGTTCCCAGTTCGGCGATGCCCAGCCGGCCGTCGCCCCGGCCCGCGGCCTCGGCCTCGCCCGCGGTCCCGTCCGCGGTGCCGTCCGCGCCCTCGTCCCGCTCGCCTGCGCGCACCCGCGTCCCCGTCTCAGCCGTCGCCTGGCCCGTACGGGCGCTCGTCCATCATCCCGGTACGGTCGTACGCTGATCGGAGCGCCCCGCGGACCCTCCGCATTCCCGGCGTGACGAGAATCTCGCCGGGCACGGGCCTCTGGGCTGGCCTGCGGCTCCCGTATGGGGCACGATCCCCATGGCCGCGTACCTACGCTGCCGTAACTTCCGGCCGGGAGCACCTCCAGGCAGAAAGCGGGGTCTCCCCACCATGGCTGAGCTCGTCTACCCCCCGGTTATCGGTGCCGCGCACACCCTCTTCCGTGCGCTCGACGTCCGCATCGACATGAAGGGGACCGAGAACATCCCGCGCAAGGGCGGGGCCGTTCTGGTGTCGAACCACATCGGCTACCTCGACTTCATCTTCGCCGGGCTGACCGCGCGCCCGCAGAAGCGGCTCGTCCGTTTCATGGCGAAGGAGTCGGTGTTCCGGCACAAGGTGTCCGGTCCGCTGATGCGCGCGATGAAGCACATCCCGGTGGACCGCGCCCAGGGCGAGACGGCCTACCAGCACGCGCTCGACTCGCTGCGCTCCGGCGAGATCATCGGCGTGTTCCCGGAGGCGACGATCTCCCAGTCCTTCACGCTCAAAAGCTTCAAGTCCGGTGCGGCGCGCATGGCCCAGGAAGCCGGTGTCCCGCTGATCCCGGTGGCCCTGTGGGGGACGCAGCGGATGTGGACCAAGGGCCGCCCCAAGGACCTCAAGCGCAGCCACATCCCGGTGACGATGCGCGTGGGCGAGCCGCTGGAGGCGCCCTCCGACCAGTACGCCGGCGCCATCACCCGCCGGTTGCGCGAGCGGGTGCAGGAGCTGCTGGACGCCGCCCAGGCCGCCTACCCGGCCAAGCCCAAGGGCACCGAGGACTCCTGGTGGCTGCCGGCCCACCTCGGCGGCACCGCGCCGACCCCGGCCCAGGTCAAGGAAGCCGGCTGAGGCCTGCCGGGACGTACTGAGCCCTGTGGCAGACCGCGGCCCCGCCCATCGGGCGGGGCCGTGGTCCTGCGTCGGGAGTGCGTGCGTCAGTTCGGGTTCTCCGCGTGGGTCAGCGTCTCCCACGCCTCGAAGTGGTTCTCGGTGCCGGCCGGGCGGCGGCCCTCGGTGAGCCGGCGGGTGTTCTCCATCGTGACGCCGAGCCGGGTGTGCAGGGCGTTGTAGCCGACCTCGGTGGCCGGACCCAGCCCCTTGGTGAGGCTCCCGCCGCACAGCCAGGAGGGCACGGCCTCACCGAGTTCGTACTTGGCGTGGAAGCCCAGCGCGTGGCGGAACCGGTCCTTGAACTCCGGGTACAGGTCGCGCCCTTGGATGCGCGAGGTCTCGGCCACGTGCAGTGCCGCCGCGATGCCCATGCCGGTGTGGCCGAAGTCCCGGCAGGTCTCCTGGGCCAGACCGTCCACGAAGGTGCTCTGGCCGTGCCAGTAGTCGATCAGCTCGCTCCTGGTGTCGATGGTGGAGCGCGGCGGGTACTTCGGCTGCGGCCCGTCGGAGGCCAGGTAGAAGTAGGCGGGCACCCGGCCGAGGTAAATCGCCAGCGCCTTGTCGTAGCTCGCGCGGTCGTCGAGGTGGACGGAGATGCCGACGGCGGCGTCCATCATGATCAGTTCCCAGTTGCCGTTGCTGTTCGGCTTCCCGCCGATGACCTCGGGCAGGTAGACGTCGCGCAGCATCGTGGCGAAGCGCCCCTGGTTGGGCCAGCCGCCGGTGTAGGTGTGCTTGACGATCTCGGCGGCGCGCGGCCAGGTGGAGCCCGCCCAGCCGCTCTGCAGCGGGGCGTTGCTGTTGGTGTGGTCCTTGATCCGCGCGGACCAGGCGTCCATCAGCTCGATCGACTTCTTCGCGTACCGGGTGTCGCGGGTGATGTACCAGGCGAGCGCGTCGGTGTACGCGGCTATGGCGTCCTCCCGCTCGTCGGTGCAGCCGAGGTTGGGGTTGGAGTAGGAGCCGCATTCGACGATCTCGCGCGGCTTGGGCGTCCGGGACAGCGACCCGTACCGGCTCGCGAGCATGTCGTCGAAGGCCGCTTTCCACGGCTGCTGCCCGGCCTGCACCTTGGCCCGTACGAAGTCCAGCTGGGCGCGGCTGTTCAGGACTCCGGGGTGGGCGAAGGCCGTGGGGGCGGCGGCGAGTGCGGCAGGGGTGTTCGGGGTGTCGCGGGTGACGGCGGCGGAGGTGGGGGCGAGGGTCAGCGCCGCGACCAGGCCGAGGGCCGCGGCGAGCAGCCCGGCGGGGACTCCGTAACGCATGAAGCGCCTTCCGGTCGGAGGTGGGGGGTCCGGGGTCCGTGGGGGGATCCTGCGGCCGAAGATACTCATGCGCATGCCAAGCTGACAACGATGTCAGACAGGAAAGTTTCCTATTGACCGAAAACCGCGATCCTTTCGCGCTACACCCGTATGGCGTAACCTCGCACCCCTCTGCCACGTCACCTGGCGAAAGGGGCCGGGATGCCGGGGCTCGGACGGTACTTGGCCGCCGCACTGGCGGCTCGCTTCGCCTCCGAGGGCATGGGCATGGCCGTCGTACTGCTCGCCCTCCAGCGGACCGGGAGCGCCGCCCACGGCGCGTTCGTCCTGACCGCCTGGCTGGCCCCGCACGTGCTCGCGGCTCCCCTCGCGGGCGCCGCCGCGGCCAGGTCGCGCCGCCCCCGCCTCTTCCACGTCGGCGCCCTGGCGGGATTCACCACGGCCGTGGCGGCACTCGCGTTCCTGCTCGGGCGGGCTCCGACGCCGGTGGTGCTCGCGGTGGCGGTGCTCGGCGGCTCCTGCGGACCGATGGTGACGGGCGGGCTGTCGAGCCTGGTGGCGGGGCTGGTCCCGCCCGGTCCCGCTCGGGACCGGGCGTACGGCTGGGACGCGTCGACCTACAACGGCGCCGCGGTCACCGCTCCGGCGGCCGTCAGCCTGGTCGCGGCCTTCGGCTCGGCCGGGCCGGCGATGGTCCTCCTCGCCGCTTCCGGCGCACTGGCCGCGGGCCTGGCGGCGACCCTCCCCTACGCGCACCCCGGCCGGGGGCCCGCCCCGGGCGCACCCCGGGCCGGACTGGGTTCCGGACTGGCCGCCCTGTGGCGGGTCCGGGAGCTGCGGGCCGTCACCTCGGCCACGACCCTGGCCTTCGTGGGCATCGGGGCACTCACCACGACTGCGGTGCTCCTGGCCACCACGCTCGGCAGTCCGGGAGGCGGCGGGGTGCTCATGACCGCCTTCGCCCTGGGCGCCCTGACCGGCTCCCTGACCCTGGGCCGGATCACGTCCGTGCCGCCCGGCCGGCTGGCCCGCTGGGCCATGGCGGCGACCGGGGTGGCGCTGACGGCTGCCGCCTTCACCCCGTCCGTCACCTTCACGGCGGTGGCGTTCGCGGCCGCCGGGGTGTGCGACGGCCCGCTGCTGACGGCCACCCTGCGCATCCGCTCGGAGTTCGCACCCGAAGAGGCCCGGACCCAGGTGTTCACCCTCGGCGCCGGGCTGAAGGTGACGGCCGCGTCGACGGGCGCCGCGCTCGTGGGGCTCGCGGCCGCCGCACCGCCCTGGATCCTGGTGCTCGCGATCGCCGCCCTGCAACTGGCCGCGGCCCTGCTGCACACCGCGGTGGCGGCACACGGCCCCGCCCGGGCCGCGGACCCGGGCAGGGTCGCGGCCTCGGGCCCGCCGGCTGCCGAGCCGCCGGCTGCCGAGCCGTCGACCGCGGGGCCGTCGACACCAGGGCCGTCGACCACAGCCCCGTCCGCCAAAGGTCAGCCGACTACAGGCCCGTCGGCAGGTTCCGCCACAACTGCGCCCGGTCCACGGACTCCTGGAGCGCCTTGAGCGGCGCCGGGTGCGCAGCCGCGTACAGCCCGGGGTAGTCGATCTCGCCGAGCTCCGGGCGGACGGGGAAGGCGAGTTGTTCGTGGTCCAGGGTGAACTGGGCGTCCACGCCGGGCTTGTTGCCCCGGGGGTCCACCCGGGACCAGTCCTCGCTGCCGGGCAGGCGCAGCGCGACGAGGCCGTGGAGGACGGGGTTCGATCCGTCGTCGTCGCCCAGGAGCTGGTAGCAGAGGCCGGCCGGGATGCCGCGGTTGCGCAGCAGCGCGGTCAGCGCGTGGGCTTTGGCGTAGCAGATGCCGTTGCGCGTCGCCACGACGTCGGAGGCGCGCCAGGAGACGCGGTCGTCCCCGGAGTCGGCGGAGTGCGGGATGGTGTCGCGGACGAACTCGAAGGCCGCTTTGGCGTATGAATATGCGTCGCCCGTGGCCGTCCACAGTGCGTCGGCGGTCTCGTCGACCAGTGGATGGTCGTGGTCGACCACGTCATCGGCCGCCAGATAGGCGGCAACGTCGGAATGCTCCTGGATCAGTTCCATGATCCAGGAGCATACTCATGCATCCGACTGCATGCCTATAGATTTATGCCGCTAGCGTGCGAGCTCTTCCTTCAACGCCTGGAGGAAGCCGTCGACGTCCTCTTCCTGGGTGTCGTAGCTGCACATCCACCGGACGTCGCCCGCGATCTCGTCCCAGAAGTAGAAGCGGTAGCGCTCCTGCAGCCGCCGCGAGACCTCGTGCGGGAGCCGCGCGAACACGGCGTTCGCCTGCACCGGGTAGAGGATCTCCACGCCGTCGGTCTCGCGCACCCCGGCCGCCAGCCGCTGCGCCATCGCGTTGGCGTGGCGGGCGTTGCGCAGCCACAGGTCCTTCGCGAGGAGCGCTTCGAGCTGCACCGACACGAAGCGCATCTTCGAGGCGAGCTGCATCGACATCTTGCGGATGTGCTTCATCTGCCGGACGGAGTCCGGGTTCAGCACGACGACGGCTTCGCCGCCCATCATCCCGTTCTTGGTGCCGCCGAAGGACAGCACGTCCACGCCGACCGCGTTCGTGAAGGCGCGCATCGGCACGTCGAGCGAGGCCGCGGCGTTGGCTATGCGGGCACCGTCGAGGTGGACCTTCATGCCCTTGCCGTGCGCGTGCTCGACGATGGCCCTGATCTCGTCCACGGTGTAGACCGTGCCGAGCTCGCTGTTCTGGGTGATCGAGACGACCTGCGGCATCGCCCGGTGCTCGTCCTCCCAGCCCCAGGCCTGCCGGTCGATGAGCTCGGGGGTGAGCTTGCCGTCCGGGGTGGGGACGGTGAGCAGCTTGAGGCCCGCCATCCGCTCGGGCGCGCCGCCCTCGTCGACGTTGATGTGCGCCGATTCGGCGCAGACCACGGCGCCCCAGCGGTCGGTGAGGGCCTGCAGGGCCGTCACGTTGGCCCCGGTGCCGTTGAAGACCGGGAACGCCTCGGCGTGCGCGCCGAAGTGGCCGCGGAAGACGGACTGCAGGTGTTCGGTGTACTCGTCGTCGCCGTAGGAGACCTGGTGCCCTCCGTTGGCCAGCGCGATGGCTGCCAGGACCTCGGGGTGCACTCCGGCGTAGTTGTCGCTCGCGAAACCGCGCACCGCCGGGTCGTGGTGCCGGCGGGCGTCGGTCTTCGCCGCGGACTTGCGTATCGCGGTCTTCACGACACCGGTCTTCACGGTTGGGGGGTGAGCCACAGGCGCTGTCCGTTCACATCGGTGGCGGGCCGCTCCCAGACGCCGGCGATGGCCTCGGCCAGCTCCTTGACGTCGGTGAAGCCCGCGAACTTCGCAGTGGGACGCTCGGCGCGCATCGCGTCGTGCACCAATGCCTTGATCACCAGGATCGCAGCCGCGGCGCCCGGACCGTCCTCGCCACCCGCCTTGCGGAAGGAATCCGCCATCGCGAGGGTCCAGGCCTCGGCAGCCGCCTTGCCCGCGTTGTACGCGGCGTTGTTGGCGACCGGCTTGTGCGCACCGGACTGGCTGACCAGGACGTAGCGGCCGCGGTCGCTGCGCAGCAGCCCGTCGTGGAAGGCGAGCGAGGTGTGCTGGACCGTGCGGATGAGGAGCTTCTCCAGGAAGGCCCAGTCCGCGAGGTCGGTGTCCGTGAAGGTGGTGCTGCCGCGCCAGCCGCCGACGAGGTGGACCAGGCCGTCGATGCGGCCGAACTCCTTCTCGGTCTGCTCGGCCCAGGCCTTGGTGGCGTCCAGGTCGAGCAGGTCGACGGTGTCACCGGTGATGGTGGCGCCACCGTGGGCGTAGCGCGCGGCGTCCACCGCTTCCGCGAGGCGGGCCGCGTCGGCGTCGGAGGCGACGACCACGGCTCCCGCCTCGGCGAGGCGGAGCAGGGTGGCACGGCCCGCGGGCCCGCCGGCCCCCGCCACCGCCACTACCGCCCCGTGGAGCTTCCCGTTTCCGTTACCGGAGCCGTTCATCTGTGCAGCCTCCTGTGGGCGAGCGCTCACGCGGCGACCCGCGCAGCGGTCTCGCGGTCCGCGGCGTTCCCTGCCGTGATGCCCTTGGTCGAGGCGATCACGCCCTTGAGCTTCTTGGCCAGGGCCTCATAGAACATGCTCAGCGGAAACTCGTCCGGAAGCACGTCGTCCACGAGCTTGCGCGGCGGCTGCGTCAGGTCCAGGGCGTCGGGGCCCTTGGCCCACTTGGACCCCGGGTGGGGGGCGAGGTACTCGGCGACCAGGTCGTACGCCTTGAACCAGTGGACGAGCTTCGGGCGGTCGATGCCGGCCCGGTAGAGGTCCTCGATCTCGGCACACAGCTGGTTGGTGACCTGCGGGGCGCGCATCCAGTCGATCTTCAGCTTGTTGTCCGTCCAGCGCACGACGTCGTGCTTGTGGAGGTACGCGAAGAGGAGCTGGCCGCCGAGGCCGTCGTAGTTCCGGTTGCGGTCGCCGGACACCGGGAAGCGGAACATCCGGTCGAAGAGGACGGCGTACTGCACGTCGCGGCCGTGCTCGTTGCCCTCGGACTCCAGCTTCACGGCCTCCTTGAAGGCGGTGAGGTCACAGCGCAGCTCCTCCAGGCCGTACATCCAGAACGGCTGGCGCTGCTTGATCATGAAGGGGTCGAACGGCAGGTCGCCGTGGCTGTGGGTGCGGTCGTGGACCATGTCCCACAGGACGAAGGCCTTCTCGCAGCGCTCCTGGTCCTCGACCATCCGGGCGATGTCCTCGGGCAGCTCGATGCCCAGGATGTCCACGGCGGCCTCGGTGACCTTGCGGTAGCGGGCGGCCTCACGGTCGCAGAAGATGCCGCCCCAGGTGAAGCGCTCGGGGGCCTCGCGCACCGCGATGGTCTCCGGGAAGAGCACGGCGGAGTGCGTGTCGTAGCCCGGGGTGAAGTCCTCGAAGGTGATGCCGAGGAAGAGCGGGTTGTCGTACCGGGTGCGCTCCAGCTCGGAGAGCCACTCGGGCCACACCATCTTCAGCACGACGGCCTCGAGGTTGCGGTCCGGGTTGCCGTTCTGCGTGTACATCGGGAAGACCACGAGGTGCTGGAGCCCGTCGGCGCGCTCGGCGGCCGGGGCGAAGGCCAGCAGGGAGTCGAGGAAGTCGGGCACGCCGAAGCCGCCGTCGGCCCACTTGCGCAGGTCGCCGATGAGGGCACGGTGGTACGCGGCGCCGTGCGGGAGCAGCGGCGACAGCGCCTCGATGCCCTCGATCACGCGCTCGACCGCGACCGGGGCGGCTCCGCGGATGTGCGACCCCTCGATCTCGAAGTCGATGGAGCCGTCGGCCGACTGCCAGGGCCGGATCTCCTCCACGGCGGCCTTGAGCTCGGGCCACGCCGGGTGGTCGACCACCCGTACACCAGCGGTTATCACGGCACCGCCGATGCCCGGCACAAGAGTTTCCGTCATGTCACTTCCTCCACAGGAGAACCTCACGTCGGCACAGCGTAAACGGGTGAGGCTCTCCCACTCAAGAGGAGATCCGGGAAATTATCCTGCGTCACCCCCCACTTCACCGGAAGTCTTCCCGTTCTTATGCACGGAATTGATGACTCCGCCCAGTCGCGCCAAGGCCTGACGGGCCTCGGGGAGCACTCCGGCCAGCGCGAGGAACCCGTGGAACATTCCGGGGTGCGAGTCAAGGGCCGAACGGACCCCGGCCCCGAGCAGCCGGTAGTGGTACGCCATCCCCTCGTCCCGCAGCGGATCGCAGCCGGCGACCACCACGTACGCGGGCGGCAGCCCGCGCGGGTCCCCGGCGAGCGGGGAGGCCAGCGGATCGCCGCCGTCGCCGCCGGGGCCGAGGTACTGCTCCCAGAACCAGCGCAGGTGCGCCGCGGTCAGGAAGTAGCCCTCGGCGTTGCTCCGGTAGGACCCGGTGTCCCGGGCGGCGTCCAGGCACGGGTAGATCAGCACCTGGAGCGCGACGGCGGGGCCCCCGCAGTCGCGCGCCAGCCGGCAGGAGGCGGCGGCGAGGTTCCCGCCGGCACTGTCGCCTGCCACGACCAGGGCGTCCGGGTCCCCGCCGAGCTCGTCGAGGTGTGCGCCGGCCCAGCACAGGGCGGCGTAGGCGTCGTGGACGGCGGCGGGGAAGCGGGCCTCGGGCGCCCGCCGGTAGTCCACGGAGACCAGGACGGCGCCGGAGGCCCGGCAGAGCGCCCGCGCGGTGGCGTCGTAGCTGTCGAGGTCACCCAGGACCCAGCCGCCGCCGTGGCAGAACACCACGGTCGGCCGGGAGCCCGGCCACCGCTCCGGGTCGGGGTAGTAGACGCGCACCGGGACCGGCGGCGCCCCGGCCGGCCCGGGGACCTCCCGGTCTTCCACGGCGCCCACGACGGCCGGCCGGGCCGTCGCGGGCACGGCGGCGAGGATCCGGCGGGCCTCGTCGGCGTCGGTGACGCGCCCCCCGAGGTCGGGGAAGAGGGAGGCCAGCGCGTCGGCGTAGGGCCGGGCGGCGGGATCGAGCCGGTCGGCCCGGTCCGCCCCGCCGGCCCGGTCCGCCCCGCCGGCCCGGTCCGCCCCGCCGGCCTTAGCAGCCCCAGTAGTCACATCCGTCACGGCTGCAACCCCCTACGCCCGCTGGTGCGCGAAGTGCGGGATGACCTTCTCGCCCCACTGCCGCAGGGTCTCCAGGCAGGCCTCCTGCGGCACGGTGCCCATCTGGATCAGGCACATGATCTCGTCGGCCCCCGCGTCCCGCAGCCGCTCCACGTACGCGATCGCCTCGTCGGCGCTCCCGTAGGCGTGGTCCGCGTTGAAGGTGGCCGTGGCGGTGGGCCGTACCGGGATGTCCTGCTCGTGCAGCCGGGCCACCACCTGCTCGGCCGCCCTGCGCATCTCCGCCCCCTCGTCGGCGCCCGCGACCACCGCCTCGTCCGGCACCCCCGCCCCGCCGTACCAGTGACCGATGGACTGCGCGAAGAACCGCTGCCCCCGGATCCCGATCCGGCGGGCCTCCTCGGGGTCGTCGAGCACGATCGTCGGGCAGAGCACCGAGAAGTGGTCGTTGACGGCCGTCGAGACGAAGCGGCCGCCGTCCCGGCCGGCGATCGCCGCGTCGTAGACCGAGCGCATCCCCGCGATGGACCCGGGCCCGGCGAATCCCATCACCAACGCCCCCACGCCCAGTTCCGCGGCCTGCACCAGGGTCTCGGCCCGGCTGCACGCGAGGAACAACGGCGGATGGGGCCGCTGGCTCGGCCGCGGCAGGATGGGGTGCGGATCGATGTCGATGAGCTCCCCGTGGTACTCCAGCTCCTCCTCCTGCCAGGCCTTCCCGATGATCCGCAGCGCCTCCTCCACCTCCGCCGTGGTGCGGTCCCTGTCCACCCCGCACAGCGAGGTCTCCTGCACGGTGCCGCCCCGCCCGGCTCCGAGGTCGACACGCCCGCCGGACAGCAGGTCGAGCATCGCGGCCCGCTCGGCGACCCGGACGGGATGGTTGAAGGCGAAGGGCATGCACACGACCCCGTGCCCGATGCGTATGGTGTTGGTCCGGGCCGCCACCCAGGTCAGGAAGATCTCGGGAGCGGACATATGGGCGTACCACTTCAAGGAGTGGTGCTCCACGGCCCAGATCCGGTCGAACCCCATCTGCTCGGCGAGCACGGCCTGCTCGACGCAGTCCCGGATGACCTGGTGCTCCCGTTCCACGGTCGGGTCGGCGAGCTGAGCTTCGAAGATCACGGAGAATTTCACGGTGCCTCCAGGGTTGCGTCCCGTACCCGGTCTCACTTCAATTCGGAATATGACTAGTAGTCAGAAGCCGAAGAAGCAAGAGCTTCCGCCGACCGCGTGGGCGGTACTCGGTCTGCTGTCCTTCCCCGGGGAGCGGACCGGCTACGAGCTGAAGAAGTGGGCGGACTCCTCGCTGCGCTTCTTCTACTGGTCCCCGGCCATCAGCCAGATCTACGCCGAACTGCGCCGCCTGGAGGAGCTCGGCTACGCGGCCTCCGTGCGCTCGGGACCCGAAGAGGCGCGGGCCAAGCGCCGCTACGGCATCACCCCCGCCGGGCGCGAGGCACTGGCAGGCTGGGCCTCCGACGTCTCCGAGGCGGGCCCCCCGGTGCTCAAGCACGGTCTGCTGCTGCGGGTCTGGCTCGGGCACCTGGCCGAGCCCGAGCGGCTGCGCGGGATGGTGACGGAGCATCTGGAGCGCACCACCGAGGAGTTGACCTCCGTACGGGAGGCCATGGCGCACGCGGCCGCCGAGCCGGACTGGGCGTTCCCGGTCCTCGCGCTGCGCTGGAGCGAGCGCCAGCACCTGGCCGAACTGGAGCTGACCCGGGCGCTGCTGGCGGACCTGGAAGGGCTGGGCGGGCAGGAACGTCAAGCCGGTGGGGACGCGCCCACCACCGGGTGACCGCGCACGCCGCGCCGGGGGCTCCCCAGCCCCCGGCAAGCCCGTCGGGAAGCGGCCGGACGGCGTTGCGGAGCCCCCGCAAAGGCGGTTTCATCGCATGCGGGGCGCACTAGCATGCGCCTCTACATCGCGCGCGGCCGGTCGGGACACCGCGACCGCGCGGGGAGCCGCCGTCGACGGAAGCGAGAGAACCTTGACTTTCCTCACCATCGGGCACCGCGGGGTCATGGGTGTCGAACCGGAGAACACCTTGCGCTCGTTCGTCCGCGCGGAACGTTCCGGCATGGACGTCGTCGCGCTGGACGTGCGGCTCAGCAAGGACGGCGCCCTCGTCGTCCTGCACGACGCCGAGGTGGACCGGACCACCGACGGTTCGGGAGCGGTGGCCGATCTGACCCTGGCCGAACTGCGCGGGCTGGACGCCGGAGGGGGCGAGCACGTGCCGGTCCTGGACGAGGTCGTCGACGCGGTCCGCGCCCCGCTCCGGATCCAGGTCCACGACCTCGCCGCCGTCGGGACGTTCGCGGAGCTCCTGCTGCGCCGCGATCTGACCGGCCGGGTGGAAGTGGCGTCCTTCCGCGACGAGGTGCTCGTGGAGGCGGCCCGGCTGGTGCCGGGCGTACGGACCGTGCTCTACGCGAACCAGACCCCGGCCGACGCCGGGGAGGTCGTCGCCCGGGCCGCCCTGGCGGGCGCGGAGACGGTGGCCCTCAACATCGGCCACCTCACCCTGCACACCGTGGAGGCGGCCCACGAGGCCGGGCTGCGCGTGACGGGATGGACGGTCAACACGCTGGAGCGGCTGCGGCTGGCGCGGGCCCTCGAACTCGACGGCGTGCTCACCGACTTCCCCGAGATCCGCTCCACGGGCCGCTTCACCGCCTGAGGACCCCGCGCGGCGGACGGCGGGCCGGCGGCCGGGCCCGCGGGTACCACCGCGCCCCGCCCCGTCCGCCGCCGCCGCGACTACAGCGTCTTGACGAGCAGCTCGAAGGCCAGGTCGTCGCGGAGCGGAACGCCGAACCGCTCGTCCCCGTAGGGGAAGGGGCTCAGCTCGCCGGTGCGCTCGTAACCGCGGCGCACGTAGAAGGCGATGAGCTCCTCCCGTACGGTGATCACGGTCATCCGCATCTCCTTGGCCTCCCACTGCTCGCGGGCGCGGCGCTCCGCCTCCAGCATGACCGCCTTGCCCAGCCCGTCGCCCTGCCGGCCGGGGCGGACCGCGAACAGGCCGAAGTAGACGTGGTCACCGCGGTGTTCGAGGTGGCAGCAGGAGACGATCTCGCCATCGCGCTCCGCCACGAGGAGCAGGCCCGTGGGCTGTGCGGCGATCCGGGCCGCCACGTCCTCGGCGTCGGTCCGCTGTCCGTCGAGGAAGTCCGCCTCGGTGGTCCAGCCCCCGCGGCTCGAGTCTCCCCGGTACGCCGATTCCACGAGCGCCACGAGCGCCGGGACGTCCGCCTCCACGGCAGTGCGGTAGGTCAAGGCGTGGGGGGCGGCGCTCGGCATGGAGGGCTCCGTTCTGCGCGAGGTCTGGGACGTGCGTCTTCCGGTTGTCCCACAGAGCCTAACCTCGCCCGGCGTGATGGCCGTGTGAAGGGGGCATCTCTTCCGGTGAAGCCGACGAACCGGGAGGTTCCGCCGTGCACGGTCCCGCCACGTCCCTCTCCACCTCCGTCTCCGCCTGGCTCCTCGTCCTGCTCTGTGCGGTGAGCGGGGCGTACTGTCTGCGGCGCGCGGGGAGAGCCGGCGGCGGCCCGGCTGCCGGGGAGGCGGCGATGGGGTTCGGCATGGCCCTGATGGCAGTGCCGCTGCGGCTGGGCGGCGACTGGCAGGCGCCCGTGCTGGGCGCGGTCTTCTGCGCGGCGGCACTGCACGCGGTGTGGCTGCTGCGCGGCGGCCCGCACCACGCGCACCATCTGGTGGGCTCGCTCACCATGGTCTACATGGCGCTGGCCGCCGGTACCGGCGCGGGCGCCGCGCCGGGGTCCGCCGGCCACGCCCACGGGCAGGGCGCCGGGCTGCCGCTGCTCACCGGCCTGCTGCTCCTCTACTACGCCGGGTACGTGGTGCTGGGCGGCGCCCGGCTGGTCACCGTCGGCGCCGCGGGGGCCGGCGGAGCGCCCGCCGGACCGGCGGAGGTGATCCGGGCCTGCCGACTGGCCATGGGAATCGGGATGTTGGCGATGCTGCTCACGATGTGAGGACGCGGGCGGGGCAAACGTGTCCTGCGTCACCCTTGGCCCGGACCATACCCGCAGGTAGCCGCTCGCTCCTAGGCTGAGGCCCATGATGGTCCCCGCCGTTCTCCTGCTGCTCGGCGCCCTGACCGGGGTGCTCGCACCCCGCCTGCTGGCCCGGGCCCAATGGCCCGAGCACGAACCCGTCGTGGCCCTGTGGGTGTGGCAGTGCGTGGTCGGCGCCGTCCTGCTGTGCTTCGCGCTGTCGATGCTGCTGAGCGCGGCCGCCGCCTGGCAGGCCGTACGGGGCAGGCTGTTCGCCACGGCTCCGCACGGCGTGGTCGACGCCTACGCGCTGGACGCCGCGGGCGGGCTCTGGGCCGCGGGCACCGCCGTCGCGCTGGCGGGCGGCGGGCTGTGGACCGGAGCGATGCTGGCCCGGGAGATCCTGCGGGCCCGTGCCCGGCGGCGTGCGCAGGGCGCCGAACTGCTGCTGCGGGCCCCGCTGTTGCCCGGCGAGCAGGCCACCGGGGCACGGCTCGTGGTGCTGGAGGGGCAGCGGCCCGACAGCTGGTGGCTGCCGGGTCCGGTCCCGCAGCTGGTGGTCACGACGGCGGCGCTGGGCCGTCTCAAGGGGAGTCAGCTGGACGCCGTACTGGCCCACGAGCAGGGGCACGCGGCGGCCCGGCACGACTGGCTGCTGCACTGCTCGCGGGCGCTGTCCGGGGGGTTCCCGCAGGTCCCGGTCTTCGCCGCGTTCGAGGCGCAGATGCACCGGCTGGTGGAGCTGGCGGCCGACGACGTGGCCTCGCGCCGGTACGGGCGCCTGACCACGGCCCTGGCCCTGATCGGCCTGAACGAGGACCGCGGGATCTTCGGCCCGTCCCCCGCCCCGCACGCGCACGTCCCCGAACGGGTCCGGCGGCTGCTGGCGGCGGCGCCGCGCCTGTCGGCCGTGCGCCGGATGCGCCTGACGGCCCTGGCGATGCTGGCTCCGGCGGTTCCGGTACTGGTGGCCTTCGGACCGGGACTCAGCGCGCTGAGCTAGGCCGGGCCTCGATGGGCAGTCGCCCTTGCGGGGCATCGACGCCGCCGGATGCGAGGATCGGCGGATGCGGAACGCCCACGTACGGTTGCCGGCCCCACGGGCGGGCGTGCCGTGCGCCGTGGCTCTCGCCGCGCTCGCGTCGCTCGCGGCTCTCGTACTGACGGTCCTGGTAGCCACCGGCTGGGCTCCGCTGCTGTCCTTCGACGGCCGGATCGCGCGGGCTCTGCACTCCTACGCCGTTTCCCATACCGGGGTCACCGGGCTGGTGCGGGTGCTCAGCGACTGGGTCTGGGACCCGTGGACCATGCGGGCCCTGGCGGGCGCGGCCTGCCTGCGGCTGTGGTGGCGGGGCAACGGCCGGTGCGCGCTGCGGATCGCCCTGGCCACCCTCGCGGCCTCGGCGGTGAGCCAGGGGCTGAAGGTCTGGGTGGGACGGGAGCGGCCGGTTTGGCCGGATCCCGTCGTCTCCGCGGACTACGCCGCCTATCCGTCGGGGCACGCCATGACGGCGATGGTGGTCTGCGGCCTGCTCGTGTGGCTGGTCGCGCGCGGGCCGGCGCGGCCGTTCTCCGACCGGGGATCCCGCTCGTCCTCCCGCCCGCTCTCCCAGTCGTCCTCCCGCCCGCCCGGGCGGTCACGCGCGGCCGTGGCGCTGTTCCTGGCCGCGGTCTCGGTCCTCGGGGTCGGCTTCACCCGGATCTACCTGGGCGTCCACTGGTTCTCGGACGTCCTGGGGGGCTGGTTGCTCGGTGCGGTGATCGTGGCGCTCGCGGTCTCGGACGGTGCCTGCTCTGGGCGATCCCCCGTGTCGCCCAGAGCAGGCGGTCCGGCGCGCTGAGTATACTGGCCCCGAGCCAGTCAACGCAGGAGCAAGCATGTCCCCGCGCAGCGCATCGGTCAATGAAGAATTGCGCAGGCGTTCCCGGGAGCGGCTGCTGCAAGCCACGGTCGAGCTCGTCGGGGAGCGCGGCTTCGAGGCCACCACCCTCGGCGACATCGCCGACCGGGCGGGAGCCGCCCGCGGTCTGGTGTCCTACTACTTCCCGGGCAAGCGCCAGCTGCTGCAGTCCGCCGTGCACCGGCTGATGCACCTCACGCTGGAGGCGGCGCTGGAGCGGGAGCCCCGGCCGGCTGGACCCGATGCGGGCAGGGAGCACCTGGCCCGGGCCATCGACGCGATCCTCGGGCTGGCCATGGACCGGCCCCGGCTGATGCGGACCCATATGGCGGGGATCCTGCAGGCGGAGGGTTTCGTCCAGTGCGCCGAGCAGCAGCGGCTCGCGGAGCTGCTGCGGGACACCGTCGGCCGGTACGGAGCGGCGGACGTGGACACCGACTATCCGCTGCTGCGGGCGCTGCTGATGGGCGCGGTGGTGGCGGTGCTGCTGCCGGGCGCTCCGATGCCGGCCGCCCGGCTGCGGGCCGAGCTGTTCCAGCGCTACGGGCTGGACTGGGAGCTGGGTGTTCCGCCGGACGGTGGACCGCCCGGCGGAACGTTTCCCTCTCCGCGTCAGCGGTAGTCGGGCTGGGTCTGCACGTTGAGCCGGTCCAGCCACACCCACTTGGCACTGTCGGTGCGCCAGTCGTCGAGCCGCAGCACGTCGAGGCCCTTGACGATGTCGTTCGAGTAGATGTGCCCGTTGTAGTAGTACGCGGACCAGGAGCCGCCGAGGCCGAGCTTGTCGGTGGTCAGCGGGCCCCGCTCGAAGTAGGCGATCTCCTTCGGGCTGGTGGAATCGGTGAACTCCCAGACGGAGATGCCGCCCTGGTACCAGGCCTGGACCATGATGTCGCGGCCGCCGCCGACCGGGATCAGCGAGCCGTTGTGGGCCACGCAGTTCTCGGTGTCGGCCTGCATCCGCGGGATCTTGAAGTAGCTCTTGAAGACGAGCTTGCGCTGGTCGCCGCGGCCGGTGATCTCGTAGATGCCGTCGGCTCCCCGGGTGGGGCCGGTGGCCTCGTTGCAGGTGGCGCCGCCACCGCCGCCCAGCTCGTCGGTGAACACCACCTTGTTCGCCCGCTCGTTGAAGGTGGCCGAGTGCCAGAACGCGAAGTTCACGTTGTCCTGGACCCGGTCGATGACGCGCGGCTCCTCGGGCTTGCTGATGTCGAAGAGGATGCCGTCGCCCATGCAGGCGCCCGCGGCGAGGTCCTTGGAGGGCAGCACGGTGATGTCGTGGCAGCCCGTGGTCTTGGAGACGCCCGGGTTGGTGGGCGCACCCGGGTTGCCGCCGTCCGGGAAGAGGATCGGGAAGGCCACGACCGCGGCCCGCGTCGGGTTCTTCTTCGGGACCTTCACGACCGAGATGCCGTCGTGCGGCGGCTTGCAGTCGGGGAAGGCGTCGTTCGGGTTGTACGAGGAAACGTAGAGGTAGGCGTCCCGGCCGCCCGGCACCAAGGTGTGGGTGTGGGAACCGCACGGGGTCTCGACGGACTTGATGTACTTCGGGTTCTTCTTGTCCTTGATGTCGAAGATCTTGATGCCCTCCCACGAGGACTTCTCCGTGGCGGGCTGCGAGACGCTGTTGCAGGAGTCGTCGCTGCGCGAGGAGTCGGTGGACAGGAAGAGCAGGTCCCCGTCGACCGAGATGTCGTTCTGGCCGCCGGGGCAGAGCACTTCGGTGACCTTCTTCGGCGCCTTGGGGTTGCCGATGTCATAGATCACGAAGCCGTTGTAGTTGCCCGCGTAGGCGTACTTGCCCTGGAACGTCATGTCGGAGTTGATCTGGTTCGGGTCGGTGCCCGGGATGTTGGCCAGGGGTTTGATGTTCCGGCTGTGGACGATCTTGTCCTGGCCGGGGATCTCTCCGGGTGCCAACTCCCGTCCCGCGCCGGCCGCGGTGGCGGCGCTCTGCGGCGCACCCGCGCCCGGGAGCTGCAGGTCTCCCGGATCCGGGCTGGCGACCGCGGGTCCGGCCGCCAATAACGAGGTGAGGAGTCCGGCCGCGGCTGCGGCCACTCCCAGGGATCTGCGCCGCGCTCTGCTGGTGTGCATCGAGGTCACTGTGCCCTCCCATGGGTCCGATCGGTTCCGC
The DNA here is from genome assembly GCF_042788835.1 of Streptomyces sp. NPDC056883. Lineage (NCBI taxonomy): Bacteria > Bacillati > Actinomycetota > Actinomycetes > Kitasatosporales > Streptomycetaceae > Streptomyces > Streptomyces sp. NPDC056883. Next base: position 214,693 of record NZ_JBHUBS010000002.1, on the reverse strand, counting down.
CCGTGGTGGGAACGGAACGCGGACCCCGGCAGTATGGTCCTTTGCATGGACATGGCGAAAGTCTCACTCGGGCGAATCGTCGGAGCGGCCCTGACCCTCGGGTTCCTGCTCCCCCTCGCCGGCTGCACGGACGGCGGCGGCGCGGACGGCGCGGCGGACGGCAGACCGGCGGTGATCGCCCCCGGCAAGCCCGGCGAGAAGGCGCGAACGCTCTCCCCCGAACAGGCGGCGAAGGAACTGCCCGACGACACCCCCAACGCGGCGGACCGAGCCTACGTGCGGAACATGATCGAACACCACGGGCAGGCCCTGACCATGAGCGCCCTGGCACCCGACCGGGCCTCCGCCGAGGGGGTCAAGCGGCTCGCCGAGCGCATCGCGGCCGCACAGAAGCCCGAGATCGGCGCGATGGAGGGATGGACGGCCCGCAACCCGGCGCCCACCGCCGCCCCGGGAGGCCACGACCACGCGGCGATGCCCGGCATGGCCACCGAGCAGCAGATCGAGGAGCTGACCGCGGCCAGGGGGCCGGAGTTCGACCGGCTCTTCCTCACCCTGATGACCGCACACCACGAGGGCGCCCTGAAGATGACCGGCGAGGTCCTGGCCGCCGGCAACAACGCCGCCGTGGAGGAGATGGCCAACGAGGTGGCGGCCACGCAGAGCGCCGAGATCCACCGGATGCGCGCGATGGGCTGACGGCCCCGGCACCCGGTGTCATGCTGGGAACACCTGCGGGAGGAGCTCCGCCGTGCTTCGTATCGCCGTCGTCGGATCGGGCCCCAGCGGGGTCTACGCCGCACAGACACTCGTACAGCAACGTGAGGTGCCGGGGATCCGCGTCGACGTGTTCGACCGGCTGCCGGCTCCGTACGGGCTCGTGCGCTACGGGGTGGCCCCCGACCACGAGAAGATCAAGTCGCTTCAGGGCAGCCTGCGCACCGTACTGGAGGACGAGCGGATCCGCTTCCTCGGGAACGTCGAGGTCGGCGGGGACGCCCTGCCCACCGCGCGGCTGCTGGAGCTGTACCACGCGGTGGTCTACTGCGTCGGCGCGGCCCGGGACCGGATGCTCGGCATCCCCGGCGAGGACCTCGTCGGGGTGCATTCCGCCACGGCCTTCGTCTCCTGGTACAGCGGCCATCCGGACGCCGCGGCCGAGGCCTTCGGGCTGCCCGGGGTGGATTCGGCGATCGTGGTCGGCGCCGGGAACGTGGCGGTCGACGTCACGCGGATCCTGGCCCGGGGCGTACCGGAGCTGGCCCCCACCGATATGCCGCAGCCGGCCCTGGGGGCGCTCGGCGCCAGCGGGGTGCGCGCGGTCCACATGGTGGCCCGGCGCGGGCCCTCCCAGGGCAAGTTCACCACCAAGGAGCTGCGCGAGCTGGGCACCCTGCCGGGCGTCGACGCACTGGCCGAACCGGCGGAGCTGGCCCTCGACCCGGCGTACGCGGACCCGGGCGCGGCCCTGCCCGCCGTGAACCGGCGCAACGTGGAGGTGCTGCGCGGCTGGGCTGCGGCTCCGGCGAGCGGCGGGGACCGGCGGATCGCGCTGCGGTTCTTCCTGCGCCCGGTGGAGGTGCTCGGCGGGCCGGACGGCCGGGTCACCGGAATGCGGTTCGAGCGGACGGCCCCCGACGGCCTGGGCGGGGTCACCGGCACGGGGGTCTACGAGGACGTCCCGGCCCAGCTGGTACTGCGCTCGGTGGGATACCAGGGCGTCCCGCTGGACGGGCTGCCCTTCGACGAGCGGCGCGGTACGGTCCCGCACGCGGCGGGCCGGGTGCTCCGTGAGGGCCGCGCCTCCGTCGGCGAGTACGTGGCGGGCTGGATCAAGCGCGGCCCGACCGGGGTCATCGGAACCAACCGGCCCTGCGCGAAGGAGACGGCCTCCTCCCTGCTCCAGGACGCGGGGGCGCTGGCCCGGCGCGACCGGGAGCAGGACCCGCTGGAGGCCCTGCGCGCGGCCGGGCTGCGACCCGTCCGGTGGCCGGGGTGGCTGGCCATCGAGACGGCGGAGGCGGAGCTGGGCCGGTCCCTGGGCCGGCGTTCCGTCAAGATCCCGGACTGGGAGGGCCTGCTGGCGGCGGCGGGCGGCACCGACTGACGCGCCGGGGCGCGCACGCCTCAGCCGTCGTCGCGCGCCTGCTCGGCGGCGGCGGCCGCGAGGACGCCGTCGAGGAGCCCGGGGAAGAGCTCCGCCAGTTCGGCACGGCGCAGCCCGTTCAGCTTGGCCGTGCCGCGGTAGCACTGGCGCACGACACCGCTCTCGCGCAGGACCCGGAAGTGGTGCGTGGTCGTGGACTTGGTGACCGGGAGCTCGAAGTACGAGCAGGACAACTCGGCGTCCGTGGCCGCGAGATCACGGACGATGGACAGCCGGACCGGGTCCGAGAGGGCGTGCAGGACCCCTTCGAGCCGGATCTCGGCAGCCTCGGGGTGGGCGAGGACACGGGCCGCGTCACGTTCCGTCATGTCCGTACTCCACTCGCTGGGTGATGCCGCGCTGCCACGGTGCCGTATGCGCCTCCATCGTACGAGAACCATCGTAGGAGCGGAGCCGAACGGCGGGTGGGGGGGGGGGGGGGGGACCCCCCCCCCCCCCCCCCCCCACACAGGGTGATGGCTCTGTTTTGTTCGCGTCTGCAACCCCACTCTATGGTTGGTGTTG
>NZ_JBHUBS010000002.1:43702-212012 GCF_042788835.1 Streptomyces sp. NPDC056883 | reverse complement strand
GGCTGGATGAGCTTCCGTTGGATGGGAACCAGCGGAGGAGCGGGGCAGAATGGCGGGTGCGGCGTGGGACCCCCGTCCCCGCGCCGCACCGGTTCACCAGGAGCGGTGGTACTGCTCGGGCGTACGGATCTGCGCACCGAGCTCGGCGGCCGCGCGGCGGGCCCAGAACGGGTCGCGCAGCAGCTCCCGGCCCAGCAGCACGGCGTCCGCCTCGCCGTTGGCCAGGATCTTCTCGGCCTGCTCCGGCTCGGTGATCAGACCCACGGCGGCGACCGGGAGGGTGGTCTCGGCCTTGACCCGGGCCGCGAAGGGCACCTGGTAGCCGGGGCCGACCGGGATCGTCACTCCGGGGGCGAGGCCGCCGGTGGAGACGTCGAGGAGGTCCACGCCGTGCTGCTCGAGCAGCACGGCCAGCCGGACGGTCTCGTCCGCGGTCCAGCCGTCCTCTTCCAGCCAGTCGGTGGCGGAGATCCGGAAGAACAGCGGCAGGTCCTCGGGCCACACCGCCCGTACGGCGTCGACCACTTCGAGGGCGAGGCGGGTGCGGTTCTCGAAGGAGCCGCCGTACTCGTCGGTGCGCTTGTTGCTGTGCGGGGAGAGGAACTCGCCGATCAGGTATCCGTGGGCGCCGTGGATCTCGACGACCTGGTAGCCGGCGGCGAGCGAGCGCCGGGCGGCGGCCGCGAACTGCTCGACGACGTCCCGGATCTCACCGGCCGTCAGCTCGTGCGGGACCGGGTGGTCCGCGGAGAACGGCACGGGGCTCGGGGCGCTGGGCAGCCAGCCGTGCGCCTCGGGGCCGACGGGCTGTCCGCCCTTCCAGGTGCGGTCGGTGGAGGCCTTGCGGCCGGCATGGGCGATCTGGATGCCGGGGACCGCGCCCTGACCCTTGAGGAAGGAGGTGATCCGGCGCAGCGCCTCGACCTGGGTGTCGTTCCAGATGCCGAGGTCGTACGGGGAGATCCGCCCCTCGGGGGAGACGGCCGTGGCCTCCTGGATGATCAGTCCGGTGCCGCCGGTGGCGCGGGCCGCGTAGTGCGCGAAGTGCCAGTCGTTGGCCACGCCCGTGTCCAGACCGGTCGGCTCGGCGCTGTACTGGCACATCGCGGCCATCCACACCCGGTTCGGCACGGTGACCGAGCGGATGGTCCACGGCTGGAACAGCGCGGCGAAGGATACGGGGGCAGCACTCATGTGGGTCTCCAGAGGCGACTGGAAGCGCACCGGGGAACCGGCCGCTAAGTACGAGATTCACCGTACTACGAAATCTCTCGTAGTACGAGACCCTTCGTATGACCGGGCGGGCTCGCGCGCGGCACCCGGCCGCTGTCAGTGGCCGGGTGCAGACTGGCCGAGAAGCTGCCGTGCAGGACAAAGACGTCCGGAGGTGTCGGCCATGACCGACGTGGTACTGCTCGCGGGGACCCGCAAGGGACTGTTCATCGGCCGCCGGGACTCCGGGGGCACCTGGGAGTTCGGGGAGCCCCAGTTCAACGCCCAGGCGGTCTCCGCCGTCGCCATCGACCGGCGCGGCGCCGCGCCCCGGCTCCTGGTCGCCGGGGACAGCACGCACTGGGGGCCGTCCGTCTTCAGCTCCGACGACCTGGGCGCGACCTGGCGGGAGCCCGCCGCGGCCGCCGTGAAGTTCCCCGAGGACACCGGAGCCTCCCTGGAGCGGGTCTGGCAGCTCCATCCGGCCGGCCCCGAGGCCCCCGGCGTGGTCTACGCCGGGACCGAGCCGGCCGCACTGTTCCGCTCCACCGACCGCGGCGAGTCCTTCGAGCTGGTCCGCCCCCTGTGGGAGCACCCGACCCGGGACAAGTGGGTCCCGGGGGGCGGCGGCGAGGGCCTGCACACGGTGATCACCGACCCGGGCGACCCGGACCTGGTCACGGTGGCGGTCTCCACGGCCGGGGTGTTCCGGACCAGGGACGGCGGGGCGAGCTGGGCCCCGTCCAACCACGGGGTCTCGGCGGTGTTCCTGCCCGAGCCGGACCCCGAGTTCGGCCAGTGCGTGCACAAGATCGCCCAGGACGCCGGGGACACCGACCGGCTGTACCTGCAGAACCACTGGGGCGTCTACCGCAGCGACGACGCCGGGACCCGCTGGACGGACATCGGCGCCGGCCTGCCCTCCGACTTCGGCTTCGCGGTCGCCGCCCACCCGCACCGGCCCGACACCGCCTACGTCTTCCCGCTCAACGCCGACATCGACCGCGTCCCCGCGGAGCACCGCTGCCGGGTCTTCCGGACGCAGGACGCGGGCGCGACCTGGGAGCCCCTGACGAAGGGCCTCCCGGCCGGGGACCACTACGGCACGGTGCTGCGCGACGCGCTCTGCACGGACGACGCGGACCCGGCCGGGATCTACTTCGGCAACCGCAACGGCGAGCTGTACGCCAGCCACGACGACGGGGACAGCTGGCAGTTGCTGGCCGAGCACCTCCCCGACGTCCTGTGCGTACGGGCCGCCGTGCTGCACGGCTAGGCCCGTACCCGGGTGTGGGGCCCTCAGCCGGTGAGGCCGCGGGCCTGACGCACGGCCTGCGCCAGTTGGCGCACGGCCGGATCCTCGGTGCTCCCGGCCAGCCGGTCCGCATGCCCGGCCAGGCTCCCCAGCGGGACGGCGCCCGGCACCCGCTCCCAGCCGCCGTCGCGCTCGCGCAGGGCGGAGGCGAAGTAGGCGGCCACCGCGGTGACCTGGAAGCGCGTGGACGCCGCGGTCCACACGTCGCCGGACAGGGCCGCCGCCTCGATCTTGCCGGACTCCTCGTGCGGAGCGCGGGTGCGCGGGTCCAGCCAGCGCACCGTCGCCGTCGCCAGGTGTCCGGTGGCGCCGGGGCGCAGCCGTACCGCGTACAGGGCGGTCACGGAGTGGCCCGAGCCGACCTCTCCCCCGTCCACGGCGTCGTTCCTGAAGTCTCCGTCGGCGACGCGGCGGTCGTCGTAGCCGATCAGCCGGAACCGTTCGACGGTCTGCGGATCGAAGGCCACCTGCGCCTTCGCATCGCGGGCCCGCAGCTGCACCTGCGCCGGGAGGTCCTCGCAGAACACCTTGCGTGCGCCCTCCTTGTCGGAGACGTAGGCGGTGTGCCCGTCGCCCCGGTCGGCGAGCTGTTCCATGAAGGCGTCGTTGTACTCGCTGCCCACGCCCACGCCGAACAGGGTGATCCCGTGCTTGGTCCGGGCCTCGCCGATCCGCTTCAGGATGGTGTCGGCCGAAGTGGCGCCGGTGTTGGCCAGGGCGTCGGAGAGCAGGACGACGCGGTTGGTGGCCCCGGGCCGCAGCGACTCGACCGCGACCTCGTACCCGCGGGTGACACCGGCCTCCACGTTCGTCGAGTCGGCGGTGCGCAGCGCGCCGACCACCTCCTGGATCCGGTCACGGTTGCCCTCGACGCGGGTCATGGGCAGCCGGGTCTCGGCCTTGCCGCTGAAGGTGACGACGGCCACCGAGTCGTCCTCGCGGAGCTCGTCGGTCATCAGCTTCATGGACGTGCGGACGAGGTCGAGGCGGCCCGGCTCGGCCATGGAGCCGGAGACGTCCACGACGAAGGTGAGCGCCGCGGGCGGCCGGGCCTCGGCGCCGTCCGCCCCGCCGTTGCCGACCCGGGTGGCGAGGCCGACACGGACCAGCGACCAGTTCGCCTCGGCGGTTCGGGCCCCGTCCACGGTGACGGAGAAGCCGTCGCCGTCGGGTTCCTGGTAGTCCTGCCGGAAGCTGTTGACGAACTCCTCGGGGCGCACGGTGGCGGGGTCGGGCAGCTTGCCGTCCGCGAGGGTGCGGCGGGCGTACCCGTAGCTGGCGGTGTCCACGTCGAGCGCGAAGGTGGAGAGGTAGTCGGCGGGCGGTCCGGTGGGGCGCCGCCCGTCGCTCTCCCCTTCCGTGCTTTCTCCCCCGGGCCGGGTGGCGGACGGCCGCGGCTTGGAGTCGCCGCCCTTCCACTCCCCGTCGGCGCTGCGGTTCGAGCCGCCGCCTCCGCAGCCGGTCAGCAGGAGACCGCCGGCGAGGAGCGCGGCGGTCAGTCTGCCGTGGGTTCTGCGCCGACCCGGTCGGGCCCTGCGGGATGCGCCGGAGGCGCTGGGCGTGCGGAGCGTACTGGGCGTGCCGGGCGTGCGGTCCTCGTGGGGCTCCATACCGTCTCCCTCGAACGTCATCGGTGATGAATGTGACGTCCGGGACGGGGAGTTGGAGCAATCGAACCAGTTGCGAACAGGTATCGAAGCGACAACGGACGACCGGTGAGGCACGCGGGTGAGACCTGACGCCGCACGTCGCTCTATGCGGCCTGGCGAACGGCCTCGAGTCGGCTCCGCTGTTCCATTGCGGACAGAAGCTGTCCGCAAGTGCGTGCACTCTGGAGTGGCCGGTGCGGCTCCCCGGGATTCGACTGGGTGCCGGGGCCGACCGGCGAGCCCTGCGGTCGCGTGGTCGGCCGGGCTCTTCGCTCCCCCGAGGAAAGGTGCAACCGTGTCCCAGATCATGCTGCTGGAGAAGGCTCTGAACCACACCGCCGGGCTGCTGGGCAACGTCACGCCCGAGCAGTACGGCCGGCCCACCCCGTGTGAGGACTTCGACGTGCGGGCCCTGGCCAACCACCTGGTCGCCGGCAACCCCTACTACGTCACCCTCGCCCAGGGCGGCGGCCCCGACTTCTCCCTCTTCGCCCGCGACCAGATCGGCGACCGGCAGCCCGGTGACGTCTACGCGCAGGGCGCCGAGGAAGTCCTCGCCGCCTGGCGGAGCGAGGGCGCGCCGGCGCGGCAGATGCCGCTGCCCGGCGGCGGCACGGGTCCCCGGATCGTGGACCTGCACCTCCTGGAGGCCGTCCTGCACGGTTGGGACCTGGCCACCGCCACCGGCCAGGACCGCACCGGCGACCCCGCCGCCGTCCAGGCCGCCTTCGCCGGCTGGTACGGGAACTTCCCCGACGAAGTCCGCGCCGCCACCGGCATGTTCGGCCCCTCCAAGCCCGCCGCCGCCGACGCCCCGGCGGCCGACCGGCTCGCCGCGTACTTCGGCCGCACCGTCTGACCCGCCCGCCCGCCCCGGCACCCGGCGCCCGCCCGGGGTGTGGCGCCGGACGGCGGGCTGGGCCAGTAGAGTGATCGACCGTGGCAGCACGACCGTTGAACGAGATCGTCGAGCCGGGCTGGGCCCGGGCTCTGGAGCCGGTGGCGGCGCAGATCGCCGCGATGGGCGACTTCCTGCGCGCGGAGATCGCGGCGGGCAGGACCTACGTCCCCGCGGGCGCGAACGTGCTGCGCGCGTTCCAGCAGCCCTTCGACGAGGTGAAGGTGCTGATCGTCGGGCAGGATCCGTACCCGACGCCGGGGCACGCGATCGGCCTCTCCTTCTCCGTGGCCCCCGAAGTCAGCCCGTGGCCGCCGAGCCTGGACAACATCTTCCGCGAACTGCACGCCGATCTCGGCACGGGCCGGCCCCGGAACGGGGATCTGACCCCGTGGACCCGGCAGGGCGTCCTGCTGCTGAACCGGTCGCTCACCACCGCCCCGCGCAAGCCCAACGCCCATCGCGGCAAGGGCTGGGAGGCGGTGACCGAGCAGGCCATCCGCGCGCTCGCGGCCCGCGGCAAGCCCCTGGTGTCGGTGTTGTGGGGGCGCGAGGCGCGCAACCTCCGCCCGCTGCTGGGCGATCTGCCGGCCGTGGAGTCGGTGCACCCCTCCCCGATGTCCGCGGACAACGGGTTCTTCGGTTCCAGGCCGTTCAGCAGGACCAACGACCTGCTGGTCCGCCAGGGCGCGCAGCCCGTGGACTGGCGGCTTCCCGCCGCGGGGTGACCCCTTCCGCCAACCCGGGGTGACCGGAGGGCCGAACGGTATCTGACATTCCATGGATAAATACGGACAGATGCCGCCGGAGAAGGCCCTGCCCGAACACCCGGTTTCGATAAACCAGTAGCATGCGGCGCCATGAGCTCCCCCACTGGGCCCGCAAATGGCCTGCCCGTACGAATGCCGCGACCCCGCCAGACCGGACGGCACCGCCGGCCCGAGCCCGCGGTGGCGCCCGAGGGCGCGCCCGCGCTGGTGCTCGCCGTGCCCGGTGCCCCCTCCGCCGCCTCGCGTGGGATCGCGGAAGAGATCATCAGCATCGGCCGCTCCGAGCTGCCCGGCCTGGACGCCCGGGTCGGTTTCCTCGACGGTGACGACGCCACCGAGTTCCCGTCCCTGTCCGGCGTGCTGACCGCCGTCGCCCGCGACCGCGCCGCGCGCGCGGAGGCCGCCCGCGCCGCCGGGCAGGAGGTCCCCGCGCCGACCGGCCCGGACGCCGTGGTCGTTCCCCTGCTGGCCGGCCCCGACGGGGATCTGCTGCGCCGCATGCGCCAGGCCCTGATGGACTCCTCGGCCGCCGCCGAACTCGCCGACCCGCTCGGTCCGCACCCGCTGCTCGCCGAGGGGCTGCACGTGCGGCTGTCCGAGGCCGGTCTCGCCCGCGCCGACCGGGCCAGGCTCTTCAGCGTGACCACGGCCGCCGACGGCATCGTCCTGGCCACCACCGGTGGCGAGGAGGCCGTGCAGGCCGCGGGCATCACCGGCATGCTGCTGGCCGCCCGCCTCGCGGTGCCGGTGATGGCCGCCGCGCTGGACGAGGAGGGTTCGGTGGCCGCGATCGCCGACCAGCTCCGCCGCGAGGGTTCGACCCAGCTCGCACTGGCCCCGTACCTGGTCGGCCCGGAGGCCGCCGAGGGGCTCCTCGACACCGCCTGCAAGGAGGCCGGCTGCAGCGCCGCCGAGGTGCTCGGCGCGTACCCCGCGCTCGGCAAGCTGGCCGTCGCGCAGTACTCCGCCGCCCTCGGAATCACCCTGGGCGCCGCCGCCCACTGACCTCCCCGGCTCATGCCGTACGTACGAGGGCCCGCGCCCCGGACCGTTCCGAATCGAACGAGCCGGGGCGCGGGCCCTCGCGCGTACGGCGGTACGGCCCCGGTCTAGCCGAAGACCACGCAGGTGGCGGCGGGCACGGCCACCGAGCCGGCCCGGCGCGGCTCGCCCGTCACCCGGTCCACGTCGAACCAGGTGACGTCGCCGGAACGCTCGTTGGCCGCGTACAGCCGGCGCCCCGAGGGGTCGGCGGCGAGATCGCGCGGCCAAGTGCCCCCGCACGGCACGGTGCTCGTGAGCAGCGGCTTCTCCGCGCCGTCGGCGAGGGAGAAGGTGGCGATGGTGTCGGCCCCGCGGACGGCCGCCCAGACGAATCGGCCGTCCGGCGAGGTCACGACCGCCGAGGGATAGGCCGCGGCGGCCCCTGGAGCGCCCGTGGAAGCGACCGGAACCTCGTCGACCGGTTGGAGCTCACCCGATTCCCCGTTCCAGCGGCAGACGGTCAGCTGCGGCTCCAGCTCGTGCAGGACGTAGACCACCTCGCCGGAGGGGTGGAAGGCGAGGTGCCGGGGGCCGGTCCCGGCGCGCAGCGCGATCTCGGCGTGGAGCACCGGGGTTCCGGTGGCGGGGTCGAGCGCGCAGACCCGTACCGAGTCGGTGCCGAGGTCGACGCTGAGCACCCAGCGGCCGCCGGGGGCGGGCAGCACCTGGTGGGCGTGCGGGCCCTTCTGCCGGCCGGCGTCGGGGCCGGAGCCCTGGTGGAGGAGGACGGCGGCGGGTTCCCCGATCGAGCCGTCGGCGGCGAGCGGGAGGCTGCTGACGCTGCCCGAGGTGTAGTTGGCGGTCAGCAGCCGGCGTCCGGCCACGCTGAGGTGGGTGGGGCCGGAGCCGCCGACGGGGACGACCGCGCCGAGGGGAACGAGCCCCGCCGCGGCGGCCCGGAAGGCGCCCACGGCGCCCTCTGCACCCTCGCTCACGGCGTACAGCACGCCGGTGGCGGGGTCGTGGGCCAGGTACGAGGGGTCCGCGACGGCGTCCGTGGCCGAGAGCGGGGTCAGCGCTCCGGTGGCCGGATCCACGGCCGCGGTGGTGACACCGCGGCCGCCCCCCGAGGTGAACGAGCCGATCCAGGCCCGGTGTCCGCCGCCGTCGGCCGTACGGTCCGTACCGCCCACACCACTGTCCGCGTCGCCCACGGGAAGCCCCTCTCAGCCGTTCCGGATCCTCCCCCAGCTATTGCCGGGAGGTCCCCCTGTGAGCGACGGTACCAGGAGGTCTAGACCAAGTCCCGCCCTTGGGCCCGTTCCTGGGCACCGGGGTGGTGGACGTAGGCGGTCGAGCTCGGCCGGTCCTCGTAGGTGCGGTGGAAGACCGGGGTCGCGGACCCGGAGATGGGCGGCACGATCCAGGACCAGTCGGCGCCCACGTCACGGCCCTTGCGCTCCTCCTTCTCCAGGTGGGTCATGAAGCGCCGGGACTCCGTGTGGTGGTCGGCGATGGTCACCTTGGCCCGGTCGAAGGAGTGCAGCACCGCCCGGTTGAGCTCGACGAGGGCGCGGTCCTTCCAGAGGGAACGGTCGCTGGCGGTGTCGAGGCCCATGCGGCGGGCGACCGCGGGCAGCAGGTTGTAGCGGTCGGTGTCGGCGAGGTTGCGTGCGCCGATCTCGGTGCCCATGTACCAGCCGTTGAAGGGCGCCGCCGGGTAGTGGATGCCGCCGATCTCCAGGCACATGTTGGAGATCGCGGGTACGGCGTGCCAGCGCAGGCCCCAGTCCGACCAGCCGTCACCGCCCGCCGCTCCGTCGGGGTGCTCGATGGGCACCTCCAGCACGGCGTCCTGCGGGACGTCGAACCAGCGGGGTTTGTCGTCGACCCCCTGCACGACCAGCGGGAGGAGGTCGAAGGGGGTGCCGGGGCCGCGGGACCAGCCGAGGGCGAGCAGGGCGCTCGTGAGTTCGGCGTTGCGGGCGTCGCCGACGGTTATCGAGGGGTGGTCGCCGTAGCCGGCGTACCGGACCAGCTGTTCGCTCCAGATGACCGGGCCGGGACGGTCCGGGGTGTCGGGGGCGAAGACCGTGATGGTGGGCCGGACCCGGCCGCCGTTGGTCGCCTCGCGCAGGTGCTCGAAGCACTCTTCGGCGATCCCGTCGGCGTCGGTGATCCCGCGGCGGTCGCGGACGCGCAGCGAGTTCCAGTACAGCCTGCCTATACAGCGGTTGCTGTTGCGCCACGCGACGCGGGCGCCGTGCTCCAGCTCCTCGGGAGTGTGCCGGTACGTGCCCGTCTCGGCGAGCTCGGCCCGTACGGCGGCGAGCCGCTCGCGCGGATCACCCGCGTCCGCACTGCCGGCGTGCTCCCTGTGGAACAGTCGGATGAACTCCTCGGCCGCTTCCCACACCTGAGCGGTGCCGGAGCACTCTTGAAGTATTTCCATTCCGGGCGGTTACCCCCTGTCCGACCAGGTCCACCCCGCGCGCCATGGAGAGGCGCCATGCCGGATGAATGTGCAATGAACAATCACCCGTTGTACACGCCGCAGGTCAGCGGCGTACGGAAGGCGCGCCCGGAACACTCCTCCGTGTGATCTTCATCGATCGGCCTGCGGACGGGACCGGGACGGACGTACCATCCGCGGCATCGCCGGACGCTCGGACCGGAGGCTCAGAGGCGGTCGGCGCGGTCGGCGTCGTGGATCACGCGGACCGCTGCGGTGGCGGCGACCACCGCGGAGCGGGCGGAGCCCAGCGCCTCGCGGGCCGCGTCCAGGCCGCCTTCACGGGAGAGCAGGGCCGAGGCGTCGGCGGCGCAGTCGATCAAGTGCAAGGCCACCCTGGCGAGTTGCTCGTCGGATCCGTACGCCTCGTCCACGGCCTTGCGCGCCCGGGCCAGCATGTCCAGCGCCTCGGTCGGCCCCGTCGGCGGAATCCTGCGTTCGGAACGAATGTTTTGGTTCACCGTCGCCACTCCCGCCACCGGTCATGTGGGTCATTTCGCGATTACCAGGCAGGAAGGATCCTGCCGTTCCCCTCCCCCGCCGCCAACGGGCCGGGGCATCCTGATCTTGCATTGCCGGAACAAGAAGGGGGTCCAGATGAACACCAACACCGCACATCCCGACATGGACGGCTGCACGTCGGTCTGCGGCGACTGCGCGGCCGCCTACCGAAGGGCATTACGCGAGGGCGGCTTATCGGGGACCGTTCCGAGCTGCCTGATCGCTTTCGGGCTGCTGCGGAAACTGGAGGGCTCCCCCGAACACCTCCCGGTACCGCCCTCGGTCGCCGCGATCACCCTCGCGCGGCCGATCAAACGGGCCATCCTGGACCAGCGGGCAGCCCTCGACACCCTGATCGCCTCCCTCTCCCCGCTGGACGCCGTCTACCGGCACGAACGTCAGCGCCACAGGGCCCACGCACAGCCCCTGATCGGCCGCGAGGTCATCGACACCGCCGTCCAGGGAGCCCTGGAGACCTGTACGGAGGAACTGCTCAGTGCCCATCCCGAGGGCGGCCGGCCCTCCGGGGCGCTGGCCGACGCACTGCCCCGCGATCTCGCCCTGGCCGGCCGGGGAGTCCGCCAGCGCACGATCTACGGCCACACCGTCCGCGCGCACGGCCCGACCCTCGCCCACATCGAACGGGTCACCCAGGAGGGCGCCGAAGTGCGGACGGTGGGCGAGAGGTTCGAGCGGCTGATCGTGTGCGACCGGTCGGCCGCCTTCATCGCGGTCCTCGCCGAGAGCGGAACGGAGGCGTACGCCCTGGAAATCCGCGAACCCGGCCTGATCCAATACCTCACGAAAACCTTCGAGGCCGTGTGGGAACGGGCCGTCCCCGTCGAGTTCGACACGACGGGACAACGCCCTCCCCGGCTCACCGACGAAATCCAGCGCGCGATTCTCGACCTCATGGTGAAGGGGCATACGGACGAGGCCATTTCCAAACGGCTCGGCCTGAGCACCCGCACCATCGGCGCACACATCAAACGCGCTTCGACCCGCTTCGGAAGCCGCAGCAGGGCCGAACTCGGCTTCAGTCTCGCGAAGGCCGGAGTCCTCGACGCCGGCCGGGACGCGCCCGGCATCCCGGGGTCAGGCGCCCACCAGCGGGGAGCGTGACGCACTGCGCAGGGGTCCGTCGAGCTGGGCGAGGAGCCGCTCCAGACCGTGCAGGTGCGCCAGCGCGGGCCCCGAGGCGGGCCGCGCGGGGTTCACGGCCGCTCCGGCCGGCCGGAGCTCCGCCTCCGCTGCGCGTTCCGCTTCCGGCGTCAGCAGGGCTTCCACCGCGGCCTCCACGCGCCAGCACGCCGCAGCGAGCCGAGCGTCGTGGCTCGCGTCCGGGTCCGCCGCCACCGAGACCAGCCCGCGGACCTCCACGGCGCACTCGTCGAGCAGCGCCAGCACCCGGCGGGCCCTGGCCTTGCGGCCCCGGTAGGGGCTCAGCGGGTGCACGAGCGGAGCCAGGGAGAGCCGTACCCGGCCCAGGAACAGTTCCAGCTCCGCGGCGTGCGGCGCGGGGTCGGCCACCGGGGAGCCGGCGAGCCGGGCCGCGGCCTCGGCCGTGCAGGTGCGCACGCAGCGCAGGGCGCGCTGGATCCACATGTCGTTCGTCGCGTGGGTGGTCACCGGGAGCACCAGGATCACGGCCAGCCCGGCGCACACCGCGCCGACGGCCGTCTGCTCCAGGCGCAGCACGAGCAGACCCGGATCGAGTACGCCCAGCAGTCCGTAGAGCAGGCCGGCCATCACCGTGACGGCCAGCATCATCCAGCTGTAGGACACGGCGGCGGTGTAGAAGATCCCGAAGACGCAGAGCGCCACCAGGGCGGCCGTGGGCGCCGGCGCCCCGTTCAGCGGGATGGCGATCAGCAGGCCCGCCCCGATCCCGAACACCGTGCCCACGACCCGGCGGAAGCCGCGGACCAGGGTCTCGCCGCGCGAGGTGGTGTTGACGAAGATCCACCAGGTGGTGCCGACGGCCCAGTACCAGCGGTCCTCCGACAGGGCCTGGCCGATGCCCAGCGCGACCGCACAGGCTGCGGTGGCCTGGAAGGCCTGGCGGGTGGTCGGCCGGGCCAGCCCGGTCCCGGGCGGCGCGGGCGGTACGGCGGCGGGCGGGACCCGGCGCTCGATCGGCCACAGCACGAACCGCACGGCGCCGGCCGACAGGAGGGCCAGCGCGACGGCCGCGTAGAGCTCGGGCAGCTGCCCGGGCCGGGCGTGCAGGAACTGCGTGATGAAGAAGTTCATGAACGCGAAGATCCCGAGGGCGTGGCCGCGCGCCCCCCACCTGCGGGCGTAGACCCCGGCGAACACCACGGCGACGAACACCGCGTCGCGGGCCAGGGGGACGCCGTGCAGGGTGGTGGCCAGGGCTAGCACGGGGAAGCCGGCGGCCGGCAGCAGGGCGGTGGTCACCCGCTGGGCGCGCACGGTCGAGTCGGTCACGGTGAAGAGGGCGAGCAGGGCGGCCAGTCCGCCGGTGATCGACGCGACGAGCGAGAGCCCGCAGAGCTCGGCCACGGCCACGGCGAGAGCGACGCCGATGACGGCGCGGGACGCGTTCCTGAGTCTTGCGCGCCCCGGATCCGGAGCCACGAACATCCTCTTCACGGCGGTGTGCCGCCCCCCTTGCGATGGAGCACGCCGGGCCCGCGTCCGCCCGGGGGTGGTGGGCGGTGGACGGGCACGGCGAAGGCGCCCCGGTCCGGAGCGGCTTCGTTGCCGTCCGGCGCTGCGTGGCGCCGTAGATACATGGATACGACACAGATAAGCATTCGCGGGGGCAATGGCTCAACTCAGCCTGCTCCCACTGGGCCAATGGCACAGGAACCGACGGCGATCTTCGGCCATGGGAAGACCAACGGACCCGCCCGGCGGCGTACCGCGGTTCGCGTCCCGGAAGCGGAGCGGCGGGTCAGTCCCCGGAAGCGTGCTCGGTCGGGACGCACAGGACCGGGACCGGGGAGAGGTGCAGGAGCTTGTGCGGGGTGGATCCGAGCAGGGCGCCGCGGATCGGGCTGTCGCCCCA
Organism: Streptomyces sp. NPDC056883; assembly: GCF_042788835.1. NCBI lineage: Bacteria > Bacillati > Actinomycetota > Actinomycetes > Kitasatosporales > Streptomycetaceae > Streptomyces > Streptomyces sp. NPDC056883. The sequence continues at coordinate 199,137 of NZ_JBHUBS010000002.1, read as the reverse complement.
GCTCCCCACGATGATCACCCGGGCGTCGTGCCGTTCGGCGGCGTCGAGCAGCGCCTGGGCCGGCTTCGCGTCGGCCACCTCGACCGTGGACGGTACTCCCGCCTCGTCGGCGGCCTCCACGGCCCGGGCGAGCGCGCTGCGGCCGGCCTCCCGGACGGCCTCCTGGTGCGCGCGGTACTCCTCACCGGTGAGGCCCGGGGCGGCGGCCCCGTAGACGAGGACGAGCGGCTCGCCGAAGGCGGTGGCCACCTCCAGGGCCACGCGCAGGGCGCGCTCGGCGCCGGGCGACTCGTCGTACCCGAGGACGACGGACATCGGGGCTCCTCTCCGGCTTCCGGCCGGTGCTGCGGGGCTGTGGGGCGGTGGGGCCGTCGGGCTGTGGCGTTCAGGGCTTCGGGGCGGCCGGGCTCCGGGACTTCTTGGGCGCGTGGACGAGGGCCGGGTCGGCGACGCCGCGCCGCTCCTGCCAGAAGCGGCCGTCCCTGATCCGCCAGAAGCACATGACGAGGACGCCGACGACGGCGATGCCGATCCCGATGACCAGCGGCGGGCCGAGCCCGAACCAGGAGACGCCGCTCGCGGAGTTCTCCGGGTCGGACATGTCGTTGACCGACTGCACGAGCAGCCAGATCAGCAGGCCGGCGCCGAGCACCGGGCCGAGGCCGATCAGCAGGAAGTTGTGCATGCTCTCCAGGAGGTGACGGCGGTAGTAGACGGCGCAGGCCAGGCCGGTGAGCGCGTAGTAGAAGGAGATCAGCAGGGAGAGCGCGGTCAGCGAGTCCAGGAGGGCGTTCTCGCTGATCTGGTTGACGGCGAGGTACCAGGCGATGGCGATGCCGGCCACCCACCAGGTGCTCACGTCCGGGGTCCGGAACCGGGGGTGGATGTGCGAGAGCTTCGGCGGCAGCGCGTGCCGGCGGGCCATGGACAGGGCGGTGCGGGAGGCGGGGATGATCGTGGTCTGGGTGGAGGCGAGGGCCGAGGTGCAGACGGCGAGCAGGACCATCCAGTCCCAGCCGCCCATGACCTCGTGCGCGAGGACCGCGAAGACGGCCTCCTCCTCGCCGGCGTTCTCGGCGAGGAACTTCGTCCCGGCGTAGCCGACGACCGCGAAGCCGACGGACAGGTACGTCACCAGCAGGACGACGGTGGACCAGATGCCGGCCTTGCCGGGTGCGGTGGCCGAGTTCTCCACCTCTTCGGTGAGGTTGACCGCCGACTCCCAGCCCCAGTAGATGAACACGCCGAGCAGCAGGCCGCCGGTGAGGGCGGCGCCGCCGGCGCCGAAGGGGTTGAGCCACTCGAGCGCGGGTCTGGTGCCGTCGAGGCTGCTGGTGCCGGCGTAGACGCGGTAGAGGGCGACAACGGCGAAGACCAGCAGGAAGAAGACCTGGGCGAGGATCAGGACGTCCTGGAGCCGGGCCGACATCTCGGTGCCGATGACGCAGACCGCGGTCATGGCCAGGATCACGACGACGGTCAGGCTCTGGCGCAGTGCCTCGTTCGCGGCCCAGCTGTCGAGTCCGGCGGCGAGCAGGCCGAAGTGGACGGCCACGTCGGCCAGCGAGCCGATGACGAGGACGCCGGTCATCGCGATGGCCCAGCCGCCGAGCCAGCCCGCCCAGGGGCCCATGGCGCGCGTCACCCACGAGAAGGTGGTCCCGCAGTCCTGGTCGACCTTGTTGAGGTAGTAGAAGGCGGCGGCGATCAGCAGCATCGGGACGAAGGAGGCCAGCATGACGCCGGGTGCGTAGATGCCGGCGAGCGCGACGATCGGCCCGATGACCGCGGCCAGGGAGTAGGCGGGCGAGGTCGAGTTCAGGCCGATGACGAGCGCGTCGAGGAAGCCGATGGCGTTGGCCTTGAGCCCCGGTTCCGCGACGGCGGAGTCGCCGGCGGCGGGGTCCGTGACAGCCCTCGCTCCCGGTTCCGGCGCCGGTTCCGGGGGCTCAGGGGGCACGCCGTCCGAGCCATGGTGGGCCATGTACGCATCGTCACGCAGACGGGGCCCGCGCGCGAGGCGGGAGCGCCAGGGGCGGGAGCGTCAGGGGCGGGTGTTCCAGCCCGCGATCACGGGCAGGCCGTGCTCCGTGGACAGCATGCTGAAGGTGCCCGTACGGAGCAGGAAGAGGCGTCCCGCCTCCGGAGGCAGTCCGAGGTAGCGGGCGGTCAGCACCCGCAGCAGGTGCGCGTGGGCCACCAGGACGACGTTGCCCCGGTCGGCGCGCAGCACCTCGCCCGCCCGGGCGAGCACCCGGTCCGCGCGGGCGCCGACCTGGGCGGCGTTCTCGCCGGGGTGCTCCTCGTCGCCGGGCGGCACCCCGTCGGTCCACAGGGACCAGTCGGGGCGCTCGCGCAGGATCTCGGGGGTGGTGATGCCCTCGTAGCCGCCGTAGTCCCACTCGTACAGGTCGGGGTCGGCGACCGCGCCGGTCAGCCCGGCGAGCTGTGCGGTGGCGGCGGCCCTGCGCAGCGGGCTGGTCAGGACCAGGGCGGGCTTGCGGTCGCGGAAGTACGGGAAGAGCGAGATCGCCTCCTCGACCCCGCGCGGGGCCAGCGGGATGTCCGTGCGTCCGGTGTGCCGTCCGGACGCGCTCCAGGCCGTCTCGCCGTGCCGCACCAGCAGAAGATCGCTCACCCTTCGGACCCTAATCCCTGCGGCATGTCGGCGCCGGACGAGCGGGCCGGACCTGTCAATGTCGGGGCTCATGAGCCCGGGTTTCCGTACGAAGCGACCTCCGCTGACCCTCCTGCTGCTGGTGCTGACCGCGGTGACCGGACTGATCGAGGCGGTCAGCCTGCTGGCGCTCGGGCCCGTCTTCACGGCCATGCAGACGGGCAACGTGCTGTTCCTGGCCTTCGGCGTGGCCCATGCGGGCCCGGTGCCCGCGCTGGCGCCCGCCGTCTCGCTGTGCGCGTTCGCCCTGGGGGCGGCGTGCGGGGCCCGGCTGGAGGCCTTCGTGGAGGGCCGGGGCCGGCGCTGGTTCGTGACCGGGCTGTCGGCCGAGGCGGTGCTGGTCCTGGCGGCCGCAGCCGCCGGATGGGGGGTGGCGCCCCGCTTCGGAGCTCCCGACGCCCGACAGCTGGTGGTCTCGGCGACCCTGTCGATGGCGATGGGGATCCGGAACGTGACGAGCCTGCGGGTGAACCTGGCCGGGGTGCCGACCACCCTGGTGACCCGTTCGCTGACCTCCTTCCTCGGCGGCTCGGTCTTCGGGCAGGACCGGGCCTTCGGGTACGGGACCGCGGCCTGGGTGCGGCGGGCCTCGTCGGTCGGCGCGATGTTCGCGGGCGGGCTGGCCGGGGCGCTGCTCGTACGGACCGGCTGGTCGGTGGGGTGGCTGCTGCTGCCGGCCGCCGTACTGGTCCTGGCGGTGGCGCTGGTGTACCTGACCCAGCCGCTGATGCATCCCGGCGGGGAGGCCTCGGTCTAGAAACGATGCGGAAACGGTGCAAGTTGGCCGCGGATGCCGTTCTCGCGAGGCTCGGGGCATGGACGACCAGGACGACACCCGGCTGGCTGCGGGGTTCGCGGCGGGCGACGAGCAATGCGTGGCGGCGGTCTACCGGCGCTGGCGGCCGCTGGTGCACGGGCTCGCCGTGCGCTCGCTCGGCGACGAGCGGGAGGCCGAGGACGTGACCCAGCAGGTCTTCCTCGCCGCGTGGCGGGGCCGCGGCGGGTACCGGCCCGGGCCGGGCGGTCTCGGGGCCTGGCTGACCGGCATCACCCGGCACAAGGTGGCCGACGCCCTGGAGGCCCGCACCCGGCGGGCCCGGGTGGTCCGGGCCGCCGCGCGCGTCTGCGCGCAGGCCCGGCCGGAGCCGGAGCCGGGCCCGGAGCGGGCCGTGGAACGGGTGCTGCTGCTCGGCGAGCTGGCCCGGCTGCCCTCGGCGCAGCAGCGGGTCCTGCGGCTGGCCTTCTACGCGGACCTGACCCAGTCGCAGATCGCGGACCGCACCGGGCTCCCGCTGGGCACCGTCAAGAGCCACATGCGGCGGGCGCTGCACGTCCTGCGGCAGTCCCTCGCGCCGTCCCTCGAACGGTCCCTTGACCAGTCCCTTGAACGCCGGGTGCCACAACCGATTCGATGACGGCCAGCCCCGAGCGGAGCCCGAAGAGCCGCTCGGCGCGGGCGGGCGGGGCCGCGGCCGCGGCGCCCCAGCCGGGCCCGGCGAGCAGCAGCGCCGAGTGGCCGCGGGCGCCGCGCGGGCCCCACTCGATGCCCGCCACCGACCTGGCGAGCGAGGCGTCCGCGGTCGTACGGGACTGCGCCCACAGGACGACGGCCCGCGGACCCGTCCGCCGGACGGCCTCGCACAGGGCGTCTGCCGGCAGGGCCGCCCCGAACATCCGCACCGGCAGGGCGCGTTCGCCGAGGGCGGCGGCCAACGCTTCCATCGGCAGGCTGTGTTGCTCCCCGGGCGTGCAGGCCAGCAGCACGGGCGGGGCCGGGATCGGCTCCGGGGCGGGCCGGATCCGGTGCAGGGCCGCGGAGACGTACCAGGACAGCAGGTGCTCGACCTCGACGTAACGCTCCCCCGCCGTGGCCCACTTGCGGCCCACGGCGTGCAGGGTCGGCGCGATGACCTCCTCCCAGGCCGTGACCGGGCCCAGCTCCGCGAGCACGGCCGCCAGCAGGTCCTCCACGGCCGGCGCGTCCAGTCGTACGGCGGCCCGCGCGAGCCCCCTGCATTCCGGTCGGACGTCCCCGAGGCGCAGCGCGCGGGGCCCGCCGGGGGCCGGGGCGGCGGGATCGGCGGCGGGCGGGTCCTCCGGGGTGACTCCCCGGGCCACCCGGGCGGCTTCGGACGGGGGTGCGCCCTGGGCGGTGAGGCGGCACATCAGTTCCAGCCGGGCGATGTCCTCGGGGGTCCAGCGCCGGTGCCGGCCCGCTTCGCGGCGGTCCGGGCCGATGGCGTAGCGGCGCTCCCAGGAGCGCAGCGTGGTCGGGGAGACACCGAGGCGACGGGCGACGGCCCCGGTGCCGAGGGCGACGGGCGGGGGCTGCGGCCGGGTCTGCGGGGGGTCGGGCTCCACCGTTCCACCGTACGGCGCGGAGGGCGGACGGGGGGTCACGGGGATCCCCGGCGTCCCGCGGATCCCGGGCGCCCCGCGGATCCCGCGCGTCCCGCGCGTCCTGCGGATCCAGCCACCGAAGCCGACCCCTGCCCCTCTCCCTCCCTGGATTCCGACCCCGCCTCGCGGCCGACGCGGAAGCGGTCGAGGCCGTCTGCGAGGCCGACCAACGGGTCGGGGTAGTCATAGGCCGCCCGTTCCAGGCCGGGGAGCCGCCAGGGCTCGTGCACGCGCGGTGCGGGGAGTCCGGCCAGCTCGGGGACCCAGCGGTGGACGTAGCCGCCGTCGGGGTCGTACCGCAGGCCCTGGCGGACCGGGTTGAGGACCCGGTTGGGGCGGGTGTCGGTGCCGGTGCCCGCCACCCACTGCCAGTTGAGCTGGTTGTTGGCGAGGTCGCCGTCGACGAGGAGGTCCATGAAGTGGCGGGCTCCGACGCGCCAGTCCACGTACAGGGTCTTGGTGAGGAAGCTCGCGACCAGCAGCCGGCCGCGGTTGTGCATCCAGCCCTCGTGGGCCAGTTGGCGCATGGCCGCGTCCACGACCGGATAGCCGGTGCGCCCCTCCTTCCAGGCCAGGGTCTCCTCCTCGGCGGCGGGGCCGGTGCGCCAGCGGTCGCCGCGGTCCCGGTAGTCCGCGGCGGCGGCCGCGGGCCTGGCCGCGAGCACCTGGTGGTGGAAGTCGCGCCAGCACAACTGCCGTACGAAGGCCTCCGCGCCGGGGCCGCCGGCAGCGCGGGCCCGGTGGACGGCCTCGGTGGGCGAGAGCGTGCCGAAGTGCAGGTGCGGGGAGAGCCGGGAGGTGGCGTCGCCGGCCAGGTCGTCGTGGGTCTCGGGGTAGCGGTCGATGCCGGAACGCAGCCACCGGGCCAGCAGCCGGCGCGCCTCGGACTCCCCGCCGGGGGCGAGGCCCGGGGAGGTGCCGGTGACGGCGGCGCGCTCGGGCAGGGGCTCGGAGCGGATCGCGTCGGGCACCGGGACGGCGCGGGGCGCGGGAGCGGCGGCCCGCAGCGGGTGCTCCGACCAGCGGCGGTGGTACGGGGTGAAGACGGCGAAGTGGTCCGACCCGGACCCGCTGGGAGTGACCGCCCCCGGGGCGACCGCGGTGATCACGGCGTCGTGGACGTGGAACCGCCTGCCCTCCGCTTCGAGGGCCTCGCGCAGCCGCTCCTCGCGGGCGTGGGCGTAGGCGCTGACCCCGGCCGCCATGTGCACCTCGTCGGCATCGGCCTCCCGTACGAGGGCCATGGTCGCGGCGACCGGGTCGCCGGACCGTACGACGAGGCGGCCGCCGCGGGAGCGCAGCCCCGCGTCGAGCTCGGCGAGGCAGTCGGCGAGGAAGGCGAGCCGGTTGGGCGGGGCGGCGACGGCCGGGTCGCGCACGAAGAGCGGCACGACCTGCGCCGAGGAGGACAGGGCGGCCCGCAGCGGCGGATGGTCGTGCAGCCGCAGGTCGGAGGTGTAGAGGACCACCGCGACGTTCATGGGGTTCGCTCCGCGTGAGGGGGGACGTGGGGACGGGGACGGGCTGTCGTGAGGTACTTCGCCGTCAGTGCCCCTCGCGGATGCGGCGGCACTGCCGATGAGGCCCGTTTGCGTGAACTCGCCTTAACTGAACGGAATATGACGTTCTGTCACAGATTCGTGACATGGAACGGACGCGTCCCCGCCATTCGCTTTCTAGATTCGTCACAGCAGCCCGCCCGGACTCGTGACCCCACACCGAGCACGCGGCACGCGGCCCTCCAGTTCCCACCAGGCCCTTTTCACTTCACGGAGCCGTTCATGTCCTTCCGCACCTCCCGCCGCACCGCCGCCCGTACCGCCGCCGCCCGAACCGTCGCCCTTACCACCCTCCTCGCCGGAGCGGTACTCGCCCCGGCCGCCGTCGCCTTCGCCGACAGCACGTCGACCCCGGCGAAGTGCGTGGTGGTCAAGGAAGCGTGGATCGGCGCCGGTACCGATGCCGTGATGACCATCGCCCCCTCCGGGCCGACCGTCTCCTTCAAGGACGCGGGAGACGGCAAGGTGTTCCCCGAGCGCCTCGACCGCACTCACCCGAAGCTGCCCGCGAGCGCCGGCTTCCTCGCCGAGATCCTCGACCCGAACGGCCCCGCCCCGAAACTGCGCACGAACATGGAGGGCGGCGGTCACAAGGCGAGCGTCAAGGACTTCCCCAAGCTCCCCAAGGGCTGCACCTTCGACTACGCCACGGGCACGGGCACCGGGAAGGGCACCGGCAAGGGCCAGACCAAGGACGTGCCCAAGGGCGGCGTCGCCGCCGGTGCGGAGTACGAGCAGGGCTCCGGCCCGTCGCCGATCGCGGTGGGCGCCGGGGCGGCCGCGGTGACCGCCGCGGGTCTGGGCTTCGTCGTCATGCGCCGCCGGGCGGCCTCGGCCGGCCGCTGATCCCCCGTCCACGGGGCTACGCCGCACCCTCGTCGCCATCGCCCGCGCGCTCCGCCGCGCGGGCGATGTTGCGTGCCATGCCGCCGAAGACGACGGCGTGGAACGGTGACACGCTCCACCAGTACAGGTGGCCGAGCAGGCCGTGCGGATGGAACAGCGCCCGCTGGCGGTAGCGGGATCCGGTCTCCCCCGGGGACGGCGGATCGGCGTGCAGTTCCAGCCAGGCCAGCCCCGGCAGCCGCATTTCGGCGCGCAGCCGCAGCAGCCGGCCCGGTTCGATCGCCTCCACCCGCCAGAAGTCCAGGGAGTCCCCCACCCGCAGCCGCGCGGCGTCCCGGCGGCCGCGCCGGATGCCGACTCCGCCGACGAGCCGGTCCAGCCAGCCCCGTACGGCCCAGGCGAGCGGGAAGGAGTACCAGCCGTTCTCCCCGCCGATGCCCTCCACCACCCGCCACAGCGCCGCGGCCGGCGCCTCGACGGTCAGCTCCCGGCGGTCGGTGTAGAGGCTGCCGCCGGCCCAGTCGGGGTCCGTGGGCAGCGGGTCGCTGGGCGCGCCCGGGACGGCGGCGGAGGACCAGCGGGTGGTCACCCGGGCCTCGCGGATCCGCCGGAGGGCCAGCGCGAGGGCCTCGTCGAAGCCGATGGGCGCGCCCGGCGGGTCCGGGACGTGGACGGCGATGTCGTGCTCCGCGCAGACCACCTCGTGCCGCAGGGATTCGGCGAGCGGCCGGGCCAGCGCCCTCGGCACCGGGGTGACCAGGCCGATCCAGTGACTGGACAGCCTCGGGGTGAGCATCGGAACCCGCAGGATGAGGCGGGCGGGCAGCCGGGCCACGACGGCGTAGCGGCGCATCATCTCCTCGTACGTGAGCACGTCGGGCCCGCCGATGTCGAAGGCCCGGTTCACCTCGGGCGCCATGCCCGCGCTGCCGACGAGGTAGCGGAGCACGTCGCGGACGGCGATGGGCTGGCAGCGGGTGCCGACCCAGCTGGGGGTGACCATGACGGGCAGTCGTTCGGTCAGGTAGCGCAGCATCTCGAAGGAGGCGGACCCGGACCCGATGACGACGGCGGCGCGCAGCACCGTCGCCGGAACGGATCCGGCGAGGAAGACCTCACCGACCTCGGCGCGGGAGCGCAGGTGCGGTGAGAGGCTCCGGACGGGGAGGTCCGCGGGGGTGAGGCCGCCGAGGTAGACGATGCGGCCGACCCCGGCGGCGTGGGCCTCGTCCGCGAAGGCCCGGGCGGCGTCCCGGTCGCGTTCCTCGAAGCCGGATCCGGTGCCGAGGGAGTGCACGAGGTAGTAGGCGACGTCGATGCCGGTCATCGCCCCCGCGAGGGACGAGGGGTCGGTGACGTCTCCCCGGACGGTCTCGACGTCCCCGGCCCAGGGGTGGTCGCGCAGTTTTTCCGGGGTGCGGGCCAGGCAGCGGACCCGGTGCCCGGCGTCCAGGAGTTCGGGGACGAGGCGTCCGCCGATGTATCCGCTGGCCCCGGTGACCAGGCAGTTCTTGCCCGTCATGGCTTGTCTCCGCTCTTCGCGCGCTGCTCTTCGGTACCCCCGCCCCCGCCTTCCGATTCGCCGCGGCGCGCCGGAACGGATGCGGGATTCCCCCGGACGGCACATCCAAGACCCCCCTCGGCTCCGAAGAAGGGGTGCCGGGGTGCCCCGGGTGACGGGGTGACGAGGAGGTACACGATGACCGAGCGAGGGGCGCCGCGCCCGCGGACGGCCGTGATCGGCGGGGGCGTGTCGGGGCTGACGGCGGCGTACGTCCTCGCGCGCTCGCACGAGGTGACCCTGTACGAGGCGGACGACCGGCTGGGCGGGCACGCGCACACCCACGAGCTCAAGGGGCCGGACGGGGTGGTGCGCGCGGTGGATTCGGGGTTCATCGTGCACAACGACCGCACCTACCCGCATCTGCTGCGGCTCTTCGCCGAGTTGGGGGTGGCCACCCGGCCGACGACGATGAGCCTGTCGGTCCGCTGCGAGGGGTGCGGGCTGGAGTACGCGGGTGCGCGCGGGCCGCGCGGGCTCTTCGCCCGGCGCCGGTCCGCCGTGAACCCGCAGTTCCTGCGGATGCTGGCGCGGATACCGGAGTTCCACCGGCGGGCCAGGAGCCTGCTGGCAGCCACGGCCACAGCCGCAGCCACGACCACCGGCACCGGCACCGGCACCGGCACCGGCGAGATCACCCTGGCCGAGTTCCTGGAGCGGGGCCGCTTCGGGGCCTACTTCACCGCGCACTTCGCGATCCCGCTGGTCGCCTCCGTGTGGTCCTGCCCGCCCGACACGGCGCTCGGGTACCCGGCCCGGTACCTGTTCCGGTTCCTGGAGCACCACGGCATGCTGTCGGTGGGCGGCTCGCCGAGCTGGCGTACGGTCGAGGGCGGCTCGGCGCGCTACGTGGAGCGGGTCCGCGAACGGCTGGACGCCGTGTACCTGGCCGCTCCGGTACGGGCGCTCGCGCGCACCCCGCAGGGCGTGTCCGTCACCACCGCCGGCGGGGCCACCGACCTCTACGACGCGGTGGTCGTCGCCGTCCACGCCGATCAGGCGCTGCGCCTGCTGGCCGACCCGACGGACGCGGAACGCGCCGCGCTCGGCGCCTTCCGCTACTCCCGTAACCGGACGGTGCTGCACACCGACACCTCGGTGCTGCCGCGCACGCCCGGCGCCCGGGGCTGCTGGAACTACCGGCTGTCGGGGTGCCGGCCGGCCGATGCGCACGTACGGGTCAGCTACGACATGAACCGGCTCCAGGGACTGGACGGGCCCGAGCCGTACGTGGTCACGCTGAACGCGGGCGACACGGTGCGGCCGGAGTCGGTCCTGGCCGAGATGGAGTACGAACACCCCGTCTACAGCACGGAGTCGGTGGCGGCGCAGCGGCTCCTGCCGGCCCTGTCGGGGCCGGTGACGGCCTTCGCCGGCGCCTATCACGGGTGGGGGTTCCACGAGGACGGCTGCCGCTCGGGCGTGGAGGCCGCCGCCGCGCTGGGGGTGACCTGGTGAGCCGCCGGCGGAGCGAGGCCGGCCCTGCGGAGCCCCGTCTCTACCTGGCCGACGTCCGCCACGTCCGGTCCGGCGGGAACGGCTACCGGCTCCGGCACCGGACCTACCTGTGGCTGGTGGACCTCGACCGACTGCCCCGCCTCCCGAGGGCGTTGCGGCCACTGGCCCGGTTCGAGGCCCGTGACCACTTCGGCGGCGGCGCCCCCTCCATCCGGGCCGGACTGGACGCGTTCCTCGAGGCGCGCGGCGCCGGACTCCCGGCGGGTTCGCGGGTGGTGATGCTGGCGCACGCCCGGGTGTTCGGCCACGTCTTCAACCCGCTGACCGTGTACTGGTGCCACGGTCCGGACGGTTCCCTGCGGCAGGTGGTCGCCGAGGTGCACAACACCTACGGCGAACGGCACTGCTACCTGCTCCCTCCGGAAACGGCCCGGGGCGCCCGGAGCGCCCGGAGCGGCCCCGACGTCGCCGCCGTCCCCAAGGAGTTCTACGTCTCCCCCTTCCTCAGGGTGGAAGGCGCCTACCGGATGCGGCTGCCCGAGCCGGACGAACGCCTCGCCCTGACCGTGCGGCTGGCCGGCGGTACGGACGGCGCCCGCCTGACCGCGACCGTCCGCGGCGCACGCCGCCCGGCCGGCGCCCGCGGACTGCTGCGCGCCGCCCTGCGCCGGCCCTGGTCCACCGCCGCCGTCAGCGTCGGCATCCGCTACCACGGCGTCCGGCTGTGGCTGCGCGGGCTGCCGGTCCGCCCGCGACCCCGACACGTACCCCAGGAGGGCCTGAAGTGAGCACTTCGACCACCACCACCGCCGCAGCCCCGGCCGTACCGCCGTGCTCCCGGGCCAGGGCCGCCGTCGGGCGGCTGCTGATCCGCCGGGCCCTGGACCGGCTGCCGCTCCAGGTCCGGATGGGCCCCGACGGGACCCTGGGGCGGGGCGGTCCCGCGATGGCGGTGTACGACCCGGACGCCTTCGAACGCCGGATCGCGGCCGAGGGACTGATCGGCTTCGGCGAGTCGTACCTGGCCGGGGAGTGGGACGCGCGCGACCCGGTCGCCGTCCTGACCGTGCTGGCGGGGCACGTGACGGGGCTGGTCCCGGCTCCGCTCCAGCGGCTGCGCGGCCTGTGGGCCTCCCGCCACCCGGTCTCGGAACGCAACACCCCGGACGGCTCGCGGACGAACGTCCAACGCCACTACGACCTGTCCAACGAGCTCTTCGCCGAGTTCCTCGACGCGACGATGACCTACTCCTCGGCGGTGTTCCGCACCCTGCCCGCCGGCCGGGAGGAGCTCGCCGAGGCCCAGCACCGCAAGATCGACATGCTGCTGGACCTGGCGGGGACCGGTCCCGGCACCCGGCTGCTGGAGATCGGCACGGGCTGGGGCGAGCTCGCCGTCCGGGCGGCCCGGCGCGGTGCGCACGTGGTCACCCTGACCCTGTCGCGGGAGCAGCGGGAGCTGGCCCTGCGCCGGATCGCGGCCGCCGGGCTGTCCGACCGCGTCGAGGTGCGGCTGTGCGACTACCGGGAGGCCGAGGGGAGTTACGACGCCATCGTGAGCGTCGAGATGATCGAGGCGGTCGGCGCCGAGTACTGGCCGGTGTACTTCGCCACGCTGGACCGGCTGCTGGCGCCGGGCGGGCGGGTCGCGCTCCAGGCGATCACCATGCCGCACGAGCGGATGCTCGCCACCAGGGACACGTACACCTGGATCCACAAGTACATCTTCCCCGGCGGCATGCTGCCGTCGGTGCGGGTGGTGGAGGAGATGGCGCGCTCGCACACCGGGCTGCGGGTGATCCGCTCCGAGGCCTACGGGGCCCACTACGCGCAGACGCTGCGGCTGTGGCGGGAGCGCTTCGCCGAGCGGGCCGACCGGGTGGCGGAGCTGGGCTTCGACGCGGCGTTCCGGCGGATGTGGACCTTCTACCTGGCCTACTGCGAGGCCGGGTTCGCCTCGGGCTACCTGGACGTGCACCAGTTCCTGCTGACGGCCGAGGGCGCCGGCAACGCGGCGGCGCCGCCCCGGGGCGGTGGTACCCGGTGAACTGGGGCGCCTTCGGACTCAACCTGGCCGTCTCGGCGGGGGCGGCCCTCGCCGTCATGCTGGCCGCCTTCGCCGTCGGGGTCCGCCTGCGCCGGCACCGCGGGGTCGACGTGGCCTGGGGCCTGGGCTTCGTCTCCGTCGCGGTGACCACGTACGCACTGTCGGGCGGCCGGCACCCGCTGCCGGCGGTCCTGGCGGTGGTGTGGGGCCTGCGGCTGTCCGGGCACATCGCGTGGCGGGGCCGGGGGCACGGCGAGGACCCGCGCTACGAGCGGATGCTCGCCAAGGCTCCGGGCCGCCGGAACGCGTACGCGCTGCGCATGGTCTACCTGCTCCAGGCGGGCCTGGTCTGGCTGGTCTCGCTGCCCGTGCAGGCGGCGGCGTACGCGACCGGGAGCCCGGGCGCCCTGGCGGTGGCGGGCGCGGCGCTGTGGCTGTGCGGGCTGCTCTTCGAGGCGGTCGGCGACCACCAGCTGGCCCGGTTCAAGGCCGATCCCGCGAACCGGGGACGGATCATGGACCGGGGCCTGTGGTCCTGGACCCGGCACCCGAACTACTTCGGCGACTTCTGCGTGTGGTGGGGGCTGTCCCTGACCGCCTGGACCTCGGGCGGAGCGGCGGCGGTGTCGGTGGTCTCCCCGCTCGTGATGTCGTACCTGCTGATCGGCGGCAGCGGGAAACGGCTTTTGGAGCGGCACATGGCGGAGCGCCCCGGCTACGCCGCGTACCGGGCGCGGACCAGCGGATTCCTGCCCCTGCCGCCCGGGCGGGCGCGGCGCCACCGCAGGTCACAGGGGGTTTGATCCGGGACGCACGAGGTCGCGTTGGTACAGTCGCGGCATGGCGGTGGACGAGCTCGACACACGGATCCTGCGCCTGCTGATCGAGCAGCCGCGCACCAGCGTCCGGGAGTACGCCCGGATCCTCGGCGTCGCGCGCGGCACCCTCCAGGCCCGGCTCGACCGGCTGGAGCGCACCGGGGTGATCACCGGAACCGGCCCCGTGCTCTCCCCCGCCGCGCTCGGGCATCCCGTCCTGGCCTTCGTGCACATCGAGGTCACGCAGGGGCATCTGGACGAGGTCGGCGACGCACTGGCCTCCGTGCCGGAGATCATCGAGGCCTTCTCCATCACCGGCGGCGGGGACCTGCTGACCCGGGTGGCCGCCCGGGACAATGCGCATCTCGAGGACGTCATCCAGCGGCTGATCCGGCTGCCCGGCGTGGTGCGCACGCGGACCGAGGTCGCGCTGCGCGAGCGGGTGGCGCACCGGCTCCTCCCCCTGGTCGAGTCCGTGGGACGAGCGGCACGGAAACCCTAAGAATGCTGACAAGATGGTAGGGACAGGACAAGACAGGCACCGGCAGGACGGGCACAACGGATGATCTCCGTCATATTCGATCTCGACGGCACCCTCGTGGACAGCGAGCCGAACTACTACGAGTCCGGGCGACGCACCCTGGAGCGCCACGGGGTCCCCGATTTCACCTGGGATCAGCACTCCCGGTACATCGGCATCGGCACCCTGGAAACCCTGGAGATCCTCCGGGACGAGTACGGGATCGCGGCCCCGGTGGAGCAGTTGCTCGCCGAGCAGAACGCCGCCTATCTGGAGCTCGCCCGGACCCACACCGAGGCCTACCCCGAGATGAGCGCCTTCGTGCGGCGGCTGCACTCCGAGGGCGTTCCGATGGCGGTGGCCTCGGGCTCCTCGCGCGAGGCGATCGACGCGGTCCTGTCGGGCACCGGGCTGGACACGCTGCTGACCACGGTGGTCTCCGCCGAGGAGGTCGCGCAGGGCAAGCCCGCCCCGGACGTGTTCCTGGAGGCGGCGCGCCGGCTGGGCGCGGACCCCGCCGACTGCGTGGTCGTCGAGGACGCGGCGCCGGGCGCCCTGGCCGCGCACGCGGCGGGCATGCGGTGCGTGGCGGTCCCGTACGTGGCGGCCACCGCCGACGACCCGGCCTTCGCTGCGGCCGGGCTGCTCTTCCCCTCCGGGCAGAGGGAGTTCAGCGCGGAGAGCGCCTACAGCTGGCTCACCGCCGCACGGGCGGCCTGAGCCGTCCGGACGGGGACGCCCCGGGTCGGCGGCCTTCTCCGGCGGCCTTCCCGGGCGGCCCGGGGTCCGTCGCGCTCTGGCGCCCTGGGGGCGGCGCTGTCACCATGCCGGGGTGACCGCCACCCTGACGCCCCCGGGCTCCGAGCGCGGACCGCGCCGCTGGCCCCTGGTGGGGAACCTGCCCGCCTTCGCCCGCGATCCGCTGGCCTTCTTCGAGTCGCTGCGCGACGAGTACGGGGACTGGGTGCCCTGGGCGCTCGGCCCGCAGCGCAACGTCCTGGTCTCTCTGCCGGAGCACGCCGGTGAGCTGCTCGGCGCCGTGGAGTCCACCTTCAAGCCGACCGAACTGGGCTGGGCCTTCAGGCAGTTGCTGGGCAACGGGGTGGTCGTGGCCACCGGCGAGGACTGGCGGCGCAAGCGGGCGCTGGTCCAGCCCTCGGTGCGGCCGCGCCAAGTGCGCGCGTACGCGGGCACAATGGTGGAGTGCGCCGACGCGCTGGTCTCCGGCTGGAGCGCGGGCGCACGGATCGACGTGCACCGGGAGATGGCCGGACTCACCCAACGCATCGCGGTACGGACCCTGTTCGGGAGCGATGCTGCGGGCCGGGAGGCGCCCATCAGTGCGGCCATGGCCACCGCGCAGCGCGAACTGGGCGCGGAGTTCAGGGGCGTGACGATGTTCCTGCCGCCCTGGGTGCAGACTCCGGGACGGCGCCGGATGCGCGCGGCCGTGGACGTCCTCGACCGCGAGATCGAGCACGTCATACGGGAGCACGAGGCGGCCTCGGCGGCCGGCGAGGAGCGCGACGACCTCCTCAGCAGGCTCCTCTCCGCCCGCGACGAGGACGGCGGGCCGCTGTCGCGCACGGAGCTGCGGGACGAGTCGATCACCCTGTACATCGGCGGCCACGAGACCACGTCGACCACCTTGACCTGGGCCTGGCAACTGCTCTCGGGGGCACCGGAGGCCCGCGAACGGCTGACGGAGGAGCTGGACCGGGTGCTCGGCGGCCGGCTGCCGACCTACGAGGACTACGCGCGGCTGCCCTGGACCCAGCAGGTGGTCAAGGAAGCGTTGCGGATCTACCCGCCGATCTGGCTGATCTCCGCGGTGGCCGGGGAAGGCGCCACGCTCGGCGGCCGCCCGGTCCCGGCCGGCCTGTCGGTGTGGATCAGCCCGTGGTCGATGCACCGGGACGAGCGGTGGTTCCCGGAGCCGGAGGCCTTCCGCCCCGAGCGCTGGTCCGCCGATGCGACCGCCGCCCACCGGATCCCGGAACACGCCTGGTTCCCCTTCGGCGGCGGCCCGCGCGCCTGCCTGGGCGCCCGCTTCGCCCTGGTCGAGGCCGCCCTGGTCCTGGCCGTCGTGGCCCAGCGCTTCCACCTGGACAGCGGCCCGACCCGAGCGAGGGTCCTCCCGGGCCTCACCCTCCAGCCCCGGGACCCGGTCCTGGCCACCCTCCGCACGCACCGCTCCTGACCGATCGCGTCCCGACGGGAGAGGGGCCGGGAAGATCTCGGCTTCGCCGCCAGTTGGTAGAACCGTGAACGATTTCGCGGTGCAGGACGTGGATGTCGACGTGGTCGTCGTGGGTGCGGGACAGGCGGGGCTGTCCGGCGCCTACCACCTGGCGCGGGCGGGCATCCGCCACGTGGTCCTGGACCACGCGCCGCGCCCGGGCGGCGCCTGGCAGTTCCGCTGGCCCTCGCTCACCTACGGCAAGGTCCACGGCATGCACGCGTTGCCCGGGATGGAACTCACCGGCGCCGATCCGCTGCGGCCCTCCTCCGAGGTGATCGCGGAGTACTTCGCCGCCTACGAGGACCGCTTCGGCCTGCACGTGCGCCGGCCCGTGGACGTCACCGCCGTACGCGACGGGGCGGACGGCCGGCTGGTCGTGGAGTCCCGGTCCGGGACCTGGTCGGCGCGGGCACTGATCAACGCCACCGGGACGTGGGACCGGCCGTTCTGGCCGCGCTACCCGGGACAGGAGCTCTTCCGGGGCCGCCAGCTGCACACCGCGAACTACCCCGGGCCGGGCGAGTTCACCGGAGCCCGGGTCATCGTCGTGGGCGGCGGCACCTCGGCGGTGCAGCACTTGCTGGAGATCGCCGAGGTGGCGGCGGAGACCACCTGGGTCACCCGGCGGTCCCCGGTGTTCCGCGACGGGAGCTTCGGCGAGGAGCAGGGCCGGGCGGCGGTGGCCCTGGTGGAGGAACGGGTGCGGCAGGGGCTGCCGCCCCGGAGCGTGGTCAGCGTCACCGGGCTGCCCCTGAACGAGGCGGTCCGGGGCGGGCTCGAGTCGGGCGTCCTGGACCGCCGGCCGATGTTCGATCACCTCACGAGGACGGGGGCCGCCTGGTCGGACGGCAGCCGGGTGGAGGCGGACGTGATCCTGTGGGCCACCGGGTTCCGCCCCGCCATCGACCACCTGGCTCCGCTGCGCCTGCGCGAGCCGGGCGGCGGCATCCGGCTCGACGGCACCCGCGCGGTCCGTGACGAGCGGATCCACCTGGTCGGCTACGGCCCGTCGGCATCGACGATCGGCGCCAACCGCGCAGGCGGCGCCGCGGCCCGCGAGATCCACCGCCTCCTCACCCGCACCGGGGCCGGCATCCGCTGAAGGCCGACCCGTAGTCGATCTTCGGGAGGGGTCGACACAAGGTCAGCTCACCCCCACTCCGACCTGTCGGCCAGGCGGCGGTACCACCAGTGCTGCGTGCGCCACCGGCGCCGGTGCACGAACGGGTCCGGAAGAGTACGGCGCAGGAACACCGCGTCCAAAGGCTTCACGAGTCGGCAGAGCTCTGCGCGGGCTCGTTCAGGCAGCCTGTCCAGAACCTCCTCCAGCACGTCACGCACGTGCCATGGGGATCGTGCGGGACGGCCTTCGCGCCGGTGCGCCCTGGCCGGCTCAGGTCGCGCGTGACGCCGCGCGGAGGCGGTTGAAGTCGGCCACGTGGCGTTTGTGTTCCTCGTACGTCGACGAGAAGCGGGTGTCTCCCTGCTTCACGGTGACGAAGAAGAGCCAGTCGCCGGGGGTCGGGGCCACCGCGGCCGCCATGGCCTGCAGGCCGGGGCTGTCGATGGGTGTGGGCGGCAGGCCCTGGCGTTCGTACGTGTTGAAGGGGCTGTCGATCTTCGTCTCGCTCAGCTTGGTGTCCACCGTGGAACGGTTCAGCGCGTAGTTGATGGTGGAGTCCATCTGGAGCGGCATCGATTTCGCCAGCCGGTTGTGCACCACCCGGGCGACCTTGCCCATGTCCCCGCGGGTCTCGGCCTCCGCTTCGATGATGCTCGCGAGGGTGGCCGTCTGGTACGGGGTCATCCCGTGGGCCTTGCCGCCGTCGGCCACGGCCTTGGTGGCGAGGCTCTTGTTGGCCGTCTCGACCATGTAGGTGAGCAGGGAGGCCGGGGTGGACTGCGAGGTCACGGGATAGGTGGCCGGGAAGAGGTACCCCTCCGGGTTGCCCTTCGCCTCGGCGGGCAGGGGCAGGGCGGTCGTGGCGACCGCGGCCTTGGCGGAGCCGGCCGGGAGCTTCAGTTCACGGTCGATGGCGGCGTAGACCTGTGCGGCCCGCCAGCCCTCGGGGATCAGCAGCGGGCGCGGCTTCTCGGGCGCCCGCTCCCCGGGGAACAGGGGGATCAGGAGGGCTGCCCCGAGTCCCAGGACGGTGCCGAGGAAGAGCGCCAGCCTGCCCCGGCGGGTGAGCCGGGAACGGCGCGGTGACGGCGGCCGGTTCTCATGACGCATGCGGGCACGCTAACCCGCGAACCGCCAGATTCCCGGCATCCCACCCGTGTTCCGGTCATACGATCACACGTTCACCGGGGTCGGCTCGGTGCCGCGCAGGGTGTCCGGCTTGAACGTCCCGGGCTTGAGCAGATCCGCCGTGCGCATCTCGGAACCGAGCCCCCCGAGGAGCCCGCCGGACGCCGGAGCCTCCGGCTTGAGTGCACTCTCCCGGTCGCGCCGGACGAGGGCGGCGTACCGGCCGTCGGCCTGTAGCAGCTCCTCGTGGGTGCCGCGCTCCGCAATCCGTCCTCCGTCGAGCACCACGATCTGGTCGGCGTCGCGGACGGTGGAGAGGCGGTGGGCGATGGTGATGGTGGTGCGGCCCTGGGAGAGGTTGTCGATGGCGCGCTGCACGGCGTGCTCGGTGCGGGTGTCCAGGGCGCTGGTGGCCTCGTCGAGGATCAGCACCGGCGGGTCGCGCAGGATGGTGCGCGCGATGGCCAGGCGCTGCTTCTCTCCGCCGGAGAACCGGTAGCCGCGCTCGCCGACCAGGGTGTCGTATCCGTCGGGCAGGGACTCGATGTGGTCGTGGATCTGGGCCGCGCGGGCCGCCTCCGCTATCTCCTCGTCGGTGGCGTCCGGCTTGGCGAAGCGCAGGTTGTCGGCGACGGAGGCGTGGAAGAGGTAGGTCTCCTGGGAGACCACGCCGATGGAGCGGGCCAGCGAGTCGAAGTCGAGGTCGCGCACGTCCACGCCGTCGAGGGCGACCCGGCCGCCGGTGACGTCGTAGAGCCGGGGCACGAGGTAGCTCAGCGTGCTCTTGCCGGACCCGGTCGGGCCGACCACCGCGAGGGAACCGCCGGCCAGGACCGTGATGTCGATGCCCGTCAGGGTGGGGCCGCTCTTGGCGTCGTAGGCGAAGTGGACGTCCTCCAGGCGGACCTCGCCCTTGGCGCGGTCGAGGCGGACGGGGTCCTCGCGCTCGGTGATGTCCACCGGCAGGTCGAGGTACTCGAAGATGCGGGCGAAGAGCGCCAGGGAGGTCTGGATCTGGACGCCGGTCGACAACAGGCTCACGGCGGGCCGGAACAGGCCCTGCTGGAGGGTGACGAAGGCGACGAGGGTGCCGACCGAGAGCGAAGGGGCTCCGGTCTGCAGCGCTATGCCGGCGGCCCAGTAGATGAGCGCGGGCATGGCGGCCATGACGATGCCGATGGTGGACATCCGCCAGCGCCCGGCCATGCTGGAGCGCACTTCGAGGTCGACGAGCTTCTCGGACTCCTCCGCGAAGGAGGTGGTGAGCGAATCGGCGCGGCCCATCGTGCGGCCGAGCAGGATGCCGCTGACCGACAAGGACTCGGTGACCGTCGCGGCCATCGCGGCCATCTGCTTCTGGCGCTGCGCGGTGATCTTCTTGCGCTCGCCGCCGACGCGGCGGCTGATCCACACGAAGACGGGCAGCAGGGCGAGCGAGACGAGCGTGAGCCGCCAGTCGAGCGCGAGCATCGCGACGACGGAGGCGATGACGGCCGTCGCGTTCGAGACGAGGGAGGTCGCCGTGGAGGTGACCGTGGCCTGCATGCCGCCGATGTCATTGGCGATGCGGGACTGCACCTCGCCGGTGCGCGTACGGGTGAAGAAGGCCAGCGGCATCCGCTGGAGCTGTGCGTAGACGGCGGTGCGCAGATCGTGCATGACGCGCTGGCCGACGGTGGTGGATATCAGGGTCTGGAGCACGCCGAAGATGCTGGTGACGACCGCGGTCGCGATCATGCCGAGGGCGAGCAGGCTGAGCAGCCCGGTACGGCCCTGCGGGATCGCGACGTCGAGGACCTCCTTCAGCAGGAAGGGGGTGGCGACTCCGACCAGCGAGGAGGCGGCGACGAGGATGCCGACGACGGCGAGGCGGCCCCGGTAGGGCCGGAAGAGACCGACGATGCGGCGCAGCTCGCGCGGGCGCTCGTCCGGCGCGGGGCCGCTGGGGTCGAGGGATTCTTTCGAGGGTTCCCACTCGAGTTCTTTGGGGCGCATGGGCCTCCTTCATGACAGGTGACGAGACTCGAATGAGCATAGCTCATTGTTACCTATACTCACAATGAATCTGGTCCTGATATCGTTCCCATTATGAGGACCGCAGCATGAGCACCGCTTCCGAGACCGACAGCAGCCAGGGCGCCGGCGGCACCGACAGCGCCGACACGACCGACGGCGTGCTCGCCGAGCAGCTGCTCCGCCTGACCCGGCGGCTCCACCGCATCCAGAAGCGCCATCTGGAGCCGCTCGGCATCACCCCGGCCCAGTCCCGGCTGCTGCGCACCGTCGCCCACCTCTCCACGGTGCGGCCGCCCCGGATGGCGGACCTCGCCGCCCGCCTGGAGGTGGTGCCCCGTGCCGTGACCACGCTGGTCGACGGCCTGGAGAGCGCCGACTGCGTCCGCCGCGTGCCGGACCCGGCGAACCGCCGTGTCATAAGGATCGAGCTCACCGACACCGGCCGCGCCACGCTGCGCCGCCTGCGCAACGCGCGAACCGGAGCCGCAGAGGAGATCCTGGCTCCATTGACCGCCGATCAGCGCGAGGTGCTCGGCGGTCTGCTGAACGCTCTGGCGGACGCTCCGACGGAGCACGGCTGCTGACGGGCGACGGTCCGGCCGGAACCGGTCCGGGGCTGCGCCGAACGAGTGAGATCGACTGAGTCGGATCGATCGACCGAGTGGGATCGACCGACACGGCGCGAGTTGAGGGGCTGCAGATGCCACTGCTGGAACCGAAGCCGGGGGCCCTGCGCCCGCGCACGCTCAGCGGCCCCGCCCCCGACCGGGTGCCGGACCGCGCCTCGACGGGCACCCCCGAGCCGCTGCGGAGCGAGCTGGCCGAGCTGCTGGGGGCCGACAAGGTGCTCTCGGGCGTCTCCGACCTGGTCCGCTACGCCTCCGACGCCTCCCCGTACCGGTTCCTGCCGCAGGTCGTCGTGATCGCGGAGGACATCGACGACGTCTCCGCCGTGCTGTCCTACGCCCACGGCAAGCAGCGCGAGGTGGTCTTCCGGGCCGCCGGGACCTCGCTCAACGGTCAGGCCCAGGGCGAGGACATCCTCGTCGACGTGCGCCGCCACTGGGCCGGTGTCGAGGTGCTCGAGGAGGGCCTGCGGGCCCGGATCCAGCCCGGCACCACGGTCGTGCGCGCCAACGCCGCGCTCGCCCGGCACGGCCGGATCCTCGGCCCGGACCCGGCCAGCGCCATCGCCTGCACCCTCGGCGGAGTCGTCGCGAACAACGCCTCGGGCATGACCGCGGGCACCACGAGGAACTCGTACCGCACCCTGTCCTCCCTCACCTTCGTGCTGCCGAGCGGCACCGTGGTGGACACCGCCGATCCGCTCGCCGACGAGGAGCTGGAGCACGCCGAGCCCGCCCTGTGCCACGGCCTGATGGAGATCAAGAAGGAGATCGAGGCCGATCCCGAGCTCGTCGCCCGGATCCGGGCCAAGTACGAGATCAAGAACACCACCGGCTACCGCCTCGACGCCTACCTCGACGGCGCCACCCCGGTGGAGATCCTGCGCGGGCTGATGGTCGGCTCCGAGGGCACGCTCGGCTTCATCGCCGAGGTCGTCTTCGACACGCTGCCGCTGGACCGCGAGCTCACCAGCGCCCTGCTCTTCTTCCCCTCGCTGCCCGCCGCGGCCGCCGCCGTACCGCTCTTCAACGAGGCGGGGGCACTGGCCGTCGAGCTGATGGACGGCAACACCCTGCGCGCCTCGGTGAGCGTCGCGGGCGTCCCCGCCGACTGGGCCGGGCTGCCCAAGGACACCACCGCGCTGCTGGTGGAGTTCCGGGCTCCCGACGAGGCCGGCCGCGCGGAGTACGAGCGGCGGGCCGCCGCGGTGCTGGCCGGGCTGGACCTGGTGGCCCCGGTGGACTCGGTGACCAATGCCTTCACCCGCGACGCCAAGACCATCTCCGGCTACTGGAAGGCCCGCAAGGCCTTCGTCACCGCCGTCGGCGGCGCCCGCGCCTCCGGCACCACCCTGATCACCGAGGACTTCGCGGTCCCCCCGTCCCGGCTGGCCGAGGCCTGCGAGGCGCTCCTCGAACTCCAGGCGGAGCACGGCTTCGACGCGGCCGTCGCCGGGCACGCCGCCCACGGCAACCTGCACTTCCTGCTCGCCTTCGACGCCGCCCGGCCCGCGGACGTGGAGCGGTACGCCGCGTTCATGGATGCCTTCTGCCGGCTCACCGTGGAGCGCTTCGACGGCTCGCTGAAGGCCGAGCACTCCACCGGTCGCAACATGGCCCCCTTCCTGGAACTGGAGTGGGGACCCCGGGCCACCGAGATGATGTGGCGGACCAAGCGGGTCGTCGATCCGGACCTGGTGCTCGCCCCGCGGATCCTCCTGGACCGCGATCCCACGGCGCACCTGCGCGGCCTCAAGACGATCCCGCAGGTGGAGGCGGTCGCCGACCCCTGCATCGAGTGCGGGTTCTGCGAACCGACCTGCCCCAGCGAGGATCTGACGACCACCCCGCGCCAGCGCATCGTGCTGCGCCGGGAGATGATGCGCCAGCAGCCCGGCTCCCCCGTCCTCGACGGCCTGCTCGACGCCTACGGGTACGACGCCGTGGACACCTGCGCCGGCGACTCCACCTGCAAGCTCGCCTGCCCCGTCGGCATCGACACCGGCGCCCTGATGAAGGACTTCCGCCACCGCCGGCACAGCCCGCGCGAGGAGCGTGCGGCCGAGCTCGCCGCCCTGCGGTTCGGCGCCGTGGAAGGGGCCGCGCGGCTGGCCGTGGCCGCCGCCGACAAGATCACCAACGCGGTCGGGGACGGGATCCTGGAGGCCGTGACGGGGGCCGCGCGCAGGATCGTACGGCCCGATCTGGTCCCGGAGTGGCTGCCGCAGGTCCCCGGCGCCGCGGCCCGCACCCTGCCCGTCACCCGGCGCGGGGGCGCCGCCGCGGTCTACTACCCGGCCTGCGTCAACCGGATCTTCGGGGGCCCCGACGGTGCCTCCGGGCCCTCCCTGCCCGAGGCCGTGGTGGCGGTGTCGGAGCGGGCGGGCAGGCCGGTGTGGATCCCCGGGGACGTCCGGGGCACCTGCTGCGCGACGATCTGGCACTCCAAGGGGTACGACGCCGGCAACCGCGTGATGGCCAACCGGATCGTGGAGGCCGCCTGGGGCTGGACGGCCGGCGGACGACTGCCGCTCGTGGTCGACGCGTCCTCCTGCACCCTGGGCATCGCCCACGAGGTGGTCCCGTACCTGACGGACGACAACCGCTCGCTCCACGCCGAGCTGCGGATCGTCGACTCCATCGTCTGGGCGGCCGAGGAGCTCCTGCCGCACCTGGAGGTCCGGCGCACGGTGGGCTCGGCGGTGCTCCACCCCACCTGTTCGATGCGGCACCTCGACGACGAGGCACACCTGCGGGCCGTGGCCGAGGCCTGCGCCGACGAGGTGGTGGTCCCGTACGACACCGGGTGCTGCGCCTTCGCGGGCGACCGAGGCATGCTGCACCCGGAGCTGACGGAGTCGGCGACGGCGCGCGAGGCCGCCGAGGTGACGGCGCGGCAGTTCGACGCGCACCTGTCGGCGAACCGGATGTGCGAGGTGGGCATGGACCGGGCGACGGGCCGCAGCTACTACTCGGCGCTGCTGGAACTGGAGCGCGCCACCCGGCCCTAGAAGGGGTGTCTTGCCGAGGTCAGACCACGCTCACGGGGTGGCGCACCACCGCGTCGAACAGGTAGCCCTGCGTGTTGTGGGCCGTGGTGGCCGGCTGGGTCCGTCCGGTGGTGTCGGTGGCCCGCGCCAGCAGTGCGGTCGGGCCGGTGGCCCGTGGGGTCCACGGCAATGACCAGCGCACCCAGCTGCCCCGGCGCGGGACGTCGTGCAGCCGGGCCCGCTGCCAGTGGTCCCCGCCGTCGGTACTGACCTCCACCCGGTGCACGGGCGCCGCGCCCGACCACGAGCGCCCGGTCAGCAGCCGCGTCCGGCGGACGGGCACGGTCGCGCCGAGCTCCAGTTCGAAGGCGCTCTTGATGGTCTGGCGGGTCAGCGGGGCGCTGCCCTGCGGCGGCTGGTCGGGCCCGAACAGCCGGTACAGGTCGGTGTTCCACGGTGTGTAGAGGGGCTGCCCGCTCACCTCGATGTCCCCGACCCACTTGATCGAGGAGATCCCGATCCAGTTCGGTACGACCACGCGGACCGGACCGCCGTGGTCGGGCGGCAGCGGCTCGCCGTTCATCTCGTACGCGAGGATCACGTCGTCGAGGGCCTTGGAGACGGGCAGCGGGCGCCGCACCCGGCCCAGGTTCACCCCGTTCGTGACGACCTCGTCGTCCAGCCCGCGGGGCAGCACGTCCACGGCCCCGCGGGTCAGGCCCGCCTGCCTCAGGACGTCGGACAGCCGGGCACCGCGCCAGCGGGCCACACCGATCGCGCCGAGGGTCCACGCGGTCCCGCTCACCTGCTGGCCCTGCTGGGTGGTGTAGAAGCTGCGGCCGTTGCCCGCGCACTCGATGAACAGGGTCCGTTCGACCGCCGGCAGCGCGCGCAGCCGGTCGTAGGAGAACTCCACCGGCCCGCCGGACAGGGCGTCGCCCCACACCTTCAGCCGCCAGTCGTTCGCGTCGAGGCGCGGGGTGACGGTGTGGTTGCGTACGAAGAACCGGTCGAGGGGGGTCAAGGAACCCGTGCCGCGCAGGGCGGCGAAGTTGGTCTCCGCGTTGGTGCCCCGGATGGTGAACAGCTCGGGCGGCAGCGGCTTCACGGTCCCGGGCAGTGCGGCAGCGGCGGTCGTCGCACCGCCGGTGCCGGCCGCGGCGGTTCCGGCGGCGCCCAGTCCCAGCGAGCCGGCCGCGGCTCCCGCCGCGAACAGCTTGAGCAGGTCCCGGCGGTCCACCCCGGCGGAGCGGGCGCGGTCGCGCGCCCACTGCTTCAGGCGCACGCGGTCGTACTGGCTCTCGTCCGACAGGTCGAGGGGCATGGCGGGGCACTCCTTGGTCGTGATTCCCGACGGACCGTAGAAGCCCGACCCCATCTGCGGGAACCTCCTCGTCCCGATGGCCACGAACCTGCAACACGGCCGCAATGACCGCCGGTTCGCGTATCAGTGGCCGGCGTCCAGTTGCCAGAACAGTCGGTTTTCCAGGCATTGTGTGAGGTAGGGGACTCCGTCGGTGTAGCCCGAACCGTGGGCGTCGCCGAGCATGCGGGCGGCCAGACCTCGATGTGCCGACTTCCACCGCTGGTGCCCACGCTCCAGACGGCTGATCGCCATGTCGAGGCGGTTCCACCGCTCCCCGTCGACGCGCCCTTCGTTCCGGAGATCGAGATAGGCCCGGGTGACGGTGTCGTGGCCGGGATCTTGCACCTCGGCCCGTACGGCGGGCACGCTCGTGAATGCGGACGACTCCAGGCGCGGTACGGGCGGAACACCACACAGGCTCTCGAACCGTTTGTACTGTTCGGACTGAATGGCGCTGGCACCCTGGGTGTACTGGCGGAAGGCGGAGAACTGTTCCGCCCTCATCGTGGCCACGACGCGGAAGAGCGTCGCGGCCCGCTCGAACATCGCAACCGCATGCTCCACGAGCTCCACGGCCCTTTCCGCATTCCCTGCGCGCAGCGCCCCGATCGCGTTCTTCATGGATTCCGCTATTGCGGTGAAATGCATTTCGTGGGTCTGGAGGACGCGGATGAAGAAGTATTCGTCGTGAACGACGGAGACGGGCTGGACGGTGACGTCGAACCACCGGCCGCGATCCGTCGCCGGCGGCCGGGGCAGGCGATCGGCAAGACCTTCGAGGCGGGACCGGGGAGCGTGCGCCAGCCGCGACGGAAGGCCGTCGGCCTCCGGCCGATCGAACCCCGGCCGATCGAACCCCGGCCGATCGAACCCCGGCCGATCGAGCCCCGTCACGAGCCGCAGGGCATGCCTCAAGCGCGTGCTCAGCGTCGGCGCATCCGGCCGGTCCCGCCCGGGGCCCTCGGGCGACCCGGCTGCCGCCTCGATCTCGAAACGCACCACGTCGGCCATCAGCAGGGTCGACATCCGGTCCGCGCTCGGCGCGGCGTTCCGATCGTCCATGAGGAGTTCCAGGACCGGCAGCGCGAGGTAGGTCCGGTTATGAAAACGCCCCTCGTGCTTGTCGAGGGCGCAGTCGAGAAAGGCGCTGAGGAACGGGCGGTTCGCCCCGTGCCGTCGCCCGATGTCACTCAAGCGACGAAGCGTTTCATTCGAAAGGAAATGCTTCCCTGTCAGCCGAACCTGTTCCGTCACGGACCGGGCGAGTGAGATGCCGTCGCATTCCTCCGGCATTCGGTCGGCTGCCGCCCAGCGCGTGATCTCGGGGTGTGTCGCCATGCGTATCTCCCAAGCCGTCCTGCGGAGTGAAGGGTCGCTTTCCACTAGGCATGATCGAAAGACCGCACGTCATGTCTCGGGAATTCGTGCCTTGACAGCGGACGCCGAACCCGCTCCGCCACGCCCGGCCGCCGGGTGTGCGGCAGCCGGGTGCGCAGACCCTGCTGCGAAGGGCCGCGGCCCACGGAAAATCGATTGCCCCGGGCCGGTCCGGAACGCGAACCTTGCACGGTTTGGAACACTCGACCAGTCATGGGGCGTCATGCAGATCAGCGATCTTCCGTATCCGGACCCAGGGGTACCCGATGCTCGCTCCGGCCCCCGCTTCCTCTGGTGGCTGGGACGGGGCCAACTCGGCGGACAGGCCAAAAGCCTGTGCTGGGGGCTCCTGCACTTCGGCGGCGTCGCGGGGCTGCCGTACACCGTGGGCCTGGGCATCGACGCGGTCGTGAACCGCGACGGCTCCCGACTGCTGTGGGTCGGCGGCCTGATCGCGCTGCTCGGCGTCGCGATCTCGGTCGGCGACGCGATGCTGCACCGTACGGCCGTCACCAACTGGATCACCGCCGCCGCCCGGGTCCAGCAGCTGCTCGCCCGCAAGACCGCCGAGCTCGGTTCCGCCCTGACCCAACGGGTCGCGGCGGGCGAGGTCGTGGCCGTGTCCACGGGCGACGTGGAGAAGATCGGCTGGTTCGTCGAAGCGGTCTCCCGCTTCCTGGCCGCCGCCCTGACCCTGGTCATCGGCTGTGTCGTCCTGCTGTTCTACGCGCCCACCATCGGCGTGGTCGTGGCCGTCGGCATGCCGGTGCTGGCCCTGGCCGTCCTGCCGCTGCTGCCGCGCGCCACCCGGCGCGCCGACATCCAGCGGGAGAAGGCGGGCAAGGCCACCGAACTGGCCTCCGACACCGTGGCGGGGCTGCGGGTGCTGCGCGGCATCGGCGGCGAGGAGCTCTTCCTCGGCCGCTACCGCGAGGCCTCGCAGCAGGTCCGCGAGGCAGCGGTGCACAGTGCCCGGATGTGGGCGCTGATCTCCGCGATCCAGGTGCTGCTGCCGGGCGCGCTGCTGGTCACGGTGGTCTGGTACGGGTCCGCGCTCGTCCTGGACGGCCGGCTGGACGTCGGCGAACTCGTCGCCGCCTTCAGCGCGGTGGCGACCATGCTCTACCCGCTGCGGCACTTCGAGGAGATCGCCATGGCGTACTCCTTCTCCCGTCCCTCCGCCAAACGGGCCGCCCGGGTGCTGTCGCTGACCCGGACCGGCGCACAGGCGGAGGCCGGGGCCGAGCCGGAGGCGACTGCGGAGCCCGTCGTCGCCACCGAGGCGGTGCGGGCCCCGGCCTCCGGCGGGGACCTGTACGACCCGGAGACCGGGCTGCTGGTCCCGGCGGGCCGGTTCACCGCCGTGGTCTGCGGGGACCCCGACCTGGCGGGCCGGCTCGCCGAGCGCCTGGGCGGGCACCCGATGGACGCGGCGGCCGGGCCCTCCGTCCTCCTGGGCGGGGTCGCGCTGGACGAGCTCGCGCTCGGCACCGCGCGCGAGCTGGTCCTCGTACAGGACAAGGATCCGGTCCTGCTGTCCGGGACGCTGCGCGAATTGTTCGACGTACCGGCGTCCGGAGCGGTCGTACCGTCCGCGGCGCTCGCGGCGGCCCAGTGCGCGGACGTGCTGGACGCCCTGCTGCAGTCCGCCCCGGACGGGGTGGACGACCCGATGGACGCCCGGATCACCGAGCGCGGCCGCTCGCTGTCCGGCGGGCAGCGCCAGCGGCTGGCGCTGGCGCGGTCCCTGGTGACCGACCCCGAAGTGCTGGTGCTGGACGAGCCGACCTCGGCGGTCGACTCGCACACCGAGGCGCGGATCGCGGAGGGGATCTCGGCGCTGCGCTCCGGTCGCACGACGGTGGTACTGGCTTCCTCACCGCTGCTGCTGGACCGCGCCGACCGGGTCGTCCTGATCCACGAGGGCAAGGCGGCGGCGAGCGGCACGCACCGCGAGCTGCTGCACGGCGACCCGCGCTACCGGGCGGTCGTCACCCGCGAGACCGAGGAAGAACAGCGGACCGCGGAAGAACAGCGGCTCCCGCGGCTGGAATCCGTACTGACAGAGATCGAGGAATCCGCATGATCGGCGTGGCGCCGCCGCACTACGATCCGGCCGCCCCGGAAACGGCCGCGACCCTGCCCGTGGGCAGCTCCGCGACGGTACGGGGCTACGTGCGCGGCCTGTTCCGCCGCCACCGGCGGGCCTTCCTGGTCCTGGTGGGGGTCAACACGGTCGCGGTGATCGCCTCCATGGTCGGCCCGTACCTGCTGGGCCAGGTCGTGGACCGGCTCTCGGAAGGGGCCCGCGAACTCCATCTGGGCCGGGTGGGGCTGCTGTTCGCCCTGGCGCTCGGCATCCAGACCGTGTTCGTGCGGCTGGTCCGGCTGCGCGGGGCGATGCTCGGCGAGGAGATGCTGGCCGATCTGCGCGAGGACTTCCTCGTGCGGTCGGTGGGCCTGCCGCCGGGCGTCCTGGAGCGTGCGGGAACCGGTGACCTGCTGTCGCGGATCACCACGGACATCGACCGGCTGGCCAACGCGATGCGCGAGGCCGTGCCGCAGCTGGCCATCGGCGTGGTGTGGGCGGGCCTGCTCTACGGGGCGCTCGCGGTGACCGCACCGCCGCTGGCGCTCGCCGCGCTGGTGGCGCTGCCGGTGCTGGTGGTCGGCTGCCGCTGGTACTTCAAGCGGGCCCCCCGGGCCTACCGTTCCGAGGCGGCCGGGTACGCGGCGGTCGCGGCCGTGCTCACCGAGACGGTGGACGCGGGCCGAACCATCGAGGCGCACCGCCTCGGCGGGCGCCGGATCGAGCTGTCGGAGCGGCGGATCAAGGAGTGGACGGCGTGGGAGCGGTACACGCTGTTCCTGCGGACGGTCCTCTTCCCGGTCGTCAACGTCACCTACGTGACGATCCTCGGCTCGGTGCTGCTGATCGGCGGGTACTGCGTGATCCAGGGCTGGATGTCGGTGGGGCAACTGACCACGGGCGCCCTGCTGGCGCAGATGATGGTCGACCCGATCGGTCTGATCCTGCGCTGGTACGACGAGCTCCAGATCGCGCAGGTCTCGCTGGCCCGGCTGGTGGGCGTGAGGGAGATCGAGCCCGACGCGGGCGACGCGGGTGTCTCCCCGGACGGCAGGGACGTCCGGGCGGACCAGGTGCACTTCGGGTACCGCGAGGGCGTCGACGTACTGCACCAGGTGTCGATGTCGGTGCCGCCGGGGACCCGGATGGCCCTGGTCGGGCCCTCGGGCGCCGGCAAGTCCACCCTGGGCCGGCTCCTGGCGGGCATCTACGCGCCGCGGACCGGCGAGATCACCCTCGGCGGGGCGCAGCTGTCGCAGATGCCCGCGGAACGGGTGCGCGAGCACGTGGCCCTGGTCAACCAGGAACACCACGTGTTCGTGGGCTCCCTGCGGGACAACCTGCGCCTCGCGCGCACGGAGGCCGGGGACGGCGAGCTGTGGGCGGCGCTCGGCGCCGTCGACGCGGAGGACTGGGCGCGGGCGCTGGACGCCGGCCTGGACACCGAGGTCGGCTCGGGCTCGGCGGCGCTGACCCCGGCGCAGGCGCAGCAGATCGCGCTGGCCCGGCTGGTGCTGGCCGATCCGCACACGCTGGTGCTGGACGAGGCCACCTCGCTGCTGGACCCGCGCGCGGCACGGCACTTGGAACGCTCGCTGGCCCGGGTGCTGGACGGCCGCACGGTGATCGCGATCGCGCACCGGCTGCACACCGCGCACGACGCGGACGTCATCGCGGTGGTCGAGGGCGGCCGCATCACCGAGCTCGGCTCGCACGACGCCCTGGTCGAGGCCGGCGGCGCGTACGCCGCCCTGTGGCGCTCCTGGCACGGCTGATCCGCCCGGCGCCATGACCGTACGAGGCCCCGTGCCGCCGCGGCTGCGGTGGTACGGGGCCTCGCGCCGTGCTAACTGGTCCAGGGCAGGCGGACGGCCTCGAGCTCGGGGTCCGCGAGCAGCGCCTCCACGAGCGGACGGGGGCCACAGACCTTGGAACCCCAGAGGTCGTAGTCGGTGAGGACGACCCAGGAGCGGTCCGCGGCCCACAGGTTGGAGGGCGTGTAGAGGACCTCGGGGTTGTCGAAGAGGGCTCCGGCCGCTCCCAGCCGACCCGAGCGGACGTGCTTGGTTTCGAAGTCCTGCATGACCAAGGGGTTGTAGTAGGCCAGGCAAGGGGTGTCCGCTCCCTGCGGACTGTGTGCGGTGAGGAAGCGGATCAGCTGGTCCCACGTGGTCCGGTCGAGACTTCCCTCGGCGGGCCACTCGATGGTGCCGATGCGGTGCCTCTGGCTCTTCGCCGACGGGAAGCAGCGGAAGCCGGGATAGACGCCCTGCGGCACGACCGGATCGCCGAGGCGAACGGCCAGCTCTGCCCAGCGCAGCCGCTCCCAGCCCGGGCCCGGGTGCTCGTCCCTGCCCTGTCTGTCGTTGGCCGACTCCCCGGCGGTCTCTCCTCGCGCGTACATGCCGCCGAGCACCCAGGCGGCGTCGGGCAGGCCCGGTACCTCGTAGCCGGTGAGGCCGTCGTCATCGGCCAGTCCTGCGAGCCAGTCGGTGGCTGTGGCGGGCACGAGCGGCCACAAGCCGCGGATGTCATCGGGCATCCGGCCAGGCTACGGCGCCGGTCGGGCGGTCGGGCGGTCGGGCCATCAGATGGTCCGGGCGTCAGAAGAAGCCGAGGGCCGAGGCTCCGCCGACTCCGCCGAGCAGCATGAAGACCGGCATGAGGACCTTGAGCTCGACCCAGCTGCCGGCGCGGAAGCGCATCATCTTCGGCGGGCCGATCGGGTACCAGCGCTTGCCCGCGATGGGCAGGGGCCACAGGATCGGGCAGCCGGAGACGGTCAGCGCGTCGCCGATGTCGTGGACCAGGGCGCCGAGCACGATGGGCAGGCCGAGCCACAGGTATTCCTGGCCGGGGGCGGTGAAGAGCCAGTCGGAGCCGTTGCCGGGCTGGTCGAGCACGCCGGCCAGTATCCAGGCGCTGGTCGCGCCGAGCAGCCAGACCAGGACGTCGCTGGACATGCGGGCGGCCCGCCACAGCAGGCCTTCGACGGCGAGGACCAGGTGGATGAAGAGGAGCGCGAGGACGCCCCACCGGTCCGCGGTGACGGCGATCGCTGAGGAACCGGCGCCGATCAGGACGGCCCAGAGCCAGGTGTGGGTCAGGGTGCGGTGGCCCCCGGTGCGGCGGGCGTCGCGCGGGGCCCGGGTGGCTTTGTAGACCCCGTAGGAGATCTTGTCGACCACCTCGCACAGGCCCCGGGAGAGCGGACCGAAGGCGCGGGAGATCGTCGCCGACTTGTGGTCCAGGTCGGGGGCGAGGGCGGCTCCGGCGCAGATCAGCGCGCCGACGACGAGGACGGGCCAGGGCATCGGGTGCCCGTAGGCGGCCGCCGCGGCGCCCACCCCCAGCCAGGCCGCTGCCCCGGACAGTGAGTGCGCCGGACCCATCATGGTCGTTCCCCGCCCCGGTGGTGTGCTGGTCGGGCCCTGTTGACGGTGTCGTTCGGGCCGCATCGACGGCACAGCGTACCGTCGATGATCTTCCTTCTGTCCGCCGGTTCCCTGATCCGGGGGGAAGCCAGGCAAGATGGGGGGTGTGACCCTCATTGATCAGCTCCCGCCGAACGCCGACCCCGACGCCCTCTTCGAGGCTTTCTCCTCGTGGGCGGAGGACCAGGGCATCACCCTGTACCCGGCTCAGGAGGAGGCGCTGATGGAGGTGGTCACCGGCGCGAACGTGATCCTGTCCACCCCGACCGGCTCCGGCAAGAGCCTGGTGGCGGCGGGCGCGCACTTCACGGCCCTGGCCCAGGACAAGGTCACCTTCTACACCGCGCCGATCAAGGCGCTGGTCTCGGAGAAGTTCTTCGACCTGTGCAAGCTCTTCGGCACCGAGAACGTCGGCATGCTGACCGGCGACGCCTCGGTGAACTCGGACGCCCCGGTGATCTGCTGCACCGCCGAGGTGCTGGCCTCGATCGCCCTGCGCGACGGCAAGTACGCCGACATCGGCCAGGTCGTGATGGACGAGTTCCACTTCTACGCGGAACCGGACCGCGGCTGGGCCTGGCAGATCCCGATCCTGGAGCTGCCGCAGGCGCAGTTCGTCCTGATGTCGGCGACGCTCGGCGACATGAAGCGGTTCGAGGAGGACCTGACCCGGCGCACCGGCCGGCCCACCTCGGTGGTCCGCTCCGCGACCCGGCCCGTCCCGCTGTCGTACGAGTACGTCACGACGCCGATCACCGACACCATCACCGAGCTGCTGGAGACCCGGCAGGCGCCGGTCTACATCGTGCACTTCACCCAGGCCCAGGCGGTCGAGCGGGCGCAGTCGCTGATGAGCATCAACATGTGCACCCGCGAGGAGAAGGACAAGATCGCCGAGCTGATCGGCAACTTCCGCTTCACCACCAAGTTCGGCCAGAACCTCTCGCGGTACGTCCGCCACGGCATCGGCGTGCACCACGCGGGCATGCTGCCCAAGTACCGCCGCCTGGTGGAGAAGCTGGCCCAGGCCGGTCTGCTGAAGGTCATCTGCGGCACCGACACCCTCGGCGTCGGCGTCAACGTCCCGATCCGCACCGTGCTGTTCACGGCGCTGACCAAGTACGACGGCACCCGGGTCCGCACGCTGCGCGCCCGCGAGTTCCACCAGATCGCCGGCCGCGCCGGCCGGGCCGGCTTCGACACCGCCGGCTATGTGGTGGCCCAGGCGCCCGAGCACGTCATCGAGAACGAGAAGGCCCTCGCCAAGGCGGGCGACGACCCGAAGAAGCGCCGCAAGGTGGTCCGCAAGAAGGCCCCCGAGGGCTTCGTGGCCTGGTCGGACACCACCTTCGAGAAGCTCATCGCCGCCGACCCGGAGGCGCTGACCTCGCGCTTCAAGGTCACCAACATCATGCTCCTGTCGGTCATCGCCCGGCCCGGCGACGCCTTCAAGGCGATGCGCCACCTGCTCGAGGACAACCACGAGCCGCGCAAGGCCCAGCTGCGCCACATCCGCCGGGCCATCGCCATCTACCGCTCGCTGCTGGACGGCGGTGTCGTCGAGAAGCTCGACACCCCGGACGCCGAGGGCCGCACGATCCGGCTGACGGTCGACCTCCAGCAGGACTTCGCGCTGAACCAGCCGCTGTCCACCTTCGCGCTGGCCTCCTTCGACCTGCTGGACCCGGAGTCCCCTTCCTACGCGCTGGACATGGTCTCGGTGGTGGAGTCCACGCTGGACGACCCGCGCCAGATCCTGGCCGCCCAGCAGAACAAGGAACGCGGCATGGCCGTGGGCGCGATGAAGGCCGACGGGGTCGAGTACGAGGAGCGGATGGAGCGGCTCCAGGAGATCACCTATCCCAAGCCCCTCGAAGAGCTGCTCCTGCACGCCTACGACGTGTACAGCAAGAGCCACCCGTGGGTCCGCGACCACCCCGTCTCCCCGAAGTCGATCATCCGCGACATGTACGAACGCGCGATGACCTTCACCGAGTTCACCTCGTACTACGAGCTGGCGCGCACCGAGGGCATCGTGCTGCGCTACCTGGCGAGCGCCTTCAAGGCGCTGGACCACACCATCCCCGACGACCTCAAGTCCGAGGACCTCCAGGACCTGATCGAGTGGCTCGGCGAGCTGGTCCGCCAGGTCGACTCCAGCCTGCTCGACGAGTGGGAGCAGCTGGCGAACCCGGAGGTGGAGACGGCGGAGCAGGCCCAGGAGAAGGCCGACCAGGTCAAGCCGGTCACCGCGAACGCCCGCGCCTTCCGCGTCCTGGTCCGCAACGCGATGTTCCGCCGGGTCGAGCTGGCGGCCCTGGACCACGTCAACGTGCTGGGCGAGCTGGACGGCGACTCCGGCTGGGACGCCGACGCCTGGGGCGAGGCCATGGACGGCTACTGGGACGAGTACGACGACCTGAGCACGGGCCCCGACGCGCGCGGCCCCAAGCTGCTCCAGATCGAGGAGGACCCGGCGCACGGCCTGTGGCGCGTCCGGCAGACCTTCGCCGACCCCAACGGGGACCATGGCTGGGGCATCAGCGCCGAGGTGGACCTCGCCGCCTCCGACGAGGAGGGCCGGGCGGTCCTGCGCGTCACCTCGGTCGGCGAGCTCGGCCAGCTCTGACCTCCTCCCGGCTCCGTCCGGGCGGGCACCCGACCCGTAACCGACCCCCGACCCGCAACCGGCCGGCGCCTGCCCGGCCGCCGGGCCCGACAGTGGAGATCCTCTGATGACGAACCCCGCCGAGAGGCTGGTCGATCTGCTCGACCTGGAGCAGATCGAGGTCAACATCTTCCGGGGCGCCAGCCCCCAGGAGTCCCTCCAGCGCGTCTTCGGCGGCCAGGTCGCCGGCCAGGCGCTGGTGGCGGCCGGCCGCACCACGGAGGGCGACCGGCCCGTCCACTCCCTCCATTCGTACTTCCTGCGCCCCGGCATCCCCGGAGTGCCGATCGTGTACCAGGTGGAGCGGGTGCGCGACGGGCGCTCCTTCACCACCCGCCGGGTCACCGCGGTCCAGCAGGGCAAGACCATCTTCAATCTGACCGCCTCCTTCCATCAGCCGGAGGAGGGCAGCATCGAGCACCAGCTGCCTCCCCGCCTCGACTTCCCGCACCCGGACACGCTTCCGAAGGTCGTGGACGAGATCCGCGAGCACCTGGGCACGCTGCCGGAGGCGCTGGAGCGGATGGCCCGCCGCCAGCCCTTCGACATCCGCTACGTGGACCGGCTCCGCTGGACCCCCGAGGATCTCAAGGACGCCGATCCGCGCAGCGCGGTGTGGATGCGCGCCGTCGGCCCGCTGGGCGACGACCCGCTCGTGCACACCTGCGCCCTCACCTACGCCAGTGACATGACCCTCCTCGACGCCGTGCGCATCCCCGTGGAGCCCCTGTGGGGCATGCGCGGTTTCGACATGGCCTCCCTCGACCACGCCATGTGGTTCCACCGGCCGTTCCGGGCCGACGAGTGGTTCCTGTACGACCAGGAGTCGCCCATCGCGCACGGCGGCCGGGGCCTGGCACGCGGCCGCATCTACGACCTCGAGGGCAAGCTGCTGGTGTCGGTGGTCCAGGAAGGTCTCTTCCGCCCGTACGGCGCCAAGGCCTCCAAGCCGGCCGTGTCCCCGCAGTAGTCCCTCCCCTCCCCGAAGAACTGAGTGCTTCCATGCCCACTCCGGCTCCCGCTCCAGCAGTCCCCTGCCCCTGCGGGCTGCCCGCCGCCTACTCGGAGTGCTGCGGCCGCTTCCACTCCGGCGAGCGGCAGGCTCCCACCGCCGAGCTGCTGATGCGCTCCCGCTTCAGCGCCTTCGCCGTCGGCGACACCGCCTATCTCCTGCGCTCCTGGCACCCGTCGACCCGGCCGGGCGTGCTCGACCTGGATCCCGGGCAGCGCTGGGAACGGCTGGAGATCCTGGCCACCGAGCGCGGCGGGATGTTCGAGACGGAGGGCTCGGTGGAATTCCGGGCGCACTACCGCGAGGGCCGGCACACCGGCTCCCTGCACGAGCACAGTTCCTTCGCCCGGGACAACGGGGCCTGGGTCTACGTGGGCCCCCTCTCCCCCGTCGACTTCGACTGACCCCTCGCTCCGGTCAGGGCGAAGTCGAGGCTGGTGCGGTACCAGCCGGTCTCGTCCGGTGACCCGGCCCGCAGCAGCCGGGTCGCCACCTCGGCGGCCGCCGGAACCTGCGGGTGCCCGTAGGGCAGGGGCGGGGCGAGCGCCCCGAGCAGGATGCGCTCCGCCGCGTCGGGCACGATCGCGCGCACGTCGTCCTCGGGGAGCACGGA
This sequence comes from Streptomyces sp. NPDC056883, assembly GCF_042788835.1. Taxonomy (NCBI): domain Bacteria; kingdom Bacillati; phylum Actinomycetota; class Actinomycetes; order Kitasatosporales; family Streptomycetaceae; genus Streptomyces; species Streptomyces sp. NPDC056883. The sequence continues at coordinate 162,567 of NZ_JBHUBS010000002.1, read as the reverse complement.
GGCCAGTACGGCAGCCCGCTCCCAGGGGTCGGCGGTCCGTCTCAGCAACAGCCCGACGTGCCGTTCGCGCCACTTCCGGGGGCGCAGATCGGCCCTGGCCGCCATCAGCTCCCGGTCCGCCGACGGGGCGCTCCCCCGCAGCATTCCGGGCTCGCGGGCAGCGAAGTCCCGTAGATCCGCGGTCAGATAGAGCCACACCACCGCCCGGTAGCGGTTGATCCGGTATCCCACCGGAGTGAGGTGGCCGCAGCGTGCGAGCCGGGTGAACCGGCTGGGGCCGACCCCAAGAACCGCGGCTGCCGCCTCCGCACCCGCGACCGTCTCCACCCGCTCGCGCAGCGCGTCCGGGAACCCCTCGGCCGACCGGACCCGGTCGAGCTCGGTCCGGGTGTACCGCGCGGCCCCGGCGGGCCCCTGGGGTCCCGCCCGCACCAGACCCAGCTGCACGGCGCGGGCGAACTCGCTGCGGCTCAGCCCCAGTTCCTCGGCGGCTCGCCCGCCGCCGATCAGCCCGGCGACCTCTGCGCACCCTGCGGGCACAGACTCCACCGTCTGCGCCGCCTGCACCATCGGTGTCATCTGTGCCATCTGCGTCGCCTGTGTCATCTGCGTCATCACGCTCTCCCCACCAGAGTGATTACTGTGTGTGAAGAACGTAACTCAGAGCTACGACATCCCGCAGCGCCTGTGGACAACCCGGAAAGCGCGCAATCACCGCCCCCTCAGCCGCCGCCCTCCCTAGCCGCCGGTGATCCGCCGCTCCGCGACACCCAGGTGCTCCCCCACCCGGTTGACCAGCAGCGTCATCTCGTACGCCACGTGCCCGATATCGGCCTCGGAGGCGCTCAGCACGCACAGGCAACTGCCCGCACCCGCCGCCATGACGAACAGGACCCCGTCGTCGTACTCGACCATCGTCTGACGGACCTCACCCGCCCGGAAGTGCCGCCCCGAGCCCTTCGCCAGGCTCTGCAGCCCCGCCGCGACCGCCGCCAGGTGCTCCGCGTCCTCCCGTGCCAGTCCCGCGCTCGCGCCCGTCACCAGGCCGTCGTTGGAGAGCACCACCGCGTGCCGCACCTGCTGCACCCGCCGCGTCAAGTCGTCCAGCAGCCAGTCCAGCTGCTTGTCCAGCGCCATATACAGTCCCTCCCCGTCGACGCGGCCGAACCGGCCGCGCCCCACCCCGCATAGTCGTGCCGCCAGCCTTCCCCACCAGCGGCTTTCCGGCAAGGAGGATGGACCCATGGTGAAGAAGATGACTCAAGAGGAATGGCGGGCGTTCGTCTCCCACTCCACCCGCACCGGGAAACTGTCCACCGTCCGCGAGGACGGAAGCCCCCACATCGCTCCCATCTGGTTCGTTCTCGACGGCGACTCCTTCGTGTTCAACACCGGGAAGGACACCGTCAAGGGGCGCAATCTGGCCCGCGACGGCCGCGTCGCCCTCTGCGTGGACGACGACCGGCCCCCCTTCTCCTACGTCGTCCTCCAGGGCCGGGCCGAGATCAGCGAGGACCTGGACGCGATGCTCCCCTGGTCGACCAGGATCGGCGCCCGCTACATGGGAGAGGAGCACGGCGAGGCCTTCGGCCGCCGCAACGCCGTTCCCGGCGAGCTCCTCGTGCGCGTCTCCATCGACAAGGTGATCTCGGCTGCCGGCGTGGCCGACTGACGGCATCCGCCGCACGAATCCCGCACCGCCGACCCCGCAACACCGCCACGCCGCGGGCCGGTTCACACCGAATCGGCCCGCGGCTCCACCGACTCCAGCAACCGCGCCGTGTGCACCCGTCCCGCGTACTCCACCAGCCGGATCAGCACTTCCTTCCCCGAGTCCTTGTCCCGTGCGTCGCACAGCACCACCGGCGTCCCCTGATCCAGGTCCAGCGCCCGCGCGACCTCGTTCGAGGCGTACCGCCGCGCGTTCGCGAAGCAGTTGACGGCCACCACGAACGGGATCTTCCGGTGCTCGAAGTAGTCCACGGCCGGGAAGCAGTCCTCCAGCCGCCGCGTGTCGGCGAGGACCACCGCGCCCAGCGCCCCCTGGGACAACTCGTCCCACAGGAACCAGAACCGGTCCTGCCCCGGGGTCCCGAACAGGTACAGCGACAGCCCCGACCTGATCGTGATCCGCCCGAAGTCCATCGCCACGGTGGTCGTCGTCTTCTGGTCCACGCCGCCCGTGTCGTCGACGAGCTCACCGGCCTCGCTGAGCAGCTCCTCCGTCCTCAGGGGCCGGATCTCGCTGACCGAGCCGACCAGGGTCGTCTTGCCGACGCCGAAGCCGCCCGCCACGAGTATCTTCAGCGCGAGCGCGGCCAGTTCCTCGCCGCCCTCGGCGGCCGGCGCCGGCCCGTTGTGGTGCAGTCCCATCACAGAGCTCGCAATCCCTCGATGACTTCACGCAGAATCCGCTCGTCCGGCAGCTGTGCGGGCGGCACCGGCCGGCTGACCTTGACGTGCCCGGCCTCCAGCAGGTCCCCGAGCAGGACGCGCACCACGCCCACGGGCAGGTCCGCGTCCGCCGCGAGTTCGGCCACCGACTGGGTTTCGTCCCGGCACAGTCCGAGCAACGCCCGGTGCTCCGGTTCCAGCAGCGACTCGGCCGCCTCGTCCGTTCCCGCCGGGTCCACGGCCACCAGCGCGATCAGGTCGAACCGGACCCCGTGGGGTCCCGGCTTCGTGCGCCCGCCGGTCATGGCGTACGGACGGACGAGCGGGCCCGCGTCGGCGTCGTACCACCGGCCGTTCGTGCTCAAGGCGGCCGCCCTCAACCGGCGGCCGGCGGGCGCGCCGCGAACCGGGCCGGGGTGTACAGGTGCTCGCCGACCCGCTTGACCAGCCGGGCCATCTCGTAGGCGATGAGCCCCATGTCGGCGCCGGCCCCGCTGAGCACGGCCAGGCAGGAGCCGTCTCCGGCGGCCGCCACGAAGAGGAAGCCCTCGTCCATCTCCACCATCGTCTGGCGCACGCCCCCGGCGTGGAAGTGCCGGCCCGCGCCCTTGGCCAGGCTGTGGAAGCCGGAGGCCACGGCCGCCAGGTGCTCGGCGTCCTCCCGGCTGAGCGCGCTGGAAGCCCCCACCGCCAGGCCGTCGTTGGACAGGACCACGGCGTGCCGTACCTCGCGCACCCGGACCACGAGGTCGTCCAGGAGCCAGTCGAGTTCGCCCGACCTGCGGACGCCGTCGAGGTCGATCCTCTGATGTTCGATCATCACCGTGCTCCTTCGCCTTCGCCAGTACTGCCTGTGCCGCCCATGCCGCCCATGCCACCCGCGTCGCCCGCGCGGCCCGGACCGTCCGCGTCGGCTTCGCCGCTCGCCTGCGTGCCCCGCACCCAGCCCGCCCGGTACGCCGCCATCCGCTCGCGCGCCTGCTCGGGGCTGCGGCCGGGCGGTGCCTCCGCCCCCCGGACCCCGGCCGGGGCCTTGGGAGCGGGGGCCTCGCGCAGCTGCGGAACGAGGCTCGCCTGCCGGACCCGGCGCGGCAGTTCGGTGACCGAAGCGGCCGGACCCGAGCCGGCCGGGCCCGAGGGGCCCGATGGGCCCGATGGGGTCGCCGGAGCCGCCGTGACCGCCGGGGCGGGCGTACGGGGAACCGCGCCCGCGGAGCCGCGCGGCCGCAGCGGGGCCACCGGGGAGGGACGGGGCTCCTCGCGCACGGGGCTCCGGTCCGGGACCGGGACCCCGCGCACGTCGTCCCGTACGACGCTGATGGCCTGGGACGGCTCCCGGTAGCGCTCCCGGAGCGGTTCGGCGACCGGATCCGGCAACGGCGCAGGGGCCGGGGCCGGAGCTGCGCCGTGCTCCTCCTCGGGGTGCGGGGAGGCGGCCGTCAGGGCGCCCTGGAGCAGGGAGTTGGGGAGAAGCACCACCGCGGTGGTGCCGCCGTACGGTGACATGCGCAGGTGCACCTTCACCCCGTGGCGGGCCGAGAGGCGGCTGACCACGAAGAGCCCGAGCCGGTCGCTGTCGAAGAGGTCGAGGGCCTCGGATTGCTCGATGCGCCGGTTGGCCTCCTGGAGGGATTCGCGGCCCATGCCGAGTCCGCGGTCCTCCACCTCCAGGACGTAGCCGGCGCCGACGGGTTCTCCGCTGACCCGGACCTTGGTGTGGGGCGGGGAGAACTGGGTGGCGTTCTCGATGAGTTCGGCCAGCAGGTGGGTGAGGTCGGCGACGGCTCCGCCGACGACGGCGGCCTCGGCGAGCTGGCGGACCTCGACGCGCGGGTAGTCCTCGATCTCGGAGACGGCGGCCCGTACGACGTTCGTCAGCGGGATCGGCATCCGCCAGGCGCGTCCGGGAGCGGCGCCCGAGAGGATGATCAGGCTTTCCGCGTGCCGCCGCATGCGGGTGGTGAGGTGGTCGAGGCGGAAGAGGTCGCCGAGCTCGTTCGGGTCGTCGGCGCGGCGTTCCATCGAGTCGAGCAGGGTGAGCTGCTTGTGCACCAGGACCTGGCTGCGCCGGGCGAGGTTGACGAAGACCCCGCTCACGCCGCTGGCCAGTTCGGCGCGTTCGACGGCGGCGCTGAGGGCGGCCCGGTGGACCGTGGCCAGTGCCTCGCCGACCTGGGCGATCTCGTCGTCGGCGGCCGGTCCCCGCGGGGTCTCGGCGGCCACGTCGATGTCCTGCCCGGCCCGCAACCGGTCCATGGCCTGCGGGAGTTTGCGGTGGGCGATCTCCAGCGCGGTGTTGCGCAGCGAGACCAGTTCGACGACGAGGGCCCGGCCGATGCGGACCGAGATGACGAGCGAGGCGGCCACGGCGGCCAGGCCCAGGAGGACGGCGGCTCCGGCGGGACTCAGCGCACCCGCGCCGAACGGGTCGGTGCGGTCGGCGGATGCCGCGTGGGCGGCGTCCGCGATCTCCCGCATCGAGCCGGCGACGGAGGTGTAGGCCGCCTCCCAGCCGGGGGGCGGGCCGGCGGTCCCGGCACCGGCCGCGGCGGCCAGCGCCCGGTCCTCGGCCCCGGTGAGGTCGGCGTAGGCGGCGCTCTTGGCCACGGACTGCCAGGCGTCCTGCTGTGCGCCGGGCAGGTCCCGGGCCGCGGTGGCCGTCAGGGCCCGACGGGTCTCGACCGCGCCGGTCAGCCGGCGAAGCGTTTCGGCGGTGCGCGGCCCCGGCGCCGTCAGCAGGGCGTCCTCCCTCGACAGCTGTTCCCCGGCCCGCGCGAACTCCAGCAGGACCCGGGCGTCGACGCCCAGTTCGGCGTCCTGGCCTCCTCCGGAGAGGGCCCCGCCGACCTCCAGCGCCGCGTCGATCACCCGGGTGTACGTCGCGTACGCCGCTTCCGGGGTGGCCCGGTGCCCGGCGACGTCCTTGCGCGCCGGCCCCAGTCCCTCGGCGGCGGCGACGAACTCGCGCAGCCGGATGACGATGTCGGAGCGGTAGTCGCCGGAGTCGGCCACGGTGTTGCGGTCGCCGAGCCGCAGGGCCCGTACGGCGCCGTCGGTGCGGCGTGCCTGTTCGTCCAGGGCGGCGGCCTGGCCGGGTGCCTGGGCGGCGGCCGCCTGGCCGGCGGTGGGGTCGGCCAGCAGCCGTACGGCCGTACGCCGTTCGGCCTGCAGGGCGGTGACGGCGGCCTCGACCGGTGCCCGGAGCTCACGGTCGACGCGCTGGGCGCGGCTGAGGCGGGCGACGTCCTGGGCCGCGTCGACGGTCGCGAAGGCCCAGAGGGCGAGCAGGGAGACCACCGGCACCATCAGCAGCGAGACGATCTTCGCTCGGACGGTGGCGGGGCGCAGCCGCAGGCGCGGACCGCGGCCACCGCCCCCGGCCCCGCCGGGTATGGCCCCGAGCACGTCGGAGGCGGCGCGCTCCGCCTGCTCCTCGGCGGGCGGTCCGGCGTGCGCCCGGCGGCCCGGCCCCTTGCCGCGACCACCCGCCGGCGCGGGCGCGGGCGGCCGCGACGCCGCTGCTTCCGGTGTTCTGCGGGGTCTGCGCATGGGCTCCTCGTTCCGGGCGGTGCGCACGTACGTGACGGTCGCGGGGGCGGTGGCGGTGGCGTGGCGTGGCGGCGGGTATCGGCGGCGGTCGGGCGCCGTTCGAGGCGGCGGCCGGACGGCGGCCGGGCCTCAGCCGGTGGGGGCGGTGGCGGCCCGCTCTCCCAGGCGCAGGTCGGCGGAGGCCATCGCGGAGGCCTCCCGCTCGTCGGCGGTCGGTGAGAGGGCGACGAACGCGGAGGTGATGAAGAGGTAGGAGCCGAGGCCGACGGCGAGCGGGAAGATGAACTGCATGGCGGTGGCGCCCGGCAGGGCCGCGTCCGAGGGGGTGACCTCGACGGCGACCGCGAGCATGCCGGTGTAGTGCATGCTGCTGACGGCGCCGCCCATCACGAGCGAGGCGACGGCGACGGCCACCGGGGACTTGATGTTGAGGGCCGCCCACAGGGCCGCCGTGGCCGCGACGACCGCGATGGCGACGGAGAGCCCGACGGTGAGCGGCTCGTAGGAGACCGAGCCGTGCAGGCGCAGGGCCGCCATGCCGAGGTAGTGCATGCTGGCGACGCCGAGGCCGGTGGTGAGGCCGCCGACGACGAGGGCCCGGCCGCGGTCCTTCCCGTAGCCGACGGCGAAGACCCCGGCGCCGACGACGATCATCGCGACGAGGAGGCTGAGGATGGTCAGCGGCACGTTGTAGCGGATCTCGGTCCCGGTGACGTGGAAGCCGAGCATGGCGACGAAGTGCATCGTCCAGATCCCGGTGCCGATGGCCGAGGCCGCGGTGAGGAGCCAGTTGCGGCGGGAGGTTCCGGTCGTCGCGGCGAGCGCGCGAACGGTGCAGCGCAGGCCGAGGGCGGCGCCGATCGAAGCCATCACGTATGACAGCGCGGGGGTAAGCCAGCCATAGGCGGCGTGGTCCAGGTGTCCCATGGCCACGGAAGCTAGTCCGGGTGAGGGAGCGAACACGGGCCGCATTTCGAAAGCCACTGGAACTGCTGGAATATGACAGAGATACGTTCATCTTCGATCACGCCACGTACCACCTTGCACACGTTCCGCAGGCATGTGCCGGAGCCCCGGTGAGGGATCATGGGCACATGAGCGAAGACCGCACACAGGACCAGACCCGGGACCGTGGCCACGTCCAGGAGTTCTTCGGGGCGCGCGCGGCCGGCTGGGACCGCAAGTTCCCCGGCGACGGGCCCGCCTTCGCGACCGCCGTCGGCGAGTTCGAACTGCGCCCCGGCGACCGGGTGCTCGACGCGGGATGTGGCACCGGGCGGGCGCTGACCGCGCTCCGCGCGGCCGTCGGACCGTCGGGGACGGTGCTCGGCGCCGATGTCACCCCGCAGATGCTGGCTGCCGCGCACGAGGCCGGCCGGGACGCGGAGGGCGCCCTGCTGCTCGCGGACGTGGCCCGGCTGCCGCTGCGCGACGGGGTGCTGGACGCCGTGTTCGCCGCCGGTCTCATCGCCCATCTGCCCGACCCCGGGGCCAACTTGCGCGAGCTCGCCCGGGTGGTCCGCCCGGGCGGCCGGCTCGCGCTGTTCCACCCGATCGGGCGGGCGGCCCTCGCGGCGCGCCACGGCCGCGAACTGACCCCGGACGACATGCGCGCCGAGCACAACCTGGGCCCGCTGCTGGCCGGTTCGGGCTGGCGGATGACCTCGTACGCCGACGAGGACTCCCGCTTCCTCGCGCTGGCGGTCCGCACCCCCTGATCACGACCGACGCATCCTTTACGTCGGCCACTTGCCCGGAGCCCGCCAAGCCGGTCCGGACCGGCCCGGAGCGTGAGCCGGACCTCCGGCCGACCGGCGCGGGTCCCGTACGGGGCATCCGCCCGAGCCGGGCACCGGCCACGCACCGGCCGTGCAGGTGAGCGGCTTGGAAATCGCCTCCCGCCAGCTCTCGACGCGGTGGTTACTCGCTGGTTAGGGTGCGCCGACGAGAGAACGACCGGGAGGCCACGTGTCCGAAGAGGAGGACGGCGGGTCGCTGTACGTGCTGACCGCCGTGCTGCTGACCCCCGCGCAGTTCCCGAGCATCCTGGGTGACGACTACCCCGAGGCCTGCTCGCTGCTCGGCGTGCCGCCGGCGGCCGCCGGGTACGGCCTGGTGCTGGGGCAGGACGAGGAAGGCGCGCGCTGGACGGTCGTGGTCGACGACGTCTCGCTCGTGGCCATGGCCATCGCCTCGTGGGACTGCGGGATGGAGTACGACCTGTCCCCCGACGAACGGTCCATCGTGGTCTCGCTGGCGGGCTGGCCCCTGGCGCTCGCGGTGGCCACGGCCGGGATCCCCGATCCGCACGATCCCGAGCAGGGTGCGGACGGCACGGGGCGGGTGCCGCTGGCCCCGCCGTCGGCCGAGACCTGGGGGCCGGTGCAGCGGCGGATGGGCGCCGACCAGATCGCCCGGGAGTGGGCCGACTGGAGCGAGCGCGTGGCCACGGACGGCGGGGCCGCCGCGGCCGCGCACCCGGGGCTGGCGCGGGCTTTGGAGCAGGCTCTGGCGTATACGCAGAGCCCGCCGCCGCCCGGCAGGGTGCGGTCGTCCTTCGCGGGCGACGAGGCGCGGACGCTGCGCGTCGACGGGCCCGGGTGGTCCCTGGTGGCCCGCACCGACGGGGCCGCCTTCGTCCTGCTCGACGAGGAGCCGAGCGAGGTGCTGGCCGTACCGCACGAGGCCCAGGGGGAGCTTCCGGAGCTGTCGGAGCTGCTGGCGGCGCTGGACCGGGTGGCCGTGCGGCCTGCCTGAGCGGGGCGGGCGGGGCGGGCGGGGCGGGGCCCAGCAGGGGTGCGGTGCGACGCAAGGCCCGGGTGAGCCGCGTGCGGGGTGTTCGATGGACGGGCTGGGTGTGAGGGGGAGGATGCGCTGATGGATCCGGTGGAAGTGGTCCCGGTGGGCATGGTGGTGGGCGGCCGCTCGGAGGTCGTCGACGACGACTGGGGGCGGGAGACGGCGGTGATCCGGCTGGACCGGGAGCGGTTCGGTCCGGAAGCCCTGTACGGGCTGGAGGACTTCTCGCACGTCGAGGTGGTCTTCCACTTCGACCGGGTGCCACAGGACAAGATCGAGACGGGCGCGCGGCGCCCCCGGGGCAATCCGGACTGGCCGCTCGTCGGCATCTTCGCCCAGCGCGGCAAGAACCGGCCCAACCGGCTGGGCCTCTCGCGCTGTCGCGTCCTGAAGGTGGACGTACTGGCGGCGGACGGCCCGGAGTTGCACGTGGAGGGGCTGGACGCGGTCGCGGGCACGCCGGTGCTCGACCTCAAGCCGTACATGACGGAATTCGGCCCGCGCGGCGAGCACCGCCAGCCGGAATGGGCGACGGAGCTGATGCGGGACTACTACTGAGTCGCGCGGGGTGCGGCGGGGCTCCGCGTGTAGGGTCCGAGATTCCGTGAGCACGTTGGGCGAGCCGACAGGAGTGCGGCATGACCGCGGTGACCCGTCTGGTCACGTACACCGATCTGCACGCCGGCGCCACGAACGCTCGGCAGCTGTCGGTGTCGGCACGGCTGGAGGCCGTCCTCGCGGACGGCCGCAGCGTGGTGTTGCTCGACGACCGCGGCTGGAGCACCTCGGGCCCTTCGGGCCTCCCTGCGCTGACCTCCCCCGAGGACATCGCGGAGACGGCCCGGACGGTGGTCGGACCGGACGAGCCGTTCGACGGCATGACGCAGGAGCAGATGGCCGCCGGACACTGGGGCTACCTGGCCGGCGTCCTCGGGGAGCAGGGAGTGGACGTGACGGCCCACGAGCTGGAGCGGCTGCCCCACGACGTGGTGCTCGGCGAGCGTCTGCGCGCGTGGCTCGGCTGAGCGGTCAGACGCGGTCGAGGGGGACGTGGGGAGTCGGCGGCAGGGTGACCTCGATGGTGTCGCCGGGCTGGATGGTGCCACCCCGGTGGACCACGCCCATGATTCCGGCCTTGCGGAGCACGTTGCCCTCGTCGTCCCTGCCCACCACCTGCTTGAGCAGCCCGTGCTGGAAGGTGTCGATCTGCAGGCACGGGTTGCGCAGCCCGGTCACCTCGACCACCGCGTCCGCGCCGAGGCGCAGCAACGTGCCGGTCGGCAGGGCGAGCAGGTCTATGCCTTCGGTGGTGACGTTCTCCCCGAGCTGCCCCGGCTCGACCTGGTGACCGGCGTCGGCGACCTCCTCGAAGAGCTCCCGGTGGATCAGGTGCACCTGCCGGAGGTTCGGCTGCGTGGGGTCCTGGGCCACGCGGGAGCGGTGCTTGACCGTGACCCCGGCGTGCACGTCGCCCTCGACCCCGAGCCCCTCGAGGAGCGTGATGCTCTCGCGGGTGGGCTTGGTGAACGAGTAGACCCCGTTGCTGCTGACCGCCGCGACCTGCGCCGCGCCTGCCGCGCTCGCTCTGCTCGCCGTGCTCATGGTTGGCCCCCCTGCCCCTGCCGCCGTCAGCGGCCGATCTGCTTCCTGGATATGCCCCGCAGCCTACGACGCTGGGAGGAGTCCAACAGCAGGTAGGCGGCGACCGGAACGCCGATCAGGACCAGCAGTCCGGCCCAGAACCCGACCGTCCAGAACAGTGCGATGGCTGCCACCACACCGGCAACCGCGATCTTTCCGCTCGTGGACATCTGCGGCACCCTCTTTCTCCGTAGGCCACTACCCCACACAACGCGCGCTCCGGGCCCCGCGTTCCCGGCTCCTCGTTTTCGTCCGGTCCGCCGCCCCTCCCGCGCACGGCGGCTCGCGCACGCCCGCTCACGCGAACGGCCGAGGACGTGATCCGGGTCACCGCGTCGCCGCGGGGCGGGGAGGCCGTCGGTGGGTTACTCTCGGCCACTCCGTATTCGGTAGTCAAGTTTGAGGAATGCGTGCTCCCAACGATCTCCGGCCTCATCCCCTGCTCCACCGTCTTCCTCCCCGCCGATCCGGCCCGCGAGGGCCGGATCGCCTTCTGGCGGCCCGACCCGGCCGAAAGCCTCCACCTCGGCGGCCTGGGCACCCCCGAGCAACTCACCATCGTCACGCCCGACCTGCGGCGCACCACCGTGCCGGCCCTCGTCCTGCCCCTCGCCGAAGCCCTGCCGCTGCTCACCCGGGTCCGGTCCGCCGCATCGGCCGGAGCAGCGCCCTTCTGGGGCGCCGCCACCCTGCTGGCCCTGCGCTTCGCCGCGCGCGGGCTCCTGCTGCCCGGGCTGAGCCCCGCCGGGTACGACGCCTGGCGGCTCGGGCCGCTGGACGCCGCCGATCTGGAGGAGGTACGGGAGCTGGCGGCGGCCATGCCGCCCGACGCGCACTGCGTACCGATCGGCTTCGGCGACGGCGGGGCCACGGCCGACACCGGCACCGGCACCGGCACCGCCGGGGATGGTGACCTCGCCGTCCCGCCGCGGCTGCCCGCCCCGGAGCCGCTGCTGCGCGCCTTCCTCGACGCCGTCGCCGACATCCTGCCCCGCTCCCCCGCCGCGCCCGCCGCCGCCGGCGGCTCCGCCTACGCCGCCCGCCCGCCGCAGCTCCACCCCGAACTGCGCGACTGGGCCGCGGAGGTCGCGGCCGGGCACGACGCCGGGGTCCGCGTCTCGCTCCGCATCGACGTGGACCCGGACGCCCGGCCCGCCGCCTTCCGCGCCGTCCTGCAGATGCACGGCCTCGCCGACGCCACGCTCGTCGCGGACGCAGCCGACGTCTGGGCCGGGTCCGGACCCGCCGCGGCCGCCTTCCCGCCCGGTGCCCGCCTGGACGCCCTCCGGGCCCTGCGCCGCGCCGCCCGCCTGTGGCCGCCGCTCGCACCCCTGCTCGGCGCCGCCGTCCCCGACGCGGTGGACCTCGCCGACGAGGAGGTCGCGGAGCTGCTCGGGGAAGCCGCCGGCGCCCTGGCGGCCGACGGGGTGCAGGTGCACTGGCCGCGCGGGCTCGCCCGTACGCTCACCGCGCGGGCCGTCGTGGGCCGGCCCGCCACCGGCTCCGACCTGCCGGGCATGTCGGGCCCGTCCGGCCTGCCGGGGCCGCCCTCCGCCACCTCCGCGCACCCCGTCGGCTGGCGCTACGCCCTGAGCGGCCAGGGCGATCTGACCGCCGATGAACTGGACCGGCTCGCCGAGGCGAAGCGGCCCCTGGTCCGGCTGCGCGACCAGTGGATCCTGATCGATCCGGCCGCGGCCCGCCGGGCCCGGGCCCTCGCCCGCGAGAACCGCGAGGTGACGGCCGCCGATGCACTGGCAGCCGTACTGACCGGCTCGGCGGAGCTCGGCGGCACGCGGTACGACGTAGAGGCCACCGGTCCGCTGGAACGGCTCCGCACGCTCCTCACGGCCGACCCCGAGCACCCCGCCCCGGAGCACTCCGACTTACAGGCTCACGCGCAGGCCGACGTACAAGCCCCGGCCGCCCTCCGCGCGAGCCTGCGCGACTACCAGCTGCGCGGCCTGCGCTGGCTCGCCCGCCTCACCGGGCTCGGCTTCGGCGCCTGCCTCGCCGACGACATGGGCCTCGGCAAGACCGTCACGCTGATCGCCCTGCACCTGCACCGCCAGGAGCACGGGCACGAGGGCCCGACGCTGGTGGTCTGCCCGGCCTCGCTGCTCGGCAACTGGCAGCGCGAGATCGAGAAGTTCGCCCCCGGCACGCCGGTGCGCCGCTTCCACGGCGCCGGCCGCGACCTCGAAGGGACGGCCGACCGGCCCGCCGCGGGATTCGTCCTCACCACCTACGGCACCATGCGCCTGGACGCGCCCCGACTGGCCGCCGTGCGCTGGGGCATGGTCGTCGCGGACGAGGCCCAGCACGTCAAGAACCCGCGCTCCTCGACCGCCAGGGCCCTGCGCACCATCCCGTCGGCGGCCCGTGTCGCCCTCACGGGCACCCCGGTCGAGAACAACCTGTCCGAGCTGTGGGCCGTCCTCGACTGGACCACGCCCGGCCTCCTCGGCCGCCTCGGCACCTTCCGCACGCGCTACGCCGAGCCGGTCGAAAGCGGCCGGGACCCGCGGGCGGCGGCCCGGCTCGGGGCGCTCGTCAGGCCGTTCCTGCTCCGCCGCAAGAAGTCGGACCCCGGGATCGCGCCCGAGCTGCCGCCGAAGACCGAGACCGACCACGCGGTGTCCCTGACCCGTGAACAGGCCGGGCTGTACGAGGCGGTCGTGCGCGAGACCCTCGCCGCGATCGCCGCGGCGGACGGGATGGAGCGCCGCGGGCTCGTCGTCAAACTGCTCACCTCGCTCAAGCAGATCTGCAACCACCCGGCCCAGTACACGAAGGAGCCGCAGGGTTCGAAGGAGTCCACCGGGGCGGTCTCCGGCAAGCTGGAGCTCCTCGACGAGCTGCTCGACACGATCCTGGCCGAGGGCGGCTCGGTGCTGGTCTTCACCCAGTACGTGACGATGGCCCGCATCATCGAACGCCATCTCACCGCGCGCGGCATCGCCTCCCAACTGCTGCACGGAGGCACACCAGTTCCGCGCCGGGAGGAGCTCGTGGACCGCTTCCAGGCGGGCGAGGTCCCCGTCTTTCTGCTCTCCCTCAAGGCCGCGGGCACCGGCCTCAACCTCACCCGCGCCGGCCACGTCATCCACTACGACCGCTGGTGGAACCCGGCCGTCGAAGAACAGGCCACCGACCGCGCCTACCGCATCGGCCAGACCCAGCCCGTCCAGGTCCACCGCATCATCGCCGAAGGCACCGTCGAAGACCGGATCGCGGAACTCCTCGAGCGCAAACGCGCCCTGGCCGACGCCGTGCTGACGGGCGGCGAGGCCGCGCTGACCGAACTGAGCGATGCGGAGCTGGCCGAACTGGTCGCGCTCCGCCCGACCACCTCCGGGGAGTGACACGGATGAACGCGAAGGACCCGTACGCGAAGGACCGGTACGCGAAGGACCCGTACGAGAAGACCTTCCCGCCCCTCCCGCCCGCCCCGGGCCGCGCCTTCGCCCACACCTGGTGGGGCCATGCCTGGCTGCGCGCCCTGGAGGACAGCGCGCTCGACGGCCAACAGGTCAAGCAGGGCCGGCGGTACGCGCGTTCGGGCGCCGTCGGGGCCGTGTCCGTACGGCCGGGCGGGCTGACGGCCGTGGTGCGCGATCCGGACGGGACGGCGCACCGGACCGACGTGCTGGTGCAGGAGTTCACGGAAGCGGAATGGGACCGGCTGCTCGGGATGGCTGCCGCCGAGTCGGGCCACATCGCGGCGCTGCTGGACCGGGAGGTGCCGCCGGAGCTCGTGGAGGACGCGGCGGCGGCCGGGGTGGAGCTGCTGCCCGGGATCGGCGACCTCGACCCGCGCTGCGACTGCGAGGAATGGGACCACTGCCCGCACACGGCGGCGCTCTGCTACCAGGTGGCGCGGCTGCTGGACCAGGACCCCTTCGTGCTGTTGCTGCTGCGCGGGCGGGCGGAGGCCGGTCTGGTGGCCGAGCTGGAGGAGCGCAGCACGGCGGAAGCGGAAGCGGGATCCCCGGATTCCGCGAGCGAGGCCGGCGGCGTACTCGGCGTCCTCGCGTCCGAGGTGTACGCCGCGGCGTCCGCCCTGCCCCCGCTGCCCCCGCCCGCGGCGCTGCCGGACGCGCCGGGCCAGCCTCCGACGCTGGACACGGAGTCGGGGACGGAGCCGCCGGGCCTGGACGTGGACGGGGTGGAGTTCCTGGCGCAGGCGGCCGCGACGGAGGCGTACCGGCTGCTCGCGGAAGCGCTCGCTCCGGCCCACGCGGAGCGCGCCCCGCAGCCCGGGCCCACGCCTGCGCACGACGCCGTACGGCTCACGGCGGAGGCCCATGACCTTCGGGTCCGCTCCCGCCTGTCGGCGGCTTCCGACAGGGACCGGGCCGCCATGGACCGGGCCGTACTCGCCTGGGGCTTCGGCGGGTCACGGGCCGTCGAGGTGCTGGAGGAGGACTGGAACCCCGACCGGGCATCGCTCGCCCGGGCCCGGGCCGCCCTGGCATCGGCCTGGCCCGACGGGGCGGACGGGGCGGACGCCGGCGCCGGCGCCCCCGCCCCGGTGCTCCGCCGGATCCGGTCCCGCTGGACGGAACCGGGCGGTGACCGCCAGCTCCGCCTGGGCCGCGAGGGCCGCTGGTGGCCGTACCGCCGGGCGGCGGACCACTGGCTCCCGGCGGGCCCGCCGTCCACGGACCCGGCGTCGGCGCTGGCCGCGCTGGACCCGGAGGACTAGGAGGCCCCGGCGCCGGGGCCCGGGACGAGGCCCGGGGCGCACCGGCGGGGACCGGCCGACCCGCATCCCGCACTGGCCGACGTACCGCTTGCCGGGGCGTCGGGCCGGTACGACGATGGGGCGCTCCGGGTACCAAGGCACCGCGAGAGGGTGACATGGACGATCCTTCGGTGGCTCTGCCGGGCGGGGCCGACCCCGCCGAGCGGACGCGGGAACTGCGGCGGGCCCACGCCGCGTTCACCCAGGACGGGCGGGTCGAGGCCCCGGTGCGGGCGGTCATCGCGAGGTCCTGGCGCCGCTGCGCCCGGGCCCGGGTCAGCCCGGAGTGCACGCCCCGGCTGGAGCTGGCCGGGCCGGAACTGCGGTCGTACCGGGAGCAGCACCCCCTGGCCAGGGTGCTCCCGCTGTTCCGGGACCTGGTGGGCGCCTTCGCCTCGGACGGGGCCCATCTGCTGGCGGTGTGCGATGCGCGGGGCAGCCTGCTCTGGGTGGAGGGCGAACCCGCCACGATGCGGCGCGCGGAGGGCCTCGGCTTCGTGCCGGGCGCCCACTGGGCGGAGACGGCGATGGGCACCAACGCCCCCGGCACCGCGGTGGCGGTCGGGGAGCCGGTCCAGGTCTTCGGCGCCGAGCACTTCAGCCGTCGGGTGCACCCGTGGACCTGCGCGGCGGCTCCGGTCCGCGATCCGCGCACCGGAAGGCTGCTCGGCGCCGTCGACGTCACCGGGGGCGACTGGCTGGCCCATCCGCACTCCCTCGCCTTCGTGCGTGCGGTGGCGTGCGCGGCGGAGGCCCGGCTCGCGCTGCTCGATCCGGCCCCCCTGCCACCCGGCGGCGCCCTCACCGCACTCGGCCGTGACGAGGCGCTGCTGACCGGCCCGGGCGGCCGTGAGGTCCGGCTCGGGCGGCGGCACAGCGAGATCATGGCGCTGCTCGCGCACCACCCGGAGGGCTTGTCGGGGGAGGAGCTGGCGATCGCCCTGTACGAGGACGAGTCGGTGTCACCGGTCACCCTGCGCGCCGAAATGTCACGGCTGCGCGGCCTGTTGGGTCCCCGGGCCCCGCTCTCCCGCCCCTACCGCACGGCCGCACCGCTGGAGGCCGACTTCACGGCCGTCACCCGCCACCTGGCCTCCGGCGCCGTCTCGGCGGCGCTGGCCCGCTACCCGGGCCCGCTGCTGCCCGCGTCCACGGCACCCGGCATCGTCCGGCTCCGGCGCCGCATCGAGGAGCAGGCCCGGGCCGCCGTGATCGCGCGGGCCGACCCGGGGCTGCTGACCGACTGGGTGTCCAGTCCGTGGGGCGCGGAGGACATCGAGGTCTGGCGGGCCCTGGCCGCCGTACTCCCGGCTGCGGGCCGGACGGCCGCGCTGGCCCGCGTACGGGCCATCGACGCGGAACTCACGGCGCCGCCACAGGAGTTGCCGACCCCGGGCTCGGCCGAGCGGGGCCGCACCGCCACGCCGACGGCCCGTACGCCGCGCGGCCGTGCAACGTACCGGCAACCTGCCCGCCCCTAGCCTCACGGCGAGCACCGGCCGACGGCGGCCGGCGCCCGGCAAGGGGAGGTCCTTCCATGGCCCGTTACGCTGCGCCCGGTACCGAAGGCGCGCTCATGTCGTACGCGTCCCGCTACGGCCACTTCATCGGCGGCGAGTACGTCGAGCCGGCCCTCGGGCGGTACTTCGCCAACCCCTCCCCCGTGACCGGTGAGACCTTCACCGAGGTGGCGCGCGGTACGGCCGAGGACATCGAGCGCGCACTGGACGCGGCGCACGCCGCCGCGCCCGCGTGGGGACGTACCTCGATCACCGAGCGTTCCACGATCCTGCTGCGCATCGCGAACCGGATGGAGCAGAACCTGGAGGCGCTCGCGGTCGCGGAGACCTGGGAGAACGGCAAGCCGATCCGCGAGACCCTGGCCGCCGACATGCCGCTCGCCGTCGACCAGTTCCGCTATTTCGCGGGCGCGCTGCGCGCCCAGGAGGGGGCCCTCAGCCAGATCGACGAGGACACGGTGGCCTATCACTTCCACGAGCCGCTGGGGGTGGTCGCCCAGATCATCCCGTGGAACTTCCCCATCCTGATGGCGGTGTGGAAGCTGGCTCCGGCCCTGGCCGCGGGCAACACGGTGGTGCTGAAACCGGCCGAGCAGACCCCGGTGTCGGTGCACTACCTGATGAGCCTGATCGCGGACCTGCTGCCGCCGGGCGTGGTGAACATCGTCAACGGCTTCGGCGAGGAGGCCGGCAAGCCGCTCGCGTCCAGCCCGCGCGTGGCGAAGGTGGCCTTCACCGGGGAGACGTCCACCGGGCGGCTGATCCTGCAGTACGCGGCGGAGCACCTCAAGCCGGTCACGCTGGAGTTGGGCGGAAAGAGCCCCAACCTCTTCTTCGACGACATCTGGACCGCCGACGACGACCTGCGGGACAAGGCCCTCGAAGGGTTCACGATGTTCGCCCTCAACCAGGGCGAGGTGTGCACCAGCCCGTCGCGCGCCCTGATCGAGCGCGGCCGCTACGGAGACTTCCTCGACGCGGCCGTGGCCCGCACCGAACTGATCGTGCCGGGGCATCCGTTGGACACCGACACGATGATCGGCGCGCAGGCCTCGGCGGAGCAGCTGAAGAAGGTCCTGTCCTACGTGGAGATCGGCCAGCAGGAGGGCGCGAAGATCCTGACCGGCGGCGGGCGCATCGACCACGGCGGCGAACTGGCGGGCGGCTTCTACGTCCAGCCGACCATCTTCGAGGGCGACAACCGCATGCGGATCTTCCAGGAGGAGATCTTCGGCCCGGTGGTGTCGGTGACCTCGTTCCAGGACTTCGACGACGCGCTGCGCATCGCGAACGACACGGCGTACGGCCTGGGCG
This sequence comes from Streptomyces sp. NPDC056883, assembly GCF_042788835.1. NCBI lineage: Bacteria > Bacillati > Actinomycetota > Actinomycetes > Kitasatosporales > Streptomycetaceae > Streptomyces > Streptomyces sp. NPDC056883. Next base: position 144,603 of record NZ_JBHUBS010000002.1, on the reverse strand, counting down.
CCGGCGTCTGGACCCGCGACATCAACACGGCCTACCGCGCGGGCCGCGCGATCCAGGCGGGCCGCGTCTGGACGAACTGCTACCACGCCTACCCCGCCCACGCGGCCTTCGGCGGCTACAAGCAGTCGGGCATCGGCCGCGAGACCCACAAGATGATGCTGGAGCACTACCAGCAGACGAAGAACCTCCTGGTGTCGTACTCTCCGAAGAAGCTCGGCTTCTTCTAGGCCCAGCGTCTCGTCCGAAGCGGGCGGTGCCTGCCTCGCCGCCCGCTTCGGCTCCCGGATGCGCCGGCGGTCACCGGGCACTCGCGGCGGGGCGTACGACGATCTCGTTGACGTCGACCCCGGACGGCTGGGCGACGGCATAGGCGATGGCCCCGGCGATGGCGGACGCCGGCAGGGCCACGGCGCGATAGGCCTTCATGGCCTCCCTCGCGGAGGGATCGGCGATCCCGTCGGCCAGCTCGGACTCGGTCACGCCCGGAGAGACCAGGGTGACCCTGATGGAGCCGTCCGACTCCTGGCGCAGCCCTTCGGATACGGCTCGGACGGCGAACTTGGTCGCGCAGTAGACAGCGGCAGTGGGTGACACCTCGTACGCACCGACGGAGGCCACGTTCACGAAGTGCCCGCCGCCCTGGGCGCGCATCACGGGCAGGGCGGCGGCTATCCCGTGCAGGACGCCCCGTACGTTCACGTCGATCATCCGGTCCCAGTCGTCGACCTCCAGCGCGTCCAGCGGCGAGAGCGGCATCACCCCGGCGTTGTTGACCATCACGTCGACCCGGCCGTATTGCTCCCGGGCGGCGGCCACGAAGGCCCGTACATCGGCGGCGTCGGTGACGTCCAGCCGCTGGAAGGCTGCCGTGCCACCTGCCTCGTCGATCTCCCGGCTCAGCGACTCGAGCCGATCGGTGCGCCGGGCGCCCAGGAACAACCGGTGCCCGTCGGCGGCGAGCCGCCGGGCCGTCGCCTCCCCGATCCCGCTGCTCGCTCCGGTAATGGCCACGACCTTGGCTTCGTTCCTCATGTCTGCCCCACTCCTCGTTCGAAACGGAATGCTCCGCCCGACCGAGTCTGTGCAAGCAGGAGCCGGCCAGCCAGGACGCATCACACCCAGGCAGCACGCCTCCCCCACCGCCTAGCCTGTGGCCATGACGGTGACCGGCAACCTCCTCGGCGAGTTCCTCCGCGCGCGCAGGGCGGCCCTGGGGCCGCGGGACGTCGGCCTGGTGAGCCACGGCGTACGCAGGGTCACCGGACTGCGTCGTGAAGAGGTCGCCGACCTGGCCGGGGTGAACGCGGACTACTACGCCCGCCTCGAGCAGGGCCGCGAACGCCGTCCCTCGCCGCAGGTCCTCGACGCCCTCGGCCGGGCCCTGCGCCTGGCTCCCGACACCCACGCCCACCTGCACCGCCTGGCCGGCGCGCCCCCGGCCGGCCGGTCGTCCACCGACCGGATCAGCGCGGCTCTGCGCCAACTCCTGGACGGCTTCACGGGCGCCCCGGCGTTCGTCATCAACCCCGCCCTGGACGTCCTGGCCGCCAACCCCCGCGCCGAAGCCCTGCATTCACCGTTCGCGGCGGCGGACAACCTGGCGCGCATGGTCTTCCTCGACCCGGAGGGCCGGCAGTTCTACACCGACTGGACCTCCACGGCCCGGGCCACAGCGGCCCACCTTCGGCAGACCTGCGGCATCACACCGGACGACCCGCGCCTGCGGTCCCTCATCGACACCCTGACCGCCCACAGTGTGGACTTCGCCCGCCTCTGGACCACCCATGACGTCCTGAACAAGACCCAGGACACCAAGCACCTGCACCACCCGACGGTCGGCCCCCTGACCGTGACCTACCAGTCCTTCGACGTCCGGGCCGCCCCGGGCCAACAACTCATCGTCTACCAACCCGCTCCCGACACCCCCACCGCCGAAGCCCTCGTCCGGCTCGCCCAGGGGACGGGCTCAGCCCGGATTGCCTGAGGGCTAGGTGTCCAGCGCCGCTTCCAGGGTGTGCGCGTACGTCCTGAAGTACCGTTTGGCGGCCTCCGGGGAGGTGGACGCGGGCATCAGAACGCCGGGGAGGAAGGCCGCCCGCCACATCAGGAAGACCTCGCGCGCCGTGCGCGCGTGGGCGGGTGACCCCAGCGAGGCAGCGGTTTCGAGCACCTCGACGATGGTCGCGGCATTGGCCTGCACGTCCTGCGGCGCACGGAACGAGGCCGTGCCCACCAGAGCGTGCAACAGGTGCGTCAGCTGGAGGTCCGTGCCCATCCGGGCCATGCGCCGCACCGCCTCGGCTCCGCCGAGCTCCGGCGAGAACTCCTCGATGCAGCCGGACCACAACAGCAACGACGTGACGGGAACGTCGTGCTCGCGCAGGTATCCCAGCTGATCGACGATGTCCATCGTCGGCGGATGGAATCTGCCGATGTCCCGCACCGCGGCAAGGATCCGGTCCAGTTCGGTGCGGCGGATCGTGACGAACTCGGCCACCGTTTCGCCACGGAGGGCCGCTCCGCATTCGACGATCCCCCCGAGAGGCCCGAAGATCTCCCGCGCGAGGGAGGTCTCCGAGGCCATGGGCCGCTCATCCACCGCTGTTCAGCTCCTTCGCGTGCACGTTCGTTTCCTTGTCGTCCTAGAACCGGTTGCTGAAGGGTTCCATGATCGCCTGCCCCTGCGGGAGGGCCTGTAGATGCTTGTTGAGCAGCTCGATTCCCTCCCGAGTGTTCACGAAGTACTCGGGGAAATTGCCGGCCGGCCCCGAATGCAGCCTGTACACGGATTCGGCGAAATCCGACCGGCCACGCCACCGATCCCCACACGGTGCTGCGGCTCTGCCAGGCCAGGGTCCCCGATTCGTCGACGAGCTCCGTGGGCGTGCCCACCAGGTCCGTGACGATGGAGAAGAAGCGCTCGCCGATCGCTTCCTGCGGCGCGTCGGCCGGGAGAATGCGCTCCGTCTGGGTGAGGGGACGCAAGCCGTTGTGGTCCCGGGTCATCGTCACCAGGTTCGGGGAGTGTGGCGCCTCAGTTCCCGGCCCACCACGTCCACTCGAAGGTCAGGGTGCGTCACGAGACGGTGAGGGCCGAGCGGCGGCCCGTCTCGTCGTACGTCCAGCGGGAGCGGGCCCCCGTCGGCGTCGTGTGGTGGGTGCGGCGGCCCAGGGCGTCGTAGGCGAACTCCGTCGTGCGGCCGTCGACCGTCTCGGACCGTACGAGTCCGTCCCGGTCGCGCAGCCAGGTCACCGTGGCGTCCGGGGACGCCGCGGACACCAGGTGGTCCGAGACGTCGTACTCGAACGTGGTCACCAGGCCGGCCGCGTCCTTGTGGACGATCTGCCCCATTTCATTGCGCCGGTAGGCCACGGTCTGGCCCAGCGCGTCGGTGCGGGAGGCCAGACGGCCACCCGCGTCGTAGGCATAGCCGAGCGACCGCGAGTCGAAGTCGTTCTCCGCGATCAGACGGCCCGCCGCGTCCTAGCTGTAGGTCCACGACAGACCCTGCGGGTTGGTGTTCCCCTCGGGCACCCTGGGATTCCTCCATGACCAGACAGATCTCGGTGACCTCGTAGCCGGTGCGGGCGGCACGAACCTCCTGGTCAGCTGGTCCACCAAGAAGCTCGGCTTCTTCCAAAAAGTGGAGCACGGTACCTGACCTGCACGAACGACAGGTGGGACACCGTGCTTCCCATGACTGCTTCCGCTGCTGCTACGGCTGCAACGGATTGACCGGATCGCTGATCGGCGCACCGTCCAGGTCGGTGGCGAAGTCGCGGTGGACCGGCTTCTTGTCCTTCGGATGGGGGAGGCCGGGGCATGCGATGCCGTCGCCGTCCCGGTCGAGCTCGTTGGGGTCGAGCGTGTCGGCGCGCAGCACCGCCTGGGCGTCCGCCTGGGCCTTGAACGTGTCGCAGTCGGCCACGTGCCCCTTGTGTACGTAAGGGGCGACGTCGAACCTGCGCTCCGGGGATCCGTTGCCGGCGCACGCGGTCAGCATGATCGCCGCGATCACACCGACCGCCGTCACGGTGGTACTACGGCCCGGTCCGCGCGGGTGATTCCCGCCCGTGCAGATGGTGCGTGACTGGTCTCGCATGGCCCTAGTCCGATCCCGTACCGAACAACACGACCTGCGACGTGCCCGGTTCGAGCACGTACAGCTTCGCCGTGGTGCCGTTCACGGCCAGCGAGCCGAACTGGGTGGGCGCCGCGACCGGAGCCTGCGTCAGCATCGTGGTGCCATCGACCACTCCGAGACCGCCCGGGGCGGTGGTGAGTCCGCCCGACGTGGAATGGAACTGCGAGAAGAACAGCCTGTTGGAGTTCTTCAGCACGGTGAGCTTGTGCGCCGGGTTCGACGTGATATTTGAGGTTCCGGTCGTCGGTACCTGCTTGCCGGCCACCTTCCCTTCGATGCGGGTGATGCGGCCCGTGGCGCCAGCTGAGGAGTAGACGTAGACCGCCGCTGCCGAGACGCTGTAGACGGCGGAGTGGTGGCCCATGCTCCCCGTCAGCACCGGTATTTCGTCGATCGCTGTGAAACTACCGTCGACAGGGTTGATGACAACCGTTGTCCCCACCGTCCGCGTGGTTGTCGAATCCAGCGCCACGCACTTGCCGGCAAGGAGGTAGACGAGGCCGCGATTCGGATCGACGGCCGTCACGCCGCGGGCGGAGGTGGACAGGAAGTGTCCGACACCGCCGCTGCTGCCGCAGCCCGACTTCGAGGGGAGTTCAGCCGCGAGCCGGGCCGTGTGGGTCTGCGTCGAGACGACGAAGAGGCCGATGTTGGGGCTCAGGGCGTTGCCCTGCTTCACGAAGTAGACCTCATGACGCGCGGGGTCGAAGGAGAAGTCCATACCGCCGGTCGCCAGTACGAGGCCCGCAGCGGGCAGCGGGATCGGCGTCGCCGTCGAGCTGCCGGCAGCAATGTAGGCGACCTCCGAGGCACCCACAGGACCACCGCCGACGTAGACCTCGCCGTTCTCAGGAGAGACGGCCAGGCCGCTGACGATCGCCGGGAAGTCGACTCGGGTCACTTGATTGCCGTTGGCCGTGTCTATGATCGCGACGCCGTTCGTACCCCCGACGTAGACCTGGCCCGTACCGGAGTTGATCGCGATCCGGGTGGGGTTCGGCGCGGCGCCGGAAACGTCGACCGGAGCGCCGATCTGCTTGTCGGTCTTGCCGTCGATCACGGTCACGGTGCCGTTGTTGGCGCTGGACACGACGTACACGCGATTGGCCTTCTCATCGACCGCGAGGTCGACCGGGCCGGTGGCCACCGGGATCGGGGCGCCCTTGCGCTCCGTCGGGGACGTGTCGTACAGCGTGAACGAGGACTTGGCGCCCCGGCCGCACTTGTTCTCCTCACCGACCGCCACCATGTTGTAGCCCGGATCGCCGGCCAGCAGCCCGTCGCCCTTCAGGTCGTCGATCGTCCCGTAGTGTCCGTGCTTCGCGCAGTAGGTCTCTTCCGCCGTGCGCAGGGTGGCCGCGTCCGCGGCGGCCGCGGCGTCGCTGCCCTTGTCGCCGATGCCCCTGACGGAGAACACCACGATGGCCGCGAGAACGCCCAGGATCACGATGACCACGAGCAACTCGATGAGCGTGAAGCCGTCCTCGCGTCTGGCGCGCAAGGGGAACGGGCGGTGGTCGGGTCTCATGACAGTCGGGCTTTCCTTCAATCGATGGGTCACGTCCGGCCCGAGCGCACGCGCGAGCCTCTGCCGCGTCACGGTGTTTTCCGCAGCACGGGCTTGACGTCCTTGGGTTCCGGGAGGTCCGGGCACGCAATGCCCTTCCCGTCGCCGTCAAGGTGGTTCGGGTCGGTCGGTGCGAAGCGCAGGACGGCCTGTGCGTCCGCCTGGCTGGCGAAGTCGGCGCAGTCGTAGGCGTCGTTGTTGTAGCGCAGGAAGTAGCGCGGCTCGAGGGCTCGCTCCGGCTGCGGGCAGAGCGCGCTGCGGGTGTCACCGGGCGCGCACGTGAACCGCTGCGCGGCCTGGGCAACGGGTGTGACGTCACGCGGGTCGGGCAGTCCTCGGCACGCGACGCCGCCGCCCTCGTCGATGCGGTTCGGATCGCTGGGGTCGGCCCGCAGCACCGCCTGCGCATCCGCTTGATTGGCGAAGTAGAGGCAATCGAAGGCGTCGCCGTGAGTGGTCTGCTCCTTGGCGTCGAAGGTCTTGCCGTTCGGGCAGAGCAGGGTGCGCGGGGAGCCCGGCGTGCACCATTCGCGCTCGGGCCTCTGGGCCTGGGCGGCCGAGTCCGACCCGCCCCGTACGAACACCACGACGCCCAACGCCACCGCCACCACCGCGAGAACGAGCACGCTCCGCCTGATCGCGCGCGAGCCCGACAGCCTGCTCAACACTGCCATTTCACGCCTCTGCACATCGTGCCGCCAACCCTTTCTGCGCGTCCCGCAGCGGGCCGACGGCACTCGCCCACCAGTCCCGTTGCAGTTTTGATACGTGCATTACATCCACAGCAGCCATGGTTGTCAACGATTGACTACCGGGGTTCCACATGAGCACCATCTAGGCGCGTGCGGCACGTTCATGCCAGAAACCTCGCAGATGCCCATGCAATTCCGGCATTTGCCTGACCCCGCCAACGGGGTGCCCGTACGGCAGCCGCCGCCCACCTGATCCACGAGGAGTAGCACATGCACATCAGATCCAGCCGCGCCCGAAGCGGCCCGAACTCCGTCCGCACCGCGATGCGCCGGGTACGGAGCGCGTTCGCAGTAGGCGCCCTCGCGACGGCGCTGATCACCACCACGGCCACGGCGGCGTCGGCGACCACGGACGCGCAGGTCGGTGTCGCGAACAACATGTACCCCGCCGCGAAGGACATGAAGACCTACATCTCGACGCTCAAGTCGTTCACGCCGTTCACGGCGAACGCCGCGTCGCAGGTCGGCGGGTTCTGGAACAAGCCGGCGATCGACACCTCGACGATGCGGGGCATCACCTCGGGAAGCCTGCGCCAGCAGCTCAAGAGCGCCGGCCCCTACACCACCTGCAACCCCGCCTCGTCGAACAACTGCGTCAACGGGCCTTTGCACATCGATGCGTTCCTGTCTGCGGACGCGACCAACGTGGACGCGGTCATCCCGACCTCGCTCGGCGGGACGTGCACGGCGAGCGGCAGCGTCGAGTGCAACGGCGACGCCGACAGCAGGCACCTCGTGGCGGTCGGGAAGCTGGCGATCTACAGCTGTAACGGCAGCTGGGCGGGTTCGACCAAGGGCGACGACCCGTCCAACGCCGCGAGCCCGCCGCTGGCGCTCGGCGCGGACGCCAACGGAAGCGGCAACGGCAAGGCCCAGTCGCCTCGCTGTGACGCCACGCCGATCAACGGCGGCGCGCCCACCACGATCTCCGGCGTGAAGACCTGGCTTGAGACGAGTGGAAACCGGATCGCGGTCGCCGACCCGGCTTCCGCACCGTTCGGTGCGGCGTCCAAGCAGGCGCTGGTGCAGGCGGGGTTCACCTGGACCGACAGCGGTGCGGGCCAGAACGTGTTCAAGGGAACCGCGTGCGACAACGCGGGCACGGCATGCAAGGTGCGTCTGGAATCCGGCATCAGCCAGGTGCGCGGCGCCGTGACGGCGAACGCCGGCGGAAACACCCAGCTGGGTCTCGTCGCGAAGTCGAACGTCATGAACGTGAGCTGGACGTCGAGCTCGCTGGCCCCCACCCCGTCCAATGACCCCAACTCTTGGACCGAGGTCAACCCCAGCGCGTACTCGGGCTACGGAGACATCGAGCAGTACGGCGTGGCCCTGACCGGTGGCAACACCGGTGCGGCAGCCGTCTGGAGCGATCTGTTCAACAACGACTGGGACTTCGACTCCACCATCCAGGGGACCCTCGCCGCCTACGGCTACTAGGCGACCCGGAACCCAGGGCAACGGACCGTCGGCCGGGCACGAGCGCCCGCCGACGGTCCCGGCCCGGCGGTACCCGTCGGCAGTACCCCTGTCCGCCGACGGCACGCATCTCCCTTCATCAGACCCTTAGGAGGGTCCTCCCCCATGCACAGATCGACACGTCGGCGACTCAGAGTTCCGACGCTCGTCTTCGCGGTGGCGACCGCCGTGATGGCGGCCGCCACCCCGGCCTCGGCGACCGGTACCAACACGACCGGCTTCGGCACCGCGGCGAACCTCGACGACACCGGCCGCGGCAGCTCCGCCGTCGCGATCGGCGATCTCGACAACGACGGGAAGCCGGACCTCGTGACGGCGATCCGCTCCGAGGGCCTCGGCGTGTTCCTCGGTTCGGGCAGTGGCGGCTTCGGCGCCGTCACCAAGTACGCGGCGCCGCTGACCTCGACGAGCGTCTTCCTCGGCTCGGCGGAGATCCGCGACGTCAACGGCGACGGCCACAAGGACGTCATCAGCCAGGACGCACGCGGCAACGTCGCCCTGGTCTGGCTCGGCGACGGCTCGGGCGCACTCGGCACCGGAGCGACGGTGCAGCTCAACCCGACGCCCGGATGCGACACCACGGGCGACAACCCCTGCGTCGTGCGCTTCCCGACCGGCGTCACCGTGGGCGACTTCGACGAGGACGGCAAGCAGGACCTCGCGACGTCCAACTCGAACACGAACAACGTCGCGATCGTGCCCGGCAACGGCGACGGCACGTTCGCCACGCCGGCACAGTTCGGACTGAACGGCGGCACCGGCCCGCAGGGCATCGCCACCGCCGACCTCAACGGCGACGGCCACCTGGACCTCGTCACGGCGAACCTCACGGCCGGCACGCTCTCCGTGCTGCTCGGCGACGGGGACGGCGGCTTCGGCACGGCATCGAACGTCTCGGCCGGCATGACGCTGCCCTCGAAGCTCAAGCTCGCCGACGTCAACGAGGACGGCAAGCAGGACATCGTCGTCGTGGCGCCCGGCACGCCGGGACGCCTGGCCGTCCTGCTCGGCGACGGCTCGGGCGGCTTCGCCGCCGCGAGCCTCCTGTCGGCGGGGGCGAACCTCACCTCCGCTTCGGTGTCCGACCTGAACGGCGACGGACACGTCGACCTGGTCGTCTCCAGCGCCGGCTCGCACGAGATCGTGGTGCTCGAGGGCAACGGTACGGGCGCGTTCGGCAGCCCGCTGGCCTTCGGGCTGAACGGCGGCAGCAGCCCGCAGGCCACGGCCGTCGCCGACCTCAACGGCGACGGGCGTCCCGATGTCGCCACGGCCAACAGCAACGGCTCGGCGACGTTCGTCAAGGACGCGTCGGTGCTGCTCAACGCGACGAACCGGACGCCGACGGCCGCGAACGACTCGTACAATCACGTCGGGGCCGACACCCCGCTCGTGGTCGGCGCTCCCGGCGTCCTCGGCAACGACACGGACCCCGACGGCAACACGCTGACGGCCTCGCTCGTGACCGGGCCGGCGCACGGCACCCTGACGCTCAACGCCGACGGTTCGTTCACCTACCAGCCCGAGAGCGCCTACGTCGGAAGCGACAGCTTCACGTACAAGGCGACCGACGGCACGGTCGACTCGAACATCGCGACCGTGACCCTCAACGTGTCGGCCGGCTGCAACGGTCTCGCCGCCACGATCACCGGCAACGGGATCGTCAACGGTACGAGCGCCTCGGACGTGATCGTGACCGGCAACGGCAACGACGCGGTCGCCGGCAACGGCGGCAACGACACCATTTGCACGTTCGGCGGCAACGACGCCGTGGCGGCGGGCAGCGGCAACGACTACGTCGACGCCGGTGACGGCAACGACGCGATCAGCGGCGGCAGCGGCAACGACGTCGTCAAGGGCGGGGCCGGCGACGACGCGCTTTCCGGTGGCTCCGGCAACGACACCGTCGTCGGTGGCGCCGGCAGCGACATCCTCTCCGGCGGCAGCGACACGGACGTCTGCGCCGGCGACGCCAACGGCGGTGCGACCCTCCCGGGCACGGACTCGATCACGTCCGGCGGCTCCTGCGAGACGGTCGTCGAAGTGCCGTAGGCGGCGGGCCGTTTCCGACGGCTGCCTATGAGTCTCTGACCTGAAAGACGTGACAAGACGGGCTCGGCGATTGCGATGACGCGATCACCGGGCCCGTCTTACGTGTACACGCGCATCGTTGGGGCCGGGGTGTCACCCGGTCCTGACCGCCGGCCGCGCCGAGTCGGCGTCGGCGTCGCCATCGACATCGACGGCGTCGAGAAAGCGGCGCGCGGCACGGACGTGCTCCAGGCGCCAGGCGTAGATCGCGCGGGGAAGGTAGTCACCGACGTGTTCCTTGGCGCGCAGGGACTCCTCGATCTCGTCGATGACGACCCGTTGGCGCTCGACCAGGTGGGACGGGCTGGCGGCGCGGCGCTGGAGCAGCAGAAGCTTGCACGTGAGCTCGGCGCGGACGTCGAACAGCTGAGCCACGGGTTCGCTGAGCCACCGGCCGACCGTCGCCTTCGCGGAGGGGGTGGCGGCGTAGATCATGCGCTGCGGTCCGCGGTTGCCTTCCTCGGAACCGACCGGCGTGATCAGTCCGCGCTCGACCAGCCGCGTGATCGACCGGTAGACCATGGGGCGCGAGATGTACCAGAACTCGCCGATTTCCGCGCCCTCCGCAGTGAGGGACGCGATGGCGAAGCCGTGGCTGGGCCGTTCGGCCATGATGGCGAGCACGATCCACTCGGCCAGCGGCAGATCAAGATCAGGTTCCTTCATGGGGACCAGGTTAGGGATTGCCGCTGGTATTTGCGATGCCGACCGAGCGGCCGGCAACCGGCCGGCCGCCGGGACGCGAGGAGCCGGCCGACGTCCGGCCCGGGGTGTGAAGGTCAGCGGCGGTCCGCCGTGAGCGGCGCACCCAGCGCGTACGGGTCACTCGCGCTCTCGTACCAGTGGACGACGGGGGCGCCGACGAGGAGGGCCGCGATGGCTCCGGCGGCGAGGAACACGCCGAAGGGGAGGCGGGTGTGGCGGGTAATGCGACCCGCCGCCATGAGCGCGATGGCCAGCAGCAGCCCGGCGGCGCTGCCGGCCAGCAGCGCGAAGACGAAGTACCACGGGCCGAGCCAGCCCAGCCCGGTGCCGAGCAGGCCCGCCAGGCGCACGTCGCCGAACCCGAGCCAGGCCGGCCGCACCCAGTGCAGGGCGAAGAAGAGGGCGAACGCGCCCACTCCGCACGCCGCGGTCACGCCGAGACGCTGCCACTGGCCGGTGGCTGCCGCGGCCGCGAGCAGGCAGGCGGCGGTGAGTCCGAGCGTCGGGTAGACCAGCCGCAGCGGGAGGAGGAACAGCTCGGCGTCGCAGGCGGCCAGGGCCAGCAGCCCCGCGGTGAAGACGAGTGCCGCCGGGAGCATTTCCGACCAGCCGAAGCGCAGGGCCTCGGCGGCGAACAGGAGCGCGGTGAGCGCTTCCATGAGTGGGTAGCGCGCGGGGATCGGAACCCGGCAAGCGCGGCAGCGCCGGCCCAGCAGGAGCCATGACACGACGGGGATGTTGTCCCGGGCCGCGATCGGCGTGGCGCACTGCGGGCAGGCGGAGCGGGGCCGTACGACCGAAAGGCCTGCCGGAACCCGGGAGACGGCGACGTTGAGGAACGAGCCGACTGCGAGCCCCAGCAGACCGATGATCACGACAAGTATGGGTGGCATGGCCGCAATCGTGCCGTATGCCGTGTACTGGTTGCTACCGTCACAAAACGATGGATCCGGCGCTTCCATAGGCTGCCGAACCCGGTTCGCCGGGCGGCACGTGCGGTACCACCCGGCAACCCGGACCGACCGTCCGACGCGCGCAGGCGGCGTCGTCCGGTGGAGGCTCCCCGTATCAGGGGGCTGCGCAAGGCCCGCCGGCCAGCGGCCTGATGGTGGGCTGCTTCTTCGGGTCGAGCGGGTCAAGCACGGCCTCGTGCAAGGTGGAGACCTCGCTCAGGAACCCGCCCTGCTTGACGTCATCCACGGTCCCGTACTTGTTGTTGTTGGCGAAGTAGGCCTCCTCCGCGGTCAGGATCGTGACCTTGTCCGTCTTGCACGCCGAGGCCTGGCCCTTGTCGTTGATGCCGCGGACGGAGAAGACGACGATGGCGGACAGGATGCCCAGGATCACGATGACCACGAGGAGCTCGATCAGCGTGAAGCCGGCTTCCGTCGTCTCGTTCTGCGCACGCATACGGCGGCGCAACTTGCCTTGCAGGTATGTGGACATCGTTCTCCATCTACGGCGACCGGTTCAGCAGAACCAGGCACTAGTAACAGCCTGATTAATCAGCAGCAGACTACTGAGCGGGCGATGGGCTCACAAGAGGCGGGCTCCAGGGAAAACCGCCTATTGCGGTTGCAGATGACAGGCTGATGGCGTGCTGTAGCATGCAGCTGAGTAATCAGCGGCTGACAGTTCTACGGAACGTGTTCGGGGCGAATGATCGACCTCGGGGCGAATGACCGGCCGTTGTTCTGGATGCGCGAAAGGGGTGGGTTCCTTGGCGAACCGCCGGCTCTTCCGGGGCCGCTCGGCCCCGACAAACCCTGCGGGCGAGGGCGGCACCCTGCCCGACGGAGCGCAGGGCCCGGCGCCGTCGCCGATCCCGGAGGGCAAGCCCGTCCAGGACACGGCGTCCGGCGCGGTGCAGTCGCCGCCCCCGCGGCAGCAGGGCCACCGCATCGGGGAACTGCTCGTGCAGCGCGGTCTGCTCACCCCGGCGCAGGTGGACGAGGCGCTCCTGCAGCAGTCGGCGTCGGGCAAGCGGCTCGGTGCCCTGCTTGTGGAACTCGGGATGGTCGACGAGCGCTCCCTGATCGAGGCGCTGGCGGTTCAACTCGGCGTACCGGTCGCCGACCTGCGCCAGAGCGAACCCGATCCCGAGGCGGCCGCCCGGGTGCCGGAGGCGCTGGCCCGCTCGCTGGGCGTCGTCGCGGTGCGGCGGACCGGGGGCACGCTGCTGCTCGCGGCGGCCGACCCGACCGATCCGCGCGTGCTCGACGAGGTCGGCCGGGCCGTCGCGCCGGATCGGGTCCGGTTGGCGATCGCGGCTCCCTCGGACATCCGGCGCTCAATCGACAGTGCCTACCGGGCGTTGTCCGGCGTCAGCAGCCTGGTCGAGGCCTTCAAGGCGACCGAGACCGGCCGCGACGCCAACTCCGGTTCCAGGGTGGTGAGCGAGGACGCACCGGTCGTCCACCTGGTCAACCTCATGCTGACCCAGGGCCTGCGGGACCGGGCCTCGGACATCCACATCGAACCGCACGGCGACCGGGTCCGGGTCCGGTACCGCATCGACGGCGCGTTGCACGACGTGCTGAGTCTGCCGGAGAACATGGGCCCGTCCGTGGTCAGCCGGATCAAGATCATGGCCAACATGAACATCGTCGACCGGCGGCGACCGCAGGACGGTCAGATCGCCACCGAGATCGACGGCAGGTCGGTCGACATCCGGGTCGCGACCACCCCCACCATCTGGGGCGAGAAGGCGGTGCTGCGCCTGCTCGACAGCAACCGCACCCTGTTGCGGCTGGCCGAACTCGGCATGCCCGCGGCGACCTACGAACGGTTCTCGTCCCTGCTGCGCTCCCCGTACGGCATGGTCGCCTGCGGCGGACCGACCGGCAGCGGCAAGACGACCACCCTGTACGCCACGCTCGGCGAGCTGAACCAGAGCGAACGCAACATCACCACCATCGAGGACCCGGTGGAGTACGTGGTCCCGTCGGTCAACCAGATCCAGATCAACGACCAGGCGGGCGTCTCCTTCGCGACCGGACTGCGCTCGATCCTCCGACAGGACCCCGACGTGATCCTGGTCGGCGAGATCCGGGACGCCGAGACGGCTCGGATCGCGGTCGAGTCCGCTCTCACCGGCCACTTCGTCCTGTCGTCCATCCACGCCGCCGACGCCTGCTCCGCGCTGCACCGGTTCGTCGACATGGGCATCGAGCCGTTCCTGATCACCTCCACGGTCGCCGGGGTGGTGAGCCAGCGACTGGTGCGCCGGATCTGCGACCAGTGCCGCGAGCCCTACCGGCCGGGCGTGGACGAACTGGCCTTCTTCGCCCAGGCCGGCGGATCGACCGACACCGGGTTCTGGCAGGGCCGGGGCTGCAACTTCTGCTCCCGGACCGGCTACCAGGAGCGGATCGGCGTCTTCGAACTGCTCGTGATGAGCGACACGATCAAGCGGCTGCTCGTCGAGAAGGCGCCGATCAACAGCCTGCGCAAGGCCGCCCGCGAGGAGCACATGGACAGCCTCCTGGACGGCGGCGTCCGTCTGGTGGAGGAGGGCGTCACGACCATCACCGAGATCATGTCCAGCGTGTACGTGGCCTAGAGGCTGCCTGTCGCCCGGCTCGCCGGACGCCGTACCGAAACACAGACGACGCGCACCTCTGAACACGGAAACCAGGAGAGTCGGCATGGCCACCTTCAAGTACGCCGCGGTCGGCCCGGACGGGAAACAGGCCACCGGCGTGCTCACCGGCTCCAGTGTCGACGGCGTGACCGACAGCCTGACCCGGCAGGGCTACGAGGTGCGGTCGGTCAAGGCCGCGAGCCGCAGCCTGCTGCAGATGGAACTCACGACGCAGAAGGTCGACCTGGTCGAACTGAGCAACTTCTCCCGCCAGATGGGCGCCTTCATCAAGGCCGGAGTGCCCATCCTGGACGCCCTGGAGATCATCCGCGCCGAGACCAAGGACAAGAAGCTCGGCAAGGTGCTCGTCGACGTCATGGACTCGCTGCGGTTCGGCGAAAGCTTCTCCGGCTCGATGGCCGTCCACACCGCGGCGCTCCCTCCGTTCTACATATCCGTCCTCCGCTCGGCCGAGGCGACCGGTGAACTCGACGTGGTCATGGACCAGTTGGCGCGCTACATCGAGCGCGACGTCGAGGCCAGGCGCAGCATCCGCTCCTCCCTGACCTATCCGAGCCTGGTGATGGGGCTGGCCCTCGCCGTCGTCCTCGTCCTCGTCATCTTCGTACTGCCCCGTTTCAAGGTGTTCTTCGAGTCCTTCAACGCGGAACTGCCGCTGCCGACCCGGATCCTGCTGGGTTTCACCGACTTCGTCACCGCCTGGTATCCGGTCATCACCGGCGTGCTCGTCGCGCTCGCCGCGGCGCTGATCGCCGGTCTGCGAACCGAGCGGGGACGGGCGTTGCGCGACCGCTTCCTGCTGGCGATGCCCGTGGTCGGCGACGTGGTCCGCTTCATGGTCATCGAACGGTTCTGCCGGATCCTGACCTCGATGATCAAGGCCGGCGTGCCCATCCCGGACGCGCTCACCCTGGCCGGCGCCGGCGCCAACAACCTGGTGTTCGAACGGGCCATCGCGAGGGCCCGGACGGAGATGCTCGAAGGCGGCGGCATCTCCCGGCCGATCGCCCGCACCAAGCTGTTCCCCGGGGCGGTCACCCAGATGATGCGCGTCGGAGAGGAGACCGGAACCCTCGACGACCAGCTGCAGAACGTGTCCGAGTTCTACGAGAAGGAACTGCAGCACAAGCTCAAGCGGATGACGAGCCTGTTCGAGCCGACCGTGGTGATCCTGGTCGGGGTCGTCGTGGGGTTCGTGGCCGTCGCCCTCCTCACGGCGATCTACGGCGTCTACAGCCAGGTCGAGGTCCAGTGACCGGCCCGGCACGGCGCCCGCTGCGCCGCCGCGGCGAAGAGGGCGAGACCCTGGTCGAGGTTCTCGTCGCCGTGGTGCTCATGGGCGTCGCCTTCGTGGCCGTCCTCGGAGGCATGGAAACCGCGATCATCAGCTCGGCCACGCAGCAGAAGGTGACCGGCGCCGACGCGGTCATCCGCAACGCCGCCGAGAAGGTCGTCAGCGCCCCCTACGTGTCCTGCGCCCGTACGTACGAGACCCCTGCGCCGCCGGACGGGTACACCGTGACCCTCGACATCGAGTACTGGGACGGGGTGGGTGCGTTCGCCCGGACCTGCCCGACGGCCGATACCGGAGTACAGAAGGTGACGCTCACCGTGCGCTCGACCGGCCCGCGCCCCGTCAGGGACGCGACGCTCGAAGTGGTCAAGCGGGAGTCGATGCTGTCATGACGGAGCAACGCCCCTCATGCCGCTCGGAGTCGGGGTTCACGCTGACCGAGTTGCTGGTCACGATCGTCATCGTGGGCATCATCGGGACGCTGCTGCCCACGGCGATCCTCCTCGGACTGCGGTTCACCGCGGACACCGGGAAGCGGGTGGCCGCCACCAGCGCGGTGGGCACGCTGGGCCGCTACTTCTACGGCGACGTGCAGAGCGCGGACACCGTCACGACCGACCCCGCATGCGGCGTCGCCGACGTGATCGTCCACCTGAGCCGTCCCGGCACCGACGTCGTCTACACCTACGACCGGCCGACCGGCGCCCTCAACCGGGTGAAGTGCAGCGCCGGAGGCGTCGTCACCACGTTGCTGGGCCGGTTCGACGACGCCACATCGACCCATCCGGTGACTCTGAGCTGCGGTGCCGAGACCTCGTGCACCTCGCCCATGGAGGTAACGCTGACCGTGCAGAGCGACCCCGCCGTGCCCCCGACGGCCCTCACCGCCGTCCGACGATCGAGCTCGTCATGACCGGCCGCCCGGATCCGCGCCGTCTGAGTACGCGCCGCCCGAGTCCGCGTCGCCTGCGCGAGGACGAGCAGGGCTCGACGCTGATCCTCGCGCTGGCCTTCATCGTCGTCTTCAGCGTGGTCACCGTGTCGGTCCTGTCCTTCGCGGCCACGGGACTGAAGACGGCGGGCGTGTACGTCGACCAGGGCAAACGGGACTACAGCGCGGACGGTGCCACGCAGCTCGCGGTCAAGAACTTCTCGCAGGGCAACCCGTGTGCCGACTACACCGCCCCGCCGATCAACGGCCGCCAGATGATCGTCCACTGCGACCCCCAGAACACGTCTCCCGCAGCCACCCGCGCGACCCAACCGCAGGACGCGCTGCGCAGCCTGGGCAAGGCGGCGAAGGACGGCGTCAACGTGACCACGCCCGGCCTGCGCGTGCAGGGCAGCGTGTTCTCGAACTCGACCATCACCACCGGCGCCGCCATCGGCGCCTCGATGCTGGTGTCGGGCGACGTGTCCGCCGTCGGCGACTGCTCCCGTGCCGTGTCACAAGCCCAGTTGGCCCCGACCCAGGCGCCGTACGTGCGCAGCTGCGCCAACGACACCCCGTCGGCTCCCGCCGACCCGGTCATGGGCGCCGACCCGGACCACGCCCCGCCCGTCACGGCCGTCCCGGTCCGGCGGACGGTGCCCGCGTGCCCCGGACCCGGCCCCGGTTCCTGGCTGGTGCGCTTGCAGCCCGGCTCCTACGACGACGCCCGCGCGCTCACCCACCTCACCGCCGGCGATTGCCCGGGCGTGGTCGTGTGGCTGCAACCGGGCACCTACTACTTCGACTTCGACTTCGCCTCTCCCGGCGGCGCCGCGGTCTGGACGGTCTCCGACCCCACGGTCAGCGTGGTCGGCGGCACGCAGGCGGGCTGGGATCCCGGGGCCCCCACCCGCCCGGCCGTCCCCAACCCGGGCGGCTGCGACACGACGCGGCCCGAAGGCGTCACGGTGATGATGGGCGGCGGCAGCCGGTTCCAGGTCGACCGCGGACAGGTCGAACTGTGCGCCCCGGTGACCCCGGGCGCGCAGCAGGTGGCGGTGTACGGGGTCCAGCCGCCGAAGCCGTCCCACGCGCTGAAGCCGACGGCGGTGGCCACGAACACCGGCTTCGCCCACCCGGGCCATGCCCTGACCACTGGCGAGCGGCCGACCCTGCCGGGGTGTGCGCAGACCGCGCAGCCCACCGGCGTCGCGGGCTGCACGGCCGACGCCGTCCTCGACCCGGTGAAACGCCGCTCGGCCTCGATGCAGTTCGCAGGTTTCACCCCGCGGGTGCCGCCCGGTTCGGTCATCACCGGCGCGACGCTGCGTATCGCGCACGAGGACGACGGCGACCTGACCGCCCCCGGCGCGGTGAAGGTCACCACCGCCGTCGGCGCGGACACCTGCCGCACCGACGACGCGCCCCGGCACACGGCGCTCGCCACCGATCCCCCGATCGACCTGCTGGGCGCGTGCGGGCTCACCGACCCGGCTCGGCTCGCCGGCCTGACCGTGACCTACGCCGCCACCCTGGACGCCGACGGCGCCGCCGCCACGGAACGTCTGGACGGCATCTGGCTCGAGGTCTCCTACCGCACGCCGACCACGTTCAAGCCGACCGCCGTGACCGCATCCACCGGATTCACCGGCACCGGCACCGGCACCGATCCCGGCAACGCCCTGGAGATCGGCGAACAGCCGACGCCGTCGATGGCCGGCGCCGCTCTGACCGCGGCGACCCGGTCCGCGTCGATCACCCTGGCCGGGTTCGGCCAACCGCCCCTCCCGCCGGGGTCGACGATCGGCTCCGCCGTGCTGCGGGTGGCCCATCAGGAGACCGGCGACGTGGCGGCGCCCAGAATCAACGTCACCCCCGCGAGCGGCGGCGGCAGGTGTACCAACCTGCCGCTCACCGCGCGGGCCGGCCTGGGCGACGACCGCATCGACCTGAAGGCCTGCGGCATCACCGACACCGCACAGTTGACCGGCCTGACCGCGACCTACGCCGCCGGACTGGACGTGGACGGCAGCGAGGGCGCCGTCTCCCTGGACGGCATGTGGCTCGAGATCGTCTACGACCTGCCGCCGCCCCGGCCGGCGACGAGTGCGGAGTCGACGACGTTCACCGCCGCGGCCGACGCCAAGGCGATCGACGGCGCCGACACGGCCCGCGCCGCGCTCTCGGGCACGACGCCGACCGCCGCCATCGACCTCGCCGGTTACGACACCCCTGCGGTGGCGCCCGGTTCGGTCCTGGACGGGGCCCTGCTGCACGTCGCGCACCGCGACGATCCCGGGGCGGCCGGCGGACCGCCGCCGACGGTCGCGGTCACCCTGACCGGGCCCGGCCTCCCCCGCTCCTGCACCACCCCGCAGAAGCTCGGTGCCCGTCAGGACGCCCTGGCGACCGACACACTGGACCTGGTCGCCCTCTGCGGGCTCACGGACCCCGCCCAGCTGACCGGTCTGGTCGTGACCTACACCGCCACCCTCGGCGCCGGCAGCACCGCCGCCACCGAGCAGCTCGACGGCGTCACCCTGGAGCTGGCCTACCGGTCCCCGCTCCCGGTACGGCCCACCCAGGCCGTCAGCACCGCGACGCCCGCCACCGCGGCGTTCCTCAACCCGAAGAACGCGCAAGCGATCGACACCGCCACCTCGGCCGCGACGCTTTCCACGGCCACCCCGTCGGCGTCGGTCCGGCTCGGCGCGTTCGCGATGCTGCCCCTGCCGGCGGGGGCGGTGATCGACAAGATCGTGCTGCGCGTGGCGCACCAGGACGACGACACCACCCCGGCACCGCCTTCGCAGACGACACCGCCCTTGCCCAAGGCGCCGCCCACTGCGGCCCTGACCGTCTCCGGCACCGGTACCGCCTGCGACGCGCACCACGCCCTGACCTCCCGTGCAGGGGCACTCGGCGTCGACACGGTCGACCTCGGAGCCTGCGGGGTCACGAAGGGCGACCAGTTGTCCCGGCTCGCCGTCGACTACACGGCAAGGTTGGGCACGGGCAGTACCGACGCCGCCGTCCGGCTCGACGGCGTCGAGCTCGACATCGTGTTCCGCGCCCCGTCCCTACGGGCCCTGTCCGGCTGCCTCACCACGGGCAGCGATTGCGCGGTGCTCAAGTCGACCGACGACTCCGATACGGCCACCCAGCACAGCCGCCTGGTGATCAACGGCACCGTCTACGCGCCGACCGCTGCCGTCGACCTGTCGATGAGCCAGGTCAGCTCGCAGGTCGTCACCCGCGGCATCATCGCCCGGACCATCGATCTCGGCATCAGCCCGACCACCCGGTACCTCCGCCCGGTGATCGGAGTCCCGCCGGAGCCGGTGCTGTTCACGACCTATCCGGCCGTGATCGCGAAACCCGCGTCGGTCACCGCGATCACCGGGTTCACGCCCCCGGCTCCCGGCGCGCCCGTCGACGTCGCCGACGCCACCCTCCCCGGCGGAGGCCGGGCGTCCCTCACGTTCGGCGGCTACGCCCAGCCGGCCCCGGCCCCGGCACCGGCCCCGGCCGGACCGCTCGACCACGTCGTCCTGCAGGTGGCGCACCACGAGGAAGGCGACGTGGAGTCGGTGAAGATGTCGGTGGACTTCCCCGGCAGCACCTGCACCGGCGTCGACAAGGCCCTCGACGTTCCGGTCCACCTCGGCTCGGGCGGCCCGGTGACCGACCGGTTCGACCTGGCGCCGTGCGGCCTGACCACGACCTCCCAGCTGGCCGGGCTGACCCTGACCTACACCGTGACCGCCGGTACCGGCGGCGCGACCGAGCACCTCGGCGGCACCCGGATCGACCTGCTGTCCGGCCCGCTCGTCCGGGCCGCCGTGTCCTTCGACGGCCACGCCGGCACCGTCACCCAGTGGACGGTCCTGCCATGAGCAAGCACCAGCACACCACCTTGGAGACCACCATGTCCGGGCCGAGTTCCGCGATCATCGACCACCTGCTCGGTGAGCTGTGGGTACGGGGCGGCAGCGATCTGCTGCTCACCAGCGGATCGGCGCCGTTCCTCCGCGTCGACGGCGCCCTGCGGGCGGTCGAGGGGGCCGCGCTGACCGAGCCGGAGGTCGATCGCCTGGTGACCGGGGTGCTGGGCCCGGAACTCACGGAACGGTTCCGCCGGAAGAAGCAGGTCGATTTCGCGTTCAGCTGGGGGGAGCAGGCCAGGTTGCGCGGGAACGCCTTCGTGCAGCGCGGCGCGTCGGCGCTGGCCCTGCGGATCATCCCGTACGACGTGCCGTCGTCCGACCAACTCGGCCTTCCCCCGGTCGTCATGGGGTGGGCCGGCATGCCGCGCGGGCTCGTACTGGTCACCGGTCCGACCGGGTCGGGGAAGTCGACGAGTCTTGCCGCGCTCCTCGACCACGTCAACACGCACCGGGCGGTACACATCCTCACCATCGAGGACCCGATCGAGTACCTGCACCAGCACAAGCGCTCGGCGGTCAGCCAGCGCGAGGTCGGCACCGACACCGACTCGTTCCCCGCCGCGCTGCGTTCGGCCCTGCGCGAGGATCCCGACGTCCTGCTCCTCGGCGAGATGCGCGACCCGGAGAGCATCTCCGCGGCCCTGACCATCGCCGAGACCGGGCACCTGGTGTTCGCCACCCTGCACACCAACGACGCGTCGCAGACGCTGGACCGCATCGTCGACGTGTTCCCGGCCGAGCAACAGCCGCAAATCCGGCTGCAATTGACGCACACCCTGGTCGGCATCCTGAACCAGACGCTCATCCCCCGGATCGGCGGGGGCCGGGTGGCCGCCTTCGAGGTGCTGGTCGGCACGTCGGCGATCCGCAACCTGATCCGCGAGGGCAAGACCCGCCAGCTCCGCAACATGGTCTCGACCGGCCACCGTGACGGCATGCAGACCCTCGAGACCGGCATCAACGCCCTCCTCGCGGCAGGCACCATCACCTACGAGGAGGCCGTGCTGCACACGGCCCACCCGGAGGACATCCAGCGGCCCTACGTCCCGGTCGCCCGCACCTGACCCGGGGACCACGCGCCGAACCACTGCTCGGCGCCGTACTCCTCGAACCGCTCGACCTCGGTGAACCCCAGCTTCGCCGCGAGCCGCATCGACCGGTCGTTGGCGGTCTGGGTGCAGAGCACCACCTGCTCTCCGGGCAGCGCGGCGGCGAACCAGCCGAGCGCGGCCGCGCAGGCCTCGGCGGCGTAGCCGCGTCCCCACGCCGTCGGCAGGAACATGTAGCCGATCTCGGCCTCTCCGCCATCGGGGCGAAGGTGCCCCGGACGCTCTGCACCGCGCCGGTCGAGCGATACCGTGCCGATCATCGTTCCGTCGAGATCGATCACGAAGAGACCGGGGCGCCGTCCGGGCAACTCCGGCACCGCGCGCTCGAGTTCCTCACGCGGTCGAGGGCCACCGAGGTAGGTGCGCACCTCCGGCAAGGCGAACAGCTCGATGAACGCCGCACGGTCCGGGGCCTCGGACTCGCGGAGTACGAGGCGTTCGGTTCGTATCGGGGCAGGTGGCCAGACGACGGTGCCAAGATCGGTCATGGCCGGCAATCTACCGCCGGCGTCGAGGCGTTGAGCTCACCGCCGCGGCGCAACTCCGCGCGGAGTCACACCAGGTCGAGGAGCTGCTTGAACGCACCTCCGAAGCCGCTGCACTGGTCGACCAGGCGTATCTCCAGGATCCAGTGAGCACGCCACCCTCCTGCGGCGGTGCGACGGAGCGGCTCGTCGTTGTCGGGACCGATGAAGGAAGAGGGCTCCGGAGCGGATCCGCCCACAGCCGGGGCCTGCCCGCACAAACGGCCCACCTGCCACGCCCCCAGGCTCCAACCCGCCTTGCCGGCCAGGGCCCGCACCTCGGCGTGCAACTGCCTGCCGGTGATGCCGTCCTGTCCGAGGAACGTCTCGCGAGCTGCCACGCCGACCTTGGCCATGTCCTCGACGAGCCGGCGCCGGCCCGGGTCGTCGCCGACGACGACCGTGCGGGCGAAGTCCGTCTCGTGCCCGGCGAAGAGCGGGCCGAGATCGATCACGACGATGTCGTTCACCCCGATGACACGGTCCGGCGGGCACTGACCGTACGGAAGCACCGTGTGCGGCCCCGAGCGGACGAGACGGGCGGGCCATCCCACGGCCGTACCGAAGACCTCCCCCGCCACCTCCCAGATCCTTTCGTCCACCTCGCACTCCGTGCTGCCGGGCGAGATCAGACCGCCCTCGATCGCCTCGGCGAACACGGCCTGAGCCATCCTCTGCTCCTCCACCAGCCTCAAGGCCCGCAGACGCTCGTCCATCCGGTCGGGTACAGCCAACGTGCCGCTCCTCTTCCTGCCGCCCTTCCGATGAAGGCGCACGTCCCCGTGCTCTCGCAGCAGTCAACACGCCGGGCCGCGGACGGCACATTGGTTGCCCCACCAGTTCCCGCGCCCGCAAGAGGGCCCCGCCTTGGTGATACCTCCGAACCCGCCGGCCTCCACGTCGTACTCGGTTTCCGCGACGGAGTCACCCGGATGCCCCTGTCGGCTGCGGCGCTCCTGCGCCGCGCCGATCCTGAGGGCATGACGCCCAGCGGACCGCAGGTCATCGTGCACGCGCCCGACAGCCGGGGACTGCGCGAGGTCAGCGTCGCGGGGAAGAGCGCGGGTCGGGCGTGGTCCCCCCGGGAGCTCCGGCGCGTGCTGCGGCGAGCGGGGGTGCCCCCGGACCTCGACCTCGGCGATCCCGGGCAGGTCCGATGGCGGGCCGACCCGGACCTGTGGCCGGATCGCCCCTGGTCGAGGCGCGCCCAGGCCGGTCTCATGGTGCTCGGGCTCCTGGTGTCCGCCGCCGTGCTCTTCCGGGTGGGGCTGACGGACACCCTCAGGGCACTGACCTTCGGCGGGCGGGTCATGGGTGTGGTGTTCCTGGCCGGCGCTCTGGTGGAGACGGTCGCGGCCGCGGCGGTCTTCGACCACTGGGGCAAGCGGGCCACCAGGTATGCGGGGCAGGGCGTCCTGCTGGGGGTCGTCATCGTGGCCGTCACCAGTCTGATGTTCCTGGTCCTGCAGTGGGAGGGCGGCTATCACGCCGGGTTGTTCCTGCTGTGGGTCTCCCTGGTGGCGTGGTCCGTCTGGGCGCTGTGGGAAGTGAGCCGGCACAAGGTGTGGCAGGGTATTCCGCATCCGAAGAGCTTCGCGACCGGTGTCGCCCTGTCGGCTCTCATCGGTTCCGCGAGCGTGGCGTACTCCGCCATGTACACCCCGTACGTCGCCCCGCCCAAGGTCCCCTTCATGGTCGCCTTCGGGAAACCGACCCTGAACGCCGCGCGCACCAGCCTGTACGTACCGGCTCACCTCACGTTCCGCAACGAGGGGTCCATCAGCATCTTCGTCGTCGGAACCCAGTGGTCCGCCACGATCTGGCCGAGCACCTTCCGGGAGAAGGGCACGGGGCTGACGAGGTGGCGGGACGAACTGGGAGACGGCTGGGACACCAACCGCCACGAGGACTTCGATGCCCCGGCCCGGCTGCTCGCGGCAGGGCAGATCACCTCCGCGGGAAGCCGCCTCGACCCCGGTGACGACTTCTCCAAGGAGGCCGTCATCGAAGTGCCGCTGAAGGAATCCGGGCAGGGCCGCGTCCAGTTGGCCGCGACGATCTCGTTCATCCGGGCCGACCGCTGCAAGCTCGCCAACAGCTACCCGCGGTCGATCGTGTACTCGTGGGACACGGGATCCGCCGATCGCAAGCACCTCCGGGACGCCCCGCCGTGGCTCGCGGACCCGGGCGACGACTTCTTCCGCTACACGTCGAGGATCTACCGGAGCAGCGCGATCATGAACATGACCCAGGCCCCCGACTGGGCGGCCATGTGGTGGGTGATCCCGACATGGCGCGAGGGAGCGCTCTTCGCGCGCGGGGACACCATCCCGTTCATGCAGGTCCACATCGCCCGCGACCCGGACGGCCGGGAGGTGCTCAGTGAGGACGAGCAGGAGCCCTACGGAATGAAGACCAGGTCCACGGCGGTGGACCAGCCGGTGGCGCTGCTCCGCCGGGCCGCCGAGAAGCCGTAGGCGTCGGCCGCAGCCCTGCGGGCGGCTCCGGCGCCGGGCGGTGCGCCACCGGTCGTGGAGCGCCGGGTTCGGGGGCAGCATGGAAGCGAAGCCCTCAACCGGTTCGTACCCCGGACGGGCTCCGCTGAGGAGGGAGCCGTCGAGGATGGGTGCACACGAGCCGCTCCCCGATGAGGCGCGGGACCGAACGGAGGGGCCGTCCTCGCCGGGAGGGCTGCTCGATCTGCTCAGCGTGGCCGCCATCGTGCTGGACACCCGCGGACGGATCGTGTTCTGGAGCCCGCAGGCCGATGAGGTGTTCGGCTACACCGCCGAGGAGGCCCTGGGCCGGCCCGCGGCGCACCTCCTGGTCCGCGAAGAGCACGAGGACCTGGTGACGAAGCTGTTCGCCGAGGTGATGGGCACGGGGGCGAGCTGGGCGGGCGCGTTCCCCATCCGCCACAAGGACGGAAGCACCCGCCTGGTGGAATTCCGCAACATGCGGCTGCTGGACGACCTCGGCGACGTCTACGCCCTGGGCATCGCCGCCGACCAGCGCATGCTGCACCAGGTGGAGACCGACCTCGCCCTGTCCCAGCGCCTCGTGGCGCAGGCCCCCATCGGCATCGCCCTGCTGGATACGGACCTTCGCTATCTGCTGGTCAACCCTGCTCTGGAGCGCATCAACGGCGTCCCGGCCGCCGACCACATCGGCCGCCGGATCCACGAGATCCTTCCGTTCGTCGACGTGGACACCCTCGAGTCCGCGCTGCGCCAGGTCCTGGTGACCGGCACGCCCCTGATCGACCAGTACTCCGTCGGCCGGACGCCGGCCGACCCGGACCAGGATCACGCCTGGTCGGTGTCGTTCTACCGGCTCGAAGGGCCCAGCGGCCGGGTGATCGGCGTGGCCAGCTCCGTCGTCGACGTCAGCGAACGTCATCGGGCGGCGACCGAGGCGGACCGTGCCCGGCGCCGCCTGGCCCTGATCGCCGATGCTTCCGCCCGTGTCGGCACCACGCTGGACGTGGAGCAGACCGCCCACGAACTGGCCCAGGTCGCCGTCCCCGGCCTGGCCGACCTGGCGGCCGTGGACGTCCTGGACGCCGTGCTGTCCTTCCGCCGGAGCTCGGGTCCCCGCGACGGGCCTGAGGTGTTCCGCGCGCTCGCCGTGGCCTCCGCCTACCCGACCGAGGCCGCCGCCGCAGCGGACACGGTCGGGGACCTGGCCTCGTACGGGGCGGACCGGCTGATCACCCGGTGCGTCCACACCGGACAGCCGGTGCTCGTGGCCCGTGTCGGCACCGAAGACCTTCTCCACATCGCCCGTGACTCCGATGCGGCCGCGACCCTCTCCCGGACGGGGGTGCATTCCTATCTCGCGGTGCCGCTGATCGCGCACAACGAGGTTCTCGGCGCCTTCGACATGCTGCGCGCCCGCAACCCCCTTCCGTTCGACGAGGACGACGTGATCCTCGCCGGGGAACTGGCTGCCCGCGCCGCCGTCGCCATCGACAACGCCCGCTGGCACCAGAGCGTCCGCAACGCGGCCGAAACCCTCCAGCGCAGCCTCCTGCCCGGCCACCCGCCCGAAGCCCACGGTCTGGAGATCGCCTCCCTCTACCAGCCCGCCCAGGCATCCCACGAGGTCGGAGGGGACTGGTACGACGTCATCCCCCTGGCCGGTGACAAGACGGCCCTCGTCGTCGGCGACGTCATGGGCAACGGCATCGACGCCGCCGCGACGATGGGTCGGCTGCGCACCGCCACCGTCGCCTTCGCCGACCTCGATCTGGCCCCCGACCAGGTCCTACGGCATCTCGACAAGATCACCCGAGGACTCGAGCACTACATCGCCACCTGCGTCTACGCCGTCTACGACCCCCACGACCACCGCTGCCACATCGCCAATGCGGGACACCTCCCGCCCGTCCTCGCCGCAGCGGGTCAGCGCCCCCGGCTCCTCGACCTGCCCACCGGCGCACCCCTCGGCGTCGGCGGCGTCGCCTTCCACACCACCGTGTTCGACCTGAACCCCGGCGACCGGCTGCTCCTCTACACCGACGGCCTCGTCGAAACCCGCCAACACCCGATCGACGAGCGCCTGGACACCCTGCTGCACACCCTGGACGGACCCCGCCGGCCCCTGGACGGCACCTGCCAGTGGCTCCTGAACTCCCTGCGCCACCCCGACGACCACGACGACGTCGCCCTCCTCATCGCGCAGGTCACCGCGGACGGTCACGTGGACCAACCGGAGGGCAAGCGCGGATCCGGGGCGTAGGTGCAGTAGGTCCCCGTGGAGATGGTGCGGTCGAGGTGGTCGCCGAGCGCCGGACAGGCGTCTCGGAGGTGGCCGATGGCCTTGCGCACGGCCTGGGTGACGGCCGCCCGGGCCCGTTCGGAGGCCACGCCCGCGTGCCGGTCCCGCCCGCCGAGTCCGACGGCCCGGGTGAGTTCGTTGATCAGGAACTCACGCTCGATGCCGGCTTGTTCCTGCCGGGCGATGTCGTTGTCGGCGCGGGCGTCTTCGATGTCCTCCTCGATGTCGGCCAGCCGCCGCCGGTACATCTGCTTGGCCCGGTCGTCCAACAGGGGGCCGAGGTCGCCGGCGCGGGACAGCCTTCCCGCAGCGGCAGGATCATCGCTGTCGGCGGCCACCAGGTCGAGGACGTGGAACTCCCGGCCCGGCGCGGCGAAGAGCCGGGCGAGGTGGTGCATTCCCTTGCTGTCGCGGACGGTCGTGCGTCGACCGTCGAAGACGACCCTCCAGTGATCGCCCTCCCGGACGAACGTGTCCGGCTCTGCCGTTTCCGTCCGGGGCCCGTCGGTCGCGGGCCCGTCGGTCGCGGGCCCGTGGGCGATCCGTTCGAGCTCGGTACGCGCCGCCGACCGTTCGAGGGTCTCGGCCCGGAGGTTGCCCAGGGCGCCCTGAGCGTCCGCGAGCCGGAGCCTACACTCGGCCGTCTCGTAGGGCGCGCCGACCTGGCTCCAGGCACGGACGGCATCGGTGAACGACGCCGACGCCCCGACCGCATCGCCTTCGGCGAGCAGGAGGTCGCCCCGGGCGCGCAGGGCCGATGCGGCGAGTGCGGTGCTTTCGAAGCGGACGGCGACCTCGTCGAGCTCGCGGGCCGCGGCCCGCGCCGTTTCCAGGTCGCCGCGGGCGACGGCGATCCTGACCTGCGCGTCCAGCAGCGGCGCCCGCCGCAGCCCGGAGGTGGGGGGCAGCTCCTTCGACGGCACCGGCAGCGGACGGGCCAGCGCCTCCCGGATCGCGGCGGCGGCCGTGTCGGCGTCGCCCCCGGCGAGCCGGACGAGCGAGAGACCGGGTTCGGGATCCCACCCGAGGCCATGGGCGGCGAGCAGCGCCTCTTCGGCTCCGGGAAGGTCGCCGCGCCGGAGCCGGATCCGGCCCAGTTCCGTCAGCGGCCAGCCCAGCTCGCGCCGCACGTAGGGGCGCAGCTCGTCGCACGCCAGCAGCACCTGCTGCTCGGCGTGCGCGCACTGGCCCCGCAGGCGCAGGATCTCGGCCCGGTGCACCCGGCAGCGGCCGTGCAGGCTGCCGATCGCGTTCGTGCGCGCCCACCGCTCCATCGCCTCGGTCCACTGCTCGGCGAGGTCGTACTGGGCCAGGCCCTGCAGGGCGCAGACCAGTTCGCAGTAGACGACTCCGGTCGACAGGGCGTCGAGATCGCCGGTCATCACCGCCGTGCCGGCTTCGTCGAGGAGCTCCAGGCCCCTGGGGACGTCACCGTCGAGAATCACCAGCCTGGCCCGGGCCACGCGCCCGATCGCCGCTGCCGCCGGATCGGTGTGCGAGCCGGTCTCGATCGCCCGGTCGGCCCAGTCCCGGGCCGCGTCGACGTCGCCGCTGAGGAGTCGCTCGAAGGCGCGCACCGCGGCGAACCACGCATGGACGGGTGTCGGCGTCGCAGGGTCGAGGAGGCGTTCCGCTCGATGCAGCCACCCGCGTACCGGAGCCATGAGAGCGGTGTCGAAGAGCAGGTGCATGGCGACCCGGACGGCGGCTCCGGCCGCCCCGATGTCCTCGCCGAGCCGGGACAGCTCCTCGTGGAGCCGCTCCCAGGTCTCGATCGCAACGTCGAGGTGTCCGGCGGCGTAGGCGACGGAGGCGAAGTCCGCGAGCTCCGCCGGGCCGAGCCCGCCCACCTCGCGGGCCTCCAGGTAGCCGGTGTAGGCGTCCGCCCAGGCTCCCCGGGCCGCGGCGTCCCGCGCCCGCCCCAGGGCGATCTCTTCGCCGGAGGTAGGGGCCACGGACGTTTCCTTCCGCCCCCGGGGCACGTGGGGGTTACAGCGGTAACGGTCGTGCTTACGCCTCCATGGTGAGCCACAACTCCAGTGGAGGACATCATGGACACCGTCACGGTCAACGACATCCGGCTGGAACACGAGGTCCGGGGAAGCGGGGAGCCGGTCCTGCTCATCAGCCCGGTCCTTCCCGACGGATTCCTCCCGCTCGTCGCCGAGCCGGTACTCACCGAGCGTTACCGTCTCGTCACCTATCACAAGCGGGGCTGGAGCGGCAGCACCCACACCCCCGGGCCGGTGGGCGTGGCCGATCACGTCGCGGATGCCATTGCGCTGCTCGACCACCTCGGCATCGACCGCGTCCACGTGGCGGGGCATTCGACGGGCGGGGCGGTCGCCGCCCAGCTCGCACAGGACCACCCCGACCGGATCGTCACGGTCGCCCTGCTGGAGCTCTCCCTCTTGTCGGTGCCCGCGGGCGCGGCGTTCTTCGCGCAGGCCGCGCCGGCGTTCGAGGCGTACGCCGACGGCGATCCCGAACGCGCCTTCGGACTGTTCCTGTCCCTCGCCGGCGGAATGGACTGGGACCGCTGCCGAACCCTGCTCGACGAGCGCATTCCGGGCAGCGTCGCCCAGGGGGTCAAGGACGCCGATACGCTCTTCGGGGTCGAACTCCCCGCTCTGGCGGAGTGGCGCTTCGGGCCCGACGAGGCCGCGGCGATCCGCCGGCCGGTGCTGTCCGTGCTGGGCGGCGCCACCCAGCCGCTGTGGGTCGAGGTCGCCGAGTTCCTCCGCTCGAACGTGCCCGACATCGAGGAGTGCGTCGTCGACGGTGTGGGCCATCTGCTCCACATCGAACGGTCCCGACCGGTCGCCGAAGCCCTGGCCCGGTTCCTGGCCCGTCACCCGATCACCCCCTGACCTCCCCGTTGGCCACGGCATGGTTCCCCCCGCGCGCCCGCCGACGGGGCCCGCATAATGGATGGAACGGCGGGTGGAAGGGGACGTCTCGTGCCATCGGCTCTGCCGGGGGGCGAGGCGGCTCACGGCCCGTTCTGGTCCGAGCCCGGGACGCTGCTGGAGCACGTGCCCGTGGCCGTCTTCGGTGTGGATGACGGCGACCGCGTCTGTTACTGGGGGCCCGGCGCACGGGACCTCTTCGGATACGACTCCACCGCCGTCCTGTCCGAGCCCGGCGCCGTTCTCTTCGCCGACGGGCTCCGGGGCGCCTCCGCATCGTGCGCCCGGATGACCGAGCGGGGCCGGACCCTCGGGTACTGGCGGGGCCGGCTGACGGCACGGCATCACGACGGCACGGCCTTCGCGTGCGGATTCCGGGCCTTCTCCGTGACCGGGTCCGCAGGACGTTCGGTGGTGATGGTCCTGGCGAGCCGCAGCGACGAGCTCGATCGGGTCAAGACCAACCTCGCGTTCCTCGACGCCCTCTTCGAGACCTGCCCCATCGGTCTGGTCATGCTCGACCCGGACCTCCGGTACGTCCACCTCAACCAGGCTCTCGCCGACATGGACGGTCTTCCGATCGAGGCGCACCTCGGGCGGCGGATGGACGAGTTCATGATCATGTCCGATGGCGGCGAGTACCAGCGCATGCTCCGGGACGTCGCGCGGGGCGGAGCGCCGATCGTGGGGACGCTGGTGGGCCTGCGCCCGCGCGGGCATCCGGACCGTGACCAGGTGCGGTCGGTGAGCTTCTTCCCCCTGAGCCGGGCGGTCGGCTCGCGCCCCGGAGTGGGCGGGTTGATGGTGGATGTGACGGACCGGGAACGGGCCATCCTGGAAGCCACCGCCAGCCGTCGCCGACTGGCTCTGCTGGACGGGGCCTCGACGCGTATCGGGACCACCCTGGACGTGAACATCACGGCCCAGGAGCTGGTCGACGCGTCCATCCCGGACTTCTGCGACGGCGCCGTGGTCGAAGTCGTCGAGTGGATGGACGAGGACGAGGTCTTTGATCCGGCGAGACTGCTGATCACCCGCCGGATCGCCTCCGGGACGACCCTGCCCCCGCCGGCCACCGAACTCGTGAGCGGGGTGGATACGGTGCGGTATCCGCCCGGCTCCGTCATCCACGACATGCTGCGCACCGGTCGTGCGATCTCCGCGGTGGTGAACGAGGAGTTCCTGGCCCGGACCGTCCTCCTCGAGTCGCGCGCACGGCTCTTCGCCGAGAGCGGGTTGGCCTGCGTCCTCGTCGCCCCGCTCATCGCCCGGGGCACCGTCCAGGGGATCGCCATGTTCGGCCGGTCAGGGGAGCGGCCGGCCTTCACCCGGGACGACGTCAGCCTGGCGAGCGAGCTCTCCTCACGTGCTGCGATCTGTCTGGACAACGCCCGTCTGTACAGCCGTGTCCAGGACATCGCCCTCACCCTGCAGCGGGCCTTGCTTCCCAGCGCGTTGGCGACCGGCCCGTACGTGGACGTGGCCCACCGGTACGTGCCCGGCAGCCGGATCACCGAGGTCGGCGGCGACTGGTACGACGTGATCAACCTGCCCGACGGCCGGGTCGTGCTCGTGGTGGGCGACGTGATGGGGCACGGGGTGTCGGCCGCCGCGGCCATGGGCCGCCTCCGCATCACCACCAAGGCCCTGGCCAGGCACGACGGCGAGCCCGCCGAGCTGCTCACCGAGCTCGACGCGTGCGCCCAGGAGGCCGGTATCGAGCTGGCGACGTGCCTGTACCTCGTCTACGACCCGAGGACCGGCCGCGCCCGCATCGCGAGCGCCGGGCATCCCCCGGCCCTGGTGCTCCGGCCGGACGGCACGGTGGAGACCATCGACGAGGTCCTGGGAGTCCCCCTCGGCGTCGGCGGCTTCCCCTTCCGGACGACCGAGGTCGAACTCCCCGCGCACGCGACCCTCGCCCTGTACACCGACGGCCTCATCGAGGCGCGCGGCCGGGACATCGAGGCCGGTCTGGGAGCGCTGCGTGCCGAACTGGGCAGGGCTCAGGGGCCGTTGGAAGCCATGGCGGACCACATCCTGACGAGTCTGCTGCCCACGCCGCCGGCCGACGACACGGTTCTCGTCCTCGCCCGCGTCGACCGCGCCCCGTAGCGGCCCCCGGCGGCGCGGCGCACCGGGGTCAGCGTGCGCGTACGCCGTCGATGGCGATCTCCAGCAGGAGGTCGGCCTCGGCCGGGCCGTCGGTGTCCTGCTCGGTGGCCAGCGCGATGGCGCCGACGAGTTTCAGCAGCCGGCCGATGGTGATCTCGGGGCGCACGGCGTGCGCCGCGCGGGCGCGTGCGAGGAGGGCGTCTCCGGCGCGGGTGATCATGTCGTGGCAGGTCTCGCCCAGTGCCGGGGCCGCGTCGCGCATCAGCGACGCCCCCAGTCCCCGGTTGGCCACGGCGTGTGCGCCGACGGCGCGCAGCCAGGTGGACAGGGCCTGACCCGGGTCCGGTTCGGCGAGCAGCTCGTCCGCCCTCGCGCACAGGGCCTCCACCCGGCCCTTGAAGACAGCCTCCAAGAGCGCCTGCCGGGACGGAAAGTGCCGGTGCAGGGTGGCCGAGCCGACCCCGGCCCGGCGGGCGACCTCCTCCAGGGAGGCGTCGGCGCCGTGCTCGGCGATCAGCGCCCCGGCGGCGGCCAGGATCTTGTCGGCGTTGCGGCGGGCGTCGGCCCGCAGCGGCCGGCGGGGCGGGGCGGCGGCGTCCTTCGGCACGGGGGCTCCTGAAGTGAAGGCTTGCTAAGTGGGGTGGCCCTCCATATCGTAGCGAACGAGAAACGGAGGACCACCCCACTTACGGGATGGCCCCCCTTTCGCATGGACGTGGTGGAGGAAAACATGAAGCCGACGCAGAAGAAGACCGTCGTGGTGGTGGGGGCCACCGGCCTGCAGGGCAGGGCCGTGACCCGCCACCTGCTCCGCGACGGCTGGGAGGTACGGGCACTGACGCGCGACCCGAACGGGGCCCGGGCCGCGGCGCTGGCGCAGGCCGGCGCACGGGTCGTACGGGCGCAGATGGAGGACGTCGACTCCCTGGCCGCCGCGGCCGAGGGCGCCTGGGGCCTGTTCAGCGTCCAGCCCACCATCGGATCGCCCGGCACCGCGCCGGAGTTCACGGCCGAAGACGAAGTGCGCTGGGGCGTGAACGTCGCCGAGGCCGCACACACCGTCGGCATCGGGCACTTCGTCTTCACCTCGGTCGCCGAAGCGGACCGGCACCTGGAGGAGAAGCTTCCGGTGAACCTGGTCAGCAAGTGGCGGATCGAGCAGCACATCGCCGGGCTCGGCCTGCCCGCGACGATCCTGAGGCCGGTGTCCTTCATGGAGAACTTCACCGGCGGATACGCGTTGCGGAACGGGACCCTGTCCACGGGGCTCGCGCCGGAGGTTCCGCAGCAGATCATGGCCGTCGACGATGTCGGGGCCGTGGCCGCGCTGGCGTTCTCCCGGCCGGAGGAGTGGATCGGCCGGGAGGTCTCCCTGGCGGGGGACGAACTCACGCCGGTGCGGATCGCCGAGGCCATCGGGAAGGCGCTCGGCATACCGCTGCCCTACGTTCAGGTCCCGATCGAGGCGATCCGGTCCCTGAGCGAGGACTTCGCCTACGCCAACGAGTGGCTCAACAGCCTCGGTTACCGCGCGGACATCCCCGCCACCCGTCGGATCCACCCGGGCACGATGGATCTCGGCACCTGGCTGGAGCGCACCGGAGCGTCCCGGATCGCCGCGTTCCTGGACTCCACACACAGCAGCCCGCACCACGTCTAGGACAGGGGCGGATCGAACAGGTCCAGCTCGGGTCCGGGCACCGGCAGGTCTTCCGGCCCAGGGTCAGGTGAAGCCGCTCAGGGCGGTGCGGGTGGCGCCGCGTCATGGTCCGTGCGGTTTGATGTACTTCGGTCGATCAGCGTTCTCGGTGGCGTGATCGGCTGCTGCGTGGAGCGACCAGAGTGATGAGGCTGCGATGAGTGAACTGACGAAGCCCGAGATCGAGCTTCCGGCGGGTGAGGCTCCCGAGGAGCTGACCGTCCGGGACCTCGTGGTCGGGGACGGGCCCGAAGCGAAGCCGGGCCGGGTCGTCCGGGTTCACTACGTCGGGGTCACCTTCGCGTCCGGGAGGGAGTTCGACGCCTCCTGGGACCGGGGCGAACCGTTCAAGTTCGCCGTGGGCGGCGGCAGGGTCATCAAGGGCTGGGACCGGGGAATCCGGGGGATGAAGGTCGGCGGCCGGCGCGAGATCATCGTCCCCCCGCGCCTCGGCTACGGGAAGCAGTCGCCCTCGCCGTTGATCCCGGCGGGCTCCACGCTCGTCTTCGTCGTGGACCTGCTCTCCGTGGTCTGAGGAAGGCCCGCGGCACGCGGGTCCGTCGCCCCCTTGAGTGTGCGACGCCCCGTCAGGTCGGGGTAAACGCGCGGGCGTACGCTGAGGCCCCGCCCCATGGCGCGTGAAAGCGACTTACGGAAAGGCTGATCGTGCGCACTCCCCTCTCATGGCTTGCCGACAGGTACTCACTCGGAGCGAGAAGCGTCCGGGTGGCCGCGCTGGGTTCGGTCGTGGCGAGCATCGCGATCATCGTGACCGGCGGAATCGTCCGCGTCACCGGATCCGGTCTCGGCTGTACCGATTGGCCCATGTGTACGGGAGAAACGCTGGCCCCCACCGCGGAAATGGGGGTGCACGGCGCCATCGAATTCGGAAACCGGCTCCTGACCGGGGCGCTGTGCGCCGTGGTGGGCTGGGTCATCATTACCGCGCGCCTCCAGGAAAAGCCCGTGCCCTCGGTGCTGCGCGGAGGCTGGGCGCAGTTCTGGATCGTCGTGCTCAACGCCGTCGTCGGCGGAGTGACCGTCTGGATGCGGCTGAGCCCGTACATCGTCGCCGCACACTTCCTCGCCGCCACGCTGCTGCTCACCGCCGCGGTGTACACCTGGCACGCGGCGTACGCCGATGGCGGCGCCGGCGCCAACGACGCCCCGCCCGTCGCGCGGGTCCGGTCCCTGTCGGTGGCCCTGGTCGCGGTGACGGCCCTGTTGGTCTTCGTGGGCACGCTCGCCACCGGCTCGGGCCCGCACGCGGGCGACTCCTCGGACGTGGCGCGGATGCCCTTCAACTGGACGGCCGTGACGGTCGTCCACGGCTTGCTGGCCGGGACAGTCCTGGTACTGGCCGGAGTCCTGCTTTCCGCCCTGCCCAAGGACGGCTTCGGCGCCGCGCGCCGCAAGGCGCTCGCCTTCCTGGCCGTGCTGCTGGGCCAGGGCCTCGTGGGGCTGGTGCAGTCGGTGACGGCCCTGCCCTCGCTCCTGGTGATGCTCCATCTGCTGGGTTCGGCGCTCGTGTGGACCGGAGTGCTCCAGGTGCACTTCACCGTCAAGAGGGCCTGTTCCGGATACTCGAGTCCGCTCGGCGGTGCACCGCTGCCGCGCGCGCGGGGTGCCGCGACGCACGCCTGACCGGCAGACTTGAACACCCCGAACAGCGGCGCGAGCTGCACCAGCCACTCGAGGATCATGGCATGGGCATGGGCATGGGCGTGGTCGGGCTCGCGGGTCTGTCCACGGCCAGGACCCGGAGGTCGCCGCTCCAGCTCTCGCAGCGGACACTGCCCGACCGAAAGTCCAGCTCGAGCGCCACACGCCCTGTCGCCGGCTCCCACTCCTGCCGGACGTCGAGCACCACCTCGCCGAGGTGGGCTGCGAACGGGGTCTCGTCACGCACGGGCCGAACGTCGATCCGTCCCCAGTCGCCCATGTCGAACCCGTCATCCGGCCCGGAGGACTCGACCATGAGGCACCAGTCCGTTCCGCCGGCGATGTTGGTGGACCCACCGTGATCGTCGATCAGCCACACTTCAACCGGGCCGTCGGCAGGTCGCTCGCCGTGCGTATGCCAGGACGCCAGCACCTCGACAAGCCGGCTGCCGACCAAAGACGACGGGTCGATGCCGGGTCCGTGCAGCGGGCAGGCCGGGTCCAGGAGCTCCATCCGGGGACCGTACCGCGCCTGCCCGCACCGACTCACCTGCTTGAACGGGACAGCCCTTCGCCCCGTTCACCGGGTGGTGTCCGGCTCGGCGATCAGTGCCACAAGGGTGTGTTGGTGCCTTGACGTCAGATCTCGTCCGTCAAGGCCTGCGGCTCGGCGGCCGCGGTGGAGGCGGCCCGGACGGCCGGGCCTCAGGGCGCGGAGAGGCGTACGGCCAGGGCCGCGATGTCGTCGTCGAGGCGTCCTCTGCTGTAGCGGAGCAGGTCGCGGTGCAGGGCCGTCAGCAGGTCGCGGGGCGGCGCCGGGGGCTGGCGGCGCATCCACTCCGTCAGCGGGAAGAACTCGCCGTCACGGGCGCGGGCCTCGGCGATCCCGTCGGTGTACAGGAGCAGTACGTCGCCGGGGGCGAAGCCGAAGGTGTCGACGGTGTAGTCGTCTCCGATCAGCTCGGCGAGGCTGAGCAGCGGGGAGGGGGCTGCCGAGTCGAGGACACGGAGCTTCCCGCGGTTCAGGATCAGTGGCGGGGGGTGTCCGCAGTTGAGGACGTCGATGTGCCCGGCCCCGTGCGGGATCTCGACGAGGAGGGCCGTCGCGAAGCGCTCCATCGGCCCCTCGGGGGGAAAGGCCGCGTTGTAGCGGGTGCTGCTGGCGTCGAGTCTGCGGGCGATGTCGACCAGGGCGGCCTCGCCGTAGGCCGCCTCCCGGAAGGCGTTGACGATCGCCGCGGCCGCTCCCACGGCCGGGAGTCCCTTGCCCCGCACGTCACCGATGAGCAGCCTGACCCCGAACGGCGTGTCGACGACCTCGTAGAAGTCCCCGCCGATGCGGGCCTCCGCCGCGGCCGCGAGGTACAGCGACTCGATCTCGATGCCGCCGATGCGGTGGGGCATGGGGCTCAGCACCACCTGCTGCGCCGCGTCGGCCACGAGCCGCACCTGGAAGAGGGTGCGCTCCCGCTGGAGCCGGACGTGGCTTCCGTACGCCGCGGCCACGGTCACCGCGATGATCCCCGAGGCGGTCCACCACGTCCCCAGATCGGGGAAGACGAGGCTGAGGCCGATCATCAGGAGGAGGCAGACCGTACCGAGCAGGACGGTGGGGAGCACCGGCCACATGGCGGCGGCGAGGGCCGGGGCGGCGGGCAGGAGGCGGCTGAAGGCCATCTCCGGCGGGGTGGTGTACGCGAGGCTGGCGATGACGACGGTCAGGAAGACCGGCGACAGCCGCACAAGTCTTCCCTGGCCGCGGCGCGTGCGGAGCCGCGACCGTCCAGACTCGATCACATGTACCAGGGTATCCGCGCACGGGGGATCCAGCGCCCCGACGGAAGGGGCGCGGGGCCCGTCGGGCCGCGGGCCGCGGGACCCGGGACCCGGGGTGGTTTCAGCCGGCGCTCGGGACACCGCGATCGGGTGCGCTCATGTCGCCCGTCGCGGGAATGCCGTCGGCGAGCCCGTAGCGCAGGTGCACGGTGCCCTTCGGACCGGCGACCGGGGGTGCGAGCAGAGCGAGGTTCGTGGGCACCGCGCCGCCGTCGAACACCCTCTTCCCGACTCCGAGCACGATCGGGTGCACCCAGAGGTCGAGACGGTCGAAGAGCTTCTCGCGCAGGAGGGTCTGCACGAGGTTCAGGCTCCCCACGACCTTCACGTGCTCGTGCCGCTCGCGGATCTCGCGCACCGCTCCGGCCAGGTCCGGGCCGAGGTGCGTGGACCCGGCCCAGGAGAGGTCGGGCCTGCCGCGGGAGGCCACGTACTTCGGGACCCGGTTGAAGAGCGTGGCGATCTCGCCGTCCTCGCCGCCCTTCTGGTGGGGCCAGTAGGCGGCGAAGATCTCGTAGGTCCGCCGCCCGAGCAGGAGGGCGTCCGTGCCCTCGTACGCGGCGCCGATCTGCGCTCCCGTGACCTCGTCCAGCAGGGGCGCCTGCCAGCCGCCGAACGGGAACCCCACCGGGTCCTCGTCGGGTCCCCCGGGCGCCTGCCCGACGAAGTCGAGGGTCGCGAACAGTTCGATGTGGATGAGGCCCATGGCGTGCTCCAGGTGAGTCGGTCGTCTCCGTCAAGGGGTAGACCTGCGGGCTGCCGCAGACTCATCGCCGCGCCGGAGCCCGCTTCGCCCGGTTCGCCCACGGGGGTGGATCCCCGCCCCCGGAGGGCGCGGCCCGGCCCCGCCTCGGCCGCCCGGCGCACGTCCGGCACGAAGCTGCTGCCTGCTCGTTCCCCGGCGCGACTCGGAGGTCCGTACGACCATGATCCACTCACACCCCAGCCCGCCCGAAGGGCGCCGCCGCCCCGTCCGGAGCGGCGGACGGGCGGCCACGGTGCTGGCCGCCGCGACGGCCGCCGCGCTCGCGCTGGTCCTGGCGCTGCCCGGTACGGCGCTGGCGGCTCCGGGAGACCCGGACCCCGGCTTCGCCGGTTCCGGCAAGGTCCAGACGTACTTCCCGGACGACGGCGGACCGTGGGACTACGCCGAAGGTCTGGACGTCGCCCGGCAGGGCGACGGCAAGCTGGTCGTGGCCGGCCACGTCACGGGGCCGGGCGTCCCGTTCGACATGGCGCTGATCCGGTACAACGCCGACGGCAGCGTCGACACCGGATTCGGTGGCGGCGACGGCCGGGTGACCAGCGATTTCGGGGGTGACGACCAGGCCGAGGCGGTGGCGGTACAGCCCTCCGACGGCAAGATCGTGGTCGCCGGCCGTACGGAGGTCCCGGACGAGGGCGGCGGCTGCTGCTTCTTCTCCGTCGCCCGCTACAACACCGACGGCTCGCTCGACCAGGGCTTCGGCTCGGCCGGTCTCGTGCGCGTCGACGACTTCGGCGCCGCGTCGGGTGCCGCCGACCTGGTCGTCCAGCCGGACGGCAAGATCCTCGCGGTGGGCCTCAGCGGCGGGGCGGGCTTCGCACTGGCCCGCCTCAACCCGAACGGCAGCCCCGACCCGTCCTTCGGCGGGGACGGCACGGTGGTGGCGGGCTTCGCTCCCGCCTTCCCCGGTGACGCGGGCGGGCAGGCCACCGGTCTGGCGCTCCAGCCCGACGGCAGGTTCGTCGCCGTCGGCTACGTGGGCAGCACGGCCTTCGACTTCGGAATGGCCCGCTACCTGTCCAACGGCAGCCTCGACACCTCCTTCAGCGGCGACGGCATGGCCACCGCGGACTTCGGCGGTACGGACTTCGGCCGGGCCGTGGCGGTCCAGTCCGACGGCGCGGTCGTCGCCGCGGGGTCGACCAACACCGGTTTCGCACTGGCCCGGTTCACGTCCGGCGGCAGTCCCGACGCCGCCTTCGGCACCGGCGGCCGGGTCACCACGGTCTGGCCCCTCAGTACGGCGGTGGCGTACGACATGACCCTCCAGCAGGACGGCAAGATCCTCGTCGGCGGCACGGCCGACGACCCGGACAGCCAGGAGGCCTCCGACTTCGCCCTCGCCCGCTACCTGCCGAGCGGCAGCCTGGACACCGGCTTCGGCGGCGGTGACGGCCGGGTGTACACCGGCATGCTGGGCGGGGAGGAGATCCGCGGACTGCTCGTGCAGCCCGACGGGAAGATCGTGGCCGCGGGGCTCGCCGGGCTGGGCGCCTTCGGCATCGCCCGCTACGAAGGCGGCGGCAGCACCCCGCCTCCGCCCCCTCCGGCGGCCAACCTGTCGGTGACGAAGACCGGCACGACGACCGTGAGCATCGGCGACCAGGCCTCGTACACGGTCCGGGTCACCAACGCCTCGACGTCCACGGCGACCGCGACGGGCGTGACCCTCACCGACACCCTCTCCGGAGCCGGGGTCACCCTCCTGTCGGCCGTCCCCTCCCAGGGCACCTGCACGACCACGGCGACCCGCGCGACCTGCGCCCTCGGCAGCCTCGCACCGGGCGCGAGCGCCACGCTCACGGTGACGGCCGAACCGCGCGCCACCGGCACCCTGACGAACAGCGCCTCCGCCACCGCCACGCCCCAGGACCCGAACCCGGCCGACAACAGTGCCGGCGCCTCGACCTCGGTGAACAACTCCCGCGGCTGCACGATCATCGGCACCAGCGGTACGGACACCCTCAACGGCGGCTACTCCAACGACGTCATCTGCGGCCTCAGCGGCAACGACACCATCCGCTCGAGCTA
This sequence comes from Streptomyces sp. NPDC056883, assembly GCF_042788835.1. Lineage (NCBI taxonomy): Bacteria > Bacillati > Actinomycetota > Actinomycetes > Kitasatosporales > Streptomycetaceae > Streptomyces > Streptomyces sp. NPDC056883. Next base: position 104,658 of record NZ_JBHUBS010000002.1, on the reverse strand, counting down.
CGGCAACGACACCGTCCACGGCGGGCCCGGCAACGACAACATCGACGGGGGCTTCGGCGACGACACCCTGAACGGCGGCCCGGGCAACGACACCCTCACGGGCTACTACGGCAACGACCGCCTGACCACCACCGACGGCGTCGCGGCCAACGACACCGCCAACGGCGGCGTGGGCACCGACACCTGCACCACCGACCCGGGCGACGCCCGCATCAGCTGCCCCTGAGCGGATGCCCCTGAGCGGATGGCCCGCGGCCCGGGAGGGGTTCGCTCCCCTCCCGGGCCGAGGCTGCCGGCCGTGTGGCGATGAGTTCCGGCGCCGCCGCCGGTCCACCCTCCAGACCCTTGCCCCGAAGGAGCGGCACATGACCGATACGACACTGCTCGACCTCGGACCGCAGGCCCGGATCGTGGCCCGCCTCGCGGCGGGCGTTCCCGACGCCCGGCTCGCCGATCCGACGCCCTGCCCCGACTACGCGGTCGGCAACCTGCTGGGCCACCTCTCCGGCCTGGCCGTCGCGTTCCGCGACGCCGGCCGCAAGGATCTGGGCTCCACGACGGACACGGCCCCCGGCACGGCCGTGCCCACCCTCCCCGCCGACTGGCGCGAGGAACTCCCCCGCGTGCTGGGCGAACTGGCCGAGGCCTGGACGGATCCGGCCGCCTGGACCGGCATGACCCGTGCGGGCGGCGTGGACCTGCCGGGCGAGATCGCGGGTCTGGTGGCCGTCAACGAACTGGTCATCCACGGCTGGGACCTGGCTCGGGCCACCGGCCAGGCGTACGCACCCGATCGGGCCGCGCTGGAGACCTCGTACGGCTTCCTCCTGGCCGCGGCGGAGGAGGAGGGCACCCGCGGGGACATCTTCGGCCCCGTCGTCCCGGTACCGGACGACGCCCCGCTGCTGGACCGGGCGGTCGGTCTGAGCGGACGCGATCCGGACCGGCCGTCCTGACGCCCGACGCTTCGCGACGGCTCCCGTCGCACGAGATCCTGCGGCCCCGTACCCGGAAGGCTCTACGCCATGCCCCTGGACCCGTCCATCGCAGCGCTCCTCTCGCAAGTCCAGGCGGGCCCGAGGGAGCGCATCCTCACGGCCGACCCGGCGGAACTCCGGGAACGGGAACGGCACGCGAATGCCGCGGTGGCGCCGGGAACGCGGATCGGCGTCGGATCCGTGGCGGACGACACGGTCCCGGGCCCCGCCGGTCCCGTACCGGTGCGGGTCTACCGTCCCGCCGGTGACGGGGCCTCCGTCGAAGGGGCCGCCGCGACCGTCGTCTTCTTCCACGGCGGCGGCTGGATCGTGGGAGACCTCGACACCCACGACCACGTGGCCCGTCGCCTCTGTCACGACCTCGGGTCCGTCGTGGTCGCCGTGCACTACCGGCGGCTTCCCGAGCACGCGTTCCCGGCCGCGTTCGAAGACTGCCTTGCCGCGGCCTGGTGGACGGCCGACCACATCGACCGGTACGGCGGCCGGCGCGACCGGCTGGCCCTCGCGGGCGACAGCGCGGGCGCTGCCCTCGCCGCATCGGTGGCCCTGGCCTTCCGCGACGCCGGGGAACCGCTCGCGGCCCAGTTCCTCGCCTACCCCGCGACGGACCGCAGCTCGCGCGACTACCCCTCCCACACCGAGAACGCGGAAGGCTACCTGCTCACCTTGCAGGACCTCCGTGACCTCACGACGATCCTGCTCGGCGGTGATGCCTCCGTTGCCACCGACGTACGGGCCTCCCCGCTGCACGCCGTGAGCCACGAGGGGCTCGCCCCCGCCGTCATCGCCACTGCCGCCTACGATCCGCTCCGCGACGAGGGCCTGGCCTACGCCCGCGCGCTGCAGGACGCCGGGGTCGACGTCTTCGTCCGCACCTACGGCGGCCTGGTCCACGGCTTCCTGAACATGTTCGCCGTCTCCGAGGGCGCGGAGGCGGCCGTCACCGAACTCGTCAGGGAACTGGGGGCCCGCCTCCGATGACCGGGCGTGCCTCTCAGGTGTCCGGCTCCGCGGCCGAGATGGCCGCGAGGGTGGATCCGGGGTCGCGTTCCACCGTGAGGTCGCCCAGCGTGACGACGCCGACGAGTTCACCGTCCTCCGACTGCACGGGCAGGCGCCGCAGCGCGTGCCGCCGCATGAGATCGGCCGCCTGGTCCACGTAGTCGTCGGGCTTGACGGTCACCGGAGCGGGGGTGCAGACCGCCTGCACCGTCGTCTCGGCGGGATCCCTGTTGTCGGCCACGGCCCGGATGACGAGGTCCCGGTCGGTCAGGATGCCGTGGAGCCGACCGCCGTCGACGACCAGGACGTCCCCGATGTCCGCGTCCCGCATCACCCTGGCGGCTTCCGCCAGGGACGTCAGCTTGTCGACGGTCACCGGATTGCCGGTCATCACCTCGTGGACTCGCCGGGTCATGGTCGCACCTCCGTACCCGGCGTCTTTCCACCCTGCCCGTCGGCAAACCCCGGGTGCTCAGGTCATGGGGTTACGCTCGGAGCAGGCCGCGAAGGGGATGGTCGCATGTGCCGGTGGCTCGCTTACTCGGGCTCTCCCATGCTGCTCGACGCCGTGCTCTACCGTCCGGAGCACTCGCTGATCAACCAGAGCCTGCACGCCCGCCTGGGCGTCGAGACGACCAACGGCGACGGTTTCGGCATCGGCTGGTACAGCGGGAACGGGGACGGCACGCCGGCCGTCTTCCGGGACATCGCCCCGGCCTGGAACAACCGCAACCTGCGCGAGCTCGCCGCGCACGTCAGCTCACACCTGTTCTTCGCACACGTGCGCGCCTCGACCGGCTCGGCCATCCAGCAGACCAACTGCCACCCCTTCCGCCACGGCCGGTGGCTGTGGATGCACAACGGGTCCATCGCGGACTTCCCCCGGCTGCAGCGGGACCTCTGCCTGGCCGTCGACCCGGCCCTCTTCCCGGCCATCGAGGGGTCCACCGACTCCGAGGTGATGTTCTACCTGGCGGTCACCTTCGGGCTCGACCAGGACGTCCCGGGCGCCGTGGCCCGGATGACCGGGCTCGTCGAGCGCCTCGGCAAGGAGCACGGCATCGCGGAACCGCTCCAGATGACGCTGGCGATCAGCGACGGCGCGTACCTCTGGGCCTTCCGCTACTCCAGCGGGGGTGCGGCCCGCTCGCTCTTCTACAGCAGCCGGGCCGAGACCGTCCGCCACCTGCACCCCGAGGTGGAGTACATCCGTGAGATCTCCGACGCGTCGCGCATCGTGGTCTCCGAACCGCTGGGGTACCTCCCCGGCGTCTGGAACGAGCTTCCCCAGGCCAGCTACACGGTGATCCCCTCCGCTCCGGACCGGGACTGGCTCCCCTTCGCACCGGAATTCCCCTGACGGCCGTTCCTCGTCCCGGGAGCCGCGGTGGCGGGTGCGGTGCGGTGCTGATTGGCTGGGAGGACCCAGTACCGCAGGAGTACGGCATTCTCCGAAGCGAGGATCGCTCATGATCAACGAGAGCCAGCCGAGCCGGCGGGCCCGGCAGATGCGTGACAAGGCCCAGGAACTGGAGCAGGCGGCGCAGCGCGCGACGGATCCTGCGGAGCGGCAGCGGCTCATCGAGAAGGCCCTGCACATCCGGAAGAAGAGCGAGCAGGAGAACGGCCCGGGCAGCGGAACCATGGACCCCATGTAGCGCCCGCGATCACCCGGTCCAGTGGAACCTTCCGCCTCCGACCCAGCGGACCTCGTCCGGGTCGTCGAGGTCGTGGATCGTGATGCCTGCGGCCGCCGCGGTCAGGACCACGTCCGTCATCGACCGGGCGGTGCTCGCCACCTGGCCGTCGATCTCCACGATGCGGAACGGCGGGTCGCCGGGGCACACCCCGAGCACGGTGACCCGAGCCGGGGGAAGGTAGGGGACAGCGCCTTCGGTCATGCGACATCGCCTCCCGGGTCTCATAGCGCCCCTGCCCGAACGCCCGGGCGGAAAACCTCCCGCGTGCGGTGGCGCCCCCGAGGTCACGGTTCGGGGGCGTGTGAGGGGGTAGGCGCGCGACGTATCCGGAGTACGAGCCCGCGTGAGGAACCCGCGGGCCCCGCGGGAAAGGGGTGCACGATGGCCACGGCGGACGGCGAACGCTTCGCGGTCGAAGTACGGCCCGTCGAGGGAGCCACCGTCCTGGCGCTGGCGGGCGAGCTCGACCACGGCACCGCCGAACCCTTGCGGGTGGCCATCGAGGCCGCCCGGGCGGGCGGCGGGCAGCGGCTGCTCCTCGATTTCAGCGGGCTGGACTTCTGCGACTCCACGGGACTGAACGTGTTGTTGCACGGCCGGCTCGCGGTCCGGGAGTCGGGTGGCAGTCTCGAACTGGTCGGCCTCCACCAACCGATCGAACGCATGTTGCACATCACGGGCGTGGTCGGACTGTTCCCGCTGCACCCCGATGTGGATGCGGCGCTGGCACGTCACCGGCGCGCGTAGCGGAGGAGCACGATGAGCGAGCACCGGCCACCGGAGCAGACCCGGCGTCTGGTGCTGCACGGCAGCACGAACGCCGTCAGCCGCTGCCGGGAGTTCACCCGCGCCGCCCTGACCGAGTGGCGGTGGCTGCCGGAGGCGGAGAGCCGCCGTGAGTACGGCCTCCGGGACGAGACCGCGGACGATGCCCTGCTGCTGGTGTCCGAAGTCGTGGCCAATGCCTGCATGCACGCGGGCGGGCCGAGCTCGCTCCTCCTGCGCCGCACCGCCGAGGGGCTGCGCATCGAGGTCACCGACGCGAGCCCCGTCGCGCCGGCCGTCAGGCAGCCGTCGGACCCGGCACGGCCCGGAGGCCACGGGCTGGTCATCGTGGACCGGCTGGCCCGGAAGTGGGGCTCGGAGCCGGTGGGCGGCGGAAAGTGCGTATGGGTGGAGCTCGACGCACCGCAGTACGTCCCGGCCGTACGTCCCCACACCGGCCACACCGACGACAGTGGCCGTACCGGCCGTACCGGCCTCGTCGGGCCGGTGGACCGTGGGAGGCTGGGGCGATGAGGCTGAGATCATGAGCGCGCCGTCCACCGCCCGCCTGGTGCTGCTGCGCCACGCCAAGTCCGCCTGGCCCGACGGCGTCGCGGACCACGAGCGGCCGCTCGGCCCGCGCGGTCTGCGGGACGCGCCCGCGGCGGGCCGCTGGCTGCGCGACGCCGGCTGCCTGCCGGCCCTGGTCATCTGTTCCACCGCCCGGCGGACCCGGGAGACCTGGGCACTGGCGGCCGCACAGCTCGGCGCCGAGGTCCCGGTGCGCTTCGACGAACGGATGTACGCCGCCGAGCCGGAGGAACTGCTGGAGGTGGTGGCCGAAGTACCGCAGGAGGTGGGGACGCTGCTGCTCGTCGGCCACAACCCGGGCCTGGAGGAGCTGGCCGTCGGCCTCGCGCGGGATGCCGCGGGCACCGCGGAGGCCGGGGCGATGGCGCGCCTGTCGGAGAAGTTCCCGACGTCCGCGATCGCGGTGCTCGCCTGCCCCGGTACCTGGCGGGAGCTCGCGCCGGGCTCGGCCCGGCTGACCGACTTCGCAGTCCCCCGTGGCGCCGCCCGCTGACGCACCACAGCGGGAAGGGGCCGTTCCGGATCGCTCCGGAACGGCCCCTGGTCCGTCTCGCCGGAGCTCCGTCAGACGCCGGACCGGCGCCTGCCCCGTTGGCGACGCGGGTACGGCAGGAGCCGCGGTGCGCGTTTGGCGGCCACGTCCTCGATCCAGCCGAAGGTCAGGACCAGCAGGCCGATCAGCGGGATCGCCACCAGCAGGGTGAACCACTGGCTGGCCAGCAGCCACTGGAAGTTCTCGTAGAAGAAGGGGACGCTCCAGAGGGGGTCGATCAGCGGGATCGCGACCACCAGGGCCACCTGGTGCCACAGGTAGACGCTGACCGCGCGCGAGTTGAGCAGGCTGACCAGGCCGTTCCAGCGTTCCAGCAGTCTGGGCCACTGCTCCCAGGAAGGGCTGACGTGGAGCAGGATGGCGACGAAGCCCAAGGACCACAGGGCCTGGGCGATCGGCCAGGCTTCGATGTCCGTCGGTACGGTCGGGTCGACCGGCCGGGTCTGCAAGTACCAGAGGCCGGCCACCATGACCAGCGGCGCGATGGACGGCAGGACGTACTGCGGGATCCTCTTGAGCAGCCCTTCCTGGTGGGCCATGCCGAGGAGCCAGCAGGAGCCGAACATGGCGAAGTCGTTGGCGGTCTCCCAGACCCGGCCGTAGACGAACTCCTGGTCGGCGAAGAACGAGTTCATGACGATCAGCACCGCCAGGGGGCTGAACAGCGTCACCCACGGCAGCCGTCGCAGCGCCCGGAGCATCAGCGGCGAGAGCAGGACGTACCAGAGGTAGGCCCGGAGGTACCAGAGCGGGACGGTGATCTGCAGGGCCCAGCCGCCCTCCACGTGGCCGAACCCGGGCAGGTCCTCCGCGAACGGCGGAGTGCTGAGCGGCAGGATCCAGAACGCCATCTTGGTCCACCACCAGGTGGGGTGGCCCTCAGAGTCGGGACCCCAGCCGTCGAGCAGCTGGAGGGTGATCAGGACGACGCCGAACAGCCACATCGGCGGCAGCAGCCTGCGCAGTCGGCCGCGGATCACGCCGAGTGCGGGACGGCCGAGCGAGCGGGCCATCAGTGAGCCGGCCAGCGCGAACATCACGCCCATCGAGGGGAAGACGAGGGGCAGCCAGAACCAGCCGAAGTTGTGGTAGAAGATCACGCGCACCAGGGCCAGCGCGCGCAGCAGGTCGAGGTAGCGGTCCCGGCCGCCCTTGCGCGGGGCCGGCGCCTTGGACTCCGGCTGCGCATCGGGCTGCGGCTCCGGCAGCGGCTCGGGCTCCCACTCCGCCTCCCACCGCTGTCGCACGATGGCGGGAACCCGCAACTGGACGGTTTCCTGGTTGCGCCCGAGGTCGGTGTATCCGGTCACGGTCAGGCCTCCACGGGTACAGCGACCTCGCCGGTGCGCCGGAGCTTCTGCCAGCGCAGTCGACCACCGGTCATCGCCGTGATCGCGGACTGCAGCAGGACGATGTACATGAGCTGCCGGTAGACCAGCTGCTGGATCGGCAGGCTGATCAGGTACCAGGGCTTCTCGCGGTCGAGATGGAAGGCGTACCAGGACAGCACGGCCTGGAGCAGGATGAAGCCGCCCCAGCTCGTGAGCGTGATCCCGGCGTCCCCGAAGAACACGCCGTACAGCAGGAACATGTCGACCAGCGGCGCCAGCAGCGGGGCGACCACGCCGAACAGCACGACGAGCGGCAGCCCGATGCGGCCGAAGCGCTTGCCCGGGCCGCGGGAGGTCACCGCGGCGCGGTGCTTCCACATCGCCTGCATGCTGCCGTAGCTCCAGCGGTACCGCTGGGACCAGAGCTGCTGGAGGCTGGCGGGCGCCTCGGTCCAGGCGCGGGCCTCCTCGGCGTAGACGATCCGCCAGCCGTCGCAGAGCACCGCGATGGTGATGTCGGTGTCCTCGGCGAGGGTGTCGTCGCTCATCCCGCCGACCCGCCGCAGGGCCTCCTTGCGGAAGGCGCCGACCGCGCCGGGGATGGTCTGGATGACGTTGAGCATGTCGTACATCCGGCGGTCCAGGTTGTGGCCGAGGACGTACTCGATGTGCTGCCAGGCGCCGATCAGGCTGTCGCGGTTGCCGACCTTGGCGTTGCCCGCGACCGCGCCGATCGTCGCGTCTCCGAAGGGCTGGACCAGCTCGCGCACGGTGGACGGTTCGAAGACGGTGTCGCCGTCCATCATCACGATGATCTCGTGCGAGGCCGCCGCGATACCGGTGTTGAGGGCGCTGGACTTGCCGCCGTTGGCCTTGCGGATCAGCCGGACGAACGGCAGGTTCATCGCCTCGACTATGTCCGCGGTGCCGTCCGAGGAGCCGTCGTCGATGACGATGACCTCGATCGGATAGTCACTGACGGCCAGCGAGTTGAGGGTGTTGGCTATGCACTCGCGCTCGTTGTACGCCGGGACCAGGACCGTGACCGTTTCGGTGACGGGCGTTCCCCAGGCGTCCCGCCGCTTGGCGCGCCGGGCGTGCATCGGTGCGAGGACGAGCATCAGCCCGAACCGGCCGAAGTTGAGGAAGCCGACGAGGGCCAGCAGCCCGACCAGGACCGGCAGGGTGTGCACGGCGACCTGGGTGGCCCAGATGTATCCCTTGCCCGCCCACAGCTGGAATCCGGTCACCGGCACGGTGGCGCTGGAGGCGCCGAGTGCGTCGGAGATGGTGGTGAAGCGGTAGCCCTGGGCCTGCAGTTTGACGATGATCTGCTCGAGCGCCTCGATGGTCTGGGTACGGTCGCCACCCGCGTCGTGCAGCAGGATCAGCTCGCCCGCACCGGGCGTGGCCGGCATCGCCGCCTTGACGATCTCCTCGACACCGGGACGCTTCCAGTCGTCGGTGTCCCGGTCGATGAAGGCGGTGAGGTAGCCGCGCGCTCCCACGTACTTGATGACCGGGTAGTTCCAGTCGTCCATCGCCGAGGCGTCGGAGGAGTACGGCGGGCGGAACAGCGCGCTGTGGACGCCCGCGACTCCGGCCAGCGCCAGCTGCGTCTGCGCCAGTTCCCAGCTGATCCGGGCGCGGGACTGGTACACCAGGTCGGGGTGGGTGAAGGTGTGCACGCCGAGCTCGTGGCCGCCCGCGACGATCTGCCGGATCAGCTCCGGGTTGCGCGTGGTCATGGCGCCGGTCACGAAGAAGTCCGCACGGACCTCGTGGCGCGCGAGCACCTCGAGGATCTTCGGAGTCCACTGCGGCGAGGGACCGTCGTCGAAGCTCAGGACCACCGTGCGGTCGGGGATGTGATAGCTCACGGGCTGCTCGTTCTTGCTGCCGCGCGCGTCGATGACCGGACCGCCCTTGAGCAGGTGCTGCGGCACGGTCGTCTTGTCGACCGAGATCGCGATCCGGTCGTCGTGGAAGGCCTCGTTGGTGGCGAGGCCGCGCAGCACGAGAAGCGCAAGCAGGCACGCCAGCAGGGACAGCGGCATGAAGAAGCGCAGCGGCGGCGCGGCCAGTCGGCGCGGCCTCAGCAGGGACTGCCGGCGGCGCTGATGGCGGGACAATGACGCTCCTGGAGATGGGTGGTGCGGACGATCAGGGGGTGTTGGCCGACGGACCCGAAGGGCCTCCGCCGGACGGCACGGTGGCCGTGGGGCTCTGTGGGCCGGCGGTCCCGGCCATGGGCTTCGGCGCGCTCGGCGTGGGCTTCGACGTGCGTGCGGCCGGGGGTTTCGGCGGGGCGGCCGAGGACTTCGACGGAGCGGCCGACGGCTTCGGCGTGCCGGCCGAAGGCTTCGGCGTGGCGCCGGAGGGCTTCGTCGCGGGTGTCGCGGAGGGTGTGGCCGTCCGGGGCGAGGGCGACCCCGAGGGCGCTGCCGACCCTGCCGGGGTGGCCGACGGCACGGGCGAGCCGGGCGGGGCGGGCGACCGCGAGGGCTGTACGGGGATGCCCATCGCCGGGGCCTCCGCCTGCATGCCGATCAGGCTGCTGCCCATGGCGACGGCCAGGACCGCGCCGACCACGGAGACGGGCCAGGCGAGACCCCGCAGCAGACGGCCGCGCAGACCCGACTGGTCGACGAAGACCGGGGCGGGAGCGGGGTCGTCAACACCCAACTCGGGCATTTCGGGCTGTGCCTGGTAGGCCGGGTACGCCGGTCCGCGTCCGGTGGAAGGAGGGGCTGATCGCACCTTGCGGGGCCTTTCAGTGCAGGGTACGTAGACCGCGGGATGGCAGGGCGAACGCTAGTGCACCGCCCCGAATCGACTTGGGCCCGATGTCCCCTTTTTGCGCCATCTGCTCCGGTGTCGTAATCGGATTGGAATACCAATTGGCAGTACCAGTCGGTATATCTACACGCACGGTCGTCGGGCACTGATCTCTGCGTGTCCAGCGGAACCGTTTCGCCGGGACCTCGGCGACCCGGGGTCGAGCAGGTCGCCGCGAACCTTAGGATGACCACCTCATGTGATCAGCCATTGATCCTCATGTCAGGGCGTGTCCAGGTACCGCCTCTACGCCCCAAGGAGCTCGTGTGAGTCACCCCCGCCGCACCTCTCGTCGCCGCGCGTGGACCGCGCTCACGCTGCCTGCCCTCCTGTGCGTACTGGCCTCGTGCACCAGCGGCTCCGGCGGCCCCGGCCGCGATGACGCCGCGCCCGCCAAGAGCGCTTCGCCGACCCCGTCCGGACCGCCGGGAACCCTGTTCGACGACTTCCGGTACAGCGGCCCCGACGACCCCGCGCTCAAGGCCAACGGCTGGGAGGTCCGTACCGGTGGGGGCGGCCCGGGGATCAAGGACACCTGGACTTCCGCCGGCGCCAGCTTCCCTTCCGACGCGACCGCCCAGGGAGGTAGGGCCCTTCAGCTGCAGTCTTCCACCGACGGCACCAAGCAGGGCACCAAGCAGGTCGAGATACAGACGACCGGCACTCCGCTTTTCACGGGAACCTATGCCGCTCGGGTCTACCTGAGCGACAAGCCCGTCAGCGGTCGCAACGGCGACCACGTCGTCGAGACCTTCTTCCCGATCTCCGCCTCGGACTCTTCGCCGAACTACAGCGAACTCGACTACGAATACCTGCCGAACGGCGGCTGGGGTTCGGTGGGGCCGCAGCTCGACACCACGAGCTGGTTCAAGGCCGATCCGCCGGACCGGGTCACCCACGCGCTCAAGAAGCAGCGCCTCGAGGGCTGGCACATCATGATGATCACTTTCATGGACGGAAAGGCCACCTATTCGCTGGACGGCAAGGACCTGTTCACCAGCTCCGGGAAATACGTCCCGCGCGAGAAGGTGGACATGCATTTCAGCAACTGGTTCATCGATCTTCCCTTCACCGGTGGTTCACGCACGTGGAACATGAAAGTCAACTGGTTCTACTACAAGGCCGGTGAGGCGGTTTCCCAGGCCGACGTCCAGAAAACGGTGGACGGTTTCTACAGCGCCGGAACCAGCCACATCAACACCGTTCCCAAGTCCTGACCCCGGTCCGGAGCGGGCCGGACCGGAGCGTGCCGGTCCGCTCTGACCGGCCAGATTCGGCCAATCTGCTCCGGCCGACCCGACCCGGCCGGCCCGCTCGGGCCGGCCCGGCTCACTCCGCCCGTAGTGCCTGCGCCGTCCGCGTCCGCGCCGCCCACCCGGCCGGCAGCAGCGCGCCGGCCACCGCGATGAGCACCCCCGCCAGCGCCAACGCCCCCACCAGCACGGGGCCGTACACGTCCACGTCCGCCGGCGGGATCGTGGTGCCGACGGCCCGGCCCATCTCCGGCATCACCCAGCCGTGCAGCGCCACCCCGAGCGGTACGCCGACCAGCCCTGCGGCCAGGCCGATCGCGCCCACCGAGGTGAGGACCTGGACGACTGTCTGACGGGGCGTCATCCCCAGCGCCTTGAACACCCCGAGGTCGCGCACGCGGTCCCGGGTGTCCAGCACCACGGTGTTGAGCACGCCCAGGCAGGCCACCGCCACCAGCATCAGCGTGAGCATGGTGATGAGAGCCCGCATCGCGAGGATCACGCTCGACTCGCCGGGCTCACTCGCCTCCGCCTCCGCGCCGAGCGGCTCCAGGGCGGAGTTCAGGGTCTCGACGTAGCCCCCCGCGTCCGTCCCGGGGGCCGTGCGCACGATGAAGGAGCTCGGCAGGTACCGGCTCTCCAGGGCCGCGACCGAGGCCATGTCCGTGCGCAGCACCATCCCCTTGTCGCCCAGGTCGAACACCTCCCCGACGATCCGCAGCCGGACGGTGCGACCCTGCTCCGACAGCACGACCTCGTCGCCCACCCGGACGCCCGCGGCCCGCAGGAAGCGGGTGGCGGCGACCGCTTCGCCCGGGGCGGCGAACCAGCGGCCGGACACCATCGTGTGGTCGGCGCCGGGCACGTCGCCCTCGTACGCCACCAGGGGCGCGCCGCCCGTCAGCCCCGCCACCGAGACCTGTGTCCTGGCCATCCGGTACGAGGACGCCGTCTCGGGCAGGGCTCCGATCGCCGCCGCCACCGCCGCCGGGTCGGCGGGCTCGCGCTGCGCGCTCGGCGGGCCCTCGCCGGGCCTGGCGACCGTGCGGGCCGTCACCTCGCCGCCCCGGTCCGGATCCCCGTCCCGCTCGACCGCGGCGAGCGTGCTGCCCAGACCCACCGCGAAGGTCACCGCGAGCGCGCCGAACGTGACGGCCGCGGCCGTCGTCGCCGAGCGGGCCGGGCGGGCGAACGGGCTCGCCAGCCCGAGGCTGACCGCACGCGGCAACGGCAGCCTGCCGAGGAGGCGGCGCACCCGGCGCCCCCGCCCGCCCCCGGCGCCCCGGCCCATGCCGAGCACCAGCGCGGTGCGCAGCCGTGCCGCCCGCAGCGCGGGCACCGAGGCGGTGACCGCCACCAGCGCCAGGGCCCCGGCCGGCACCACGAGGCTCACCCAGGCGGGGATGAGCACCGCCCCGGTCCCGTACGACCGCGCGACTTCCGCCATCAGGGGTACGGCCAGCGCGTTGCCCAGCGCCACGCCGAGCAGGGCGCCCGCCGCGGCCGGGATCAGCGCCTGGGCCACGTACGCCCGGCCCACCTGGAGCGGTGTGAAGCCGAGGGACTTCAGGATGCCGATCCGCCGGGTCGCGGCGCCCACCGCGCCGCTCACCACGATGCCGATCACCAGCACCGACATGGCCAGGCCCAGCACCGCGAAGGCGGACACGAAGGGGACGTAGGCCGCCGTGTTCTCCTGGGCGCTCTGCCGTACGTCGAGGTAGGACTGGGCGCCGGTCACGGCGGCCGGGGGCAGCGCGGCGGCGATCCCCGCTCGGGCGCTCTCGACGGCGGCGGTGCCTGCGCCGGTGAGCCGGTACAGCATCTGGTGGCCCGTCCGGTCCCCGGCGAGGGCGTCCAGTTGCGCGGGCATGACCCAGGCGTCGGCGCTCTCGCCCACCGACTCGGCGATGCCGACCACCGTGAACCCGGTCCCGGCGGCCCCGCCCGTCCCGCCCGTCCCGCCGGTCTCCAGGCGCGTCCCGGGCCGCATCCCCGGCTGCCGCGAGCCGGCCTCCAGCACGATCTCACCCGGCGCGGCGGCCCACCGGCCCTCCATCAGGTCGACCCGGTCCGCCTCTCCCCCGGCCGACGGCCGTCCCACCACCGTCAGCGGCGGCGGCTGGAAGCCCGGCGGCGTACCGACCGCCGGCCGGAAGCGTACGGAGGCCACGCCGAACGGCCCCGAGGAGCCCGCGACCCCCGGGAGCCGGGCGGTGTCCGCCATCTGCCCTTCGGTCACCGCGGAGTCGAACTGCACCGTCAGATGCGCCCCTTGCTGCCGGGCGAAGGCGTGGTCGAAGGGTGCCCGGGAGGCGACCAGCAGCCCGAGGGCGAGAACGGACGCGGCGACGGAGATGAGCGTCGTCAGGACCATCACCGCGGTCTGCGCGCGGCGCCGCCCCACCCCGGCCCGCACCACCCGCCCCAGGGCCCCTCTCCGACGACCGCCGCCCGCACGGCCCTTCCGCCCGCCGGCTCCCCGCTCCTCCCGCGGCCCGCTCATCGCCGCACCATCCCTTCGTCGCGCGCGATGCGCCCGTCGACGAGCTCGATGGTCCGGGTCGCGCACGACTCGGCCAGCGCCAGGTCGTGCGTGACCAGGACGATCGTCTGCCCGTCCGCGTTCAGCTCGCGCAGGAGTTCGCGTACGTCGGCTCCTGAAGCGGTGTCCAGGGCGCCCGTCGGCTCGTCGGCGAGCAGCAGCGGCGGACGGTTCATGAGCGCCCGCGCCACCGCCACGCGCTGCCGCTCGCCGCCCGACAGCCGGCCGGGGAAGGCCCTGGCGTGCCGGTCGATGCCCAGGCGCGCGAGCAGCTCGGCCGCCCTGGCCGCGGCCTCGGCGCGGGGCGTGCCGGAGAGCTGGGCGGGCAGCAGCACGTTGTCCAGGACGGTGAGGTCGTCGAGGAGGTTGAAGAACTGGAAGACCATCCCGATCCGCGAACGCCGGTACTTCGCGGACTCGGTCTCGGTCAGCGAGTCCACCCGGACACCGTCGACGCTCACGCTGCCCTCGCTCGGCCGGTCCAGGCCCGCGATCAGGTTGAGGAGCGTCGACTTGCCGCTGCCGGAGGGGCCGAGGACGGCGAGCGCCTCGCCCGCCCGCACCCTCAGGGTGAGCCCGGTCAGCACGGCCGGGCCGGCGTCGTAGGTCTTGCTCACCCCGTGCACGTCGATGAGGTGGTGGTCGGTCATGGATCCTCCACGGTCCGTACGTCGTCGGGCAGCGATCGGATCCGCTCCCCGTGCGGCCGTCCCGACGCTAGGAGCCGGCGCCCCGGAGCCGCGTCGGCACCGCTGGGGATCTTCCGTACCGTGCCGGGACGATGCCGCCGGGCGTCATCCGCGCGATGTAGGCCGGGGGTGCAAGCCCCCCGTCCCCGCGGGTGATCCGTGACGGCCCGGCCCTGGGCACACTGGTCCGATGAGCACACGAGACGCCCTCTTCCACTGGGCCCGCGGGCTGCGTCCCGTCGGGGCGCCCCCGCGGCTCTCGAGCCGGTCGTGGGCGCTCGACGCGGTCATCGCCCTGGTGCTCGCCGTGTACACGGTCATCGGCGACCTCAACCGGTCGTACGTGGAGGTGTGGAGCGGACCCGACCCCGCGTTGCCGCCCCCCGTACGGATACCGGCGCCGCCGGCCGTCAAGCACCCCGTGCCGGCGGTCGAGCACACGCTGCCTCCCGCGGAACCCTGGGAGCTCGTGGTCGCCGTACTGACCGCCCTGCCGCTGCTGCTGCGCCGCCGGTACCCGCTCGCGGTCTACTGGGCGGTGATGGGCGCGACCCTGCTGCTGCACCAGGGCGGCACGGCCGCCGCGGACGCCACCACGGTCACCTTCGCCTCGGGCCTGATCGCGGCGTACAGCGCGGCCGTGTACAGCCCGCACCGCAAGGCCGTGGCGGGGTCCCTGCTCGCCGGAGCCGTGCTGTACGCCGTATTCCCCCTGGTCCCCGAGGTGGACAAGGGGCTGGTGCCGGTGCTCGTCCTGCTCCCGGTCGGCCTCGCCGCCCACGGCATCCACACCTGGCGGCAGCGGACCCGGACCCTCCAGGAGGAGCAGCGAGCCGCGCTGCTCCGTGCCGTGGACCAGGAGCGTGCGCGGATCGCCCGGGAGCTGCACGACGTGGTCACGCACAACGTGAGCATGATGACCATTCAGGCCGGTGCCGCGCGCAAGGTCATGGACACCGCCCCCGACCAGGCCAAGGAGGCGCTGCTGGCGGTGGAGGCCGCCGGGCGGTCGGCGATGTCGGAGCTGCGCCACGTGATGGGCCTGCTCACCATGACCTCCGACGGCCCCGACCCGGCCGCCGGTGCGGACCTCGCGCCGCAGCCGGGTCTGGACCGGCTGCCGGAGCTGGCCGAACGGGTGCGCGACGGCGGCGTGCCGGTGGAACTGACCGTGCGCGGCACCCCGGCCGAGCTTCCGGGGGGTGTGGACCTGGCCGCGTACCGGGTGGTGCAGGAGGCGCTGACCAATACGGTGAGACATGCCGCGGGCGCGACCGTGTCGGTCCTGGTGGAGCACGCGCCCGGGGAGCTGCGGGTGGAGGTGACCGACAGCGGCGGCCGTGCCCGGCCGCCGGGTCCGGGCGGCGGCCGCGGCCTGGCCGGCCTGCACGAACGGCTCGCGCTCTACGGCGGTACCCTGCACACGGGCCCCCGCCCCGGCGGAGGTTTCCGGGTCCGCGCCGTCATCCCGGTGGAGGGTCCGTGACCGAGGCACCGCGTGTGGTGATCGTCGACGACCAGGCCCTGGTCCGTACCGGTTTCCGGATGATCCTCGCCGCCGACGGCATCGAGGTGGTCGGCGAGGCCGCCGACGGCGAAGAGGCGGTCGCCGTGGTCCGGCGCACCCGGCCCGACGTGGTCCTGATGGACGTCCGGATGCCCGGCACCGACGGGCTGGAGGCCACGCGCCGCATCCTGCAACACGAGGGCCCGGCGCCCCGGATCGTCATCCTCACGACCTATGACCTCGACCGGTACGTGTACGCCGCCCTCAGCGCCGGGGCGAGCGGGTTCCTGCTGAAGGACGTCACCCCCGAGCACCTGGCGGCAGCGGTCCGTCTGGTGCGCTCCGGCGACGCCCTGCTGGCCCCGGCCATCACCCGGCGGCTGGTCGAACGCTTCGCCACGGCCGACGACCGCGCCGCTCCCCTCCACCGGGACCTGTCCGCGCTCACCCCGCGGGAGCTGGAGTTCCTCGAAGCCCTGGCGCGCGGCCTCAGCAACGCCGAACTGGCCGGCCGCTTCCACGTCAGCGAGGCCACGGCGAAGACGCACGTCGCCCGCATCCTCGCCAAGCTCCGCCTCCGCGACCGCGCCCAGGCGGTGATCGCGGCCTACGAGACGGGGTTGGTCACCCCTCAGCCCGGGGGCGCGACCAGGCCGAACTCGTAGGCGAGGATCACGAGCTGGACCCGGTCACGGGCGTCGAGTTTGGTGAAGAGCCGCGCGAGGTGGGCCTTGGCGGTGGCCACGCTGATGATGAGCTCCCCGGCGATCTCCGCGTTGGACAGGCCGCGGCCGACCAGGGTCAGGACCTCGCGCTCCCGATCCGTGATGCCGCCCGCGGCCACCCGCCCGGCGCCCGGGGAGCCGCCCGGCCGGGCACCGGGGGAAGGATCGGGCCGCGCCGCGAACTCCTCGATGAGACGGCGCGTGACGCTCGGCGCGATGAGGGCGTCCCCGGCGGCGACGACGCGGACCCCGTCGAGGATGGACTCCAGGGGCATGTCCTTGACGAGGAAGCCGCTCGCGCCGGCGCGGAGCGCACCGTAGACGTATTCGTCGTCGTCGAAGGTGGTGAGGATGAGGACGCGGGTCGTCACCCCGGTCGTCGCGGACTCCGCGCCGATCCGGCGGGTGGCCTCGATCCCGTCCGTTCCCGGCATCCGGATGTCCATGATGGCGACGTCCGGCCGCAGCCGGGCCACCAGTTCCACCGCATCGGCGCCGTTGCCCGCCTCCCCGACCACCTCCAGGTCGGGGGTGTCGGCGATGAGGACGCGCAGGCCCGTACGGATCAGCGGCTGGTCGTCGACCAGCACCACCCGGATCACCGTGCCACCTCCTCGGGTATCGGCAGCAGGGCCGCCACGCGGAAGCCGCCGTCCGGGAGCGGCCCGGCGCTGAACTCGCCGTGCAGCAGGCCGACTCGCTCCCGCATGCCGACGATGCCGTAGCCGGAGCCCCCGGCGCTGCCCCCGCGACCGCGGTCGAGCACGTCGACGGCCAGCTCGCCGCGGCGGTAGTCGACCGTCACGGTGCAGTCCCGGGTGCCGGAGTGCCGCACCACGTTGGTGACCGCCTCCTGGACGATGCGGAAGGCCGCCAGGTCGACGTCCGGGGGCAGTTCGCGCCGCTCCCCCAGCCTGCGGACGTCGACCCGGACACCGGCGGCCGCGCTGCGCCCGACCAGCTGGTCGAGGGCGGCGAGGCCGGGGACCGGATCCAGCGGCGCCGACTCCTCCTCGCCCTTGCGCAGGGCGCCGAGCATCCGCCGCAGGCCGGCGAGGGTCTCCCTGCCGGTGGCCTCGATGGCGTCGAGCGCCTTGCGGGTCTCGGCGGGCTGGGTGTCCATGACCCGGCTGCCCACGCCGGCCTGGATGGTGATGATGCCGATGTTGTGGGCGACCATGTCGTGCAGTTCGCGGGCGATCCGCAGCCGTTCGGCGGTGACCGCCTGCCGCGTGGCCTGGGCGCGCACCGTCTCGGCGTGCGCCCGGTTCTGACGGATCGTGTTGCCGGTCAGCCAGGCGATGACGACGGTCGACGCGAGCCCGGCGGGCGGCGTGGGGTTGAAGAAGCCTCCGCGGGCCATCTGCCAGGCCGCGTAGCCCGCCAGCGTGGCGACGCAGAGCAGGGCGGCGGACACCGAGACCCGCCGCGGGCGGGTCGCGGCGGTGTAGCCCACGGCCGCGTCGGCCAGCAGGAACAGGACGGAGGTCGTCTCGCGCACCGCCATCCCGAGCGCGAACACGGAGCCCGCGAGCGCGACGGCCACGGCCGCCAGGGGCGCCCGGAACAGCAGCAGCGCGCCCAGGGTCGTGACGACGGCGGTGACCAGGAGCGGGGCGTCCTCGATGTTGCCGTCGTACTGGACCAGGTGACGGAGCTCGTTGGGCCGTTGCAGCATGCGCAGGAGGATGAGGGACACCCAGAAGGCACCCACCCACGCACCCGGTGGCACGCGTCTGAGCAGGGGTGGACGAGGGGTGGCGGTCATCGGCCGATCGTATCCGTGCCCGCCCGCCGGGGCATTGGCCCACGGGACTAATCCCCCGGGCCACCGGAGCGGCTCCGCAGTGTGAACCACCGGCCGACGCGCGGTCCGTACCCGTACCGGCAGCGTGGACCCCGTGATCGAATCGAAGCGGCTGACCAAGCGGTACGGCGACACCGTCGCCGTCGACGACCTGACCTTCACCGTGGAACCGGGCCGGGTGACGGGCTTCCTCGGCCCCAACGGCGCCGGCAAGTCCACCACCTTGCGGATGATCCTGGGCCTGAACGCACCGACCGCCGGGACCGTCACCGTGGACGGGGTTCCCTTCGCCCGGCGCCCGCGCGGACTGCGCCACGTCGGCGCACTGCTGGACGCACAGGACGTGCACGGCGGGCGGAGCGCGCGGTCCCACCTGTCCGCCCTGGCCCGCGGCAACCGCATCCCCCCGTCCCGGGTGGACGCGGTCCTGCGGGACGTCGGGCTGGCGAAAGCGGCGGACCGCCGGATCGGCGGGTTCTCCCTCGGGATGAAGCAGCGCCTCGGCATCGCGGGCGCCCTGCTCGGTGATCCGCCGGTGCTGCTGTTCGACGAGCCCCTGAACGGCCTCGATCCCGAGGGCGTGCTGTGGTTGCGCGGGCTGCTGCGGCAGCTGGCCGTCGAGGGCCGCACCGTTCTGGTCTCCAGCCACATGATGGCCGAGATGGAGCACACCGCCGACCGGATCATCGTCATCGGCCGGGGCCGTCTGATCGCCGACGCGAGCCTCGCGGAGTTCTCGGCACGGCACGCCTCCAGGGGCGTGACGGTCCACACCCCCGACCCGGCGGCCCTGGAGGCCGTACTGGTCGCCGAGGGTGCGTCGGTGCAACGGGAAGGCGGCCCGGCCGTCAGCGTCACGGGCCTGACGGCCGCCCGGATCGGCGACCTCGCCCACCGGCACCGCATCGTGCTGCACGAACTGGCCACCCGCACCTCGTCCTTGGAGTCGGCGTTCATGTCCCTCACCGCCGACAGCGTCGAATACCTCGCAGGAGAACCCCGATGAACCCACTGGCCCCGTCCGGCGCCCGGCAGTTCGAGCAGGCGGCCGACCCCGAGGCGACCGAACCCGAGGCGGCCGGGTTCACCGACCTGCTCGCCGCCGAGTGGATCAAGATGCGCTCGCTCAGGTCGACCTACTGGGTGCTCGTCCTCAGCGCCGTCGTCGCGATCGCGGTCAACGTGAACGCCGTCCACTCCGACCTGCCGTACATCGACCAGCCGCATCCCCTGCTTCCCGGCGAACCCCCCTACGTGTACGACCCGTTGTTCCACGGCCTGAACGACATCGCCGCCGCCGTCATGGCCTTGGCCGCGGCATCCTTCGGAGCCATCACCGTCTTCGGCGAGTACGCGACCGGAATGATCCGCACCACGTTCGCCGCCGTCCCCGACCGGCGTGCGGTGATCACGGCCAAGGTGGTCCTGGTCGCGGCGGTCACTCTCCTGCTCGGCGTCGTCGTCTCCGTGGCCTCGTTCTTCACCGTCAACGCGATGCTGGCCTCCCGTCACGTCGGGCTCTCGATCCACGACCCCGGCTGCCTGCGGGCCGTCACCGCCTACGCGCTGGTCGTCCCGGTGTGCGCCCTGATCGGCATGGCGTTCGGGGCCGTCCTGCGCCACGCCACGGCCTCCATCGTCGCGGTCGTGGGCATGCTCTTCATCCTGCCCCTGCTCTTCGGCGGCGACCGGTACCGGGCCCTGAAGGAGATCGGCAACCATCTGCCGCTCGCCGCCCAGGGACGGCTGACCTTCAACCCGGACTCGTACACCAGCCTGGGCACCCACCCGGGCACCGTCACCGGCTCCTGGATCGCCCTCGGAGCCTGGGCGCTCGTCTCGGTGGCCGTCGCCGTGACGGTCGTCCGGCGCCGGGACGTATGACGTATGACGTATGACGTATGAGGCGACGGTTCGGCTCCGGCCGGGGTGCTACCGGGTGGCGAGGCGTT
This sequence comes from Streptomyces sp. NPDC056883, assembly GCF_042788835.1. Lineage (NCBI taxonomy): Bacteria > Bacillati > Actinomycetota > Actinomycetes > Kitasatosporales > Streptomycetaceae > Streptomyces > Streptomyces sp. NPDC056883. Next base: position 84,402 of record NZ_JBHUBS010000002.1, on the reverse strand, counting down.
CCAGGAGGGTGGCGCTCCGGGCCAGTACCGCCCGCTCCTCGTCGGTGAGTTCGGCCTCGATGGCCTGGGCGAGCCAGCCGGCCCTGCGGCCGCGCTCCGCCTCGAGCGCGACCCGGCCCGCGTCCGACAGTTCGACCAGCGATTTGCGGCCGTCCGTGGGATGCGCGCGGCGCGTGATCAGGTGCTGCTCCATGAGGAGTCCCACCGCCCGGGCCATCGACTGCGGGCGTACGCGCTGATCCGCGGCGAGGTCGCTGGTGGTCATGGCACCGTCGCGGTCCAGCACGCCGAGCACGGCGACCTGACCCAGCGGGATGCGGTCCTCGTGTTTCACGCGCCGGGTGAGCTTGCCCATGGCGGTGCGCAGTTCTGCGGCGATGGCGGCGGCTTCCGAGGTGGGCATGAGGCACCATACCCCGCTGGTCAGCGTCGGTGCGCGGGCGACCAGCACAGCAATGCTGTTCAGCAAAACTGAACAGCATTGCTGTAGGGTTTGGTCTTGTCGGGCTCAGCGCCAGCGCTGTCGCAGCCGGGGCCACGGCACGTGCAACGGGGAGGAACCACCCATGTCCACACAGGCAGTTGGACCCACCGAAAGCATCGACACCACCATCGAGACCGTCACCGCCCGCCGGATCATCGACAGCCGGGGCAACCCCACGGTCGAGGTCGACGTCGTCCTGGCGGACGGGTCCCTGGGGCGCGCGGCCGTCCCCTCGGGCGCCTCCACCGGCGCCCGGGAGGCCGTGGAGCTGCGCGACGGGGACCCGACGCGCTGGCACGGCAAGGGCGTCGACCACGCCGTGGCCCACGCCAACGGGGAGATCGCGGCATCCGTGCGCGGCCGGGACGCGGCGGACCAGGCCGGCCTGGACGCAGCCCTGATCGCCCTCGACGGGACCGCCACGAAGTCGCGGCTCGGCGCCAACGCGATCCTCGGCGTCTCCCTCGCCGCCGCCAAGGCCGCCGCGGCGGCCCACCGCCTGCCCCTGTACCGCTACCTCGGGGGCGCCGACGCCCACCTCCTGCCGCTGCCGATGATGAACATCGTCAACGGCGGCGCCCACGCCGACAATCCGCTGGACTTCCAGGAGTTCATGATCGCGCCCGTGGGCGCGGACACCTTCGCCGAAGCCGTCCGCATGGGCAGCGAGGTCTTCCACACCCTGCGCCGCGACCTCCTGGCCGCCGGCCACTCCACCGGCGTCGGCGACGAGGGCGGCTTCGCACCCGCGCTGCGCAGCGCCGAGGAGGCCCTCGACTTCGTGATGGCCGCCATCGAGCGCACCGGCTACCGTCCCGGCACCGACATCGGCCTGATCATGGACCCGGCGTCCTCCGAGTTCTTCCACGACGGGGTCTACGACTACGCGGGCGAGGGAGTGCGCCGCACCCCCTCGGAGAACGTCGACTACCTGGTCAAGCTCATCGACTCCTACCCGGTCCTCTCCATCGAGGACCCGATGGCGGAGAACGACTGGGACGGCTGGCGCGAGCTGACCGCCCGCGTCGGCGACCGCTGCCAGCTCACCGGCGACGACCTGTTCTGCACCAGCGAGTCCCTGCTGCGCGAGGGCATCCGCACCGGCGCGGGCAACTCGATCCTGATCAAGGTCAACCAGATCGGCACCCTGACCGAGGCGATGGCCGCCGTCGCCACCGCCCACCAGGCGGGCTGGACGGCCGTCATGTCGCACCGCTCGGGCGAGACGGAGGACACCACCATCGCGGATCTGGCGGTGGCGTCCGGCTGCGGCCAGATCAAGACCGGCTCGCTCTCCCGCTCCGACCGGACCGCCAAGTACAACCAGCTGATCCGGATCGAGGAGGAGCTGGGCTCCTCGGCCCGCTTCGCCGGCCGCTCCGCGCTGCGCGGAGCGTGACCGACAGGGCCCCGCACCGGTGGGTGCGGGGCCCTCGACGGCTCAGCGACTCAGCGGCTCACCGGCTCAGTGGGCATGGCCGTCGGCGTGCGAGGGGGCCGCGGGAGCGAGCTTCGCAGTGGGCGACGCCCCGGGGTCGGGGACTCCCGGGCTCGCCGGGGCCGTGGTGACGGCGGGGGCGTGGTCGTCGGCCTCGGGTTCATCGGCAGTGCCGTGGCTGTGGCCGCCCGCGGACGCGCTCTCCATGGAGGCGGCGACTTCCCTCAGGCCGAGGAAGGCGAGGGTCGAGGTGACGGCTATCGCCAGGCCGACGACGCCGAAGATCCTGCGCGCCGGGGTGTCCGCGTCCTTGATCACGTAGGCGACGAAGGAGACGACGAGTCCGGCGGGGACGAGGACGGCTCCGCGGGCGGGGAAATCGTCGAAGTGCTGGAGGCCGCCGCTGAGCATGCCGATGCCGAAGGACAGCAGCAGGGAGGCACCCATCACCAGCAGCAGCCGGGGCAGTCCCGGACGCTCCCTGGTGAGCACGAACTCGTTGAGGACGGTCGCGGCGAGGAAGACGAGGGCGCCGTACGCGGCGATGCGGGTGTAGCGGTCGGGGTCGAGCGGGTGGTGGACGACGGCGCCGCTGATGAGGCCGGCGCCGACGAAGTAGCCGACGTAGCCGAGGTACCGGGCGGCCAGGGACCGCCTCCGGGCCATGCCGGCGTGGTGCTTGCGGCGGGCGGCACGTCCCGTGGCGGGAGATTCCGGCGGGGTGTCCGCGGTCCGGGCGCCGAAGAGCTGGGTCGAAGTCACGTGCGAGGTCCTTTGGTGCTGCGTGCATGGCTCATCGCCCGGTCGACCGCGCGGGGCGGCCCGGGTCTGCCATGAGGGTCACGAGAGTCAGGTCGGGTCAGAACGAGGCAAAGCGCCCGGTCCTATACCTGCTGCACCACGGAACCGAGGGCGCTGCGCAAGGGCGGAAGGCCGGACGGAACGGTCCGCTCCCACCGGGCCGGCCGCATCGCGCCGGCAACGGGCGACATTGCGCCGAGGGGAACCAGCGGCGGCGCGGGCAGCTCCGCATCCGGCTGGGGGTGACCGGAGACGCACGCCTCGGCGGCGTGCCCGTGCCCACTGCCGTCGCCGTGCCCGTGAGGCGCCCCGGCGCCGTCGGAAGTACCCGGGGCGCCGGAAGCGCCGGGGGCGTCGGAAGTACCGGGGACTTCGGCCCCGATGGCGTCCAGGTGGGCGACGGGAGCGGCCCCGCGGGCGACGTGCGCCGTGGCGGTGTCGGCTCCGGCGGCATGTGTGTAGAGCAACGCGAACAACAGGGCCGCCAGCCACAGCAGTCGCAGCGCACCCACCGGACGGCGGGCCCGCTTCGCACTGGATGCAGCTCCGGCCGTGATCACGCCCCAACCCTATCCGGCGGCCGGAATCCGCTGCGCGGCAGCCCCGTTGACACCAGGCGTACGGGCGGGGGCGGTTTCGGTGCACGCCCGGACCGCGTCCCGGCACCAAGACTCTGCGAAATGACCCACATCCGGCATTTCGCCGCCCGCTCGCACGGCTCCCGTGGTTGCATCCTCATCGGAAGGGTGCGTTCACCGGGACCTGGAGGAGGCTGGATGTCCGGCTCGGTTGACGACCCCGGGCGCCTGCGGGCCCGCGCAGGACGACGCGGGCGGGGATCCGCGTTCCACCGCCCCAGGCGCGCGATGCGCAGGGATCTGGCCCAGCTCGTCTGCGCGGGCGCCGGGCTGGCCCTGGGGGTGCTGGTCCCCAGGCTCTCCGTGGGTCCTCAGGTGGACGCGGGACCGGTGGTGACGCTCTTGTTCACCCTCGGATTCGGTGTCATCAGCCTGGTGAGCATCATCTACTCGATGCTGTTCCTCGTCATCCAGTTCTCCGCCACCACCTTCACTCCGCGCCTCGGTCTCTTCCGGGACGACCCGATCGTGTGGCGTGCGTTCGCCTTCACCGTCGGCGTGTTCGTCTTCAGCATCACCTCGGGGCTGGCCGTCGGTGCCCGCAGGACGACCGTCTCGACCCTGGTTCCCGGCATCGCCATGGTGCTCACCCTGGTGGCACTCGCTCTCATGAGGTCGCTGCAGGCGGGAGCGTTCCGTTCGATCCAGCTCGGCCATTCCCTGACCGCGATCGCCACGCGGGCGCACCGGCTGTTCGACGACCTGTACGTACGCCCGTACGCCCCGGACACGACCTCGGGCCCGGACACGGCCCGGCCACTCCCGGCGGCCGGGACCACCGCCGTCCTGTGGTCCGGACCGGCGGTGGTGATCCAGCAGATCGACGTACGCACCCTGGTCGGCGCGGCCGGGGAGCGCGACTGCTCCATCGCCTTCCTCGTCCCCCCGGGGACGACCGTGTCCCGGGGCACGGCTCTGGCCGAGGTGACCGGCGGCGACGTGACCGAGGCGGTTCTGCGCGGCGCCCTGGAGACCGGAGTCGAGCGCACCTTCGACCAGGACCCCGACCTGCCCTTCAGGCTCCTCGCCGACATCGCGCTGCGCGCCCTCTCCCCCGCCGTGAACGACCCGGCCACGGCGGTGGAGAGCCTGGACCGCATCGAGGACCTGCTGAACCGCCTCGCCGGACGCGACCTGAACATCGGTCACTTCGCCGACGGGACGGGCCGGTTGAGGGTGAGCGTCCCCGTGCCCGACTGGGATCGGTACCTGCGGACGGCCGTCGACGAGGTCCTCTACGCCGCCACGGGCTCCCCGATGGCACTCCGCAGGATGCACGACCTGCTGGCCGGTCTTGCGGAGCGGGCCCCGGAGAGCCGTCGCGGCCCCGTACGGGACCGGCTCCGGTGGGTCGACCTGACCGGACGCGAGAGGTACCCGCTCACCTGGCCGGACGGGGCCTCACCCGGAGGTACGGGCCCCACCCCCCGGAGCGCCTGAGCGGCCGATGCCGTCGAAGGCGTTGACCTGGGCGGTGGGGACGTGGCTCTCGTTGGCCTCGCTGCCCCGGCCGAAGTGGTTCAGGAGCAGGTTGAGGAGGACGGCGACGAGGCATCCCGCCGTGATGCCCGACCCCAGCACCAGGGCGACGGGCGCGGGGAGCCGTTCGTAGAAGTCGGCCGATGCGACGGGGAAGAGACCGAAGGCGAGGGCGACGGACACGATGATGCCGTTGTGCCCGGTGGCGAGGGAGGCCTTGGCCAGGGTCCGGATCCCGGCGACGGTGATCGAGCCGAAGAAGACGACCGCCGCTCCGCCGAGCACGGGCAGCGGCACGAGCGCGACGAGCGAGCCCAGGACCGGTACGAGGCCCATGAGGACCAGGATCGCTCCGCACAGGGTGACCGCGTACCGGCTGCGGATGCGGCTGATCGCGACCAGGCCGACGTTCTGCGCGTAGGCGGTGCTCACGAAGGCACCCAGGACTCCGCCGAGTGCCGTGCCCAGGCCCTGGGCGCGCAGGCTGCCCGCGATGACGCGGGCGTCGACCGGCCGGTCGACCACCGAGCCCACCGCGATCAGGGAGGCGGTGGATTCCGTCATGGAGACGAGCATGATGACGAGCATGGTGGCGATGACCGGCACCTCGAACTGCGGGGCGCCGAAGGCGAACGGTTCCGGAAGCGCGAACAGCGGTGCCTGGGCGAGGGCTTGGAAGTCGACCTTGCCCATCGGAACCGCGGCGGCCGTGCCGGCGATGAGCCCGAGCAGGATGGCCACCCGTTGCAGGAAGCGTCCGCTGAGGAGCCGGTGGAGGAGGAGCGTCACGGCGAGGGTTCCGGCGGCGAGCGCGAGGTTGGACGGCGAACCGTAGCCGGAGGACCCGGGGTCGCCGCCCCGGGCCCATTCCCCTGCCACCGGCAGCAGCAAGAGGCCGACCAGCGTAATGACGGAGCCGCTGACGACGGGCGGGAAGTAGCGCAGGAGCCGGCAGAAGGCCGGGGCCAGGAGGAAGCAGACGGTCCCGGCGACGAGGGTGGCACCGAACACCAGGGGCAGGGTGTCCTGCCCCCGTGACACGGAGGCGGCCAGGACCGGTGACACGACGGCGAAGGAGACGCCGTTGGTGACGGGCAGTCCGGCCCCGACACCCCAGAAGCGCAGGGTCTGGGCCACGGTGGCCAGGCCCGCGACGACCAGGCTCGCGGCCAGCAGCGCGGTGAGCTGCGCCGCGGTGAGGCCGAGGGCGCCGCCGATGATCAGCGGGGGCGCCGCGAGGCCCGCGTACATGCTGGCCACGTGCTGCAGGGCGGCGGGGACCATCCGCCGCATGGGCAGCACCTCGTCCGCGGGATGGACGGGGAGGGGCGAAGGGGAGCGTTCGGGTGTGGATTCGGGCGTGAAGAGGCTGGGGGAGCGCAAAGGGGAGAGTCCCTCCGAGAGACCTCCCGGCCGACGGGCGGCGGGGACGGTCGGGGGCGAAGCACGGCCGGAAGAGCCGGACAAGTGGACGGACTTGCCCGGAGGGATGGGGAAATCGTGCCGGTATCCGGGGTACGAAGAACGGCCAGATTTCTCATTGCGGAATTTACTTTCCACTGTGGACGACTGCGACCCTACGAACCGACCCCCCGGTCGTCAACTCCTCCAGGGGGGCGAATCGATTCCTTCGATTCTTTGGATGTACGCACAAGCCCCGTTGACCGGGGGTTTTCGGCGCGCGCCGCCCCGCCTCTCGGGCGCCCACGGAGCCCGCGGGCCTTGGCTGGGGCTCCCCGCCGCCCTACGGTGTGCGGCTATGCCATCCCAAGACGATCTCCACAGACCTTCCGAGGGCGACATGTCCCCCTATCCCCCGCTGGACCCCCGTCGCGCCACCGGCGTGCGCGAGCGGCTCGGACTCACGCACGGCCAAGTCGCCTGGGCCGTCTCGGCCTTCCAGGGACACCCGCTCCACCCCGGCACGCTCCTGGCCTGGGAGCAGGGCGCCCAGGCTCCGACGAGCCATCAGATCAAGGCGCTGGCCGCCGCGTTGTGGTGTGCACCGGGCGACCTGCTCGGCGAGCCGGCCACGCTCCTGCAGTGCCGGACGCTCCTCGGGCTGACGGTGGAGCAGGCGGCCGTGGGGGTCGGCATGACCCGCGACCGCTACGCCGAGGCGGAACGGCGCAACCGCTGGCGGGGGTCGGGGCGGCAGACGCAGGCGCTGTTCGAGGTGCTCCGACCGCCGCCCGCCTGCTACGTCGGGGCGTGCGGCAGGACGGGGCAGTTGCGCGTGCTGCTGCGCGAGGCGGTCACCGGGTGGTGGCCGAACTACGTGCGCCCCGTAGCAAAGATCGTGCCGGTGGAGCCGGCGGAGATCCGCCGCGCCCTGGAGCAACTCCACCTGGAGTACCAGCGGATCGACAACCACGGCCGGACCGGCACCGCCGCCGAAGCCGTCGAGCGCGAGGCCCTGGCCTTCCTCGACCGGATCGACGGGCAGCTGTGGAAGCGGCTGCGGCCGCACGGATCCTGACCCCGCCCGCCTCCCGGATCCCGGGGCCCGCCTTCCGGACATCGGGTCTTGACACGACCCCCTCCGCGTGAGGCACTAGAGCCACCCAGCCATATGGAAACTGCTTTCCGCATCGTGGACGATCCGTTCATGCAGTCTTCGGCAGGGGCCGTCGGGGCTCGCTCACCCCACGGCACCCCGGCTCGGGCAACTCGTCCGTTCCCCGTTCCTCAGGGCACCTCCATGCCCCCGGGCCCTCCTGTCGCCCGCTCGACTGCGTCCTCGCACCAGTCCACACGGCCCCCCGAGGCATCGGCCGCGCACCGGCGCGCCCTTCCCCCGGCGACCGCCGTGCCACAGCAGTTCTGGAGGTACCTTCCATGTCGCCCACCGCCACGCCCGGCTCCACCCCTGCCCCCACGCCGGATCCCGCGCCGGACCCGGCCGCGGCCCCCTCCGCGAAGCATCCCGTCGACCAGACCCTGCCGTTCGGCAAGCTCCTCGGCGCCGGCCTCCAGCACGTGGCGGCCATGTACGCCGGTGTCGTCGCCCCGCCCCTGGTCGTCGGGATCGGCGTCGGACTGAGCCAGAGCGAGATCGCGTTCCTGATGAGCGCAAGCCTCTTCGCCGCCGGCATCGCCACCCTGCTCCAGACGCTCGGCTTCTGGAACATCGGCGCACGCCTCCCCTTCGTCAACGGCGTCTCCTTCGCCGGTGTGGCCCCGATGCTGGCCATCGCCAAGGCCGAGGGCCCCGAGGACGCACTGCCCGTGATCTACGGCGCCGTGATCGTGGCCGGAGTGTTCGGCTTCCTGCTCGCCCCCTGGTTCTGCAAGCTCATCCGGTTCTTCCCGCCCGTGGTCACCGGCACCGTCATCACGCTGATCGGCCTGTCCCTGCTGCCCGTCGCCTTCAACTGGGCCCAGGGCGGCAACCCTTCGGCCGCCGACTACGGGGACGTCAAGTACATCGGCCTCGCCGCGGTGACCCTGCTGATCACCGTGGTGCTCCGCAGGGTCCTCACCGGCTTCCTCAAGCAGATATCCATCCTGCTCGGTCTCCTCGTCGGTACGCTGATCGCCCTCCCCCTCGGGCTCGCGGACTTCAGCGCCGTCACCGATGCCGACGTGGTCGGTTTCCCCACGCCCTTCCACTTCGGTGCTCCGCAGTTCGCCGTCGCCGCGATCATCTCCATGATGATCGTGATGATCGTCTCGATGACCGAGAGCACGGCCGACGTGATCGCCCTCGGCCAGATCGTCGACAAGCCCGCGGACGAGAAGACCCTCGCCGCGGCGCTGCGCGCGGACGGCCTCGGCACCGCGCTGAGCCCCTTCTTCAACGGCTTCGCCGCCAGCGCCTTCGCGCAGAACGTCGGCCTCGTCGCCATCACCAAGGTCCGCAGCCGCTACGTCGTGGCCGCGAGCGGCGGCATCCTCATCCTGCTGGGCCTGTGCCCGTTCCTCGCCTCGGTCGTCTCCCTGGTGCCGCAGCCCGTCCTCGGCGGCGTCGGACTCGCCCTGTTCGGCACGGTGGCCGCCAGCGGCATCCAGACCCTCGCCCAGGCCGGCCTGGAACGCGGTGACAACGTCCTCATCGTCGCCATCAGCCTCGGCGTCGGCGTGATCCCCATGGCCAGCGAGGGCTTCTACCACGGCTTCCCCGAGAGCATGCGGATCATCCTCGACTCCGGCATCAGCACCGGCTGCGTCGCCGCGGTGCTGCTGAACCTCGCCTTCAACCACATCGGCCGCACCGACGAGGACGACACCCCGGAAAGGGAGCCCGCCTCCGCCGTGCCCGTGCACTGACGCGGGACGGCCGGCGCACGGGCATCCCGTACGCCGGCCGTCATGCGGGAATCAGGCGTTCGGCGGGATCTCCGCACGCACCCGGCGGGCCGCCTCGACGAGGTGCTCCAGCGAGTCCTTCGTCTCGGGCCAGCCGCGGGTCTTCAGACCGCAGTCGGGGTTGACCCAGAGGCGTTCGGCGGGGATCGCCCCGAGTCCCCTGCGCAGCAGGTCGGCCGCTTCACCGGCCGAGGGGACGCGGGGAGAGTGGATGTCCCAGACTCCCGGCCCGACCTCGCGCGGGTAGCCCGCGCCGGCGAGCTCGTCGGCGACCTGCATGTGGGAGCGGGCCGCCTCCAGGCTGATGACGTCGGCGTCGAGGTGCTCGATGGCCTCGACGATGTCCCCGAACTCCGCGTAGCACATGTGGGTGTGGATCTGGGTGTCCGGCCGGACGCCGCTGGTGGTGAGGCGGAAGGATTCCGTGGCCCACGCCAGGTAGTCGGCGTGGTCGGCGGCGCGCAGCGGCAGCGTCTCGCGCAGGGCGGGCTCGTCGACCTGGATGACGGACGTACCGGCCGCTTCCAGGTCGTCGACCTCGTCGCGCAGGGCGAGTCCGACCTGGCGCGCGGTCTCGCCGAGGGGCTGGTCGTCGCGTACGAAGGACCAGGCGAGCATGGTGACCGGGCCGGTGAGCATGCCCTTGACCGGCTTGGCCGTCTGTGCCTGGGCGTACGTGGTCCAGCGGACGGTCATCGGGTCGGGACGGGAGACGTCCCCGGCGAGGACCGGCGGGCGGACGTAGCGGGTGCCGTAGGACTGGACCCAGCCGTGCTGCGTGGCGAGGTATCCGGTGAGCTGCTCGGCGAAGTACTGGACCATGTCGTTGCGTTCGGGTTCGCCGTGCACGAGCACGTCGAGGCCCGTCTTCTCCTGGAAGGAGACGACCTCGCGGATCTCGGCCCGGATGCGTTCCTCGTAGGCCGCCGTGTCGATGCGTCCGGCGCGCAGGTCGGCGCGGGCGGTGCGCAGCTCCGTGGTCTGCGGGAAGGAGCCGATGGTGGTGGTGGGAAGCAGCGGCAGGCCGAGGTGGGCGCGCTGGGCCGCGGCCCGTTCGGCGTAGGGCTGGGCGCGGTGGACGTCGGCCTCGGTGATCGCTGCGGTGCGGGCGCGGACGGCCGGGTCGTGGGTGATCGGGGAGGCGGTACGGGAGGCCAGGTCGGCTCGGTTCGCGGCGAGTTCGGCGGCGATCGCGTCCGTGCCCCCGGCCAGTCCGCGGGCCAGCGTGCTGATCTCGCTGGCCTTCTGGCGGGCGAAGGCGAGCCAGCGCCGGATCTGCGGCTCGGTGTCCCGCTCGGCGTCGGCGTCGATCGGGACGTGCAGCAGGGAGCAGGAGGCGGCCACGTCGACCCGGTCGGCGAGGCCGAGCAGGGTGCCGAGGGTGGTCAGCGACTTCTGGTGGTCGTTGATCCAGATGTTGCGGCCGTTGACCACGCCGGCGACCAGACGCTTGCCGGGGATGCCGCCGACGGCGGCGAGGTCGTCGAGGTTGGCCGCGGCCCGGTCGGTGAAGTCGAGGGCGAGTCCCTCCACGGGCGCCTTCGCCAGGACGGGCAGGGCGTCGCCGAGCCGGTCGAAGTAGGAGGCCACGAGCAGCTTGGGGCGCTCGGTCAGGCGGCCGAGCTCGCGGTAGGCGCGGGCCGCCGCGTTCAGTTCGGCCGGTGTGCGGTCCTGGACCAGGGCCGGTTCGTCGAGCTGGACCCATGCGGCGCCCGCCGCGCGCAGGTCCGCGAGGACCCGGGCGTAGACGGGGAGCAGCCGGTCGAGCAGGGTGAGCGGTTCGAAGTCGGCGGCCACGCCGGGTGCGGGCTTGGCGAGGAGGAGGTAGGTCACCGGTCCGACCAGGACCGGGCGGGCCGTGTGGCCGAGGGCCAGGGCTTCCTTCAACTCGGCTACCTGCCGGGCGGGTTCGGCGGTGAAGACGGTGTCGGGCCCGAGTTCGGGGACCAGGTAGTGGTAGTTGGTGTCGAACCACTTGGTCATTTCCAGCGGGGCCACGTCCTGGGTGCCGCGGGCCATCGCGAAGTAGCCGTCCAGGGCGTCCGCCGCGACGGCGGAGCGGTGGCGGTCGGGGATGGCGCCGACCATGACCGTGGTGTCCAGGACGTGGTCGTAGTACGAGAAGTCGCCGGTCGGAACCTCGGTGATGCCGGCCCCGGCGAGCTGGGCCCAGTTGGTCCGGCGCAGGTCGCGGGCCGTGGCGCGGAGGGCTTCGGCGGTGACGCGGCCCTTCCAGTAGCCCTCGACGGCCTTCTTCAGTTCCCGGTTCTGTCCCTGGCGGGGGTAGCCGTACACGGTGGCCCGTACGGGCGCGGCTGCGGACTCGGTGGTCACGGAACTCTCCTTCGCGAGCGTGTCTCCATGAACCCGGTGACGGGTCGCGGAGGCGAAGGGTGCCGGAACGGGCGGACCGCCGGGGTCGCGTACGGCTGGGGTACGCGACGGGAGGATCCGCCTGAGGTGCACGCCGACCCGCCCACGAGGTCACCGGGAAACCGTGCGCGGTCGATCGCTCACGGGCAACGGGCAGGTCTTCGGACTCGCGGGCTCGCCTGCCGGTCTCCCGGCGGACTCCTAATGGCCGTCGCTTCCCAGGACCGGTTCCGGTCCCAGTGCGTATGACGGCGGTCGTTCCCGCTCACCGCTGCGGGGCAGTCCCGGATTCCCACCGGGTTCCCTCTTACGACGCATCCCGCCTGGCGAACGGGGGCGAACCAGCTGCGAGGCCCACAGTAGGGCGGGGGGCCGCGAAATGAACACGACTTCCCACATGTCGGACGGTGAAATGAGACACGACGGATCTCGGACGGTGCTTTCCGGCCGCCGGACTACTTCTCCCGCTCGTGGTACGTCTTGCGGGTGTGTTCCGTGTGCGCGCGCATGATCGCCGTCGCGGCCTGCCCGTCACCATCCGCGATCGCCGCGATCAACCGGCGGTGCTCGACCCAGGACTGGTGGCCGCGCTGGCGGGCGACAGGGGTGTAGTACCAGCGGACGCGCCGGTCCACCTGTCCGGCCAGCTCGGCGAGGACGGCGTTGCCCGCGAGCTCCATGATCTTCGCGTGGAGCCGGGCGTTCGTCGCGACGGCGGTGTCCACGTCGTCGGCGGCGACGGCCCGCTCCCCCTGCGCGCACAGCTCTTCGAGCGCGGCGACGGCCTCGGCGCCTGCGTGGGCGGCGGCCAGCCGGGCGGCTTCGGCCTCCAGCAGCGTGCGGACCGTGAGGAGCTGGTCCGCCTCCTCCTCGGTCGGCTCGTGCACGAACGCCCCCTGGGCGGGCCGCAGATCGACCCATCCCTCGGTGCTCAGGCGCTGCAGCGCCTCCCGTACCGGCTGCCGGGACACCCCGAGGTGTCCGGCGAGTTCGCTCTCGACGAGGTGCTGCCCCGGCTGGAGGGCGCGGGTGGTGATGAGCTCCAACAGGGCCCCGTAGACGCGGTCACGCAGCGGGCCGGGCCGCTCCAGCTTGGGCACCGTCCCCTGCGGCAGTCCTGTCGACAACATCACGGTCCCCTCCTGGGCAGCGCCGGTCGCTGCGTCGCGAAACCTCATGATGGATTGTCTTTCGCCTACAGTCTACGGCGCACCGTGCCGACCACCCCCGGACGGCCAACTCCCCCTCCCCCGGCCTGCGTCAGCCCTTGCCGCCCAGGATTCCATCCTGTAGACAATATTTCGTCGACAACGTTCGGCAGTTCCTCGGTACCCTCGACCGAACGGAGTGCCACATAGTGAAAGTCGCAGTTCTGGGCGCCGGTGCGATCGGCGCCTACGTCGGCGCCGCGCTGCACCGAGCAGGCGCCGATGTGCACCTCGTCGCCCGTGGACCCCATCTGGCGGCCCTGCGGGAGCACGGGGTCCGGGTGCTCAGCCCCCGCGGGGACTTCACCGCCCGCGCCCACGCCACCGACGACCCGGCCGCGATCGGTCCCGTCGACTACGTCTTCCTCGGGCTCAAGGCCAACTCGTACGCGGCGTGCGGGCCGCTCATCGAGCCGCTGCTGCACGGGGGCACCGCCGTGATCGCCGCCCAGAACGGCATCCCCTGGTGGTACTTCCACCGGCACGGCGGACCGTACGAGGGCCACCGGATCGAGAGCGTGGATCCCGGCGGCGCGGTCAGCGCCGTCCTCGCGCCCGAACGGGCCATCGGCTGCGTGGTCTACGCGGCGACCGAGCTGGCGGGTCCGGGGGTCGTGCGCCACCTCGAAGGCACCCGCTTCTCCATCGGCGAGCCCGACCGGTCCCTCTCCGAGCGCTGCCTGGCGTTCAGCGAGGCCATGCAGGAGGGCGGCCTCAAGTGCCCGGTCGAACAGGACCTGCGCAACGACATCTGGCTCAAGCTGCTCGGCAACATCTCCTTCAACCCGATCAGCGCGCTGTCCCGGGCCACGATGCGGGAGATGTGCCTGCACGGCGGTACGCGCAAGGTCATCGAGATCATGATGACGGAGACCCTCGCGGTCGCCGAGGCCCTCGGCTGCAAGGTCGGGGTCTCCATCGAACGCCGGCTGGCCGGCGCGGAGCGCGTCGGCGACCACCGGACCTCCACCCTCCAGGACCTGGAGCGCGGCAAACCGCTCGAACTCGACGTGCTGCTGGCGGCCGTGGTGGAGCTGGCGGAGATCACCGGGGTCCCGGTGCAGACGCTGCGGACCGTCCACGCCATCTCGGACCTGCTCGCGCTGCGGACCGCGGCATGACCCCGCCCCCGGCGGGCTGACCGCCGTGGGACGGGTCACGGAACGACGCAAGGTGCTCCGCATCCGGGAGGGCGCGGTCTCCACCCGGCCCGACACCCTGGTCGCCGAGGAACCCATGGAGATCCGGCTCAACGGCAGGGCCCTCGCCATCACGATGCGCACCCCGGGCGACGACTTCGCCCTGGCGGCCGGATTCCTCGTCAGCGAAGGGGTGTTGGGCAGCGCCGAGGAGCTGCGGAACATCGTGTACTGCGCGGGAGCCACGGCCGGCGGAGCCAACACGTACAACGTCGTCGACGTCCGGACGGCTCCCGGCCTCGTGCTGCCCGAGATCACGCTCGAACGCAACGTGTACACGACCTCGTCCTGCGGCCTGTGCGGCAAGGCGAGCCTGGACGCGGTCCGCACGACGGCCCGCTGGCCGATCCACGACACTCCCCCGGTCCGGCTGGATCCCGGACTGCTCGCCCGTCTCCCCGACCGGCTACGGGCCGCGCAGCAGGTCTTCGACCGGACCGGGGGGCTCCACGCGGCCGCGCTGTTCACCGAGGACGGCGAACTCGTCGACGTCCGCGAGGACGTGGGCCGGCACAACGCGGTCGACAAACTGGTCGGCCGCGCCCTGCGCGGCGGCATGCTGCCGCTGTCGCGGACCGTGCTGCTGGTCTCGGGGCGGGCTTCCTTCGAACTGGCGCAGAAGGCCGTGATGGCGGGCATTCCGGTGCTCGCCGCGGTGTCGGCCCCGTCCTCCCTCGCGGTCGACCTGGCCGCTGAGACGGGCCTGACCCTCGTGGGCTTCCTTCGCGGCGCCTCCATGAACGTGTACGCGGGCGAGCACCGCATCGCCCTGCGGGCCGAGGCCTCCCGGGGCTGACCCGCTCCCCCGCGGCACGGCGGCGGGGTCTCCACCGGCGGGGAGCGCCCCCTGCGCCGGAGAGGCCCCGCCTCAGCCATGCCCGCCCGGGCGCCGGACCGCCCTGGCGTCAGACCGCCCCGAGGAAATGAGGAGACATGACGGAGCTCGATCCCGAAGTCGTGCTGGGCATCGCCGCCCGGGCACCCGACGGCCTGGTGATCGTCGACCGCGCAGGGCTGATCCGCTACTGGAACCGGGGCGCGGAGCGCATCTTCGGGTACTCCGCGGCGGAGGTCGCCGGGCGCAGCCTGGACCTGATCATCCCCGAGAAGCACCGCAAGCGTCACGGGGACGGCTTCGTGAGCGCGATGGCGCAGGGGGCGAGCAGGTACGGGGAGGCCGATCTGCTGGCGGTGCCCGCCGTGGGCGCGGACGGCCGCAGGCTCGCCATC
This sequence comes from Streptomyces sp. NPDC056883, assembly GCF_042788835.1. Taxonomy (NCBI): domain Bacteria; kingdom Bacillati; phylum Actinomycetota; class Actinomycetes; order Kitasatosporales; family Streptomycetaceae; genus Streptomyces; species Streptomyces sp. NPDC056883. The sequence goes on along the minus strand of NZ_JBHUBS010000002.1, from coordinate 69,244 downwards.
GAGTTCAGCGTGGTGCTGCTGACCGGTCCCGACGGCGCAGCCACCCACTGCGGCGCGGTCATCCGGGACGTCACCGCGCGACGGGCCCGGGAGAAGGCCCGGATGCGGCGCGAGGCGGCCGGCGACGCCTCCGGTGGGTCCCCGCCGGCCTGACCCCGCCGGCCTGAGCCCACCGCACACGGCCGGGTGCCCTGCACGCGAGGACCGCGTGCAGGGCACCTGGGTTTCCGGGGACGGGGGTCAGGCGACGACCCGGCCCTCGTGGAGCCTGCGGATGGCGTCCGCGTCGTAGCCGAGGTCGGCGAGCACCTCGTCGGTGTGCTCGCCGAGCAGCGGCGCGCCCTCGATCTCGGGCGTGAAGCCGGAGAACTTGATCGGGCTGCCCACCGTCAGGTAGGTGCCGCGCTCCTTCTGCTCGACCTCGACGATCGTGCCGCTCTTGCGCATGTCGGGGTCGGCGGCGAGCTCCTTCATGCTGAGCACGGGTGCGCAGGGCACCTCGAAGGTGCGCAGGATGTCGACCGCCTCGTACTTGGTCTTGTCCGCCAGCCACTTCTCGATCTCGCCGAAGATGTCCATGATGTGCGGCTGGCGGGCCGTGGCGGTGGTGTACTGCGGGTCCTGGGTCCACTCGGGCTTGCCTATGGCCTGGCAGGTGCGCGCCCAGTTCTGTTCCTGGATCGTGAAGTAGATGTAGGCGTTGGGGTCGTTCTCCCAGCCCTTGCACTTCAAGATCCAGCCCGGCTGGCCGCCGCCTCCGGCGTTGCCGCCGCGGGGAACCGCGTCGCCGAACTCGCCGTTCGGGTACTGCGGGTACTCCTCCAGGTAGCCGGTCTTCTCCAGGCGCTGCTGGTCGCGGAGCTTGACCCGGGTCAGGTTGAGCACGGCGTCCTGCATGGACACCGACACCTTCTGGCCGAGGCCCGTCGCGTTGCGCTGGATGATCGCGGTGAGCAGGCCGATCAGCAGGTGCATGCCGCTGTTGCTGTCGCCGAGGGCGGAGCCGCTGATGGTGGGCGGGCCGTCCCAGAAGCCGGTGGTGGACGCGGCGCCGCCGGCGGCCTGGGCCACGTTCTCGTAGACCTTGAGGTCGTTCCACTTCGAGTCGTCGTTGAAGCCCTTGACGGAACCGAAGATGAGCCGCGGGTTGAGCGCGTGGATCCGGTCCCAGCCGAGGCCCATGCGGTCCATCGCGCCCGGTGCGAAGTTCTCGACGAGGATGTCCGCCTCGCGGATCATCTTCTCCATGACCTCCTTGCCCTCGGGCGACTTGGTGTTGATGGCCAGCGAACGCTTGTTGCTGTTCAGCATGGTGAAGTAGAGGGCGTCGAGGTCGGGGATGTCCCGGAGCTGACGGCGGGTCACGTCGCCGCCGTCGATGCGCTCGACCTTGATGACGTCGGCGCCGAACCAGGCGAGCATCTGGGTGCAGGCGGGGCCGGCCTGGACCCCGGTGAAGTCGATCACCTTGATTCCGGCGAGCGGCAGTTCAGTCATGTTCGATTCCTTCTCGTGGAGGGGCGGTTACTTCTTCGCCGGCGCGATGTTGCCGACGGTGATGCCCTTGGGGTTGAGGTGGGCGATGTGGCCGCTCTCGGTGCCGGCCGAGGGGTCGATGGCGCAGTCGATGAGCGCCGGCCCGCCGGAGACCAGGGCCTCGGTGAGGGCGGCGGCGACCTCGGCGGGGGTGGTCGCGCGGTAGCCCTTGCCGCCGAAGGCCTCGATCATCAGGTCGTGCCGTGCGGAGAGCATCAGCGTCGTCGGGGAGGGGGCCCCGCCGAGCGGGTTGACGTCGTCGCCCCGGTAGACCCCGCCGTTGTTCATGACCACGGTCACGACGGGCAGCCCGTAGCGGCAGATCGTCTCCAGCTCCATGCCGCTGAACCCGAAGGCGCTGTCGCCCTCCACGGCCACGACCGGTGCACCGCTCTCGACCGCGGCGGCGATCGCGTACCCCATGCCGATGCCCATGACGCCCCAGGTGCCGCTGTCGAGGCGGTGCCTCGGAACGTGCATGTCGATCACGTTGCGCGCGATGTCCAGGGTGTTGGCGCCCTCGTTGACGAGGTACGTCTCCGGGCGCTCGCGCAGGACGTCGCGCACGGCCCTGAGGGCGCCCATGAACTGCATCGGGTGCGGGTCGGCCGCCAGGCGTTCCGCCATCTTGGCGACGTTCTGCGCCGAGCGGGCCGCCAGTTCCTCCCGCCAGGCGGCGGGGGCGCTGATCTGGCCGGGCTTGGTGCGCTCCGCGATCGCTTCGAGCACGGACTCGACGTCTCCGACGAGCGGGGCGGCGATGGGCTGGTTGCTGTCCAGTTCCCGGGGCTCGATGTCCACCTGGATGAACTTCGCCTCCGGGTTCCACTGGGGTGCCTCACCGTGTGCCAGGAGCCAGTTCAGGCGGGCGCCGACGAGGACGACGACGTCGGCCTTCTTCAGCGCCAGGGAACGGGCGGTGGCCGCCGACTGCGGGTGGTCGTCGGGCAGCAGGCCCTTGGCCATCGACATCGGTACGTACGGAATGCCCGTGGTCTCGACGAACTCGCGGATCCTGGCGTCCGCCCGGGCGTACGCGGCCCCCTTGCCCAGCACGATCAACGGCCGCCGCGCCCCCGCCAGCAGCTCGATCGCCCGGTCCACCGCCTCGGGTGCGGGCAGCTGGCGCGGCGCGGGGTCGACGAGGCGGCTCAGCGTGGCGGCGCCGGCCCCGGCGTCCATGATGGAGCCGAGCACCGCGGCCGGGATGTCCAGGTACACGCCGCCGGGACGTCCGGAGATCGCGGTGCGCAGTGCGCGGGCGATGCCGCGGCCGATGTCCTCGACCCGGCTCACGCGGTAGGCGGCCTTGACGAACGGCTGCGCCGCGGCGAGTTGGTCCATCTCCTCGTAGTCGCCCTGTTTGAGGTCGACGAGGTGGCGCTCGCTGGAGCCGGAGATCTGGACCATCGGGAAGCAGTTGGTGGTGGCGTTCGCCAGCGCGACGAGCCCGTTGAGGAATCCGGGTGCGGACACCGTCAGGGCCACGCCGGGCTTCTTGGTGAGGTAGCCGGCCGCCGCCGCCGCATGTCCCGCGTTGCTCTCGTGGCGGAATCCGATGTAGCGGATGCCCTGCGCCTGGGCGAGGCGGGCCAGGTCGGTGATCGGGATGCCGACCACCCCGTAGATGGTGTCCACGTCGTTCAACTTGAGCGCGTCGACGACCAGGTGGTAGCCGTCGGTGAGCTCGGTCGGGACGTCGGCGGTCGCCGCTGTCTCCGGAGTCGAGGGGGCGGTCATGATCCGAGGTCCTCCTTGGACGGGTCCTGCGGTGCGGCTGCTCCTCCACCTTCCTGACCTGGGCTCCCCGCGTCCAAGACGCATCGGCGACCAGCTGATAAACGGCGTCTATCGACGGCTGCCGCGAGGCCCCGGACACGGCCTCCGACTCCCTTGATAGGCAGCCGTTATCGCGCGTTCGCCGTTGCGTATTGGACGCGCACCTCCCCCGGCCGCAGGCTCGCTGGGGACTGCTTCATCAGACGTGGCGTGGGAGGTGGGGTCATGGCCGTTCCGGCGAAGACATCCGTGTGCGACGGGGGCGAGCACCAGGACGAGTACCGGCCGCCCTCGATCACGGGGCTGGCCGATCTGCTCGACCTGCACGTGCGGACGCGTCCGCACGCCCGGGCGCTTGTCGTCACCGGGGACCGGGTGGACGTGTCCTACGGCGCCCTCTCGGCCCTGGCCGCAGACGTGGCAGCCCGGCTCGGCTCCGCCGGCCTGCGGCGCGGCGATGCGATCGGACTGCTCTGCGCCAACAGCGCCGAGTTCGTCGTGGCCCTGCTCGGCGCCGCGCGGGCCGGGCTGGTGGTCGCTCCGCTCGACCCGGCCCTGCCCGGATCACAGCTGACCGCCCGGCTCGAGGCCCTCGGCGCACGGGCCGTCCTGCTCGGCCCGGCCGCGGCCGGCGCCCGGCCGGCCGCCCGGACCGGCGTACCGACGTGGCCGCTGCGGGTGAGCGCCTCCCGCGCCGGGACGGCGACGGTGTCCCTGGACACCGGGACCCCGCCGGTGCGCCGCGCGGGCGGCGCGGCCGGCGGTCTCTCGGACCGGGACGCCCTGGTGCTGTTCACCGCGGGCACCACGGCCGGCGCCAAGATGGTCCCGCTGACCCACGCCAACGTGGCCGCTTCCGTACGGGGCATCTGCGCCACGTACGAGCTGGGGCCCGGGGACGGCACGGTCGCGGTGATGCCGCTCTTCCACGGCCACGGGCTGTTCGCTTCGCTCCTGGCCTCCCTGGCCGGCGGCGGGCGGGTGCTGCTGCCCGCCCGGGGACGGTTCTCGGCGCGCACCTTCTGGGACGACATCCGGGCGGTCGACGCCACCTGGTTCACCGCGGTCCCCACCATCCACGAGGTGCTGCTGAACCGGGCCGAGACCGAGTTCCCGGGGCCGCGGGCGCCACGGCTGAAGTTCATCCGCAGTTGCAGCGCGCCCCTGAACACCGCCACGCAGCGGGCGCTGGAGCGCACCTTCGGCGCGCCCCTGCTGTCCGCGTACGGCATGACCGAGTCCACGCACCAGGCCGCCAGCGAGCCGTTGCCGGCGCGCGGCCCCCTGAAGCACGGGTCGGTCGGCCGGTCCTCCGGCGTGGAGCTGCGGATCGTCGACGCGCACGGGCGTCCCTGCCCGGCCGGCACCCAGGGGGAGGTGTGGGTGCACGGTCCGACCGTCACCCGGGGCTACCTCGGCAACCCCGCGGAGACGGCCCGGAGTTTCGTGGAGGGGTGGCTGCGCACCGGTGACCTGGGGTCGCTGGACAAGGACGGGTACCTGTCGCTGACCGGACGCATCAAGAACCTCATCAACCGCGGGGGCGAGAAGATCTCGCCCGAGCACGTGGAGGACATCATCGCCGGATGTCCCGGCGTCGGCGAGGTGGCCGTGTTCGCCGTCCCCGACCCGGTCTACGGGCAGCGGGTCGGGGCCGCGGTGGTCGTGCGCGAGGGGGAGGACGTCGGGCCGGAGCAGATCCTGCGGTACTCCCGCGACCGGCTCGCGCCCTTCGAGGTGCCCGACCGGCTCGATCTCGTGGCCGAGCTGCCGCACACCGCCAAGGGTGCGCTCGACCGGCAGGCGGTGGAGGCCCGGTACGCGCGCTGAGGCGGCCGGCGGTCCCGTTCACCTCACGCGGGGCCCGTCCGGCCGGGCCCGGTCGAAGAACTCGTCGAGCGCCAGCCCCTTCGCCGCGTCGACGAAGGCCCGGGCGGCGACCGAACCGGGGGTCGCCGCGTGGATGGCCACCGAGATCTGCGTACCGGCCTCCGGCTCGACCAGGGGCAGGGCCCGTGTCCTGCCGATCACCGGCATCGCGCTCAGCCAGGCGTGGGGCACGATGCTCGCCCAGCCGCCTCCCCCCACGTGCGCGTGGAGGGAGGCGATCGAGTCCGTTTCCACCTGCGGGCTCACGACGAGCCCCTTCTCCGCGAAGACGCGGTCGATGATCTGCCGGATCCGCATGTCGGGGGTCAGCAGGGCGAGCGGCAGCTGCGCGGCCTCCGCCCAGGTCATGGTGGAGGCGCTCTGCGGCGTGAGCTGGTCGGCGGAGATCAGCAGCATGTACCGCTCCTGGTACAGGGGGACGACCTGCAGGCCCTCCTGGTCGCCGGGGTCGAAGTGGGCGATCGCCACGTCCAGCTCGAACTCCCGCAGCTGGCGGTGCAGTTCCTTCGTCGACAGGCGGGAGCGGACCTGCACCTTGGCCAGCGGGTGCGCCGCGCAGAAGGCGGCCACGGGGAGCGCGAGGGTGGTCGAGGCCGTGGGGTCCGTGCCCAGCCGGAGCGTCCCGGTGATGCCCGACTGGACGGCGGCCACCTCGGCCTTGAAGGCGTCCTGCTCGGCGAGGATCCGCTTGGCCCACACGACGAGCCGTTCGCCCTCCGGGGTCAGGCCCTGGTAGTTGTGGCCCCGGTTGATGAGCGTGACGTTCAGCTCCCGTTCCAGCTTGGCGATCGCCGCCGAGAGCGCGGGCTGCGATACGTAGCAGGACTCCGCCGCCCGCGCGAAGTGCCGCTCCCTGGCCACCGCCACGAAGTACTCGAGCTGCCGGAAGAGCATGAGCGACTCCTTGCTGGGTGCCACGGGGCGGCCAAGGGTACCGGCGGCGGAGGCGGCCGTCAGCGCATCAGTCCCACCGCGGCGACCACCAGCGGGTGGAGCCCGTCCCCGCCGGCGTCGACGTGCGCGTACAGCCGGGTGCGCATGCGCGGGTCCCAGAACAGGCCCAGGTGTCCCGCGATGGCCTCGGCCGCCGCTCCGGGCGTGAGGTGGCCGTGGTGGGCGGCGATGTCGTTGGCCATCCTGGACTCGGGCGGCACCGTGCCGGCCATCTCAGTTTACCCCCGCGTCCTGCGGGAGCGGATGGACCAGGCCGACCTGTACGGCGGTCACCTTGTACTCCGGGCAGTTGGTGGCCCAGTCCGAGTTCTCCGTGGTCACCACGTTGGCTCCCGTCACGGGGTGGTGGAAGGTGGTGTAGACCACGCCGGCCGGCATCCGGTCGGAGATTTCCGCGTGCAGCGTCGTGCGCCCGACCCGGCTGGCCAGGGTCACCAGGTCGCCGTGCCTGATGCCGCGGGTCTCGGCGTCGTGCGGGTGCAGTTCGAGCACGTCCTCGGGATGCCAGGCGACGTTGCCGGTCCGGCGGGTCTGCGCCCCGACGTTGTACTGGCTGAGGATCCGTCCCGTGGTCAGGACCAGCGGGAAGCGGCGGGTGCTGCGCTCGTTCGTCGGCACGTACGCGGTGACGGCGAACCTGCCCTTGCCGCGGACGAACTCGTCGACGTGCATGACCCGCGTGCCCTCCGGCGCCGACTCGTTGCACGGCCACTGGACGCTGCCGAGCTTGTCGAGGACCTCGAAGGAGACGCCGGTGAAGGTCGGGGTGACGGCGGCGATCTCGTCCATGATCCGCGCCGGGTGCTCGTAGGACATGGGGTAGCCCATGGCGGTGGCGATCTCGCTGATGATCTGCCACTCGTGCTTGCCCGTCTTCGGCTTCATCACCGCGCGCACCCGGTTGATCCGGCGCTCGGCGTTGGTGAAGGTGCCGTCCTTCTCCAGGAACGAGGCCCCCGGCAGGAAGACGTGCGCGAACTTGGCCGTCTCGTTGAGGAACAGGTCCTGTACGACGACCAGTTCCATGGCCTCCAGGGCGGCCGTGACGTGCCCCAGGTTCGGGTCGGACTGGGCGATGTCCTCTCCGTGGACGAACAGGCCGCGGAAGGTCCCGTCGATCGCGGCGTCGAACATGTTGGGGATCCGCAGTCCCGGCTCGGACAGGATCGTGCCGCCCCAGAGCTTCTCGAAGACCTCGCGCACGGCGTCGTCGGACACGTGCCGGTAGCCGGGCAGTTCGTGCGGGAAGGAGCCCATGTCGCAGGAGCCCTGCACGTTGTTCTGGCCGCGCAGCGGGTTCACGCCGACCCCGTCGCGGCCGATGTTGCCGCAGGCCATGGCGAGGTTGGCCATGCCCATCACCATGGTCGAGCCCTGGCTGTGCTCGGTGACGCCGAGGCCGTAGTAGATGGCCCCGTTGGGGGCGGCCGCGTACAGCCGGGCGGCGGCCCGCAGTTCCGCGGACGGTACGCCGCTGATCTCCTCGGTCGCCTCGGGGCTGTGCTCGGGGCGGGCGACGAACTCGGCCCACTCGGCGAAGCCCTCGCACCGCTGGGCCACGAAGGCGAGGTCGGCCAGGCCCTCGGTGACCACCACGTGCGCCATCGCGTTGACGACCGCCACGTTCGTGCTCGGCTTGAGCTGGAGGTGGTGCGCCGCCTGGATGTGCGGCGAGCGGACCAGGTCGATGCGGCGGGGGTCGACCACGATGAGCTCGGCTCCCTCCCGCAGCCGGCGCTTCATCCGGGAGGCGAACACCGGGTGCCCGTCGGTGGGGTTGGCCCCGATCACCATGATCACGTCGGCCTCGGCCACCGACCGGAAGTCCTGGGTGCCGGCCGACTCCCCGAAGGTCTGCTTCAGTCCGTATCCCGTCGGGGAGTGGCAGACCCGGGCGCAGGTGTCGATGTTGTTGTTGCCGAAGGCCGCGCGCACCATCTTCTGTACGACGTAGACCTCTTCGTTGGTGCAGCGCGAGGAGGAGATGGCTCCGATCGAGCTGGGCCCGTACCGCTCCTGGAGCTCGCGCATCCCGCGCGCGACCGTGCCGATCGCCTCGTCCCACTCGACCTCGCGCCACGGATCGGTGATCCGCTCGCGGACCATGGGCCTCAGGATCCGGTCGGGGTGCGAGGCGTAGCCGAAGGCGAAGCGGCCCTTCACGCAGGAGTGGCCCTCGTTCGCGCCCCCGTCCTTGTGGGGCACCATCCGCACCACCTGGTCCCCGCGGAGTTCGGCCTTGAAGGAGCAGCCGACGCCGCAGTAGGCGCAGGTGGTGATCACCGACCTGGTCGGCATGCCGAGTTCGACGACGGACTTCTCCTGGAGCGTGGACGTCGGGCAGGCCTGCACGCAGGCTCCGCAGGAGACGCACTCGGAGTCCATGAAGGTCTCGCCCGCGCCCGCCGAGACCTTGGACGCGAACCCGCGCCCCTCGATGGTCAGCGCGAAGGTGCCCTGCACCTCGCCGCAGGCCCGTACGCAGCGGGAGCAGGTGATGCACTTGGAGGGGTCGAAGTCGAAGTACGGGTTCGAGGTGTCCTTCTCGGCGTCGAGGTGGTTCTCCCCCTCGTAGCCGTAGCGCACTTGCCGCAGGCCGACCACGCCGGCCATGTCCTGCAGCTCGCAGTCGCCGTTGGCCGGGCAGGTCAGGCAGTCCAGCGGATGGTCGGAGATGTAGAGCTCCATGACGCCCTGGCGCAGCTTCTCCACCTTCGGGGTCTGCGTGCTCACCCGCATCCCCTCCGCCACCGGTGTGGTGCAGGAGGCCGGGGTGCCCCGGCGGCCGTCGATCTCCACCACGCACAGCCGGCAGGAGCCGAAGGGCTCCAGACTGTCGGTGGCGCACAGTTTGGGGATGTCGATGCCGGCCTGCGCGGCGGCCCGCATCACCGACGTGCCCTCCGGGACGCTCACCGGCATCCCGTCGACCTCCACCGAGACCGTTGCCCCGCCGGGCCGCTGCGGGGTTCCGTAGTCGGGTTCCTTGAGCAGTGTCATGCCCGTTCCTCCGTCGTGGTGGCAGACCTGGCGCCGGTCGGTCGTACGGGGTGGATCTCCAGGCTCCGGCGGCCTCCGAGGAAGTCGTCGGGGAAGTGCGCGAGGGCGCTGCGCACGGGCAGCGGGGTCAGCCCGCCCATCGCGCACAGCGAGCCCTCGGTCATCAGGTCGCACAGGTCGTCGAGGAGGGCCAGGTTCTCGTCGCGGTGCTCACCGGCGATGATCTTGTCGATCACCTCGACGCCGCGCACCGAACCGACCCGGCAGGGGGTGCACTTGCCGCAGGACTCCTCGGCGCAGAACTCCATCGCGAAGCGTGCCTGGGCGGCCATGTCCACGCGGTCGTCGAAGACGACGAGACCGCCGTGGCCGACCATCGCCCCGGCCGCGGCGAAGGCCTCGTAGTCCATCGGCAGGTCGAACATCGACGTCGGCAGGTAGGCGCCGAGCGGGCCCCCGACCTGCACGGTGCGCACCGGGCGTCCGGAGTACGTGCCGCCGCCGTAGTCCTCGACCAGCTCGCGCAGGGTGACGCCGAAGGCGGTCTCCACGATGCCGCCGTGCGCGATGTTGCCGCCGAGCTGGAACACCTGGGTGCCGCGGGAGCGTTCGACGCCCAGGGCCTGGTAGGCCGCGGCCCCGGCCGCGAGGACGACGGGGACGGTGGCCAGCGTGAGGACGTTGTTGACCACGGTCGGCCGGCCGAACAGTCCCTCGATCGCGGGGATCGGCGGCTTCGGGCGGACCGTGCCCCGCTTGCCCTCCAGGCTTTCGAGCATGGAGGTCTCCTCGCCGCAGATGTACGCACCGGCTCCGACGCGCACGTGCAGGTCGAAGTCGAGCGCGGAGCCGAGGACGGCCTTGCCGAGCCAGCCCTGCTCGCGGGCGATGACGATCGCCGCGCGCATCGTGGCCACGGCTTCGGGGTATTCCGAGCGGATGTAGAGGTAGCCCTCGGTGGCCCCCACGGCGTGGGCGGCGATGGTCATGCCCTCGATGAGCATGAACGGGTCGCCCTCCATGACCATGCGGTCGGCGAAGGTGCCGCTGTCGCCCTCGTCGGCGTTGCAGCAGACGAACTTCAGCTCGTCGGCGCAGCCGAGTACGGTCTTCCACTTGATGCCGGCCGGGAAGCCTGCGCCGCCGCGGCCGCGCAGCCCCGAGTCGGTGACCTCCGCGACCACGTCGGCGGGATCGCGTTCCAGGGCCGCGCGCAGCCCCACGAGGCCGCCGTGTTCCAGGTAGTCCGCCGCCGACAGGGGGTCGGTGACGCCGATCCTGGCGAAGGTGACGCGCGTCTGGCGGGCCAGCCAGGGCAGTTCGTCCACGATGCCGAGCCGCAGGGGGTGTTCGGCGCCGTCGAGCAGGCCGGCGGCGAGGAGGCCCGGCACGTCCGCCGGGGTCACCGGCCCGTACCCGACCCGGCCCCGCGGGGTCACCACCTCGACCAGCGGCTCCAGCCAGAGCATGCCGCGCGATCCGTTGCGCACCAGCTCGATGCCGATGTCGCCCCGGGCCGCGGCCTGTTGCAGGGCTTCCGCGACCGCGTCGGCGCCGACGGACCTGGCCGCCGAGTCGCGGGGAACGTAGACCTTCACCGGGTGTGCGTTCACGAGGCGGCCGCTCCTTCGAGGAGTGCGCCCAGTTCGGCCGACCCGACCCTTCCGTGCAGCCGTCCGTTCACTTCCAGCGCGGGCCCCAGGGCGCAGTTGCCGAGGCAGAAGACCTGTTCCACCGTCACCGAGCCGTCCGGGGCCGTCTGCCCGAGGGACAGTCCGGCCGCGCGGGCGTAGTCCACCAACTCCTGTGCGCCCAGGGCCTGGCAGGCCTCTGCGCGGCAGATCCGCACCACGGTGCGTCCGGCGGGCTCGCGGCGGAAGTCGTGGTAGAAGGTCACGACTCCGTGGACGTCCGCGCGGGAGAGGTTGAACTCGTCGGCGAGCACCGGGATCGCCTCTTGCGGTACGTACCCCAACTCGGCCTGGACCGCGTGCAGTACGGGAAGCAGCGCACCCCGCTCGCCCCGATGGCGGGCCGCCACTCCTCGGACCACGTTCTCGACTGTCACGTCACTCCCGCTGGTCGTCATGATCGCTCCCCCAAGAGCCGATAGCGATGCGTGCAGGGGACTGAGACGATACCCCATACAGACTTCTGTATACAGTGTTCAGTCGACATCGAGCACCGTTCCCTCCCTCCCCCCGCCCGCCATTTTGCATACCAAAACCTGTATGCTCGGGCCGCCGCCGGCCATCCTCCCGACGGCCTCCACTCGACAGAGCCGTCGGCCCCACGGACCCGGTGGCGGAACGGGGCAATCATGCGCGAGGCACTCACGGCCGCCGCCTCCCTGCGGGTCACCCGCCCGGCACCGCTGCGCCAGGCCGTCTACGAGGCCCTGACCGAGCTGATCGTCAGCGGCTCCCTCAAGCCCGGCCAGCACCTCGTCGAGGCGGAACTCGCCGAGTACCTGGGCGTCAGCCGCCAGCCGGTCCGCGAGGCCCTGCAACGACTGCAGACCGACGGCTGGGTCGACCTCCGCCCCGCCCAGGGCGCCTTCGTCCACTCCCCCACCGACGAGGAGGCCGTCCAGCTCCTCAGCGTCCGCGCCGTGCTGGAGACCTACTCGGCCCGGCTCGCCGCCGAGAACGCGAAGCCCGAGGACGTGGAGGGACTGCGCGAACTGCAGCGGGAGGGGGTCGAAGCGCTCGCCCAGGGCGATGTCGCCCGCCTGGTCGCGGCCAACACCGCGCTGCACACCGCGATCACCTCGATGGGCGGCAACACCGTGCTCGCCGAGCTGATCTCGGTGGTGAGCCAGAAGGTGCGCTGGTACTACGCCCCCATCGCGCAGCCCCGCGGCAAGGAGGCCTGGAACGAGCACGCCCAGCTCATCAAGGCGATCGCCGCCGGGGACGGCGACCGCGCGAGCGAGGTCATGCAGAAGCACACCGAGCGCACCACCGGCTTCTACCGCAAGCAGCTCGCCGCCCGGGCCGCCCGGGGCTGAGGCGCCTCAGCGGTGCGCGGTGCCGTCCGGCTCCGGGGTGACCTCCCTCAGCAGGCCGGTCTCCACGTCGAAGACGAAGCCCCGTACGTCGTCGGTGCGGGGCAGGAACGGGGAGCTGCGCACCCGCCGCATCGACTGCCGGACGTTCTGGTCCACGTCCCGGAAGGCGTCGACGGCCCAGGTGGGCCGCTGCCCGACCTCGGCCTCCAGGTCGAGCCGGAAGTCCTCGGTCAGGCTCTGCAGACCGCAGCCGGTGTGGTGGATCAGGACGATGCTGCGGGTGCCGAGGGCGCGTTGGCTGATCGTCAGGGAGCGGATCGTATCGTCGGTGATCACGCCGCCGGCGTTGCGGAGGGTGTGGCAGTCGCCCGGTTCCAGGCCCAGGGCGGCGTGCAGGTCGATCCGGGCGTCCATGCAGGACACCACGGCGACGCCCAGCACCGGTCGGGCGCTCCTTCCGGGGGCGGCGAACCCGGCGGCGTAGGCCCGGTTGGACTCCACGAGCCGGTCGGTGACCGTCCCGGTGTCGGGTGCCTGCGGGGCGGCCACCGGTCAGATCACCCCCTGGCTCTTCAGGAGCGGCAGCTCCTCCGGCGAGAGGCCCAGCTCACGGAGGTAGACCTCCTCGTTGTGCTCGCCCAGCAGCGGTGAGCGCTCCACCGTCACCGGGGAGTCGGACAGCTTCAGCGGACTGCCGACCGTCACGTAGGTGCCGCGCTCGGGGTGCTCGACCTCGACGACGATCTCGTTGGCGATGAGCGAGGCGTCCTCGATGATCTCCTTGGTGGACAGGACCGGCCCGCAGGGAATGCCGTGGGCGTTGAGCGCCTCCAGCACCCGCATCTTGGGGAGCGTGCTCGTCCACTCCTCGATGAGCTGGAACATCTTGCCGAGCTTGGGCAACCGGGCCTCGGGCGTGGCCCATTCGGGGTCCTCTGACAGCTCGGGCCTGCCGATGAGCCCGCTGATCGGCTCCCAGCCGGCGGGCTGCACGATCACGTACACGTAGTCGTTCGGCCCGCCCGGCGCACACCGGACCGCCCACCCCGGCTGCCCGCCCCCGCTCGCATTGCCCGAGCGCGGCACCTCGTCGCCGAAGTCCTCGTTCGGGAACTCCGCGAGCGGCCCGTGGGCCAGCCGCTGCTGATCGCGCAGCTTCACCCGGCAGAGATTGAGCACGGCGTGCTGCATGGCCACGTTGACCCGCTGGCCGCGGCCGGTGTGCGTGCGCTGGAGGAGGGCGGCGAGGATGCCCGCGACGGCGTGCATCCCGGTGCCGGAGTCGCCGATCTGGGCACCGGTGGCGAGCGGCGGCCCGTCCTCGAACCCGGTGGTGGACATGGAGCCGCCCATGGCCTGGGCGACGACCTCGTACGCCTTGTAGTCGGTGTACGGGCCTTCGCCGAAGCCCTTGATGGAGGCGTAGACGATGCGCGGGTTGATCCGGCGGATGCGCTCCCAGGTGAAGCCCATGCGGTCGACCGCGCCCGGCCCGAAGTTCTCGACCATGACGTCGGAGCCGCGGATCAGCTCGGTCAGGATCTCCTTCCCGCGCGCGGTCTTGGTGTTGAGGGTGACGCTGCGCTTGTTGCCGTTGAGCATCGTGAAGTAGAGGCTGTCCACGTCCGGGAGATCGCGCAGCTGGCGCCGGGTGATGTCCCCGCCCGGGGGCTCGACCTTGACCACGTCGGCACCGAGCCACGCGAGGATCTGGGTTGCGGAGGGGCCGGACTGCACGTGCGTCATGTCCAGGACGCGGACGCCTTCAAGGGCCTTCTTCATCATCGCCACCTCGGTTCTGCGCCGTCGGTTGTGTGCCGTCGGCTGCGTGTCGCCGGTTGTGTGTCGCCGGTTGTTGCGTGTCGTCGCGGGCCCGGCCCTGACGCCGGCCGTGGCGTCAGGGCCGTCGCTCAGGTCATCCCGCGGCCCGGCCGGGGGACTTGAGGAACACCGCCAGTACGGCCGACATCAGTCCGACGCATCCGGCGATCACGAAGGCGCCTTCGTAGCCCCACGCGCCGACCACCACCGCGCCCACGCCGGAGCCCACCAGGCCCGAGATCAGCTTCGAGCTGTAGACGATCCCGTAGTTGGAGGCGTTGTTGTTCTCGCCGAAGTAGTCGGCGGTCATGGCGGCGAAGAGCGGGAAGATCGCCCCGCCGCCGAATCCGGAGACCATCGAGCAGAACAGGAAGAACGGCATGCTGCCCATCGACCCGGAGATCAGCACTCCGAACTGGGCCGACCCCAGCACCAGGCAGACGATGATCAGCGTGTTGCGTCTGCCGTAGCGGTCGGATATCCACCCGATCACCCCGCGGCCCGTGCCGTTCACGATGGCCTTCAGCGACATCGCCGTGGCGACGATGCCTCCCGCGAAGCCCATGTCCTTGCCGAAGGGCACCTGGAACGCGATGCCGAAGATGTTGATGCCGGCCGTGCAGAGCAGGCAGAACCACATCATCCACAGCAGCGGCGTGCGCGCGGCCTCCCGCGGCGTGTACTGCTTCGCCGCCGGCGGGTTCACCGCCAGGGCCCGCCGGATCCGCGGGTCCTCGGACACCTTCAAGGGGTCCACGTGGGCGGGCCACCAGCCCTTGGGCGGGTCCTTGAAGAACCAGCCCGCCGTCGCCACCAGCGCACACAGGCCGAAGCCCACACAGGTGAAGAGCACCTGGTAGTTGCGGAGGTCCAGGACCGAGGTGAACAGGAAGACGAACGGCACCGAGCCGTAGGCGAAACCGCCGTTGACCAGGCCGGTCTTGCCGCCCTTGCGCTCCGGGTACCACTTGCCGACCATGTTCACGCAGGTCGCGTAGACCAGACCGGCCCCGATGCCGCTGAACATGCCGAAGCCGATGTAGGCCACGATCACGTGCGGCGCGAACGCGAGGGAGAGATAGCCCAGCACCGTGCCGAGCGCGCCCAGCATCATGGCGTACCGCGCGGGCAGCCTTCCGCTCTCGCGCAGCTGACCGGCGGGGAAGGCGACGGCGGCCTGGAAGAAGACCCAGACGCCCATCAGCCAGAAGATGTGGCCGCTCGACCAGAGATGGGCCTCGCTCAGCGTGTCCTCGGCGGAAGTGAACGCGTACTCCGAGGAACTGATGCCCAGCATGCCCATCCAGGGGAAGAGCACCATCGTCCAGCGCGGGCGCCCCATGATGTCGCGGTCGGTTTCCCCGATGCGGTACAGGCGGCCTCCGGCGTCCGTCACCTCCCTGTAGGCGGCGGGCGTTGCGTAGTCGGTGGTTGTCATGTTGTTCGAGCACCCCTTGCGTTCGAAGGATCCGGACAGCGCCCCCTGCCCTCATGCCTTGTCGTGCGCTCGCGGCCCTGCATGGACTCAGGTCATGAACCCGCCTCCCAGCATCTGTACATTGCATACAGTCGACGAATACTGTATGAAGGATTGTTATCCCGTATCCCATGGGTGATGTCCAGGGGGCGTGCAACAACTTTTAACGAAAGGAGACTTGAGGTCGGCGCCCCGCCCCCGACCGTGCACCGAGAGCGGAGAGACCGAATGGAAAGCACCCGCAATCCCGCCCACCTCGTCGTGAAATCCGGTACGACCTGGGCCGAGGCATGGCAGCGCTGCCTCCGGGTCGCGCCCGAGGCGTTCCGGGACGACCACGTCCTGAACCTCTGGGGTTCCACCTGGCAGGCGGACGGCCTGGCACTGCCCGCCACCAGCCCCGTCGACGGCAGCCCCATCGCGGGCCCGCCGCGCCTGGACGGCGCCACCGCCCGGCAGGCCGTGCGCGCCGCGCTCGACCAGCACCGCGCCTGGCGCCACGTACCCCTCACGGAGCGCCGCTCGCGCGTCGCGGCGACCCTCGACGCACTGGCCGCACACCGTGAGCTGCTGGCGCTCCTGCTGGTCTGGGAGATCGGCAAACCGTGGCGGCTCGCCCTCGCCGACGTCGACCGGGCCATCGACGGGGTGCGCTGGTACGTCGACGGCATCGAGCCCATGGTGGCGGGCCGGTCCCCGCTCGACGGGCCCGTGTCCAACATCGCGAGCTGGAACTACCCGATGAGCGTGCTGGTGCACGCCATGCTCGTGCAGGCGCTGGCGGGCAACGCGGTGGTCGCCAAGACTCCGACGGACGGCGGCGTCGCCTGCCTCACCCTGGCCTGCGCGCTCGCCGCCCGCGAGGGGATCCCCGTCACCCTCGTCAGCGGCAGTGGACGCGAGCTGTCGGAGGCGCTCGTGCGCGCGCCCGAGATCGGGTGCGTCTCCTTCGTCGGCGGGCGCGACACGGGCGCCGCGGTGGCCACGGCCGTCGCCGACCTCGGCAAGCGGCACATCCTGGAGCAGGAGGGCCTGAACACCTGGGGCATCTGGAACCACACCGACTGGGACGCCCTGACGGCGGTCATTCCCAAGCTCTTCGACTACGGCAAGCAGCGCTGCACCGCGTACCCGCGCTTCGTGGTCCAGCGGTCCCTGTTCGACGAGTTCCTGACGGCCTACCTGCCGGCGGCCCGCACCCTGCGCATCGGGCATCCGCTCGCGGTGGAGCACCCCGACGACCCGTACCCGGAGCTGGACTTCGGCCCGGTGATCAACGCGGCCAAGGCCAAGGACCTACACGACCAGGTGGCCGAGGCGATCGACCGGGGCGCCGTCCCCCTGCACCGCGGCCGGCTCTCCGACGCCCGCTTCCTGCCCGGCCAGGACACCTCGGCGTACGTCCAGCCCGTCACGCTCCTGGGCCCTCCCCCGTCCTCACCTCTGCACCACGCCGAGCCCTTCGGCCCGGTGGACACCATCGTCCTGGTCGACACCGAGGCCGAGCTGCTCGCCGCCATGAACGCCTCCAACGGCGCGCTCGTCGCCACCCTGTCGACGGACGACAGGGCGACCTACGACCGGCTGGCACCGCAGATCCGCGCGTTCAAGGTCGGCCACGGCGCACCCCGCTCCCGCGGGGACCGCGAAGAACTCTTCGGCGGCTTCGGCGCCTCGTGGCGCGGCGCGTTCGTGGGCGGAGAACTGCTGGTCCGCGCGGTGACCCGGGGCCCGGCGGACGAACGCCTGCCGGGCAACTTCCCCGACCACCACCTCATGCCGTGAGGCCGAGTACCGCCGAACGGGCGAATGACGCTGACGGCTCGGCAGGTGACCAAGAGTCATAATCATCCCAATTGTGGTCGATTGTCCGAATGTGGGTTGTACTGGACGCCAAGCAACACCGTCCATGAACTGGAGCATTACGTGGCATCCACCACTCTCACCGTCTGGAAGTTCCCCACGCCCGAGGGCGCGCAGCAGGCGGAGTCCGCCCTGCTCGCCCTGCAGAAGGAACAGCTGATACAGGTGCACGACGCCGCGGTCGTCACCTGGCGCGAAGATGCCAAGAAGCCGAAGACCCAGCAGCTGAACAGCCTCACGGGAGCCGGCGCGCTCTCCGGCACCTTCTGGGGGATGCTCTTCGGGCTCCTGTTCTTCGTGCCGCTGCTCGGCGCCGCCGTGGGTGCGGCGGCCGGGGCCATCGGCGGATCGCTGTCCGACGTCGGCATCGACGACCAGTTCATCGACGAGGTGAAGTCCGAGGTGAAGCCCGGGACTTCCGCGCTGTTCCTGCTCTCCTCCGACGCCGTGGTCGAGCGGGTGCGCAGCGCCTTCCCCGGCGGGCAGGCGCAGCTGGTCCGTTCCAACCTCTCCGGCACGCAGGAGCAGCAGCTCCGCGAAGTCTTCGCGGCCTGAGCACACACCGAGTCGACTCCGCGGCCCGGGACCGGTGGACTCCTCCCCCGGTCCCGGGCGTTCCGAACTGGGAAGGATTTCCATGAAGCGTCTCCCCATCACCGCGGCCCTGGGCGCCACCGCGGTTCTGTTCCTCACCTCGTGCTCCTCGGACGACCCGAGCCCCAAGGCGCAGGCGACCCAGGCCGCCTCGGAGCTCTGCACCGGCCTCTCCACCCTGAAGGGGGACCAGGCCAAGCTGGCGGCACTGGACCCGGCTTCCGCGACGAAGGACCAGATCAAGGACGCCGTCGACGCCGTCCAGACCGACTGGGACAAGATCTCCTCCTCCCTGAAGGACCTGAATTCCGCGAAGAAGTCGGCGGTGGGATCCGCCGTCGGCGACCTCAAGTCCGGCGCCGGGAACCTGCCGGGCGACACCACCGGATCCCAGGCGCTGACCCAGCTGAAGCCTCAGATCCAAAAGCTCGACGAGACCCTCGTCGCGGCCTCGGCCGGTGTCACGTGCCCGTGACCCCCGCCAGGATCCGCGGCGCTTGCGGCACCCTGCTCGCAGCGGCCGTACTCGTCACGACGGCCGGCTGTTCCGACTCCGACGGGAACGCTTCGGCCGGGGTGTCGAAGGCGGCCTCGGCCGCCGCCTCGGTCCAGTCGCAGGCCGCCGACGCGGTCGACTCGGCCACCGCGGCCGCGAAGAAGAAGCTGGACGAGGTCAAGGACGGTGTCGACGCCAAGGACGCGGTGACGCTGGGCAGCGTCGGCACCGACGGCGAAGGACTGTCGGCGGTGACGGTCACGGCCCACAACACCGACGGCTCGACGAAGTCCTTCGCCGTCCAGGTCGACTACAAGGACGCCTCCGGCAATCCGCTGGACACGGTGGTCGTCACCGTGTCCGACGTACCCGCCGGACAGTCCAAGGACGCGACGGCGCGCAGCACCCACAAGCTCTCGGGCGAGGTGCGCGCCACCCTCGGCACCGCACTGCGGTACTGAGTCCCGCCACCGCCCGGCCACCCGCCCCGCACGCCCCGTCCGACCCGCACGACCCACCGGAATCCGGTACGGGAGCAGCGGGCCGGGCGGGGCGTCCGCCGTGCGGGGCGGGCGCCGAGGAGCGCCGGCACCCGGGCCGCCGGGACCTTCGGCCCTGCCGAAGGGACCAAGGACCCGGATTGGGCCCCTGAGCTGCTGTTAGCGTTGAGGTGTCGCCGCCCGTGAGTGCACTGCGCTCGCCCACCCGATGGCCGATGGCCGCGACCGCGTAGGAACTACGCCCTGCCGAGAGGAGGCGATCGCCCCATGGATCACAGTCCGAGTCCACTGAACCAGCCGCGCCGCTTCGCCTCGTCCTCCGCCGCGCTCTGAGCCGCACCTCCGCGTAACCAGAGCTCTCTCTCCATCCTCCGACGGACCCTCGGCGCTCTCCGCCCAGCCGTCGCCCCCTTCTCGGGCCCGTTCCGGCAACCCGCGCCCAGCCCTTGCGGCGGGCTCGTCCGCCATGCTCCGGGCCCCCTTTCCTCCACTCCCCCCTTCCTCAGGGCGCCCCACGGCCGCTCTGCCCTGTGCGCGCACAGCCGTGTCCGCGTACAGCCATGTCCACGTACCCCTTTCCAGAAGGAAGCACCGTCATGACCATCAACACCGCCATCAACACCGCCACGACCACCGCGACCGCCGAAGAGCAGGACCGGGCCCTGGCCGTCCTGCACGAGATCCGCGACGAACTCCGCGATTTCAACAAGGACATGGACCGCCTGAACTCCCTGACCGAGGATCAGGTCAAGTCCACCGTCGAGAACCGCAAGCTGACGGCGCTGACGCTGATGTTCGTCATTCCGTCCACCTTCGCGGCGATCCCGGGCGCCAACTTCGAGCACCTCAACGAGTACGGCTTCGACAATTTCTTCGCCCTGCCCGCCCTCCTCGGCACCGTCCTCGCCGCGTCCCTGGGCACCTTCGTCTTCGTCAAGAAGAAGGGATGGCTCTAGGAAGCCCCAGGCCGTCCCTGCCTAGACCGCCCCGGCAGGCGCGGGCAGCGGCGGGAGGGCCGGCGCGGAGAGCCAGGCCGCGAACAGGTCCTCCAGCGGTCCGGTCGCGAAGCGCGCCACGTGCGCGGTGAACCCGGCCGTGGTGACCACGCCGTGGCGGTTCACGGTGGCCCACTCCCGCAGCATGCGGAAGAACGGGCCGTCGCCCAGCGCGCAGCGGATCGCGTGCACGGCCAGCCCGCCGCGCTGGTAGAGGCGGTCGTCGAACATCAGCTTGCGTCCCGGGTCGGCCAGCAGGAGGTCCTGCGGCTGTCCGGACAGCAAGCGGTGTGCGGCGGACGCCAGTTCGTGCGCGGTGCGGCCGCCGGAGCGCTCCGACCAGAGCCATTCCGCGTACTTCGCGAAACCCTCGTTGAGCCAGATGTGCCGCCAGTCGGCGATGGTCACGCTGTTGCCGAACCACTGGTGCGCGAGCTCGTGGGCGATGAGCCGCTCGGAGCCCCGTACGCCGTCCACGTGGTTGGCGCCGAACAGGGAGAGCCCCTGCGCCTCCACCGGCACGTCCAGCTCCTCGTCGGCGACGACGACGGCGTACTCCCCGAAGGGATAGGGGCCGAACAGCTCCTCGAACAGCTGCATCATGGCGGGCTGCCGCGCGAAGTCGCGGGAGAACCGGGGCAGCAGGTGCGCCGGTACGTGGGCGGTCTGCTGGACCCCGCCCAGTCCGGGGTCGCCGAGCAGCACCGTCTGGTACATGCCGATCGACAGGCCGACCAGGTACGTGGACGTCGGCGCCGGCTGCTCGTACACCCAGGTGGTCGTGGAGGCGCGGGTCGTCCGCGTGAGCAGCCGGCCGCCTGCGACGACGGTGTAGGCGGAGGGCGTGTTGACCGAGATCTGGTACGAGGCCTTGTCCGCGGGCCGGTCGTTGCAGGGGTACCAGGACGGCGCGCCGACCGGCTGGCTGGCCACCAGCGCGCCGTCGGTCAGCTCCTCCCAGCCGAGTCCGCCCCAGGGGCTGCGCACCGGGGTGGGGTTGCCCGCCCAGTGCACCTCCACGGTGAAGGCGGCGCCGGCGGGCAGCGGCTTGGGCGGCCGGACGCGGAGTTTGCCGCCGCGGTGGCTGTAGTGCGGCGCCCGGCCGTTCACCAGGACCCGGCCTATTTTGAAATCGGCCAGGTTGAGGTGGAACTCGGTGAGCGGCGCCCGCCCGGCGATCGCGCTGAGCCGGGCCGTCCCGGCGAGCCGGTTGGGGCCGGGACGGTACTCCAGAGCGAGTTCGTACCGGTGCACGCGGTAACGGGGGTCGCCGTTGGCCGGAAAGTACGGGTCCGATGCCGCTGTCTTCTGGCCGTTCACTGCCGCTTCCGCTCCCTGCGTTGTGCTCGTACGACGTGCTGGTGGTGCCGGGCCCGTCCTGTCGGACCCGCCCGTCAGGGCCGCCACGCCTCGATCGGGTTGCCCAGCCAGCGGGTGTCGGCGGGAACGGATTCCCCGGCCATCACGAGGGAGGCGGGACCCAGTGTGCTGCGGGCCCCGACCGTGCTCCCGGGCAGGACGATTCCGCCCGGGCCCAGGGTGGCGCCCTCACGCAGGACCACAGTATCCGTCCTCAAGATCCGGTCGTGGAAGAGGTGCGTCTGCAACACGCAGCCGCGGTTCACGCTGACCGCGTCGCCCAGGACGACCAGGTCGGTCTCGGGCAGCCAGTAGCTTTCGCACCACACGCCCCGGCCGATCCGGGCACCGAGTCCGCGCAGCCACAGGGACAGCACCGGCGTACCGGGCACCGAGCCGACCAGCCACGGCACGGCCAGGACCTCGACGAAGGTGTCGGCCAGTTCGTTGCGCCACACGAAGCCGCTCCACAGCGGGTGCTCCCCCACCCGGTGGCGGCCCACCAGCAGCCACTTCGCGGCCGCGGCGACCACGCACGCGGCCACCCCGGCGGCGAGCAGGACCGCCCCGGACAGCAGCGCGGTCCCCCACGGGCCGGGTCCGTCCGCCCCGGCCAGCGCGCAGAACGCCGCCACGGTCAGGACGCCGAGCGCGGCCGAGCAGAACACCGGGACGAGCCGGCACAGCTCCACCAGCCCGCGCGCCCACAGCAGCCGTGCGGGCGGATCGTACGTCCGGCTCTGGTCGGCGTCGGCGGCGGAGCGCGGCAGCCGTACCGGCGGCAGGCCGAGGTAGGAGCTGCCCTTCTTGGCCTTCTTCGGGGTGGCGGACAGGACGCCGACCAGCCCGTCGTCCGGCACGGAGCGGCCCGGCGCGGTCATGCCGGAGTTGCCGAGGAAGGCCCGGCGGCCGATCTCGGAGTGGCCGATCCGCAGCCAGCCGCCGCCCAGCTCGTAGGGGGCGGTCAGGGTGTCGTCGGCGAGGAACGCGCCCTCGCCGACGGTGGTGAGGCTCGGCAGTGCGAGCACCGTGGACACCTCGGCGCCCCGGCCGATCTTCATGCCGAGGAGGCGCAGCCACACCGGTGTGATCAGCCCGGCGTACAGGGGGAAGAGGGTTTCCCGGGAGAGGTCCATCAGCTGGGTGACCGTCCAGGCCTGCCAGCCGATCCTGCTGTGCGTCGGATGGGTTCCCGTGCGCAGCCCGAGGCTGAGGAGGCGTACGGAGACCAGGAGCAGGGCGGCGTACGCGAATCCGAAGGCGAGCGCCCCCGGCACCACGGCGAGCAGCGCTCCGGCCAGGGCCCGGCCGAGTCCGGCGTCGGCGGGCACGAACCGGCCGGCCACGAGGAGGGCGGGCAGGGCGGCGAGCACGGGCAGGGAGGTGAGGCAGAAGCCGGCCGTCCCGTAGGCGGCGCGCCAGAACAGACCGCGCGGCGGGCGCTCCTTGGGCCAGTTCCGCTTGGCCTTGCCGAGCTTGCCGGCGGGGGCTCCGGCCCAGCGCTGGCCGGTCGGGATCTGCCCCACGACGGCGGAGCCGGGGGCCACCTCGGCCCGCTTTCCGACGCGGGCGCCGGGGAAGAGGATGCTGCGGGTGCCGACCACGGCGCCCGCGCCGACCTTCACGGCGCCGATCTCCAGCCGGTCCCCGTCCAGCCAGTGGCCGGAGAGGTCCACCTCGGACTCCACGGCGCAGCCGCGGCCGAGCTTGAGCATGCCCGTGACGGGCGGCAGCGAGTGCAGGTCCACTTCGGGACCGATCTTGGCGCCCAGGGCCCGTGCGTAGCGCTCCAGCCAGGAGCCGGTGAGCGAGGTCGCGCCGGAGTACTCGGCGAGCCGCTCGGCCGTCCACAGCCGCAGGTGAACGTTTCCGCCGCGCGGGTGGCGCCCCGCCTTCACCCCGCGCAGCAGCAGCCGGGCGCCGCCGGCCGCGATCGCGAGGCGGCCGGGCGGGCTGAAGAGCAGGGCGGCGCCGGCGGCGACGAGCCACCAGGAGGCCGCCGGCGCCCAAGGATAGGCCCCGAACCAGTGCAGTACGTTGCCCAGGGCGAGCAGCGCCACCGTCCAGCGCAGGCCGATCAGGGTGAACAGCGGGAGCAGCAGCAGGGACTGGATGACCTTGGTCCGCAGCGGCACGGGCGCGATGGTCCGGACCGCGCCGTCGTCCTGGGCGGACTTCTCCAGGTGCCGGGCCAGCTTGCGCAGGGTGGGCTGCTGGTAGATGTCGAGGACGGCCGCGCTCGGGTAGCGGGTGCGCAGCCTGGTGGTGAGCTGGGCGGCGGCGAGGCTGTTGCCGCCGATCGCGAAGAAGTCGTCGGCGGCGCCGGTGACGGCCACGCCCAGGGTCTCGCTCCACTGCTCGGCGAGCCAGGCCTCGGTCCCGTAGAGCTGCTCGGTGGGGCCGCCGGTCTCCAGTTCGGGGAGCGGCCAGGGCAGTGCGTTGCGGTCCACCTTGCCGGAGGTGCGGGTGGGCAGTTCCTCCACCGGTGCGAGCAGCGGTACGAGGGCTGCGGGCAGCTCGGCGCGCAGCCGGGTCACGGCCGCCGCGTGGTCCCAGCCGTCCTGGGTGACCAGGTAGCCGACGAGGAGCTGGTTGCCGCTGCGCGCGGTGCGGACGGCGGCGGCCGCGCCGGCGACGCCGGGCAGGGCCTGGAGGGCGGCGTCCACCTCGCCGAGCTCGATGCGGCGGCCGCCGAGCTTGATCTGCTCGTCTCCGCGGCCCAGGAAGACCAGCCCTTCGGGTTCCGCGCGGACGAGGTCGCCGCTTCGGTAGGCGCGCTCCCAGCCGAGCGATTCCAGCGGGGCGTACTTCTCGGCGTCCTTCTCGGGGTCGAGGTAGCGGGCCAGGCCGACGCCGCCGATGACGAGCTGGCCGCTGCCGCCCATGGGCACCGGTTCGCCGGATTCGTCGACGACGGCCAGTTCCCAGCCGTTCAGCGGGAGGCCGATCCGGATCGGTTCCTCACCGGTCAGCAGGGAGGCGCAGGCGACGACGGTGGCCTCGGTGGGGCCGTAGGTGTTCCAGACCTCGCGGCCCTCGGTGACCAGGCGCTGGGTGAGCTCGGGCGGGCAGGCCTCGCCGCCGAAGATCAGCAGCCGGACCTCGTTGAGGGTCTCGGGCTCCCACAGTGCGGCCAGGGTCGGCACCGTGGAGACCACGGTGATCTCCTGCTCGGCCAGCCAGGGGCCGAGGTCGGCGCCGCTGCGGACCTGGGAGCGGGGCACGGGCACGAGGCAGGCGCCGTAGCGCCAGGCCAGCCACATCTCCTCGCAGGAGGCGTCGAAGGCCACGGACAGTCCGGCCATGACCCGGTCGCCGGGGCCGATCGGCTCCTCGGTGAGGAACAGCGCGGCCTCCGCGTCCACGAAGGCGGCGGCGCTGCGGTGGCTGACGGCCACGCCCTTGGGCTTGCCGGTGGAGCCGGAGGTGAAGATGATCCACGCGTCGTGTTCGGGGCCGGGGCGGGCGGCGGGGACGGCATGCCCCGGGGAGGGTTCGGCGCCCTTGCCCGGCGCGGCGGCCTCGATGCGCTGGTCGGCGCCCAGCACGGCGCGTACTCCGGCCTCGCCGAAGACCAGGTCGGCCCGCTCGTCCGGGTCCTCGGCGTCCACGGGCACGTAGGCGGCTCCGGCCGCGAGGACGGCCAGGATGCCCGCGTACAGCTCGTTGGTCCCGGACGGCACGCGTACGCCGACCCGGTCGCCGAGCCCCACTCCGGCGGCCGCGAGGGCCCGGCGCCGGCGCTCCACCTCGACGGCGAGCGCCCGGTAGGTCAGGCGGGTGGTTCCGTCGTCGAGGGCGAGCTCGTCGGGGTGGGCCCGTACGGAGGCCTCGAAGATGTCGACCAGGGTGCGCGTCGGGGCGGCGGGTCCGGCGGAGAACCGGGCCGATTTGCCGGACTCCTCGGGCCGCTCCCGGACGTACCCGGCGTCGGCCCCGGGCCCTTCGCCGAGCCCGGTCCCGTCGTCGAGCAGAGTGACTTCACCGTGCTCTGGTGTGGCTGCCATCGGCCCTCGCGTCGTGTTCCCGGAAGCCTCCGGGTCGCCGGGCGGAGCCCGGGTCTGCCCAGGTTGTTCCGGTCCAGCGCCAAACAACCCGCCAGTCTAGTGCGAGATCGAGGATTTTCTGGTTCAAGCCTTGCGCTTGGCCGGGAAGGGACGGTACAAGGCGGCGGGGGGGGGGGAGGGAGGGAAGACAGGGGGGAGGGACGGGGGTGGGGGGGAGCGGGCACATAACACGGCGGAAAGGGGGGGCGTCGTTGACGCAGA